>JAJWJX010000003.1:0-101257 GCA_021623045.1 Segatella copri | reverse complement strand
GTCGGAAGACGAAAGTAGGAGAAAAACTACTTCGTTTTCCTCCTACTCGATTGCAGCTAACAATAAAATTGCGTTACTCCTTGTTTTATGTTTGTACTTTTTAAGGTTATGAAAAGTTCTTTTTCAGTTAGCCTCTTAAGTTTAAGGATGCAGCTTTTGCATATTTTTTATAAGATATCTGCGTAGCATTTTAAGTTATTTTTCGTCCGTACACTCTTGCGTCTTCTTTAAGAAATCTTGCTGAGAAAGACTTTTGTCATTAAACGCTTCAATCAATTCGATGTGTTCTTCTTCCTTGTCATACTGTATTCCTATGTGAGAGTTTTGAAACACTTTTCTCAACATAATATAGGTAGAAAGAAATTCTGGGCAGAGCGAGAAAAGTTCTTTGCAGAATGGTGCTATTGGATTGCCAATATGTTCGTTGACTCTTGCCTCAAAGAGAAGTAACTTCTTGTCAATGGCCTTTTTCTCCTCACCTTCCTGAGATATGTTGACAATTTGGAATGTTACATCGTATGCCTCGTCATATCGCTTGAGTTCATAAAGAGCGCGTCCTTTGATGAACATCGCTTCAAGACAGGTTCTTCTCCCTAATACCATGTCTGTGTAACCAATAGCTTCCTCATAACGATTGCCATATAGGCAGATGACGGCATTAAGGAAGTTGGCAGTCATGCTACAATCCTTTAATAGTTGAGCATTCTGGGTTTTCCCTAATAGGCAATTGTCATCCAGCATGATGTCAAACATTCTTTTGGCCATTAAGGCTGCGTTTCGGTAGTCATTCTTGCGAATCTTGTCTTGCATCAGAATCAGACATGTTTTTGAGGCCATTTCGTAGTCTTTTGTGCTTAGATATTGGTAGATTCGCTTTTCGGAACCTAATACGTCATCTATCATCTCTGTGTCATTGTAAGAGTTGGCAAATACTCTTACCTCTTGATTTTGGGTGACGTGATAAGGGCGGATAGGATTACTAAGTGTCAAACCGTCCAAAGAACGTAAACGACTGATGGCGACGTAAGCTTGTCCTGGCAAGAATGTGCCATGAGATAAGTCAAAGTGCATTCTGTCAAAGGTCATTCCCTGTGATCTGTGAATGGTTATTGCCCAAGCTAATTTCAAAGGATATTGCGTGAAGGTTCCCACAACTTGGGTTTCCATTTTGTGGGTTTGACGATTGTATTTGCTCTTGACATTATCCCATGTCACTTCTTTGACATCAATGATTTTGCCATTTTCCAATGTCACTTGTATTTTATCATCGCCAAGTTCTGAAACTTTACCGATTGTCCCGTTCATATAACCACAACCTGTATTATTGCGGCAGAATATGACTTGTGCACCTACTTTTAGCCTAAGCTTTTCTGGTACAGGCGCCTCTTTTTTCTTGAATTCGTTTTGAATCTTTGCTTGGTAGCAAAATTCTTCCGATTGGATGTCACATAATTTCTCCTCGTTGATTTTCTCAGCCATCTTGTTGAATGCGGTTAAGGTCACAGAAAAATCCTGTTCTTCATACTTCTTGCAGACATGCTGATTTAGTAATTCTAAATCTTCTGCCTTTACTTCACCTGTGCGCATCTTGTTCAGAATGTCAAGAAGCTCTTTGTCTCTTTGACGATATACTTTTTGAAACTCAATCTTGGGGAGGTTCATTCTTTTCAATACAAAAGCCTTGTAAAAGAATGGAGTGCCAGCACCATAAAGGTCTTGGAGCATTTCGGCATCAGCGCTATTGGATTTGATAATAGGAGGTAATTGGAACAAGTCGCCAACAAATACGACTTGTTTTCCACCAAAAGGCATGTTAGTCTTGAATACCATACGAAGACATCTGTCCATACCATCCACCAGGTCACATCTAACCATAGATACCTCATCAACAATGATAGTATCTGTTTTCTCGAGAATACATTTGCTTTCATAAGAAAGCATGGTATTAGTATGTGGACCAATTGTTTGCATCGGAAAACCAAAGAAGGAATGCATCGTTTGTCCTCCGACTGTGATAGCTGCAATACCAGTAGGTGCCAATACCAAGAAGTTTTTGTTGATTTCTTCCTGGATGCGTTTGATAAAGGTTGTCTTACCTGTGCCAGCCTTTCCTGTGATGAAAAGGCAATTGTTGGTGTTTGCAACAAGGTCGAATGCTTTTTGCTGTTCTGCATTCTGTAGGTCGAGTGTTGAAATGTTCTTTTCCATATCGTCGTCTTTTGTTTTCTGATGCAAAATTACGACGTTGTTGTGTAGTCTTTCTTCACAACAAAATAAAAATAGGGCGATATGATGAAAATGTCATATCGCCCTAATATTGTAGCAAGAGTTTTTACGCCTTATCCCATTCTAAACGATTTCTTTCTTCATCTGGGTGTTCACAAATGTAGCTGCGATAGAATAGGATTAAATCGCATAGTTGGAAAGTGAAACTTTTTAGCAAGAATGTGGATGATTGTACGCGTTCCATATATTCTTTCTTACTTATATCCTCTTCTGTACTATTCTCGGAATGGCAGAAAGGTGGAAGAATATTGACTATTACTTTCATTGTCTTTGACATTGCCTCTGGGAGAATGCGCTTATAACTTTTATAGACAATTTCTCCTTTAGAGTTTGTGGCATTCTTACCACTAAGGATAATACTTGACCAAGTAAAGTTCACCTGCTTACCCCAGTCGGGCAATAAGCCATGAATAGCCATAGAACGGAATACGTATTCTAAGACTTCGCGGGCTTTCTCAAATTTATCATTGTAATCTTTAGACTCGATTGTGTCTGGAAAATGAATAGGAATGAGTAAATCCTCAAGGGCATTGTACCCCATGTCGTCAATGCCGCATTCTTCTATAGCATCAAATACATCCTTGTACATTTTCTGAATCTGAAGGCGAGGAGATATCCTAGCATGTACTTTGATGCGTTTATACAGCATTTCGTTGTCAACATTCTTGGAATAGTATTCTTTGTGAGTACTATTTGTCCAATCAGCATCCCATTTCATACGGTCATCGTTAATGGAGTCAGATACCTCTTCAGTCTCACCGCCAGTCAAGACATACCATGGAATAACACGCCCTCTTTTTTCACAAATGAGGGCGATGTCATTCAACGCTCTGCCAAGAAATCTTACAGCATTGTCCTCGCTGTCACGATGGTATTTGCATTTTGCATCTAAAATGATAGCAGACCAACGGTCAAAATCATTTTCTAATGCTGCTTTTGCTTCATCCCAACAAGGGAAAGCAACTAATTGTAATCCGAAGTTCTCTGCCTTTAATGGGTATTGCTCTATTACCATAGGGTCGTCTTCAACCCAAAGAACTTGGATTAAGTCTAAATCGTAATCTTTCATATCTAAAGAGTTTTAAGAATATTCGTACGATTGAAAGTAAGTATATACTTGACTCTGAACTCGTCATCTGGAGAAGAAACAAGTTCTATCTTTCCGTCATACTTACGCATGATGCCGTCTATTTCATTACATCCGATACCATGATGTCCGTTAGAGTTAAGGGAGGTGGATACTCCATATTCTAATAGGGATGATGTGCTACGGTCGGATGGTATAGGCGCTCCATTGTTCTCAACGCATATTTTCAATGCGGTACCATCTGTTTCCCAAGAAAAACGCAATTGGTAGTCGTGGCGAGATTCGTCTTTAAATCCATGGGATATTGCGTTTGAAACAATATTGTCCAAAATCTGCTTGAGAGCATCTCTTGGGAACATCATTGTATAAATAGGTTCTCCCTTACGCAATATGATTTCTCCGGATAAATCGGTCAAGTCTTTATCTACCAAATTATGTCCTTTAGTCCATTTTACAACAGGCTTGAAGTTTACCCAACCATTTTCATGCTTTTGGATATAGCTTTCGACGAACTCCTCTGGATTAATCCATTCAGGCTTGGTAAAAGTGTATTCCACATCTGCAATATGGTCCAACTTTACCAACAAATCCTTAGTTGCCATAGAAAGATATTCGAAGGCATCCTTGACGGTTGTTTGTTTGATGCGTGAAATACGCTCATTGTCTGAAATCGTTCCTTTTTGTCTTTCTCTGTAAGCATTCAATGCGTAGAAAGTAGCTTCTATGGCCGAAGCAGACTGTGTCAATGCATGTTTACGCATACGGACAGCCTTGATATAGCTCTTATGTTCTTGTTCCAACTCTTTACGGGATGACTCAAAAGCATTATAGTTGGCTTCCGACAAGAATGTAGCTCGTTCCAAATCGGTGTGATTTGGAACAATAATCTTGTCCATAATCAATGGGAAGAGTTGTGCATCCACTTCTCCTTCACAGATGGACATGATTTGGTTTCTAACCTCAGGAATGAGCAATAAAGCTGCAACATATCGCACATCAATGCCTTCTTTAGGAACAAGACAAGCGAACTGTCTGTAAGCAACAATACCTTCAGATGGTAAATCCTTGATATAGCCAGCAACGAGCTTATCTTTTCTACCGAAGAGAAGAGCACAAGGCTGCATAATCTTGCTAAACAATCCTAATTGTTTTTCAAACAAAGGGTCACCTGCCGGATGTAAATTCTCTTTGCAGAGTTTTGCATCCTCATATCTAGTAGAAAGGTTTGTCGGAGCAACAACGAGGATATTCTTTTCTTTATCGGAAAGGATCCACTCAATGCATTCTTTCTCGTCGTTAAATTTTGTCTTCTTAAAGACAAAATCTTCTTTTTTCTTAGGTCTTAAATCTTGGAAAGATACTATTTCTGAAAGAGACATGCCTTTCTTTGGCTTTGCTGTCAAGTAATAGCTTGGCCAAAGTATTGTTTGGTCAAGAATATTTGAAGGCAGTTCTTTTTCCTCTCCTGTAATTTCATTCTTAAATAGTACCATGTCACTCACTTTTTTACATGCATGAATACAGATAGACTTTTTGACAAAGTCGTTACCAAGAAGGTCGTTACTTTCTTCGAAAGAAGTGATGGAGTTTATGCATCCTTCTTCAACGATTTTTTTTGCAATATCCACAACTGAATCGCCTGCAGTGTTCTGCTTGTTAACGAATAACAACAAATTGCAGCCAGGCTTCATTTGTTGTATTTGTGCTTTTTTAAGGCAAAGAAAACTACTCGAAGCTCCATCAATAATAATGTCTGCATCGTTCCAATATGGTTTGCTGCCCTTATCCTCAGGATAAGGTAAAATTTCAGACAGAATACCTGCTGCAAATAATCTAATCTGTCCTAAAGCCCATATTTCGTTGATATATGGTCCTTTTACAGCAAAGCTGTATCCTTTGATTATACAATTAGGGAATAGCATAGCTAAATCACCAAGGCCAGAACAACCTATAAATATAGTTCCTCCGTCCTCAATTTTTGCAGATGCAATGATTTCGTTGACTTTTTTTGTTGGCTTGTTGAGAAGTGAACCTAAATGTTCTCCATAGTATTTGTCGGCAAAGTAGCTGAAAATATATGTTGAGACTTCTGCAAAATTATTAGTTAAGAAAGTCAACTCTGTCTCGTTTAACCCTTTAGCATAAAACTCTTCTGTATATTTAGAAAGCGCCTCCAAAATATTAGAATCTGCATTCTCGCCTGCTACTCTCTTATAAAGAGTTGCAAGCAACTGTTCTTCTGCCTCATCATTGTAAGGCATATAAAATTCATGTACTCCATCAAATTCGCAGCTTTTTGGACAATGCTCATTTACGAAGTTACGATACTTGGCAACAAGTGCCTCTACTGTGAAGTTGTTGTTTACTGTCTGCATATTCTTTTGCTTTTTGTTTTACGACTGCAAAATTACAGGGATGTTGTGCAGTCTTTCTTCACACCAAAATATTTTTGATACATTTTTGCGATTATCTCCTTAATTTCTTCTCGAAGAGACTCTGGAGAGAGTATTTCCACATCATCACGGAACCAAATGAGTTCAGAAATCAATTCCTTATTAGGGATAAGATTTAGTGAGATAATTCCTTCTGATTCATTCTCCACCATTTGCGAATGGTGAATAGGTTTGGAAATCACGTATGGTAGGCGTTGTGGGGAGAATTTCAGACGAATATGCTCTATCTTCTTGTCCTTCTCTATGGATATGCCAAGGATGTCACGGAAATAAGCATCGAAATCGAAACGCAAGTTTCTTTTGAATGTTGTATCAGAATATTCGATATTCTCGATTCGGTCTAATGGGACAATGGATAAATCTTCAAATTCTGAATTATATCCTAAAAGATACCACCTATTATTATATTGCTTGAGGTAGTACGGATGAATCGTCCATTTTACGACCTCTTTGCCAAAAGGGTGATAGTCGATGAGGATTGGTTGGCGTTTGATAACACAGTTGGTAAGAGTGGATAGAAATCGCAAGCCTTTCATGTCTCGGTTTTGTTCAAATCCGATAAAGTTTGTCTCTACTCCTCTTAGACCAAAGCGGTATCGAAGATTGGTAAGCAATTCTTCAATCCAACTATACATAGGTATGCCCTGAAAACGAGAAAGTGAAGTGATAAGCGTTTCGAGTTGCTCTACTTCCATCTCTGTTATCGGAGTCTCTATAATGGAAAAGTCGTACTCATAGCGTAGGTACTTGCGCTTACCATCTTGATAGGATTTTATTGGCGCTTCCCATCCTTCGCTACTTTTCATAAACTTGATGTCATCGTATATCTGTTTCTTGGATATAGGCTTTATTCCTGCATCTATTAATTGGGTATTGACTTTTTCCATAAGATTTTCTATGAAGTACTTATGGTATTTGTCACTGAAACATTTGTCCAGTATTTTGTATCTTATGAAAGCATTCTTGTTTATTGGCATGGCATGTTTTATAATGTTTATTTAACCTTTCATATTGGTTGCTATAATCTATTATTACTCTTCTCTTCAAAAAACTTGCAAGCCTTGTTCCCCGCAATATAAGCTACGTATGCTTTTATTTGATAGTGAGGATAGGCTTTCTGCATATCTTCGGCATAAGCTTTCACTTGTTGGTCGTCTTCTGTGCGTACCTCTTCCAAATGATCAACAATGCTTGCATCTTTAGACTTGAAATACTTAAACTCAATGATGCGACAGTCGTTGTGGAATGATGTGCCAGGAATGCCGGTCAAGACTAAGTCGGCACGACCCGATGGCAAGTTCTGTTCGATGGCGAATGTATAGCAATTGCTCAAGTAGCGGCTCAGTAACTCGAAAAATGAACAGCGAATGAAATTCTCGTTCATCTTGTCAAAGGCCTGGGCAGGAAGCTGACCTAAGTATTCCTTAACATAGTTATAGAATAATGGCTCCAGTTCTCTGTCTCTGGCAAATGCCTCGTATGCCGGAACAAACTTACGGGCATTGTCGCTGATACTATTCAATTCGTTGTAGTAACTCATATATACACTCTTGGTCGTCAAGTTTGGCAAAGCCATTTTGTAATTGTCCTTCAGGGTGGTCATACCCAAGTAGTAGAGGCTGATAGGGTAGAACTCTGGGGAGAAGAACTTTTGCTTGTTGAACTTGCTGCGTAAATCGGCTTGTGAATAGTACAATTCTCCATCCATCAACAGGCTGTCGAGCATTTCCTTGGCATTGTCAAGCGTGATGGTCAATCTTCTTATCCAACTCGTATCGGTGCGCAGGTTCTCATCTACCATTTCCGTAGGGATACCACCTCTTAGCTCTGCAAAGTTCTTGAGGAAGTAAGTCAGGATGGTAGAGTTGAACAACGGTTCCGCGTTTGGCAGGAAGTGGTAACCGTCATAATTGTTGAGTATCAGAGTCCATAATTCCTCGAAAGAGGCTTGAGGACCATATTTGTTGATGACATACTTCAGATATTGGGCTGCTTCCTCATGGGTAAAGCCCAATAAGTTGGTAAATTCTGGCTTCAGTGTCAACATCTCTGCGATGTTGTAGCCACTGGTTAAGTCATCTATGGTGACAGGCAGAACTCCTGTGCAGAAGCAAGTTCGGATGGTACCTTCGCCAATGCCAGCCTTGATAACCTTGAAAAAAGTTCGTAGAAAACTTTCCCCTGTGGTCAGGTCCTGGTACAGCGAGTCCTTATAGACAACTAGTAGCTGGTTGGTAAAGTTGTCGTATTCGTCTATTAATATATAAAGAGGTGGAAGATTATGGGAAGAGATAAACTCGCATACTTCAACCAACATGTTGGAGGCATTGCCATCCTCTCTGAACCTGAAATCTCCAAAAAGGTCTCTGTTGCGTTCCACCAATGTACGGAGTGGACTGCAATTCACGGCGTTGAAGTTCTTCTCGATGTCTTCCTTCTTGCTGGCAACGGAAGTTGTGGAAAAGTCATATCTTACAACGAGATATTGGTTGTGCTCGTTTGTTGGGTGTTCGCCAATCCAAGTTCCACCAAACAAATCTTTGAATTGTGTTGCCATGTTACGGTCGTAATAGTGAGCCAACATGGAAACGAGCAGACTCTTTCCGAATCTGCGAGGACGGAGAAAAACTGGTGCTTTGTAACGCTCAAGCAGTGGAATATAGTTGGTCTTGTCCACATAATAATATCCCTTGTGGCGAATCTCTGCAAAGTTCGCTACAGCGTATGGAACGGTAATATCTGCCTGTGAGTATGTCATGGTCTATCTCCTTTTTGTTGCAAATGTACGATTTTTATTTATTACTACCAAATAAAATCGAAAGATTTTGTTTAATATAGTAATACCAATCCGGCAAAAGCCGAGTAGAGTATCATGCGGATAGGATTGATCTTCATCACCTTCACACCGATAAAGGTGGCAAAGAAGAGGGCGATGGAGATGTAGAAATGCCAAGGATTGGCTGGCGTAGAGAAGTTCTCGCCGTTCATCAGAAGCAGGGCTGCGGCTCCTACCAGACCGACGATGGCTGGGCGAAGACCGATGAAGATGCTTTGGACGGCTGAAGTGTTCATATACTTGTACAGCATCTTGCTGATAAGAATCATCAAAACCAAAGAGGGGAGAACCAGCGCAAAGGTCGCCATGGCACTTCCGAGTACAGCCATCATGCCACTCATGCCGGCATTATGGACAACTGTATAGCCACAATAGGTGGCGGTGTTGATACCGATAGGTCCCGGTGTCATCTGAGAGATGGCAACCACATCGGTAAACTCTTGCATCGTCATCCAATGATACTGCGTAACAACCTGTCCCTGAATCAGGGATATCATGGAATAGCCACCTCCGAATCCGAAGATGCCTATCTGAATGAATACGATGAAAAGCTGAAGAAATATCATCATTATGTTTTAAGCTATTTACTTTTTTACCTTTTTACTTTTTTACCCTTTTACCTTTACTCTGTTGGCTGGATAAACTGTCCATAGATGTAGCCACCTACGGCAGCTGCGATAATCACCCAGATTGGGTTGACGCCCAAAAGCCAGATCAGAAGGGCGGATAGAATAGGAATCCAGCAATTGACAAGCGAAATACCGGCACTCTTGGCAAGCGAGAATGTAGGTACGGCTATCAATGCCACGACGGCAGGACGGATGCCTGCAAACATGGCAGCAACAACCTTGTTGTCTTCAAACTGATGGAAAAACATGGCTATCGCTAAGATAATAAGGAACGATGGCAACGAAGCGCCGAGGGTGCAGACGATGGCTCCCGGTGTCTTTGCCAACTTATATCCGAGCAGGGAACTCATGTTGATGGCCAAGGCTCCCGGACAAACCTGGGTAGTGGCAATGGCATCCAAGAATTCCTCCTTCGTCATCCAATGATGCTTGTCGACGACTTCGGATTCTATAATAGGAATCATGGCATAGCCACCACCAAAGGTGACTATGCCAATCTTCAAAAATGTTTTGAATAATGTAAGATAACTTACGCTATTATTCATTTTTTACCTTCTTACTTTTTTACCTTTTTACTTTTTCAAAGCTCTTTCTTCAATCCACTGACGTGCATTGACAAATGCCTCAATCCAAGGAGTTACCTCGTCGTTGCGGCGATCGGCTGGATACCAGGCGTTCTGCCATGGGAAGATGGCACGCTCCAAGTGTGGCATCATAGCCAAGTGGCGACCATCTGCAGAGCAGATACCTGCTACATTATAGTCACTGCCGTTAGGATTACCTGGATACTCAGCGTAGTTGTACTTAGCAATGATGTTGTAGTGATCCTCTGGCTCTGGCAAGTAGAAACGGCCCTCGCCGTGAGCAACCCAGATACCGAGCTTATCACCGCTCAGGCTACCGAACATCACACTGTCGTTCTGAGGAATAGTCAAACCGAGGAATGTACTCTCGAACTTCTTGGATGTGTTGTGGCAGAGGTGTGAACGATGCTTGTGCTCAGGATTGATGAGGTTCAACTCAACCATCAGCTGGCAACCGTTGCAGATACCGAGTGAAAGGGTATCCTCACGGGCATAGAACTTATCGAGTGCCTCTTTAGCCTTAGGATTGTAGAGGAAAGCACCAGCCCAACCCTTGGCAGAACCGAGAACATCGGAGTTAGAGAAACCACCGCAGAATACGATGAAGTTCACATCTTCCAGCGTCTCACGACCAGAAATCAAGTCGGTCATCATCACATCCTTTACATCGAAGCCGGCGAGATACATAGAGTATGCCATCTCACGCTCACCATTGGTACCCTTCTCACGGATGATAGCTGCCTTGATGCCAGATGGCTTGCGACGGTTTGCGTCGAGGCTGTAGCTAGCGAGGGTTCCCTTGAAGCCGTAACCGAAGTTCATCTCGATAGGCTGCTTCTTATAGTTGGTGTAACGCTTCTTAGCCATACCGTTCATGCTCTGCTTGCGGTCGAGGAGGTAAGATGTCTTATACCAGTCGTCACGCAATGCATCGATATCGAACTCGTGCTCGAAGCCTTCCTTCTTGATGATGATCTTGCGGAGCTCAGGAGCAGGATAACCAATCTTGGCATAACCGATACCATTCTCATCGAAGAATGCCTTCAACTCGTCCTTGTGGGCATCGCTTACCTGGATGACAACACCTGGGTTCTCTGCGAAGAGAGTCTTGACGATGTCGGCATCTGCGATGTCGTGGAGGTTGATCTTCATACCGCCCTCTACGTTGGCGAATGTCATCTCGAGGAGAGTTGTAATCAAACCACCGGCACTAATATCGTGACCAGCCATTACCCAACCACGGTTGATGAGTTCCTGTACGGCGTTGAAGCAGTCAACGAAGTACTCTGGGTTCTTTACGGTAGGAACATCGCTGCCTACCTTGCCCAAGCTCTGAGCAAAAGCAGAACCACCGAGGCGCTGCTCGTCGAAGCTGAAGTCGATATGGTAGAGGCTAGAGTTCTTGTCGTTAACGAGAACTGGGCTAACCACCTTCTTAACATCTGAAACCTCACCACCTGCACTTACGATTACGGTACCTGGAGCGATGATCTTCTCGCCGTTAGGATACTGCTGGGTCAATGAGAGAGAGTCCTTACCTGTTGGTACGTTTACGTGGATGGCGCAGCAGAAGTCTGACAATGCCTTCACACCCTCGTACAAACGGGCATCCTCACCCTTCTGACTGCGGCAAGGCCACATCCAGTTAGCTGAAAGACTGATGCTGTCCATACCATCTGCCAATGGTGCCCATACGATATTGGTCAATGACTCTGCTACAGAGAGTACAGAACCAGCCTTAGGATCAGCAAGACCTGCCTGAGGTGCATGACCCATTGCAGTTACGATACCCTTCTCGCCACGGTAGTCGAGTGCTACGACACCACAATCAGAAAGTGGCAACTGAATCTGACCCTGACCCTGCTGACGGGCAATCTTACCTGTTACGGAACGGTCCACCTTGTTGGTCAACCAATCCTTACAAGCCACAGCCTCCATCTGGAGAACACGCTGCAAGTACTCGTCGAGGTTATCTGCAGAATAAGTTACATCTTCATATTTACGCTCTACGGTCTCATCCACCATCACAGTCTTAGGAGTATGACCGAACATCTGAGCTACATCGAGGTCGAATGGCTTCACACCATCAGCCTGCTTGAAGCTGAAGTGAGCATCGCCTGTAGTCTCACCAACCACGTACATTGGAGCACGCTCACGGTCGGCAATCTTCTGAACCTCGCTGATATACTTCTCGTCGATGAGCAAGCCCATGCGCTCCTGGCTCTCGTTGGCGATGATTTCCTTGGCGCTCAAAGTCTTGTCACCGATAGGCAACTTAGACATGTCGATTTCGCCACCGCACTCTTCTACCAACTCAGAGAGACAGTTCAAGTGACCGGCTGAACCGTGGTCGTGGATGCTGACTACTGGGTTCTCATCGTTCTCAACGAGTGCACGAACCAGGTTGTAGGCACGTTTCTGCATCTCAGGGTTGGCACGCTGAACAGCGTTCAACTCGATACCATTGCTGTAACGGCCTGTATCTACAGAAGAAACAGAACCACCACCAAGACCGATGCGATAGTTATCACCACCTACTACGACAACCTTGTTGCCCTTTTGTGGCTCACCCTTCTTGTAGTCACGCTTCTTGCCGTAGCCTACACCACCAGCAAGCATGATAACCTTATCGTATGCATACTTCTCACCATTCTCCTCGTGCTCGAATGTAAGCACAGAACCAGTGATGAGAGGCTGACCGAACTTGTTACCGAAGTCTGATGCACCGTTGGAAGCCTTGATCAGAATCTGCTCAGGAGTCTGATAGAGCCACTTACGTACTGGCATGATGTCTTCCCAGTCGCGCTCAACATCGCTCTTGCCGTTGTCATCCTTCAGGCGAGGATAAGCAGTCATGTAGCAGGCTGTACCTGCGATAGGCCATGAACCAACACCACCACCCATACGGTCGCGGATTTCACCACCCGTACCGGTAGCAGCACCATTGAAAGGCTCTACGGTAGTAGGGAAGTTGTGGGTCTCAGCCTTCAGAGAGATAACACTCTCGATATCCTTCACCTGGAAGAAATCGCTGGTCGTCTGATCGGCTGGAGCAAACTGCTCGATAACAGGACCCTGAGAGAAAGCCACGTTGTCCTTGTAAGCAGAGAGAATCTTGTTAGGATTCTCGTTGGTGGTCTTCTTGATCATGTTGAAGAGAGAAGACTCCATCTCCTTACCGTCGATGATAAACTGGCCGCCGAAGATCTTGTGGCGGCAGTGCTCTGAGTTGATCTGTGCGAAACCGAAGATTTCGCTGTCGGTGAGAGGACGTCCGTTCTCTTTCTCCAGCTTGTGGAGATAAGCCATTTCGTCCTCGCTGAGGGCAAGACCCTCTTCCTCGTTATACTTCTCGAGGTCATCGACGTACTTGATAGGTTCTGGCTGGTGATTCACGGTGAACACATCCTGTCCGATACCGTTGTACATACGCTGGAGCATAGGGTCGTGCTCAGCGTCTTCGCTATCTACAGGGAAGTACTCCTCGATACGCGAAATGCCGTTAAGACTCATGTTCTGAGTAATCTCAACGGCATTCGTACTCCAAGGAGTAATCATTTCACGGCGTGGGCCGACATAGAAGCCCTGCAACTGCTGGGCGTCCTCTAAAGTCGCGTCACCATAAAGCCAACAAAGTTCATTGATTTCGTCCTGAGATGGTTTGTGGTCAATCTCGGTCGCAATCACACTCTTAGATGGAGTTCTAAAAAAAAGAATCATACTTGCTTTCTTTTATATTATTAATGTATTTATTTCTTTTCGAGTGCAAAGATAGTGCAATTTCAAGACACTACAAAATAAAACACTGTTTTTTATGTTTTTTTTGTTGAGATTTGGGCTATTCTTACCTAAAGAGGCTACATTTGACGGTTTAGCTATAAGAAAAGTGCTTTCTGTTGCCTTTTTTGGTTAAAAAGGTGATAAATAAAGATTTAGAGGTTAAAAATGTCTAAATGCATTTGACAAATATTGTTTATTCGAGTCTTATCTGTAACTTTGCAAGTGAAAGAAGTGAATCAGTTTCTATAATGCCCTAAAATGCAGGTGCTTCCGGATAACGGATAAAAGCCGGGAGAACTCTAATATAATAGGAGGTAGAAAGCGACGTTAAGATATACTATAATCAATTAATAATAACAAGAAAATTTAAATTAGAAAGAATATGAAACAGACAAAGTTAATGGTAATGGCAATGATGGCTGTAGCTCTGATGGCTACAAGCTGTGCAAGTAAGAAGGATCTTCAGAATTGCCAGAATGAGAATAAGGAATTGTCAAGCAACTATCAGGCTACCAAGGAAAAGCTGGCAGCTACAGAGGCTAGTCTGGCAGCAGCCCAGGAGCAGCTCGCTACTGCAAAGAGCGATTACGCTAAGTTGCAGAACTCGCTTGACAAGAGTTTGAACAATGCAAGCCAGAACAACGTGAGCATTGAAAAACTCGTTGACCAGATCAACGAGAGTAACCAGTATATCCGCCACCTGGTTGAGGTAAAGAGCAAGAGCGATTCGCTCAACATGGTTCTTACCAACAACCTGACCCGCTCTTTGAGCAAGGAAGAGATGAAGGAGGTTGATGTTCAGGTCCTGAAGGGTGTAGTTTACATCTCTCTGGCTGACAATATGCTCTATCAGAGTGGTAGCTATGAGGTGAACAGCCGTGCTCAGGAAACATTGAGCAAGATTGCTAAGATCATCACAGACTATAAGGATTACGATGTGCTCGTAGAGGGTAATACCGATAACGTACCAGTAAGCACTACAAGTGCCAAGATGAAGAATATCCGCAACAACTGGGACCTCTCTGCTCTCCGTGCAGCTTCTGTTGTTCAGTACTTGCAGGATCATTTCGGTGTAAATCCTAAGCGCCTTACTGCTGGTGGCCGTGGTGAGTACAACCCTGTAACAACTAACGATACAGAGGTAGGCAAGCAGCGCAACCGCCGCACTCAGATTATCATCACTCCTAAGCTCGACCAGTTCATGGACTTGATCGACAAGGCTCCAGAGGAGAAGTAAAAAGGCTATTTAAAGGTAAAAAGGTAAAAGGGTAAAAAAGTAAAAAGGTAAATAAGTAGAGGCATCAATGGGTTTTCGGGCTCATTGATGCCTTTTTAGGTATAAATATACAGATTTTATGTTTTGAGTACGTAAAAAAGTGCTTTTTGTTATCATTTTGCTAGAATTATTCTTAATTTCCTTTCTTTTCTTGATTATTTTTATTAATTTTGCAGGCAAAATATCAAGGGGCCACTTGGCTGCCCTGATCATTGTACATTGTAAATTATTAATTATACATTATATTGTGTTATGGAAAAGATTAAGATGACAACTCCATTGGTAGAGATGGACGGTGATGAGATGACAAGAATTCTCTGGAAGATGATTAAGGACGAACTGATTCTTCCTTTCGTTGATTTGAAGTCTGAGTATTATGATCTCGGTCTGCCTTATCGCGACCAGACCAATGACCAGGTAACCATCGACTCTGCTGAGGCGGCTAAGAAATATGGCGTGGCTGTGAAGTGTGCTACTATCACTCCTAATGCACAGCGTATGGACGAGTATAAACTCCACAAAATGTGGAAGAGCCCTAATGGAACTATCCGTAGCATCATGGACGGTACCGTATTCCGTGCTCCTATCACCATCCCGAGCATCCACCCTTGTGTAAAGAACTGGGAGAAGCCTATCACTATCGCCCGTCATGCTTACGGCGATGTATACAAGAGCGTGGAACTTCGTGCTGATGAGCCAGGTACAGCCAAACTCGTGTTCGAGGGTAAGAGCGGCAAGAAGCAGGAGATAGAGATTCATTCTTTCGATGGTGCCGGCGTTATCCAGGGCATGCATAATACTGATAAGAGTATCCGCAGCTTTGCTCACAGCTGCTTCAAGTTTGCCATTGATACCAAGCAGGATCTCTGGTTTGCTACCAAGGATACTATCTCTAAGACTTATGATGCCCAGTTCCGCAAGATCTTTGAGGAAGTATATGAGAGCGACTATAAAGAGAAGTTTGCAGAACTCGGTATCGAGTATTTCTATACATTGATTGATGATGCAGTGGCTCGTGTTATCCGCAGCAAGGGCGGCTTTATCTGGGCTTGCAAAAACTATGACGGTGATGTGATGAGTGATATGCTCAGTACAGCTTTCGGTTCTCTGGCGATGATGACTTCCGTATTGGTTTCTCCTGACGGCAAGTATGAGTATGAGGCAGCCCACGGTACCGTGACCCGTCACTACTATCGCTACCTGAAGGGTGAAGATACATCTACCAACCCAATGGCTACCATCTTTGCATGGAGCGGTGCGTTGAGAAAGCGTGGCGAACTGGATGGCATCAAGGAACTTCAGAACTTTGGCGACCAGCTGGAGGCTGCATGTTTCGATACATTGAACGACGGTATCGCTACCAAGGATCTCGTAAACCTGATGGAAGGTGTTGAGGCTAAGGCTGTAAACTCTGCCGGCTTTATCGCTGCCATCCGCGAACGTCTGGAAAAGCGATTGGCATAAAAACAATAAGACCTGGGGTGATTAACCTCAGGTCTTATTGTTTTAGTTATTTTTAGTTTAAATCTTGATTCTTTTTCTTGCGTTTACGCAAAGCGTCTGAATAAACCTTAAACAAATCAATGTTCAGCAACTGACAGATATGGTAAAGCATACCCGTATCTATAGTGGCTCTGCCGTATACCTTATATATATTAGTACGATGGCAGCCTAGTTTTTCAGCAAGCCATACTGTGGTCTTGCCTTGCTTGTTTAATTCCTCTTTGATGATTTCACCGATTGAGGGAATTGCATTTACTTTATCTTTCATACTCTTTCAGTTGTGTTATATGCTCACTTATAGTTATATCGGGTGCAAAAGTAGCATTTCTGTTTCTAACTAGCAAAGAAACATGTAGCGAATTTGGAACACTAAGTTAAAATGTGTAACAAAATCCCCGTTTTTTTATATTTTTTTTCTCTAAAGAACTAAATGTCATGAAATTGTAACTAAATGTAACGCTTATTACGAAAGAAAAATCGTAATTTTGCAGCGGTATTTTAAATAACATGAAATATGGAAGAGAATATGAAAAGAATACTTGTTGTTGATGATGAGCAAGACTTGTGTGAGATTCTGAAATTCAATCTCGAAACAGAAGGATATGAGGTAGAGACTGCCAATTCTGCAGAAGAGGCTTTGGAGATGAACATCGCTTCGTTCGACCTGCTGCTACTGGACGTCATGATGGGAGGAATGAGCGGTTTCCAGCTGGCTAAGCAGTTGAAGGGCAATCCGATGACAGCCAATGTTCCGATTATCTTCCTTACAGCCCGAGATACGGAAAACGATACGGTGACAGGATTCAATATTGGTGCCGATGATTATATCTCGAAACCTTTCTCTATACGAGAGGTGATGGTCAGAGTGCGTGCCGTCTTGCGCCGTACCGCTGAACAGGCTGGCGATGCTGATGAACCGAAGACCATCAACTATCAGGGACTGCAGTTGAATCTGGACAAGAAGACGGTGAGCATTGATGGTGAGGCTATCCCTTTCACCAAGACCGAGTTCGAACTCCTGCGTCTTTTCCTCGAAGAGCGTGGCAAGGTGTTCTCCCGTCAGGAACTTATCGACCGGGTATGGCCTAAGGATGTGATGGTACTCGACCGCACGGTGGATGTCAACATCACCCGTATGAGAAAGAAGATTGGTAAGTTTGCTAAGTGCATTGTTACCCGTCTGGGATTCGGTTATTATTTTGATGCGTAATTAAAATGTTTAAGTTAAATAGTGTAGGTAGAAAGTTGTACTTCAGTGTACTGGCGGTGTTCCTTGTGTTTGCCGTCAGTTTTATCGTGTTCCAGCAGGCACGTGAGAAGCAGTATAAAATAGGTACGCTTACTATCAAGCTGGAAAATTATAATGAACTGCTGGCAGAAGATCTGGCGCTCTCTCCTGGTGAAGGAATTATTCTGCAGGATAGCATCCACAATAGGGATGTGACTGTAGCTCATGAGAAGTTGCAGGCTTTTGTGCGCGAACATGAAAGCAAGGATCTTCGTGTTACGCTGGTGCGCCCGAACGGTAAGGTGATTTATGACAACATGAGTTCCGATTATGATCATTTTGCCAACCATGCCAAGCGTGAGGAAATAGCAGAGGCCTTGAAAAACAGGATAGGCTCAAGCGTGGAGCGACAGTCTAAAACCCTGAAGCATGATTATTTCTATGTGGCTTCTTATTTTCCGGAAAGCAAGCTCATCATCCGTACGGCACTACCTTATAATAATGATTTGGCAAAATCGCTGCAGGCTGACCAGCATTTCATCTGGTTTGCCATTGTAGCCGTCATTCTGCTTACCATCGTGCTCTACCGTTTTACGAACCGTCTGGCTAAGAATGTTTCCAAACTGAGCATTTTTGCTTATAAGGCAGACCATAACGAGAGTCTGGAGGTGGAAGATCTCGCCAAGTTCCCTAACGATGAGTTGGGCGAGATTGCTGAGCGCATCATCAAGATGTATAAGCGCATACAGACCACCCGACGTGAACAGGATGTACTGAAGCGGCAGCTTACCCAGAATATTGCTCACGAATTGAAGACTCCTGTGGCAAGTATCCAGGGTTATCTGGAAACGATACTCGACAATCCGCATATCAACGAAGAGATGAAGTCGCAGTTTCTGCAGCGCTGTTATGCCCAGAGCGAGCGTCTCACCTCTCTGCTCCGCGACATCTCTACCCTGAACCGGTTGGATGACGGTTCGGATATGATAGATTTCGAGGCGGTAGACATTACGCAGATGGTGAGTGAAATAGCCCGTGAGACGGCGCTGGAAAGAGAGTCGCACAAGATGACTTTCGAGAATCTTCTTCCCGACCAGCATATTATCGTGAAGGGTAACCGCAGTCTGCTCTATAGTGTGTTCCGCAATCTTACCGACAATGCCATAGCTTATGCCGGCGAAGGACGTAAGATAACGTTGAGTGCCAAGGAGCAGGGCAATAAGTGGCATTTCATCTTCTGTGATAACGGGCAGGGAGTTCCTGCCGAGCATCTCCCCCGTCTTTTCGAGCGTTTCTATCGGGTAGATAAGGGACGCAGCCGCAAGATGGGTGGCACCGGTTTGGGTCTTGCTATCGTCAAGAATGCTGTTCTCCTACATGGCGGAACCATCCGGGTGAGCAATCAGCTGGAAGGCGGCTTGAAGTTTGAATTTACGCTTAAGAAATAAAAATGTTTTTTGAATAAAATATCTAAGCGGCAAATATAAATAATCAAGTGGCTGATAAAGGTACTTCAATAGTAAATATAGGTAAAGAAAGGCAAGACTTCTGAGAAACTTCTGAATGGGGTTTTACAGAAACCTTGCCTTTTTTTGTATTTTAGAACATTTTTATTTTCTTTTCGTAAACTTTGCTTAAATCTATTGTTTCTGACTTTTTTCTGTTAAAAGTGTATACAATATTTCTAAATGTTGATGAAAATCAAGAAAAACTAACTTTTTTCTATAAAAATATCGATAGAGTTTGCATTAATTCAATATTTTTTCTTATCTTTGCACCCGTAAAGTAATGAGAGATATTTAAAAAGTGTAAGAAGAGAAAAAATAATAATTTAAAGTTATAAGAGTTGTTTAATTTTTAAGAGAGGATTTTATGGAAAAAAGATTGCTTTTCTTGTTAGTCAATCTCTTCCTTTTATGTGGGGGGGCATTGGCTCAAACGAAAGTAACAGGTACCGTAGTTTCTCAGGAAGATGGTGAACCTGTCATCGGTGCATCTGTCGTAGTCGCCGGAGCGGCACGTACAGGTACCGTCACCGATATTGACGGTCACTTCTCTTTGGAGGTACCTGCTGGTAAGAAACTTGTAGTTAGCTACATCGGTATGCAGAGCCAGACCTTGACTCCAGCCGCCAAGATGACTATCCGCCTGAAGGCAGATAGCAAGAGTTTGGGCGAGGTGGTTGTAACGGGTATGCAGAAAGTGGATAAGCGACTTTTTACAGGTTCTGCCACAAGCGTAAATGCTGCAGATGCAAAGTTGGATGGTGTAGCTGATATCAGCCGCTCCCTCGAAGGTCGTGCAGCCGGTGTGTCTGTACAGAACGTTTCTGGTACTTTCGGTACCGCTCCAAAGATTCGTGTCCGCGGTGCTACCTCTATCTATGGTTCTTCTAAACCTCTTTGGGTTGTAGATGGTGTCATCATGGAGGATGTGGTAGATGTTAGTGCAGATCAGCTATCTTCTGGTGATGCTAATACCTTGATTTCTTCAGCCATTGCAGGCTTGAACTCAGACGATATTGAAAGTTTCCAGATTTTGAAGGATGGTTCTGCAACCTCTATTTATGGTGCCCGTGCCATGGCTGGTGTCATCGTTGTTACTACTAAAAAAGGACGTGCCGGTCAGGCTCGTGTTAGCTATACAGGTGAATATACAATGCGTTTGAAGCCTAGCTATGCTAACTTCAATATCATGAATTCTCAGGACCAGATGTCTGTTTATCAGGAATTGGAACAGAAAGGTTATCTTAATTATGCTGAGACTTCCGTAGCTTCAGAAAGTGGTGTGTATGGTAAGATGTATCAGATGTTGAGTCAGTATGATCCTACAACCGGTCAGTTTGCTTTGGCTAATACTCCAGAAGCTAAGGCTGCCTATTTGCGTAGTGCAGAGTATCGCAATACCAACTGGTTTGATTCTCTTTTCTCAACTGCCATTCAGCACAACCACTCTGTAAGTGTAAGTGCAGGTACTGATAAGGCTCAGCATTATGCATCTGCCAGTGCTATGTTTGATCCAGGATGGACATTGCAGAGTAAGGTAGAGCGTTATACTGCCAACTTGAATTCAACTTTCAATATTTCGGATAAGTTGAATTTGAACTTGATCAGTAATGCATCATATCGTAAGCAGAAGGCCCCTGGTACATTGAGCAGTTCTATTGATGCTGTATCTGGTGAGGTAAAGCGTGATTTCGATATCAACCCATATTCTTATGCGTTGAACACATCTCGTGCGCTTGATCCTACTCTGTATTATACCCGCAACTATGCTGATTTCAATATCTTCCATGAGTTGGAAAGTAACTATATGGATTTGAATGTTACTGATTTCCGTTTGCAGGGACGTGTTAACTACAAGCCAATCAAGAAGGTAGAACTCTCTTTGTTGGGTGCAGTGAAATATTCTGCTACTTCACAGGAACATTATATTTTGGATAGTTCAAACCAGGCTTTAGCTTATCGTGCGATGGCTACATCAACTATCCGTAAAAATAATAATCTTCTTTATACCGATCCAGATGATGTTTATGCGTTGCCAGTCTCAGTATTGCCTAATGGTGGTATTTATGAGCGCACCGACAACCGTCTTTTTGGATGGGATATGCGTGCTGCCATCAGTTATAACGATGTATTCAATGAAGATCACATCGTAAATTTCTATGGTGGTATGGAAACCAACAGTAACGACCGTCATTCTACATGGTTCCGTGGTTGGGGTATGCAGTATAGTATGGGTGAGATAGCCAACTATGCTTATCAGGTATTTAAAAAAGGTGTAGAGGATAACTCTGAATATTATACTTTGGTAAATAAGCACCAGCGTAGTGCAGCCTTCTTTGGCAATGCTACCTATTCTTATAAAGGAAAGTATACAGTGAATGGTACTGTTCGTTATGAGGGTACCAATGGATTGGGTAAGAGCCGTTCTTCCCGCTGGATGCCTACATGGAATATTTCCGGTGCATGGAATGCTCATGAGGAGAGTTGGTTTAAGGCTCTTGAGCCAGCTTTGTCTCACTTGACATTGAAGGCTTCTTACTCTTTGACTGGTGACCGTCCTTCTGTAACCAATTCTCTTGCAGTGATAGGCAGTACTGTTCCTTGGCGTCCTTTTGCAGGTGTAAAGGAAAGTGCTTTGTATCAGAAAGAGGCTGCAAATAGTGATCTGACTTATGAGAAGAAGCATGAGTTGAATATTGGCTTGGAGGCTGGTTTCTTGAATAACCGTATCAATTTGGCAATTGACTGGTATAAGCGTAACAACTACGATTTGATTGGTCTTGCCAATACGTGGGGACTTTCTGGAGAGGTACAGCGTTATGGTAACATCGCTTCCATGAAGTCTAGTGGTTTGGAACTTAGTTTGAATACTACCAATATCAAAACAGAGGACTTCACATGGTCAACCAGCTTTATTTACTCTCATACTCATAATGAGGTTACAGACTTGAAGACAAGTAAACGTATGATTGACTTGGTTTCTGGTACAGGTTTCGCTCAGGAGGGCTATCCTGTCAGAAGTTTGTTCTCTATTCAGTTTAAGGGCTTGAACAAGGAAGGTCTTCCTACCTTTATCAATCAGGATGGTAATGTTACAGTAAGTGACATCTATTTCCAGTCATCAGATCCTGAGAACTTGAAATATCTGAAGTATGAGGGTAGTGTAGATCCAACCGATGTAGGTAGTTTGGGTAATATCTTTAAATATAAAGGTTTCACATTGAATGTCTTCCTTACTTATTCGTTTGGTAATGTAGTTCGTCTGGATCCTGTTTTCAGTAATGAATATGATGATTTGACTTCTACTCCTAAGGAGTTTAAGAATCGTTGGGCAGTGCCAGGTGACGAGAACAGAACTTCGGTTCCTGTTATCGCCAGTAAGACTCAGAACAAGATGGATACCAATTTGAAGTATGCTTATAATGCATATAACTATTCAACAGAGCGTATTGCTAAGGGCGATTTTATCCGTATGAAGGAAATATCTTTGGGCTATGAATTCCCTAAGGCATGGGCTTCAGCTTTGAGATTAAGCAATCTGTCATTGAAATTGCAGGGTACCAACCTCTTCTTGATTTATGCTGATAAGAAGCTGAATGGTCAGGATCCTGAATTCTTCAATACGGGTGGTGTTGCCGTTCCTATGGCTCGTCAGTTTACAATGACATTGAACTTGGGTATTTAATTTTTTAAGGAAGAAAAACGTATGAAGAAGAAAATATTATATGTGTTGATGGTACTTGCTGCGGGAGCATCGTTTACATCATGCGATGATTTCCTGGATACATTGCCAGACAACCGTACGACAATAGACACTGAAGAAAAGGTAAAGAGCATCTTGAGTTCAGCATATCCCGACAAGACATATGCGCTGGTTACAGAACTTATGTCTGATAATTCTGATAATTATGGAGAGTCGAATCCTAATACCGACCGCTTCGTTGATCAGGTGTACGCCTGGGAGGATGTAACAGAGGGTAACAATGATTCTCCTGAGGATTATTGGGAGGCTAGCTATAATGCCATCGCCAATGCCAATCTGGCTCTTGATGGTATTGAAGAGATGGGTGGTGCCACCACAACTTCGCTGAAGGAAGAAAAGGCAGAAGCTTTGCTCTGTCGTGCTTACAATCATTTTATTTTGGTAAACCTTTTCTCAAAGGCTTATAACTCTCAGACCAGTACGAAAGATGCAGGTATTCCGTATATTAGTAAGACTTCGAGTGAGTTGATGGCACAGATTCCTCGTGGTACTGTAGCCGAAACTTATGAAAAGATAGATAAGGATATTCAGGAGGCTTTACCTTTGGTAGGTGATTCTCATCTGGAGGTGCCTAAGTATCATTTCAATACTCGTGCAGCCTATGCTTTTGCTACCCGTTTCTACCTGTATTATGAAAAGTGGGACAAGGCTGTAGAATATGCCACTAAGTGTCTGGGAAGTCAGCCTAAGACCATGTTACGTGACTGGAAAGCCATTGCTGGTATGACGCAGACTTATGAGGCTGTTACTAATCAGTATATTGATGCAGGTGTAAACTGTAATCTTATGCTTAATACGGCTGTAAGTAGCTTAGGTTTGGCTTTTGGTCCTTACGATGTTTACTCAAAATATGCTCATGGTTCGTATGTTGCAAGTCATGAGGATGGTCAGGCTGGAAATATTTGGGGCAGTGCTTCTTTCTATTCCGGCATGAAGACATATTCTGCAACCAACCTTGATAAGACTATCTTCTGGAAGATGCCTTATAAGTTTGAGTTTTCTGATCCTGTGGCACAGATAGGTTATCAGCGTACAGTGATTACCACATTTACTACAGACGAATGTTTGCTCAACCGTGCTGAGGCTTATATCATGCTGAAGAAGTATGATGAGGCTGCAGCCGATCTGACACTCTGGATGCAGAATATGGTGAAGACCAACATGGTACTTACACCAGAGAACATCACAGAATTCTACAAGGACATACCTTATTCTTATACGGTTACCGATGATGATCCTAAGGGTATTAATTCTACCATTAAGAAGCATCTGAATCCTGCGTTCTCTATTGATGCTGAGGGTAGCACACAGGAGTGCATGCTTCAGTGTATGCTAAACTTCCGCCGTATCGAAACCATGGAGGGTGGTCTTCGTTGGTTTGATATCAAGAGATATGGTATAGAAATCATTCGTCGTACCATGAGTGCAAATGGTTTGCCAGCTGTGAAGACTGATGTCTTGACGAAGGATGATGAACGCCGTGCCATCCAGATACCACAGAAGGTTCGTGATGCTGGTTGCCCTGCTAATCCACGCAAGGCAACAACTGCTACAACTCCTACAGAATAATGTAGCGAGGAAGAACCAAGTTATTAACAATAATAAGGAAAGAAAATGAAAAAGTATTTATTATATGCTTTGCTTGCGGTATCTACAGGTACAGCCTTGGTTTCCTGTTCAGAAGATGACTTGAATGCCGAGAGCGTAATTACGATAGATAAGAAGCAGGCCAACGACTTTGACAAGTGGCTCACTGCCAATTTTGTCAATCCGTATAATCTGGAGTTCAAGTATCGTTATGAGTATAAAGAGACCGATGCTAACTATTATACCGTTCCTGCAGAGTTAAACCAGGCCATCGAGATGGCACATCTGGTGAAATATCTCTGTCTGGAATCTTATGATGAGGTTGCCGGTATCGATTTTACACGTAACTACTTCCCTAAGATGATTTTCACCATCGGTGAGTGGGAGTATCGTAACAATGGTACTTTTATCTTAGGTACTGCAGAAAGCGGCAAGAAAATCTTGCTGACGGGTGTTAATTATCTGGATACATACAAGAGTAGTCCTGCTGCGTTGAACCATTACTATTTTAAGACGATTCATCATGAGTTTACCCATATCCTGAATCAGACTAAAGAATATTCTGCTGAGTTTAAGTTGATTACCGGTAATTCTTATGTCGCAGATTCCTGGAGTAAAGAACCTTTTAATGTGGGTTACTTGGAACGAGGCTTTATTTCTGCTTATGCTCAGCATTCTGATACGGAGGATTTTGCAGAGATGATGTCTTTATATGTAACCAACTCTAAGGAGCAGTGGGATGAATGGATGGCTGAGGCTGGAGAGAATGGTGCACCTCTTCTGCAGGCCAAACTTGATATCGTTAAGAGCTACATGAAGGATTCCTGGGGTATTGATATGGACAAACTCCGTGATACGATTCTTCGTCGTCAGGCAGATTTGGCTGCAGGCAAAGTTGATTTGACAGATATTAGTGTGAAATAACTTTAACATAAAAGGAATATGAAAAAGAAACTATTCATATATATATTGCTCCTCTTGCCGATGTTCGCCTTTCAGTCTTGTCTGAAAGATCAAGAGGAAATCTTCGACAAGGATGCTGCCTTGCGAGTACAAGATGCAATGGATAATGCAGATAAGGCGTTTACTAGTGCAGAAAATGGCTGGCTCTTGGAATATTATCCAGAGGAGAACCAGTCGTATGGCGGATGTGTTTTCACCATAAAGTTTGCTGATGGAAAAGCTACGGTTTCTAGTGACCTGAAACCGGGCAATTCCTGTGAAAGTCTTTATAAGATGACAAATGACCAGGGACCGGTCTTGACATTTGATACATATAATGATCTGATGCATCTCTTTGCTACACCATCAGCTGGCAACTATGAGGCATATCATGGTGATTTCGAATTTGTTGTAGATTCTATCGGTGATGATGCAATCAAGGTACATGGCAAGAAAACAGGAAATACCTTCTATTTCCGTAAGCTGGAAACTTCACCTGAAGAGTATATCAATAAGGTACTGGAAATGGAAGACAATTTCATAGTCTCTGGTCTGCAAGGTACTGTTGGGGTTAAAAAATTCTTGGGTGAATTTGATTTGGATAACAAACAGTTGCTGATTAGCAATGAGGATGGTTCCAATGCACAGCAGCAGGCTTTTGCCTTTACTGATACTGGTATTCGTTTCTACAAGCCATTCAGTATCAATGGCGAGCTACTGAGTTCTTTGAACTTCAATGCTGAGACTAACACGTTTACTGGTGTAACTTCTGGCGGTACTGCCGTAACATTTATTGGTACTTTACCAGCCGACTATGTGAAGTATGATCAATATGCAGGTAATTATAAACTGTATTATTGGCCACATAAGGATCCATCTACCGGTAAGAGTGTTTATTATGCTCTCAATGTTACATTGACACCTACAGAAGATAAGTCTGGCTTCATCATGGAAGGTCTCAATGATAATATCAAGCCTGTACTGAAGTTTAACAAGAGCAAGGGTAATCTGGAATTGAACTCTCAGATTGTTGGCTCATATGGTGGCAACGATGTCTGGCTCTGCGCTTGGGGTCTTGCAGCTGGTGGTAACCTTACTTGGGCATCAGAAGCCGGAGTTCAGACACAGTGGAATATGGATACAGAAAAACCTGTATATACATTCCAGACTAATTCTTATTCAGGCTTGGTTACGGATTCGTTCATTTTGTGGTTGATAACTCCATCAGGTTCTTCTGTTGGTCAGTTCAATAATAGTTCATGGTTGGTCAATGGTAGCAACCGTCTTCCATATTTGTACGGATTGGTTAAACAATAAAAAATGAATTTGATATGAAAAAAATATTTAGTTTAATATGTGTGGCTACTTTGGCCTTGTCGTTCGTCGCTTGTAGCGACGACGATGAGGTAGGGGCAGTATACAATCGTGCGTCTACCATCTCTGTGGTAAAATCAGATGTTTTGTTCTCTGCCAGTGCTGGTACAGGAACTGTTGTGGTTAAGTCGCAAGGTCCTATCACTTTCTCCAGTGCCAGCGACTGGTGTAAGGCTACGGCTCTGAATGATTCTAACGTTCAGGTTTCGGTAGATAATAACGAGACTAATAGTGGCCGTTCCAGTTTGCTTACCATCAAGTCTGGAGTAGATTCTGTAAATGTAACAGTACAGCAGCAGGGTTTCTATTTCCAGAGTGATATGGGTACTGCCATTTCCTTAGCTAATGGCGCATCACGAGAGGCTTTTGCCTTGAATACTAATGGTAAAACGGTTGTTTCTACTACCGCAGACTGGCTTACTGCCAGTGTTGAGAATGACAGCGTAATAGTATCTTCAGCAGCCAATGAAACTGGTCATATGCGTCAGGCTTATGTAAAGTATTCATTTGGAGAATTTAAGGATTCTGTTCTTGTTTCTCAGTATGATTTTGCAGAAGATATTGCAGGCACGTATTATCTGGCATTTACAAATGCTTCTACGGGTAAGACAAGTTATTTTAAAGCAAACTTGGTAGCCGATGAGGCAGGAAAGCTATCCTTGATATTGCCTGATTTAGACTTTACAATTCCTGTAACTTTCGATGCGGCTTCTTGTAAGTTGTCTATTGCTGCAGGCTCTTATATCGGCGACTACCAGGCAGATGAGAATACAATCTATAATATGGGGATCGTTTTAGGTGATTCGGAGGCTGGTTATATAACATGGTCTCCGTCTGTTACCTACTCTGCTGCTTTCCATAATGGTGAAGATGGAACCTATGCTGAGTTCAAAAATGATGGTTCATGGACTTATAACGTAGATTATCTGTCGCTTTACGCATTCTCTTCAAAGGAGTTCACAAGTAATACCCGTATTGGTGGTTTGATGAATATGATAGCACCTTATCTCTTGAAGATAGATGCTTCAGGTGCTCGCAAAAAGATGAACGTTGCGACACCTAAACTTTTCATCATGAAATAAAACTATATACATAATGTTTTATAGAGTTCTTTGTGAAAAGAATACATAAAATCTCTCGCCTGGGGGCGTGCTCATTTAAGCACGCCCCTTATTTATTGTTGCAGTATAAACTGTATTCCGGAATATTTTAATTTCAATATAAAAGCCCAAAACTCCATAGTGGTAATATGTCACCATTAGCATATTCTATATCGTCACGCACAATATAAGCGTTTTCTACATCCTTCACCTGCTTATGACTCTTTTTGGCACCCCCAATCTCAAATGTATACTTTCCTATTGTGA
Organism: Segatella copri; assembly: GCA_021623045.1. Lineage (GTDB taxonomy): Bacteria > Bacteroidota > Bacteroidia > Bacteroidales > Bacteroidaceae > Prevotella > Prevotella copri_T. The sequence continues at coordinate 73,057 of JAJWJX010000003.1, read as the reverse complement.
AATCGGAAATCTTAGATGATGTAACATCCAGATTGACTCTGGTTTGGTTGTAGAAGAAAGTCTCTCTCACATTACCAATATTAGAATTATTGCCTGAAAGTGCATATATGATATTCGGATTATCGAGATAAACTTTCTCTGTCTTTCCCAATCCTCGCATTCCACCAGTTTCATCACGTAACTGACCGATCATTCCTGCTTTTTCCATGTATAGTAGATAGGTAGGAATATCATTACGGCTCACTTTAATTTCGTTTGCCAATCCTGTGGCTTCTGGCTTATAGGGCACATTGCCTGCTATGATAGATAACATGCGGCGGAGTTTTTTTCCTGTTGCTGGCGACATGTTGGCATATTGTGGGATATCTACTTCCATCGTAAGACGTATTACCTGCTGTAGTCTTTGCTGGAAGAAGCCTTCCTTGGAAAACGGATAGTATCCTTCTTTCAGATATTTATTGAAGAGCGGAATAGGGTGAAGCACCTCTTTTATTTCAATATTTCCCCTCAGAATATCATCTAATGACCTGATAGGTGTCTTGATACCTTCGAACATTTCCAGATATTCTCTAAAAGACATACCCTGCATCTCATATAATATGACTCTTCTGCTCAAATCTGCCTCTCCTTCTAAAATATCAAGCATAGAAGATCCCGTGAAGAAGATCTTGAGCTCAGGGTGGGAGTCGTAGATTTGCTTCAATTCCCTCGACCATGCATCATATTTATGTACTTCATCTATATAAAGCGTTTCGCCTCCTTCACGTACAAATTGGTCGGCTGTATCAATTAGTGTGTGAGTTGTGAAATAGCTATGGTCTGCTGATATATAGAGACTTTTTGCCTGTGTATCCGCATCCATTTCTTTAAGATGTTGAAGAATCAAAGTCGATTTTCCTACTCCTCTGGGCCCCATGAGTCCAACGAACCTCGCTTGCCAAGGAAGTTTGTCATACATATAACGCTTAAAGTCCAGACTTACTAGACGCAGCTGTTCTTTCATGTAGTTTACGAGTGTAATATCCATATTTCACCTTATTTTATGCATCTTTTAAGATGCTGTTTTTATAGTATATGCACCTTGGAAGGTGCATATTTGTGCACAATGTGCACTTTTCAAGGTGCAAATATATGCTTTTTCTTTCGAAACTCCAAACTTTTTGCTTATTTATTTTTGCTAAAAAGTTTCCTTTGTCCCCAATTTTGTTATAGTTGCCAGAGTTTTTATCAGTATGTAGCGATTATAGCCTAGTTATGGAAGAATATTCTGCCGAGGAATAAGTTGGCTGTTAATCGGAAATAGTGTACAGGCGAATGAAGAACAGCTGACTAGCCAAGTTACTCCTGTAGATGACTCTCATGTGAAATTGGCCTTTGCCGTGACGGGTGACGCTAATGGTGTTTGGTATTATAGTAATGCTGGATACGCCTATATTATTAAAGCTTTGTCTACATTTTGTCAAGTCGTGTTGCTTATTATCCATGGGGCGTAAGACAATAAAAATCTCTCTCAAACAAAAGAAGTTCCTCTTCGTGAGGAACTTCTCTCATAATTTTAGGCTTCCTTGCCATGGGATATGGTGAGGGAGCCTTTTTTTTATAGTCGATGATTATAAGTCATTCAGCATGAAATCATAGATGCTCATGAAGAGTATACCATTTGCATCACGGTTGCTGATGAGGCTTTCGCCCACAATGACGATTCGCTCGAAACCATCATCTATGCGGCGCAATGAGTTGATTTCTTGCTCTATCTTGTCTTGCGATGGCAGGCTGAGGGCCGACTGGATATAGCATCGGCGACTGCCCTTGTTGCACACGAAGTCTACCTCTAGTTGTTTGCGATAACTAGTGCCGTTTTCGTCTTTTCCATTCACTGTTACCACGCCTACATCCACATTGAATCCCTGTCTTCTCAGCTCGCAATATATCGCATTCTCCATGAGATGGGTCTTCTCTATTTGGCGAAAATTGATGAGTGCATTGCGCAGTCCTAAGTCGGTGAAGTAATACTTCATAGGAGTACCGATATATTTTCTTCCCTTCACGTCGTATCTCTTGGCTTCCTCTATAAGAAAGGCATCTGAGCAATAATCGATGTATGTTTTCAGAGTGGTAGAGCCAATGGATATATTTTTGTTGGTCTTGAATGTATTCGATAGTTTTTGAGGATTTACCAGTCCTCCTATGCCAGATGATAACATACAGAGAAGTTCTTCTAGCTCAGCATTGTTCTTGATGCGATTTCTGTTAAGAATGTCAATCAAGTAAGTTTCTTGCCAAAGGTCTTTAAGTACCCTAATCTTATCTTCATCTGTAGGTTGTAGGATGACAGGTGGCAGTCCGCCATATTGTAGATATTCTACCCAACCGCTCTCTTGGCTGCCTTGGTAGACAGACATGAATTCGGAGAAACTGAGTGGTGAAATATGAATCTGGTAGCCTCGACCTCTGAACTCGGTAATGATGTCCTTTGACAAGAACTTGGCGTTGCTGCCTGTAACATATACGTCAGCATTGGGGATATGGAGCAATCCATTCAGAACATCCTCAAAATCTTTCAGCATCTGCACCTCGTCCAAAAGGATATAGTACATCCTACCGTCCTTGATGAGGCTCTTTACATACTGGTAGAACTTATCAGGGTCGCGATATACCTTATTGCCAAAGTCATCAAAAGCCATTTCTATGATGTGCTCTTTGTCTACACCATCTAGTTTGAGTTGTCTCTTGAATAAGTTGAATAGCAGGAAAGACTTTCCGCATCTTCTAATACCGGTGATGATTTTTACCAGTCCATTGTGTCTGCTATTGAGCAGTTGCTGTATGTATCTTTTGCGTTCGATGATCATAATCTATCTAAATATATTGATTTAATTTTACGTTAGATTTTTGCGTAAATACGCATTTTTCTGCTGCAAAGATACGCTTTTTTGATGAATTTACAAAAGATTTTTGCGTAAATACGCATTTTTCTGCTGTAAAAAGTGTTTTTATAATCTGTTCTTGTTCCTTTACCCTTATTTCTAATAATTGCCAGAGATTTTTATCAGTATGTAGCGTTTATTGTCTAGTTATGGAAGAATATTTTGCCGAGGAATAAGTTGGCTGTTAACCGGAAATAGTGTACTGGCGAATGAAGAACAGCTGACTAGCCGTACGCTCGCTAGTTGGCTGTTCTACTGCAACAGTCAGCGTAAATGCCTGTAAAAATGTTGTAAGTAAGGGATAAGGAAATACTCTTCACTCTTCACCTTTCCTTCGGAATCCCCAGTGTTTATGGGCGTTTCGAGGGGTGAAGAGTTCTTGGACACTCTTCACCCACTCTTCACCACTCTTCACCCTGGCTGGTTCGGCGGAGGGTGTGTCATAAGTTTATGATTCACCCTCTTCTTGTTGTAGGAAGAGTTAGGATATGTTGTTGAAACAGCCAGTATCTTCGGTCGCACAACAGCTGTTGTGCGCTTGCATAACAGCTGATATGCGCATGCACAACAGGTGATGTGCATGCGATGGTCAACTGTTATGCGCCAACTGTTATTCAGACTTATGACACACCCTCCTTAGAGACGCTTGGCGGTCTTGCATCTCTCCTTAACACCTAGCGGTCTTGCGCTGCAATTTACGCCTGTTGGTCTTTGGAATCGGTGAAGAGTGGTGAAGAGTGGGTGAAGAGTCGCTGCAAACTCTTCACCCCTCGGAATGCCGATAAACACAGGGGTTTCCGAAGGAAAGGTGAAGAGTGAAGAGTAAAAGCGTGTTCGCTTGCAGATAAAAAATGGGGCGCAAGCTGTTTCCATGAAAGGAATCGCTTGCGCCCCTGATATTATTGCTTATGAGTAAATGAGCACCCTAAGATTAGAACTTGTAGATAGCACCAAATGAAATGTTGCTCGCATCTACGTTAAGTCCGAATGTTGACCAGTTGTCACCATGGTCAGGAGAATAACCTCTGTAACCGAGGAAACCTACCTTTGTGATGAAGTTTACGTGGTCTGAAAGCTTAACTGCCAAACCTGGCTTGATGCCTACCTCGTAAGAATCGCCACCGCCCTTGCTGACGCTGCCGTAACCGATTGTACCCTCAACGAAGAGGTTAACCAACTTGGTTTCTACGGCTGTGTAACGTACGTAAGGAGCTACAATGAATGTTGTTGCTTCTGGTACTGCTCTGAGTTCGCAAACATCGCCCTTCTTGATACCGATCTCGAGACCTGCTTCCCACTTGTTGTTGAACTGGTAACCAATCTCTGGCATCAAGGTGTAAGCTGTCTTGCTGTCACCATCACCGATCTTGTTGCTGGAAATACCAGCTGTACCACCGATGTAAACCTGTGCGCTAGCGCAAACTGAAACGAGAGCCATAGCAAGGCTCAACATAATCTTCTTCATAATCAATCTTTTCTTTTAATTATTACTTTCTTTTAGCACTCTAATCAGGTAGCTTTTCAGCCCCTTTATTTATGATAGCAAAGCACATCCCAGACATGCCCTGCACTCTCTAATTCGGCGCAAAGATATAGGAAATAACTTGAAACTCAAAACTATTTCTCAGTTTTTCTTGCAAAACAAGCCGTATTGTTGATGTAAATCAAGAAAAGTAGGCATGCAGAATGTATCTAAAGCTATTTCTGCTGCAAAGCTACGATTTTTTAGTGAAACCGCCAAATAATATGAGGGAATATTTGGGCAAACCAACTTTTTTCTCTATCTTTGCATGAACAAATAGTTTGAATCTTATTTTATAAATATCATAAATGAATCAATTTACAAAGCTGATAGCAGCCCAGCTCAATCTGAAGGAGCAGGCTGTAGAAAATACTCTGGCGCTGCTCGAAGAGGGCTGCACCATTCCGTTTATCTCGCGATACCGCAAGGAGAAAACCGGTAATATGGACGAGGTAAACATTGAAGCCATCGCACAGGCTAACGAGAAACTCTCTGAGATGGCGAAGAGAAAGGAGACTATCCTCAAAACCATCGAGGAACAGGGAAAACTCTCGGATGAACTGAAAAAACGCATCGAACAGTGCTGGGATGCCACCGAACTGGAAGACATCTATCTTCCTTATAAGCCAAAGCGCCGCACCCGTGCACAGATAGCACGTGAGGCAGGCTTGGAGCCTCTGGCACAGCTGCTCCTCTTCCAGCGTGAGCGCAATCCGGAGCAGGCTGCCAGGAAGTTTGTGGGCGATAAGGTGAAAGATGTGGAGGCTGCACTTCAGGGAGCCAAGGACATCATCGCCGAAACCGTAAGCGAGAATGAGCAGAGCCGCAATCAGATTCGCGGCGAGTTCAGACGCGGTGCCATCATCACTTCTAAGGTGGTAGCCAAGAAGAAGGATGAGGAAGAGGCGCAGCGCTTCTCCGACTATTTCGATTTCTCTGAACCATTGAAGAAATGTTCTTCGCACCGACTGCTGGCTATGCGTAGAGGCGAGGCGGCAGGATTCTTGCGCGTCAGCATCTCGGCTGATGATGAGCAGTGTCAGGATAAACTGAAGCGTCACTATGTACATGGTTTCGGTGAGTGCCAGACGCTGGTGGGCGAAGCGGTGGATGATGCCTTTAAGCGACTGCTGAAGCCTAGCATTGAAACCGAATTTGCTGCGCTCAGTAAGCAGAAGGCGGATGAGGAGGCTATTGTGGTCTTCGCCGAAAACCTGCGCCAGCTTCTGTTGGCGGCTCCTCTCGGACAGAAACGCGTGATGGCGGTTGACCCGGGTTTTGCCAATGGTTGCAAGACTTGCTGTCTTGATGCGCAGGGCAATCTGATTCATCATGAAATTGTTTATCCTCATCCTCCCCGCAACAGGAAGAGCGAGGCTACGGCTGCCATCCAGCGCATGGTTAAGATGTATCAGGTGGAGGCAATGGCTGTAGGTAACGGTACGGCAAGCCGCGAAACCAGCGACTGGCTGCATAGCATCGATTTCGTTCATCCTGTGGATATCTATGTGGTGAGCGAGGATGGCGCTTCTATCTATTCGGCTTCGAAGATTGCAAGAGATGAGTTCCCGGATGAGGATGTTACCGTGCGTGGTGCTGTGAGCATCGGACGAAGACTGATGGATCCGCTTGCTGAGTTGGTGAAGATTGATCCGAAGAGCATCGGTGTGGGACAGTATCAGCATGATGTGGATCAGACTCAGCTGAAGAAGAGTCTGGATACGGTGGTGATGAGCTGCGTGAACTCGGTGGGTGTCAACCTGAATACCGCATCGCAGCATCTGCTGACCTATGTGAGCGGTTTGGGACCTACGCTTGCCAAGAACATCGTGGAATATCGCCGCGAGAATGGAGCCTTCGCTTCCCGTGCCCAGTTGAAGAAGGTGCCACGTCTGGGTCCTTCGGCCTTTGAGCAGTGTGCCGGCTTCCTCCGCATTCCAGGCGCTAAGAATCCTTTGGATAACAGTGCCGTTCATCCGGAGCGCTATGCGCTGGTAGAGCAGATGGCAAAAGATCAGGGCGTAACGGTGAAGCAGCTGGTAGAAGACAAGGCGCTGCAGAAGAAGATTGATATCAGAAAATATGTGAGTGCCGAGGTGGGTATGCCTACTTTGACCGATATCATGGCTGAGCTTGACAAGCCGGGCTTGGATCCTCGTGGTGAGGTGGAGAAGTTTGAGTTTGATGCCAGCATTAAGGAGATAGAGGATTTGCAGGTGGGCATGGTTGTGCCGGGCATTGTTACCAACATTACCAAGTTTGGTGCCTTTGTAGATATAGGTGTCCACAACGATGGTCTGGTTCATGTATCTCAGATGTCAAACCGTTACATTCAGGATCCTTCTGAGGTGGTAAAGCTTCATGAACATGTGATGGTGAGAGTGGCAGAAGTAGATTTGAAGCGCAAGCGCATCGCCTTGTCGATGAAGGGCGTGAAATAGAAAGGATATTCAGAATGAATCAGAATAATAATGGTGATGCTCTCTTGGCAGGGGGCATCACCAGAGATAGTATAGAGTCGGCATATTGCTTTATTCATCAGAAGCTCAGGGTTTTTGAATTTTCCACCAATCCTACGCAGCGTGATGATATAGAGTATGCCATCGCCCAGTATGTAGAGGGCATGAATCCGCAGCTCTATCTTCTCCTTTCTCAAGGCAGAAAGGAATTTCTTCTAGACCATGTGAATTTTGAAAAAGATATGCGCGAGGCACAGGAAAAACTGGAGGGGATGATGTAGGGCTCTTTCTCTGCTTTGTATTTTCTGTGTTATTCCTATATATATTATGGTTATTTCCAAAATGGAAATAACCATGTATTACTCTTTATCCGATTTTTCCTCTGATTTTTCAAGCTTCTCCTCTATTTCCTCAATCTGTGGCAATGCCGATGCAACATCAGCAAAGAGTTTTTCTGTTTCGTATTGTGCAATTCCCATAGGTTGGGTAATTCGTTTTTTACCTTGGATAACAGGGAAATATGGTGATACCAAGATATTTGTGCTAGTGGTACTTGAACAAACTCCTTGCCTTCACTCTCTAATTTTGCAAGTGTCACTTGCAAAATTGGCAGTTCCTTTAATTTGGCAAGTGGCACTTGCCAAATTGGAAAGTCTGGATATTCAGATGCAAAGCGTTTCATATATCGCAGATTACGTATGGAATAGCCACGATCATCTGGATAGCGAGAAATCAAATCTTTCGATGTGTAATCACAAGAAATAGTGTGAAAGTATGTGAAATGATACCTTGCTTTTGGCTGTTACTATAGATTAGCATTGAAATATGTTGCCAAAATGTTGCCAAAAATAGAAAAGAAAAAATCCTAACCGCTTATAATCAAGTAGTTAGGATTTTCTTCGGTGCGCCTGATAGGACTCGAACCTACACGGCCTAAACCACTAGATCCTAAGTCTAGCGCGTCTACCAATTTCGCCACAAGCGCATTCTTGGGTGCAAAGATACAATAATAATTTGAATAAAAAGAATAAAAATGAAAAAAATGATGGTTTTACTTGCTTTTTACGAGAAATAATGGTAATTTTGCAAACAGATACCATTTTGGCTTTACTTTGCAAAAATGAAGGCTGAATGGTAAGGACAGATAAAAACTAAATAACAGGAATATGAAAAAAATATGGGTTATGATGCTGGCTACATTGATGGTTTCTTCCACGATGATGGCTGGAAATGTGAAGAAATCAACTACTCTTCCTATTGGGGGAGAGATCGTAAAGGCTTCTCATCCGATGATTCAGTATGTTGGGCGTGTGAGCTTTGCTAAGAATCCTGACGTAGCCAGTTTCAATTATCCGGGAACTACGATTGAGGCTAGTTTTCAAGGTTCTTCTCTGAAAATGCTGTGTCGCCCGAAGACTGGATATTTCATGGCGCAGATTGATGGTTGCGAACCTTTCAAAGTGGGCTTTAATGCCGAACGTGATTCGGTTGTTACCCTGGCTGCGGCTTTGCCAAAGGGCGTGCATCATGCTAAGGTGATGTATGTGATAGAAGGCTTGTTCCGCAAACCGGAATTCAGGGGATTCGTTCTTGATAAGGGATGTCATCTCGTTGAGGCTCCGGCTCTTCCGAAACGGAAGATTGAATTTATCGGAAACTCCATCACCTGCGGTTATGGCGTAGAAAGTATCAACATGTCTGATCCTTTTGAAGATGAAACGGAGAACCATTGGCTTACTTATGCCAATATCGTAAGTGACAGTCTGAAGGCTCAGCATACTTCTATCTCCCGTAGTGGTATCGGTGTATATCGTAATTATAATGGTCCGAAGACAGGTGATGCCGATAACATGCCTTGGCAATATGAATATACCTTATTCGACCAGCATGATGAAAAATGGGATTTTGCCAAGTATCAGCCTCAGTTAGTCTGTATCAATCTGGGTACTAACGATCTTTCTACCAAGAATTATGATATTCAACTCTACGAGAAGAACTATCGCATGTTTCTTAAAACGGTACGCAGCAAGTATCCTCATGCAAAGATTGTGATGTTGACAGGTCCGATGCTCGGCGAGAAGGAGAGTAGCAAGCAGCGAATTGTGCTTGATAGAATCTGTGCCGATGCCAATAAAACCGATAAGAATGTTTACCGTTTCGATTTCAGTTTCCAGAAAGGAGATTTAGGTTATGGCGCCAGCTGGCATCCTAGTATGTTGCAGCATCGGAAGATGGCAGCAGAATTGCTTCCGTTCCTGAGAAAACTGATGAATTGGAATTAAATGAGACAGCATGTTTCCCAAACAAAATTATATGATAACAATGAACACAAAAAATCTATTATTGTTGGCATCTCTTACATTGACGATGCCTCTGGCTGCACAGACTCCGCAGGAGGATTTCAAGCGGGATATTACGCTCTCGGGTAGTAACTATGTAGCTTATCGTGGTCCTCAGAAGCAGTTGACTGCAGCTCCTAAAGGTTATAAGCCATTCTATCTGAGCCATTATGGCCGGCATGGTTCCCGCTATATGATAGGCAAGAAGGCTTATGATGTGCCTTATTTCTCTCTGCTCAAAGCGAAGCAGGAGGGCAAACTGACTGCTAAGGGCGAGGAAACGCTGGCTAAGGTGAAGCTGATTCGCGAGGAGGCGAAGGGGCGCGATGGCGAACTGACTCCGCTCGGAGCTCTCCAGCATCAGGGTATCACCAAAAGAATGATGGAGCGATTCCCTGAGATTTTTGCCGGTAATACGAATATCGAGGCTCGAAGCACCTTGGTTATCCGATGCATCCTCTCTATGGAGAACGGTTTGCAGCAGATGCTGCGTATCAATCCGAAACTTCATATCTTCCATGATGCCAGCGAGCATGATATGTATTATATGAACCAAGGCGACAGATACCTGGATAGCTTGAAGCATAGCGTGGGTATCAAGGTGGCACAGCAGGAATTTGCACAGAAGCACGTTAGCTATAGCCGTGTGATGCAGGAACTGTTCAACGACCCTGCCTGGGTGAAGCAGAATATCAACCAGAGTGACCTGAACAGAAAACTTTATGAGATGGCAAGCTCAATCCAAGGCACGGAACTGAGAGGCAAGGTTTCGCTCTATGACCTCTTTACGGAGGAGGAACTGTATCAGAACTGGCTGAATGCCAACATCTGGTGGCAGATGGCTTACGGCAACTCGCCTTATACGGGCAATGTGCAGCCGTTCTCCCAGCGCAATCTCTTGAGAAACATCATCCAGAAGGCGGATAGCTGCATCGCCTTGCCGCATCCGGGAGCTACATTGAGATATGGACACGATACGATGGTTACTCCGCTTACCTGTTTGCTGGATTTGAATGGATATGGCGAAGAGATTAAGGATCCGGAGAAGATTGCTTCTCAATGGTGGGATTATAAGATTACTCCGATGGCTACGAATTTGCAGTTTGTTTTTTATAGAAACAAGGCGAATGATGTGCTGGTGAAGGTGCTTTTGAATGAAGATGAGGCTACTTTGCCTATCAAGAGCGATGTGGCACCTTATTACCACTGGAATGACTTTAAGGAATACTGCCTGAAAAAGCTGGCGGGGTATAAAAGGTAAAAATGGAGGCTACTGACTGCTGGGGGACAGGCGATGGAATCGCCTGGAACGGGGGCAGGAGGGGGACTGGCTTCTTTTTTACTGAACGCGAAACGCTGAAGCGCTAAACGCTAAAGCGCGAAATGCAAATGGCTAGATAATAAAAAAGGGGCTTAAGCTTTTTGGGCTTAAGCTCCTTTTTTATGATGGGCGCTTTCCTTGCGCTTTTCTTGCTGCTTTCCTTGCGCTTTCTTTTGTGCTTTCCTTGCGCTTTCTTAGCGCTTTTTATTGCTTCGATAACCAGTCTTTATCCTTCTGGTCTTCTTCGAAATCTTTTTCTGAGAAGAGGTTGGTCTGACCGGTCAATTCGTCAATCACCTGTTGCTCGCTTTTGCCAGCATCTGGATCAAGGTTTTCACCTTCATTCTCTGAGTCAGAACCATCCGGTTCCTCATCATTATCCTCAGAAGGAGGTTCTGGGAATCGGGTTGGTTCCAGTTCCTCGATACTTTCAATCTTCCATGTCGTGAGGCGCTTACCCTTTGCCTTGAAACTCTTCTGCGCAATGAACTGTTCGGCATCGATTTCCTCGGCTGGACGGATGGCATCCACACCGCCATAAGTAACCTTGATGCGTGGATAAACCGTATCGGTAAGCAAGATGAGCTTGCAGTTAGGATTCTCGCCCATGAAATTCTGATGGCGCTTGGTGGCATCCATCGTGAATCGCTTGATGTATGGATATCCCTGATTGTCGGCATCGTAGAGGATAGCCGTCCATATCTTATGCTCATCCCATTTTTCTAAGCGGATGATGTTGTCCTCGTAGTGGTTGTTGACATCGAAATTGGTGATGTAGAATTCACCGTTGTCGAGTACAACCAAGATAGAATCATCATCATTGAATTCGCCTAGGAAGCGGCCGTTCTCATCGTAATTGATGCGGTTTACATCCGGATCGAACCAAACCTTTCTGCCTCCTAACGTACTGTGGCCGTGACTCTTCAGACCGATACGGCGAATAGGGCGCTTGGTCAGGAGATTACCTTTTGCAGCACGTCCCTTAATCAGAATGTCTGAGAAATCCTTCTCCAGGAAGATGCTCTGGCGCTTCTTCGTCAGGTCGGGCTCCATCGTACACTTGATGATTTCTGCCTCTCCATTCGGATTGGCGGTGAAGTAGATGACGCGGCTGCCAGGTGTACCCTGGGTGATGTCATACAACTTGTCGCGGGTCATGGCGGTTACGTTGAATCGCTTGATGAAGTAATCGCCCTGTTTGCCGTCGCGGTAAACACAGTTGTAGATGGTGCGCTTGTCGTTCTTCTTGAATACCTGAACATGGAGGATATTCTTGCCGACGAATATCTTGTCTGCTACCTTGGTGACTTTAAACTTACCATCCTTATAGAAGATGATGATGTCATCGAGGTCGGAGCAGTTGCATACGAATTCATCCTTCTTCAACCCTGTACCAACGAAACCTTCCTGACGGTTGATATAGAGTTTCTGGTTAGCCTCTACCACCTTTGTAACCTCAATGGTATCAAAGTTTCTGATTTCTGTTTTGCGAGGATGGTTCTTTCCGTATTTCCCCTTGAGATATTCAAACCAGTTGATGGTTACATCGGTCATGTGAGCCAGGTCGTTCTCAATCTCAGCAAGTTCAGCCTTAATCTTCATCAGCAGTTCGTCTGCCTTATCCTTATTATATTTAAGGATGCGCTGCATCTTGATTTCCAGGAGTTTGAGAATGTCCTCGCGGGTTATTTCCCGATGGAAGGCATATTCTACCATACCCTTACCGTCTACTTCGGCAGTAAAGAGTTTGTCCTTGAATGGCTCGAGTTTTGAATCGATGAAGGCAACAACCTCATCCTGACTCTTACTCTGCTCAAACTTTCGCTCCTTGTAGATACGTTCTTCGATGAAAATCCGTTCGAGAGAAGAGAAGAAGAGCTGCTCCTCCAATTCTCCCTTTCTGATCATCAGTTCCTTGCGCAGCAATCCCATTGTGCGGTCTACGCTGTGGCGCAACACATCGCTGATAGTGAGGAATACAGGCTTGTTGTCTTCGATGACGCAGCAGTTGGGCGAGATGTTGATTTCGCAATCGCTGAATGCGTAGAGTGCGTCCATCGTTTTATCTGATGAGGTACCTGGTGCCAGATGCACAAGAATCTCAACATTTGCTGAAGTAACATCGTCTACCTTGCGTGCCTTAATCTTACCCTTTTCTACCGCTTTGGTGATAGAATCGATGAGGCTGCCTGTTGTTTTGCTGAATGGTATCTCGCTGATAACGAGTGTCTTGTTGTCGAGCTTGTCTATCTTGGCTCTTACCTTCAATGCACCACCTCGCTGTCCATCATTGTATTTACTTACATCGATGGCACCTCCTGTAGGGAAGTCGGGATAGAGTTGGAATGGCTCGCCCTTGAGATAGTGGACGGCAGCATCGCAAATCTCATTGAAATTATGTGGCAAAACCTTACTGCTCAATCCCACGGCAATACCCTCGGCACCTTGTGCCAGGAGCAACGGGAATTTGGCAGGGAGCGTGATAGGCTCCTTGTTTCTGCCATCATAAGAGAGTTGCCAGTCGGTGGTTTTAGGATTGAAAACCACGTCGAGAGCAAACTTAGAGAGGCGTGCCTCGATATATCGGGGAGCAGCAGCACGGTCGCCCGTAAGAATGTTTCCCCAGTTACCCTGCGTATCGATGAGCAGGTCTTTCTGTCCCATCTGTACCAAAGCATCTCCGATAGACGCATCGCCATGAGGGTGAAACTGCATGGTATGTCCCACGATATTGGCAACCTTGTTGTATCTTCCGTCGTCCATGCGCTTCATAGAGTGGAGGATGCGTCGCTGTACCGGTTTCAAACCATCCTCAATATGAGGAACGGCACGTTCGAGGATCACATACGATGCATAGTCGAGGAACCAGTTCTGATACATTCCGCTGAGGTGATGTACAGCAGAAGCATCGAATCGGTTCACCGGCTTATAATCGGAATGTTCTTCGGTCGAAATCTCCTCGTTGGCATCTTCTGCAGCATCCTGTTCAGATTCTGTAGAAGAATTTTCCAAATTTGGTGATTTTCCCTCTTCAAGACCGTTTTTATCTTTAATTTCGTCGCTCATATATAGCTTTTAATACTTATTTTATTAATTTATGGCAAAAATACAACAATTTTTCGAGAAAAAAGAGTATCTTTGCCGAAAATTTGAAAAAAATAAGATTTAATCATGGCACAGGAAGATGTTTTTAAGAAAATTGTAAGCCATTGCAAGGAATATGGCTTCGTGTTCCCAAGTAGTGAAATTTATGATGGCTTGGCTGCCGTTTATGACTATGGTCAGAATGGTGTTGAGCTCAAAAACAATATCAAGCAGTACTGGTGGCAGAGTATGGTGTTGTTGCACGAGAACATTGTTGGTCTCGATGCAGCTATCTTCATGCATCCTACAGTATGGAAGGCATCTGGACACGTAGATGCTTTCAATGACCCATTGATTGATAACCGCGATTCAAAGAAGCGTTATCGTGCCGATGTGCTCATCGAGGATCACATGGCTAAGTATGAGGAGAAGATTGCCAAGGAGATTGCCAAGGCTAAGAAGCGTTTCGGCGATAGCTTTGATGAGGCTCAGTTCCGTGCAACTAATACTCGCGTTCTGGAGAACCAGAAGAAGTTTGATGATCTCCATGCCCGCTATACTGAGGCTATGCAGGGTCCTAACCTGGAAATGCTGAAGCAGATTATCGAGGATGAGGGTATCGTTTGCCCTATCAGCGGTACCAAGAACTGGACAGATGTCCGTCAGTTCAACCTGATGTTCTCTACCCAGATGGGTGCTGCCAGCGATGCTACAAGCAAGGTATATCTCCGTCCTGAGACAGCTCAGGGTATCTTCGTAGATTACCTGAGCGTTCAGAAGACCGGCCGTATGAAGTTGCCATTCGGTATCTGCCAGATTGGTAAGGCTTTCCGTAACGAGGTTGTAGCCCGTCAGTTCGTATTCCGTATGCGTGAGTTTGAGCAGATGGAGATGCAGTTCTTCTGCCAGCCAGGTACTGAGATGAAGTGGTTTGAGTATTGGAAGAAGGTTCGTCTGGCTTGGCACGAGGCTCTCGGTATGGGTAATGAGAATTACCGTTACCACGATCACGAGAAGCTGGCTCACTATGCCAATGCTGCTACCGACATCGAGTTTAAGATGCCATTCGGCTTCAAGGAGGTAGAGGGTATCCACAGCCGTACCAATTTCGACCTTTCTCAGCACGAGAAGTACAGCGGCCGTTCTATCAAGTACTTCGATCCAGAGAAGAACGAGAGCTATGTACCTTACGATGTAGAGACATCTATCGGTGTAGACCGTATGTTCCTCAGCGTAATGTGTCACTCTTACTGCGAGGAGAAGCTGGAGAATGGCGAGACACGTGTTGTTTTGCGTTTGCCAGAGGCTTTGGCACCTGTTAAGTGTGCTGTGTTCCCATTGGATAAGAAGTATGGTTTGCCAGAGTTGGCACACGAGATTGTAGACGAGCTGAAGTTCCACTTCAATACTCACTATGGCGATCCTAAGGATTCTATCGGTAAGCGTTATCGCCGTCAGGATGCTATCGGTACTCCATTCTGTATCACCGTAGACCACGAGACTCCAAACGATCATAAGGTAACACTGCGTTATCGTGATACCATGGAGCAGGAGCGCGTAGCTATCTCAGATCTTCGTAGCATCATCGAGGAGCGCGTAAGCATCACTAGCGTATTGAAGAAGCTTGGCAAGGAAATCAAGAACTTCTAATTAATCAAATACATTTAGATGAATCTTAAGAGTTTGAAATATTTCTTCTTCCTCATGATGGCAGTAATCACGCTGTCATCATGCAGCGAAGATGATGATAATGTCTCGGAATATGCCAACTGGCAGGAGCGTAACGAGCAGGCTTTTGCCGATACATTGGCTTATGCCAGAAAGATGGGTGAAGCTAACGGCTGGTACGTTTATAAGAACTGGACGTTCGAAAACCAGATTCCGACTCTGAACAAGGATCAGAATGGTAATTTAGTGACCCTTCCTTATAAGGATTGCGATAATATCATCGTTCATGTTCTGAAGACGGGAGAGGGTAAAACTTCTCCAATCCTTACCGATTCGGTACAGGTGAGCTATCGTGGCCGTTACATTCCTACTGATAATTATAAGGAAGGTTACGTCTTCGACCAGAGTTTTACGGGTACTTTTGATGCAGCTACAGCTAATCCTACCCGTAGTGTGGCCGGTGGATTTATCGATGGCTTTACCACCGCATTGCTCAAGATGCATCCGGGCGACCATTGGCAGGTGTTCATTCCATACCAGCTGGCTTATGGCGAGAGCGGTAATTCTTCAATCCAAGGCTATTCAATGCTCCGTTTTGAGATGGTGCTCAAGAGTTATAAGAGAGCTTCTGGCAAGAAGTGGATTACTAAATAATAAGAATAAAGATTTAGAAAAAAGTATGTGCATATGTTTGAAATGATATATGCACATATTTTTTTGTATGAGCGATATACGAGAAATTAATTTATGCTTTATAGCAAGAAGACAGATTATTTGATGGAGTCGATTCGCCTGGGTAGGGAGATGGATCGGCGCGAGAAACTCAATCTTATTGTAGGATTGAGTATACCTTCTATGCTGGCTCAGATTTCTACGGTGATGATGTTCTTCATCGATGCTTCGATGGTGGGTCATCTGGGAGCAGAGGCTTCTGCCAGTATCGGATTGATAGAGTCAACTACCTGGCTTATAGGTAGCTTGCTCAGTGCGGCGGCTACTGGCTTTTCAGTACAGGTGGCTCATTTTATCGGAGCTAATGATTTTGCAAATGCCCGTCAGGTGTTTCGTCATGCGCTGATTTGCGGTGTGGCGTTCAGCATTTTTGTTTCTCTTCTCTGTGTCGGCATTCATGGTTATCTGCCTTATTGGCTGGGTGGAGGTGCCGATATTGCCACCAATTCCTCTCGCTATTTTCTGATATATGGTCTGGTACTTCCATTCGTTTTCCTTTATCATATATCCGAGATGATGCTGAAATCGGCGGGCAATATGCATACACCTAGTGTGATGGCAGTATTGATTTGCATCTGCGATGTGATATTCAATTACCTGTTTATCTATATCCTGAAGTTGGGTGTTGTGGGGGCTGCCTTAGGAACGGCGATGGCTTATGTCTGCATCTCTCTGCCTAATCTTTATCTTGCAGGTTTCAAGAATAAAATACTGAATCTCCGTCAGGACCATGTCCGTTTCCGTTGGGTCAGGTCGTATGTTCATAATGCCTGTAAAATCAGCATTCCGATAGCCATACAGAACATATTGATGAGCGGTGCGCAGATAGTGAGTACCATGATAGTGGCACCTCTTGGCAATATAGCCATTGCTGCCCATTCTTTTGCTATTACGGCAGAGAGTCTTTGCTATATGCCGGGCTATGGTATTGGTGATGCGGCTACCACTCTGGTGGGACAGACGCATGGAGCAGGGCGAGTAGGTTTGTGTAAGAATTTCGCTTATATGACAGTAGGACTGGGAATGGCTGTGATGGCTGTGATGGGAGTGGTGATGTATGTCTTTGCTCCTGAGATGATTGGCGTTCTTTCTCCGGTAGAAAGTATCCGTGAACTGGGAACCGTCTGTCTGCGCATCGAGGCTTTTGCAGAGCCGTTCTTTGCAGCCAGCATCGTGACCTATTGTGTTTGTGTAGGAGCGGGCGATACCCGGAAACCGGCGATGATCAATCTCGGAACCATGTGGCTGGTACGCCTTACCCTGGCTTATGCTCTTTCCAAGAGTTATGGCTTGGAGGGAGTATGGATAGCGATGGCTACCGAACTCACATTCAGGGGAATCCTCTTTCTTTTCCGCCTCTTCAGAGGGTCATGGATGAAGAGTTTTCATGTAGGTTAGGATTGGTTTTCTGCCTCCAATGTTAGTTTTAGGTTAAGATTTGCATACATCGGGAAGATATTCTCTAAAATGTTTGCAAATCTTTTTTATTTTTCTTAATTTTGCATCGCAGAAGATAACCATATTGCTTGGTTTATCGTTTATATATAGGTGAACTTATTAAGTAGCATGATATATATATAATAAGGTATATAGAAAGAATGATATAGAATACAATAAATACATAAATAATTAAAATCAGATGAAACTAAGAAAGATTTTTGCAGCAGTTGTGCTGTTCCTTTCTGCAGGTACAGCGATGGCACAGCAGATGCCAGCTATTCCGGTAGACAAGAATGTGAAGATAGGTCGTCTTGATAATGGATTGACTTACTACATTCGTCACAACAGTTATCCTGAGCATGTAGCCAGTTTCTACATCGCACAGAAAGTGGGTTCTATCAATGAGAATGATGACCAGCGCGGTTTGGCTCACCTCCTCGAGCACCTCGCCTTCAACGGTACCGATCACTTCAAAGGTAATTCCCTCCAGGATTACCTGCAGAGCATCGGCGTGGAGTATGGTAGAAATCTCAATGCCTATACCAGCGTAGAGAAAACCGTATATTACTTCACCGATGTACCTACTACCCGCCCTACAGCCGTAGATTCATGCATGCTCATCCTCAAGGATTGGAGCAACGGTATCTCTCTTACCAAGGAAGCCATCAATGACGAGCGCGATGTGGTACACAATGAGTACCGTATGCGTATCGTAGGTCAGCAGCGCATGATAGAGCGTTCACTTCCTAAGCTCTATCAGGGCGAAAAGTATGGCTACCGTTTCCCTATCGGTTTGATGAGCGTTATCGATGGTTGTAAGCCAGAAACTCTCCGTGCTTACTATCGCAAATGGTATCGCCCAGACAATCAGGCTATTATCATCGTGGGTGATGTAGATGTAAATCATATCGAAGCTAAGATTAAGGAACTCTTCTCCGGTATCAAGGTACCTAAGAATGCCGCTAAGGTTGAGAAGGTAGAAGTATCTGATAATGATTCTGCCATCTATGTTATCGACAAGGATAAGGAGCAGCAGGTTGATCTCTTCCAGGTTTATATGAAGCACAATGCTGTGCCAGATTCTCTGAAGAGCAACATGAGCTATCTCCTGAAGGGATACATGGATAACGTGATTTCTTCTATGATTGCTGCCCGTTATGCTGAGAAGGCATTGGAGCCAGACTGTCCATATCTCCAGGCAAGTGCCGGTGATGGTTCATACCTGATTTCAAGCACTAAGGATGCTTTCACCCTTACCGGTGTGGCTAAGCCAGGAAAGATTAAGGAGGCTTATGCTGCTGTTCTCCGCGAGGCACAGCGTATGCATGAGTTCGGTTTCACAGCTACTGAGTATCAGCGTGCCAAGGATGAATTCATGAGCCAGGTTGACAAGGCGCTTGCCAACAAAGATAAGATGAAGAACGAGCAGTTTACCACCCAGTATGTGGATAACTTCACTTCTAACGAGCCTATTCCATCAGTAGAAGAGGAGAGCCAGATCTGGAAGATGGTAGTTCCAAACTTGCCTCTTGAGGTTATCAACAGCTATGCCAAGCAGTTGGTTTGTCAGAGCGATACCAACCTTGTATCATTGGTAATGATGCGCGAGCAGGCTGGTGCCGTTTATCCTACAGAGCAGGAACTCTCTGCCATCGTAAAGCAGGTACGTGCTGAGAAGCTCGAGGCTTATGTGGATAATGTTAAGCAGGAACCTCTCATCGCTCAGGCTCCTAAGGCTGGTAAGATTAAGAAGACTGTTGAGAACAAGAAGTTGGGCTTCAAGGAGTTGACTCTTTCTAATGGCGCTAAGGTGGTATTGAAGAAGACCGATTTCAAGGACAATGAGATTGCTTTCGCAGCTTCAGCCAATGTGGGCTATTCTACTTTCGGAAAGGAAGACTTCCTGAATGCTGCATTTGCAGCAGATGTGCTCGATGCTAGTGGTCTTGGCGATTTCTCAAGCAATGAGCTTGATAAGGCTTTGGCTGGTAAGCAGGCTGGTGTTTCGTTCAGCTTGAGTCCTTTCAATCATGGTTTGAAGGGTAATTCTACTCCTAAGGACATCGAAACCTTGATGCAGCTCATCTATCTCAAGATGACCGCAGTAAGCAAGGACCAGAAGAGCTTTGACAATATGAAGAGTATGATGGCTACTGTTCTTGCCAACAAGAGCAATAACCCAAGCCTCGTATATCAGGATTCTGTTCAGAGCACTCTCTATTTGGGTAGCAAACTTGCCCGTGTGCCAGAGGCAAGCGATATCAAGGATATCAACTACGACCGTATCCTGGAGATTGGTAAGCAGTTCTACGGCAATGCCAAGGACTTCACCTTCTATTTCGTAGGTAACTATGATGAGAAGACTCTCCTCCCACTCATCGAGCAGTATATCGCCAGTCTGCCAAACAATGGCTTCAAGCTGAAGAACAAGCAGATTCCTTATGCTAAGGGTAAGGTAAGCAATGTCTTTACAAAGGCAATGGAGAATCCACAGAACCAGGCAACAGAGATCTGGTATACCAAGGCTCCATTCACCTTGCAGTATATGGTTCTTGCTGATGTTTCAGCCCGCCTTTTGGAGATGAAGTATTTGCGTACTATCCGTGAGGAACTCAGCGCTGCTTATCATGCAGGTGCAAACTATGGTTTGCTTCGCGATTATGATAACAAGGCTGCCATCTCTATTTCTGCTGTGGCTCAGTTGAACCCAGAGAAGTCGGATATCGCTATTCCTTACTTCTTCAAGGGTATGGACGAGACCGTAGCCCAGCCAAATGCAGAAGACCTTCAGAAGGTGAAGGAGATTCTCCTGAAGCAGGCTGCTGTTAGCGAAAAAACCAATGGTTATTGGCTTGGTGCGTTGAGTACATACGAGCGTATGGGTGTTGATACTCATAGCGATTACAAGGAGATGGTGAAGAATCTGAAGGCATCTGAGATTTCAGATTTCCTGAAGAATGTCATCTTGAAGAGTGGTAATCATTTCGAGATCATCATGAAGGCAGTGAAGAACGAGAAGTAAAATCTCGGACTTGATATAATAAACGAAAAAATCCCGTTGTACAAGCCAGATGGCTGACAACGGGATTTTTACGTTTTTTTCTTTTCCCAAAATTTTTGAAACTCATCATTTAAGAGTCGTTTCGAAAAATCTCTCTTTAAAAAGAAAGGATGCGTCTTTATATTGTATAAGAGCATCATCTTTCCTCCTTTACTTCTTGTTTCTGAAGAGTATTAACCTCTTCTCTTTGCCTTAGAGGCAAGAGCCTCTCGGCGATCCTGAAGAATCTGTTGGCATCTATCGATAGCCTGATTCTGATTTTCTGAATTTACCTTAATTAAATCATTCATAACCTATTGATATTTGTTAACCGCTTGCAAAGATAGGGGTTTCTACCTATTTCTAGGTATAAAATGCATGAAAATACGTGTTTTATTCGTTATTTTTTGATGTATGTCAAAAAAAAGTGCAATCGTTTGAGCAGTTTTCCCCCTTTAAAATGATAATTGGTATTTCCTGAACGATTTTTTTCATTATCTTTTAAACGAATTGTCATCGCAATCGTCTATAATAACGTAGAAAGAGCAGAAATGATGAGTTTTTAGGGAGATTCATACCGCGAAATAGGGATTTTTCTTATCGTATTTCCGATTTTTTTGCGAACTTTGCACCCGAAAGAACAATAGGAAGTATTGGGTATATATAAATAAGAGTGATAAAAATAAATATATAGAAAGCAATGAAAAAGGTATTTCTTTTGGCTGCCCTCGTGCTCGCATGCACAGCTGGCAGCAACGCAAGCGCTATGAACGAGGCAGCGCTCAATGCCTCAATGTCTGAGATGATGCCGGTAAAGAAAACGACTAAGAAGACAACAAAGAAAACTTCTAAGAAGACTTCAAAGAAGACTACGACCAAGAAGACTTCTACAAAGAAAACAACTTCTGCTGCATCTAACACAACAGCTGCGACAGCAACAACAACTGCAGCAACAACCAGCAATACCGCTACATCTACCAGTGCAACCAGCAATGCAGGCTCAGCCGTTGCAGGTATCTTGGGTGCTGTACTGGGTGGAAACTCTAACAGCAGCAGTTCTGCAGGTAGCAGTATTATCAATGGCATTCTGAATAATGTAATCGGTTCAGGTACCTTCAGCAAGCAGGATCTCTGTGCCCATACCTGGAAGTACAGCAAGCCGGGATGCGCCTTTACCTCTGAGAATCTCCTGGCAAAGGCTGGCGGTGAGATTGCTGCCAACAAGGTAGAGGAGAAGTTGGGTGAGTATTACAGCAAGTTTGGTTTCAGCGGCTCAAATACCTATTTCACCTTCAAAACTGATGGAACTTTCGCAGCCAAGATTGACGGCAAGTCATGGCAGGGCAATTATACTTTTGATGAGAAGACTCATGCCATTCAGATGAAGGGCTTGCTCTTGAGTATGTCGGGCTATGCTACGAAGACTACCAACGGCATCAGCCTGCTCTTCGACCAGACAAAGTTGCTCAACCTCATCAAGACCATGGGTGCCCTCAAGGGCAGTTCTACCCTCAGCGCTATCGGTACTATCGCTAATAATTACGATGGTATGCGTGTAGGTTTCGAGATGACTAAGTAATCCTGAAGGATAGAATCCATAACTGAGCCTTCTGTTGGAGTGGGCTCAGTAGATGATAATCGCCCTGTAAGAAGTAAAGCATCTTTCAAGCTATGCTTTGCTCTTTACAGGGCGATTTTTCTTGTTTATTTCACGTTCAGTTTCAAAGTCTTTACATCCTTGCTGTTGGTTCCTATCATAATCTGGAAGTCGCCAGGTTCTATCACGTGCTTCAGATCTGCGTTGTAGAACTTGAGCATATCTGGGGTGATATCAAAGCTTACCTCCTTGCTTTCACCTACTGCCAGATGGATGCGCTGGAAACCTTTCAGTTCCTTTACAGGGCGGGAGATGCTGGCTACCATGTCACGGATGTAGAGCTGCACAATCTCGTCGGCATCACGGGAGCCGTTGTTCTTAACGGTGACGCTAGCTGTAATCTTCTTGCCATCCTGCCATTCGGTAGCCTCCTCATTGCTGATGCCGGCCTCCTGGCTGCTCAGGCGGAAGTTGCTGTATGAAAAGTAGGTGTAGCTCAAACCGTAACCGAAAGGATAGAGCGGACCATTGCTTACATCCAGACAGTTGCTGGCAAACTTGGCAAACTTCTCATTATCGTCTGCTACAGGGCGACCGGTGTTCTGATGGTTGTAGTAGAGAGGCTCCTGACCGGTAGTCTTAGGCATCGAAGTGGTGAGTTTACCCGATGGCGATTTGTCGCCAAAGATGACATCGCAGAGTGCATCGCCCATCTCTGAGCCTCCAAACCATACATTCATGATGGCTGGTACATGGGCTTTCTCCCAAGTAAGAACCGTAGGACGGCCCGCAAAGTTGAGGAGCACTACTGGCTTGCCCATCTTTAGGAGTTCGGCAAGCAGTTCGCGCTGTACGTCCGGCATCTCCAGGTTGGTACGGCTACCGCATTCGCCGCTCATCTCGGCACTTTCGCCCATAGCACATACTATCACGTCGGCCTCTTCCGCAACCTTCAGCGCTTCAGCCTTCATCTCAGCCTCGTTGCCCCAGTTGATCGGTTTACCGGATTCGCCGTTTTGCTGCAGTTCCTGATTGCGCCAGATATTGCTTCCCTGGGCATATAATAAGGTAGCTTTTCCGGCAAGTGCATGCTCCATTGCCTCCTTGATGGTGGTATATTTAGATGGTACCTGTGCCACGCTCCATGTACCGGCTATGTTGTTTCGGGTGTCGGCAAGCGGACCTATCAGGGCTATCTTTCCTTCCTTCTTCAGTGGCAGGATATTGCCTTCGTTCTTCAGGAGCACGAAGGTCTCTGCTGCTACATTGCGGGCTGCCTGACGGTTCTCTGCGGTATAAATCTCGCTCTTGCTGCGCTTGGTGTTGCAGTAGCGGTAAGGGTCGCTGAACAGGCCCAGTTTATATTTCGCTTCCAGAATGCGGCGGCAGGCGATGTTCACATCCTCCTCGCTCACCTTTCCTTCTGCTATGCTCTTTGCCAGATGCTTTACGAAGGCGTTGGAGCACATGTCCATGTCGGTACCAGCCTTCAGCGCCTGTTCTGAAGCCTCCTGGATGTCTTTTGCCGTTCCGTGCTGCAGAATCTCGGCGATAGAAGCGTAATCGGTGACCACGAAACCGTTGAATCCCCACTGCTTTCTCAAGACATCGGTCATCATCCATTTGTTGGCTGTAGCAGGTATGTAGTCGATGAGATTGAATGAAGACATCACGCTGCCTACGCCAGCCTTCACCACTGCCTCGTAAGGTGGCAGATACTGGTTCATCATGCGCACGCGGCTCATATCTACCGTGTTATATTCCTTTCCGCTCTCAACGCCTCCGTACAGGGCAAAATGCTTCAGACAGGCCATGATGCGGTTGGCTCTCAGAATCTCTTCTGTGCGCATATCTACGCCCTGGTAGCCCTGAGTCATCGCTGCTCCCATCACGCCGCTCAGGTAAGGATCCTCGCCATTTCCTTCGCTTATTCGTCCCCAGCGGGCATCGAGTGCAATGTCTACCATAGGAGAGAATGTCCAGTTGATGCCGTCGGCACTGGCTTCCTTGGCCGATACTTCGCCTACCTTCTTCATCGCCTCGGTATCCCATGAGCAGGAGAGGGCGAGAGGGATAGGGAACATCGTTTCGTAACCATGAATCACGTCCATACCTACGAGCAGCGGGATGCCCAGACGGCTGTTCTTGATAGCGATTTCCTGCAGAGCCTTGATTTTATCGAGCCCTTTGATATTGAAAACTCCGCCCATGTTGCCCTGGGCGATATCGCCGCCTACCTGGGTGTCAAGTGCGCCTCCGGTGGTGATGTCGCCAGCTACCATCAGGTTCAGCTGACCAATCTTCTCCTGTAGCGTCATCTTCGCCATCAGTTGGTCGATATACTCCTTCATGGGTAGAATCTTGCCTTTCTTGGTTGTGGCAGTTACTTTTTTCTTCGGGGCTGCTGTATGGGCGAAAGCAGGTGCTGCCATAGAACCAGCCAAAAGAAATGTGAGTGATAAAAGTGCTGTTCTCATTGTTTATTATGTTAATTGTTATTTTTGATGCTTATCTTCTATTAAGACCATGCAAAGATAATAAAAAAGATGATACGATGCGCGATACGAATGTTAAAATGTGGATGAATTTTTCTTTTTTAGATAGAAATGTATCTGATAATGAGATGGATAAGAAAAATGAAGAATATATAAAAAGTGGATGCGGTATAGGTGAAAAATGCGAAGAAATCTACATTTCTTCTATATTTGATTTGTCGTTTCCGATTTTTTTATTACTTTTGCACATGAAACCTCATGAAAATAAATCAATCTTAAACGGAATCAAGTTGATGTATCGCGTAAATGAATTATGGGGAAAGGCATTCTTCTTCCTGCTCTTTGTCTTGATGCCTCTTTCTCTTGCAGCAAAAACAACAGATAATATGGAGCAGCTTTTTCAGAGTCTGGACAACGCCATTGCCCATTCGGCTGATTATGTGAAGGTACGTGAAGCCCGAATTCGCGATTGGGAGCAGAAACTGAAGACCGCCAGGCGCCTAAGCAGTAAGTATGATGCCTGTTTTGCGCTCTTTGAGGAATACCGCTCCTACAAGAACGACATGGCGCTGAAATATATCAACCGATGTATGGAACTGGCCATCAGAATGGGCGATAAAAAGAAGGTGGAAAATGCCAAGGCGCTGCTTGCTTTCCAGGAGTCGACCACGGGCGATTATGCCGAATCGTACGACCTGCTGAAGTCTGTCAATATCGCTGATCTTGATGCTGAGGGCAAACGCAACTACCTCTGGGCTTGCCAGCACCTGTATGGCGAGATGGCATATTATTCCAACGTTCCCTCTTTGAAGAAATATTATACCGGCAAGCGTAATGCCTATCAGGCTGCAATAGACAGCACATTCAGCCATGATGATGACCTTTATCTGCAGATGCAGGAGGTGAGGGCACGCGATGCAGGCAATATGAAGGAGGCTTTGCGATTGAGCGATAAGCGGCTGGCGATGACGAAACCGGGCACCCATCAGTATGCCATCGTTCAGTTTTATCGCGGCTTGACCTACAATCAGTTTGGTGATAAAGAACAGTTCCTCCGCTGCCTCTTGCGTTCTGCTATCTGCGATGTCCAGTTGGCTGTGATGGACCAGGGTTCTCTCTGGGAAGTTGCCAATCTGCTCAACGCCGACCCGGGCGAGCAGAAGCGCTCTCATGAGTATATCAAGTTTGCCTGGAAGTCGGCTACCATTTTCAATACGCCTAGCCGCAGCCGCCAGATCATGCCTGTGCTCACGCAGATTGAGGAGGGATATCAGAAAGAACTTTCTTCGAGCAACCAGCATCTGCGGCTCATGGTAGCGTGTTCAGCCTTGCTTCTCTTTGTGGTTATGCTCTTGCTCTACTATGCCAACAAGCAGTGCAAGCGCATTGCTGCGGCCCATCATAAGCTAAAGGAAACCAACCATGCCTTGCAGTTGGCAAATGAGCGTCTTAACGAGATGAACCAGTCACTCAACGAGAGTAACAAGATGAAGGAAGTTTATATTGGTCGATTCCTGCGCCTTTGTGCCATCTATGTCGACAAGATAGAGACTATGCGCAAGCGAGTAGTGAAACTGGTGAAGGCAAGAGAACTCAACAAGTTGCTGGAGCAGATGCAGGCTGGCGAGGCCTACATGGGCGAGCTGTATGAGTATTTCGATTCCGCCTTCCTGAAGCTCTTCCCTGACTTTGTTGAGGAGTTCAATGCCCTCTTGAAGCCTGAAGAGCGTATCGTGCTCGAAGATGACTGCCGTCTTTCTACCACCCTCCGTATCTTTGCCCTTATCCGTCTGGGCATCGAGGACAGTTCTAAGATTGCCGAGTTCCTTCACTATTCTGTGAACACTATCTATAATTATCGCGCCAAAATCAAGAATAGTGCCATCTGTGACAGGGAAGAGTTCGAGCAGCGCGTGAAGCAGATTGGCATGAAATAAGCCTTTCTGGGCGTGATGGGAGAAATGTGCTGCAAAGGTACAACATATTTCTGTTACCGCCAAAAATCGCGCCGCAGAGTTCTGTTAAACGAATTTAACACTCGTGTTTTTCCGAGCCAATAAAGCCTACTCATAGTTTTAGCAGGAGAGAAACTATGAGTAGGCGAGCAGATATCAATAAGTTTTACCGGAAGAGAAGGTAGATTTGTTGATGAACGTATTGGTTTCGTCAGGTAGACCTAAGCGTTACAGTGTGACAGTTGTGACAGTTGTGACAGTTTTCAGCGCGACCCTCCCTTTTTCCTCTACTTAGAGGTTACTTATATATTTATATAATTATATAAATATATAAGTAAATATATAATACTTACAGATTGAAAGTAGGGGAAATGCATGTACCCCTCCGCTGAAAACTGTCACAACTGTCACAACTGTCACGCTTTAACGCTTTGCTCTTTTTCCAGAAGATCATCTGAAATCTTGTTACTTGAAATGATGTGTCAAGTTTTTTTTATAAGCAGCACGCCCTGAAAGGGCAGAAGCTCCTAGCCCAGGGCAGCGCCCTGGGTATAATGGCAATCAGCAAGACGCCCTGTAAGGGCAAAAGCTTTGTATATTGCCAGATATTTTAAAGCTTTTGCCCTTACAGGGCGACAGGTTTGCGTCCGTAATTACCCAGGGCGATGCCCTGGGCTAGGAGCTTCTGCCCTTTCAGGGCGTGTGGCGAAAACTTGCAAAAATTCAGGAGTAAATGCTCCAGGTACCCATGTACCCTATTTTAGGGTTTCAAGTTGGTTAACTAACCGATAATCAGAGTGTTGGTTGTTTTTAGAAATTGAGTAAATTCTTCAGGTACCCATGCATCGTGTTTCGCGATGCATGGGTAGTCATCTGATAATCAAAATATTGATGTTTTGTGTATCCCTGTTTCTACGAACTTGGTGATGGATGAGGAGCGAGAGAAATCGTATAAAAAGTTTGACGCCCTGAAATAGGGCGTCAAATAGGTTAACCATTTGATAATCAGATTACTAACTATTTTGTGGTAAGAGCGAATGCTTCGGGTACCCATGCGTTGTGTTTTACAACATCAAGTTGGTTAATTGTCTGATAATCAGGATATTGATATTTTTTTGAAAATCCCGGTTTTTACGAGTTTGTCGATGGATGAAAAGTAGGGGAATACAATAAAAGTTTGACGTCGCGTTTTACGACGTCAAGCTTTTATGCGTTATATTTATTTCTCCCGTCTGTTCAATTTCTCAGAATCGAATCATTCTTTTTAAAAGAGTTCGAAGGCTTTCTTGAGCTTCAGGTTATCGGCTGCATTACCAACAAGAGCCTCAAACTTTCCGGCTTCAGCCTTCCAGGATGAAGATGCCTCATCGTAGAAACTGAGGGCCTCTTTGCTGATGGTGATGCTGATATCCTTGCTCTCGCCTGGCTGGAGATAAACCTTCTGAAATCCCTTCAGCTCCTTCTGAGGGCGATCTACTGATGCCTTGACATCGTGGATATAGAGCTGAACCGTCTCAGATCCGGCACGCTTTCCGGTATTCTTTACGTTTACGGTAAAGGTGATAGTGCCATCCTGCTTCATCTGCGCCTTGTCGCTGCGGAGATTGGAGATGGCAAACTGGGTGTAGCTCAGGCCGTGACCGAATGCAAAGGTAGGCTTGATGCGCTCCTTATCGGTCCAGCGGTAACCTACATAGATGCCTTCCTTATATTCCTCATCAATGATGTTGCCCCTCGTGCTGGCTCCACCTTCCTGACGCCAGGTTCCCGGATAGGTATTGAGAGCATGAGCACCTACTTCCTTCAGGGAATTGACCCATGTAAACGGCAACTTGCCGCTAGGGTTGGCATCGCCTGTAAGGATGCTTGCCAGGGCTTCGCCGCTCTCCGAACCGATAAACCAGCCCTGTACGATGCCGGCTACCTTAGCCTTCCAAGGCATAGCTACCGCATTGCCCGAGATGTTGACATAAACGAAGTTTCTGTTTGCCTTAGCCAAAGCCTCGATCAGCTTATCCTGATGGTATGGCAACTCATAATGCTTGCGGTCGTGACCCTCACAGTCCTGGAAATCGCTCTTGTTCAGACCACCAAACATGATGACATAGTCGGCTGTCTTGGCTTTCTCTACGGCTTCGGCTATCAGTTCAGCCTCGCTGCGCTTGTCTTCCAGGTTTTGGCCGGTTGTAACGCCATTGTAGTTGCCCGTTATATCGCCCACATATCCGCGGGCATAATCTACCTCGATGCCGTCCTTGCCCAGGCGTGTCTTCAGGCCATCGAGAGGCGAAATCTCGCGCTGTACCTTGAGCGAAGAAGAGCCTCCGCCTACGGTCATCATCTTGATGGCATTCTCGCCTACTACCAGTATGCGCTTAGCCTTCTGGGTGTTGATAGGGAGCACATTGTTCCTGTTCTGGAGCAATACGATGCCTTCCTCGGCAATCTGTCTGGCTGCTGCATAATGGCTCTCGGAACAGAGGAAACCATGAGGGCGGTTCGGATTCATCGTGGTGCGATAGAAGAGGCGCAATACGCGGCGCACCTTATCGTCCAGCTCCTTCTGGGTGAACTTGCCTTCCTGTATGGCCTTCATGTAAGGCATGGAGAGATAATAGTTGTCGTAGGCATTGGTAGCGCCCATCGTAAGACCGTCTGTCCAGGTGCCGAACTCCATATCCAGCCCGTTCTTTACAGACTGCTCCAGGTCGTGGGCACCGCCCCAGTCGCTTACCACGACACCATCATACTTCCAGTCGCCCTTCAGAATCTTGTTCAGGGTCCACTGGTTGTGGCAGTTGTGCTCATTCTTATATAGGTTGTAGGCTCCCATGATGCCCCATGTCTTACCCTTCTCAACAGCCGCCTTGAAGGCAGGGAGATAGATTTCGTGGAGAGCACGGTCGCTGACGATTACGTTGACCTGATGGCGGTATTCCTCATCGTTGTTCAGGCAATAGTGCTTTACGCAGGCTGATACGCCCTTAGACTGCAATCCCTGGATATACGGCACAACCATGATGCTTGCCAGGAACGGATCTTCGCCCATATACTCGAAGTTGCGGCCGTTGAGAGGCGTGCGGTAGATGTTGACGCCAGGACCCAGAATCATGTCCTTGCCGCGATACAGGGCTTCTTCGCCCAATGCTTCGCCATAGATGCGGCTCATCTGCGGATTCCATGATGCGGCAAGACAGGTGAGGGCAGGGAAGGCTACACAGGAGTCGTTGGTCTGACCAGCCTGTTCCCACTCATCCCACAATACGTCAGGACGCACTCCGTGAGGTCCGTCATCCGTCCAGAAGTCAGGAAATCCCAAACGTGGTACACCGGCTGATGAAAACTTGCTCTGAGCATGGATGATGCGTATCTTCTCTGCCAGCGTCATGCGGGAGATGGCATCATCGATGCGCTGCTCTACCGGTTTGGTCTGGTCGAGATAGACAGGCAATTGTCTGGTAGTCTGCTGTGCCTGAGATGGAGCGATGGCTGCAACCGACAGGACACATGATAAAATGAACTGTTTCATAAGTAATATTTATTATGGTTTGTTTATTTCTCGCAGTTGTTTGTTTTGCACACCGCCTCTCACGTTTTTTGTGCGTTTTAGGCGTATATGCTCATTCATCTGCAAAATTACTAAATAAATAATGAAAAAATGATGGGTGATAAGTGAAAAGTGGATGGGTGCAAAAATATAACTTTTGTAAGTTGTTGATAATGAGAAGTATAATGAGCTATGTGCGTTATTGAAAAGTGGCAGAGTGTGAACACTGAAATATACTGATATAACGTTTCAGGGGTGTTCTAGCCTCATTTTCTCCATTTTACCCCATCCACTTTCGTATAGTTGTTGAAAATAGATAAGTATCTGAAAACTAACGATATAAGTTGTTTGAAGCAAGTATTTTTCCCACTTATCTGTTGAAGGGGCTAGGAATTATCAAAAAATCATATTGTATTTGCAATCGAAAACACGGCTTAACGCATTTTAGGAAATGCACAGCCGCACAGTCTTAAACATTATTATAATAGAGTGAACTAACAAACAGATATTTTTCTAAACTAATAATCGAATATGAAAACAAAAAGTCTATTGCTGGCGACTGCATTATTGATGTCGACGTCAGCGCTCGCACAGAAAAACACCTTTAAGGGTGTCGTGTTGGATGATCTGGGTGAACCCGTTATCGGAGCCACCGTACAGGTTAAAGGCGTCAAGGGTGCCGGTGCAATTACCGACCTTGATGGTAACTTTGTCATCGATGCAGATGCTAACCAGACCTTGGTTATCACCTACATTGGCTACAAGGATGCAGAGATTCGTCCTTCAGCCAACATGAAGATTACTCTGAAACAAGACGACAAAGCTTTGGACGAAGTGGTTGTTGTAGGTTACGGTGTTCAGAAGAAGAGCGTGGTAACTGCTGCTATCGCTAAAGTGAGCACCGAAGATTTGGCTGGCAAGAGCCCAGTGCGTGTTGATAACGCATTGAAGGGTCTGGCTGCCGGTGTCAACGTAACCTCTTCTTCAGGACAGCCTGGTGCATCTCCTAAAGTCCGTATTCGCGGTACAGGTACTATCAGCAATTCGGATCCTCTCTACATCGTAGACGGCATGCCTATCGAGGGTGGTCTCGACTATCTCAACCCTAGTGATATCGAGAGTATCGAGGTGTTGAAGGATGCTGCTTCGGGTGCTATCTATGGTGCTCGTGCTGCCAACGGTGTAATTCTCGTAACCACCAAGAAGGGTAAGATAGGAAAGGCACAGATCAACTATAACTTCTCTTACGGTTGGCAAAGCGCATGGAAGAAGCGTGATGTAACAAGCGCCACTGACTACGCCATCCTTCAGAACGAGCGTGCAGTGAATGGTGGTCAGGCTCCTATCTTTGCTGATCCATACAAACTGACTGACTCTAATGGCAATCCTATCAATGGATTTGGTACTGATTGGCAGGACTTGGTATTCAACGACAATGCCCCTGTACAGAACCATGAGGTAAGCATCAGTGGTGCCTCTGAAAAAATCAACTACTACCTCTCCATGGGCTACTACAAGCAGGAAGGTATCGTAGGTGGTAACTACGGACAGAGCAACTATGAGCGTCTCTCTATGCGTAGCAACAATATTTATAATGTATTGGATGCCAGCAAGGATCGCAACTTCCTCAACAAGCTCGATGTAACCGTCAACATGGCTTACACCCGTGTAAAGAGTACAGGTATCGATGCTAATAGTAATGGCTCAGTATTGGGTAGTGCCCTCTATCTTGCTCCAACATTGGCTCCTACGGTAACCAATAGCAATGTGGCGAAGAAGTATTATAATACCTACGAGGATCCTAATACATACGATGCAGATGGTAATATTACAGGTACTCGTGATACTTACGAGCTTCTTCGTGATGCCAATGGCAACTATTATACCATCCCAGGTATGGGAGGTACCTATCAGGAGATGAACAACCCTCTTGCCATGATGGCGCGCCCAGCAGCTAAGAACTGGTCACATAAGTTTGTGCCTAAGTTCTCTATCGACCTCCAGCTCTGGGATAACTTGAAGTATCATTTCACTTATAGTGCAGACCTCAGCTTCTGGGGTTCAGATAGCTACACCGCATCCAAGTATTACCTCTCTGGTAACGTCAAGGCTGAGCATACCCAGGCTTACAAGAGTTCTGACAAGGGTATCAACTGGCAGGTGGAGAATACTTTGACATACGATAAGACTATTGGCAAGCATAGTTTTGCTGTTGTCTTAGGTCAGAGTGCAATGAAGAATAAGAGTGATTATCTGAACGGCAGCCGTTGGAATCTTGTGAATGTAAACAAGCCTTCTATCGACTATGCTACTGGTAAATATAGCCAGACCATCGTGAAGGATGCTGACGGTAACATCATCTCTGTAGGTGCTCCAACCATTGAGCATGCTGTATCAGGTGGCAATAATGTAGTGCATGCTATATCTTCTCTCTTCGGTCGATTGAGCTATAACTATGATGAGAAGTACATGCTTCAGGCTACAATCCGCCGAGATGGTTCAAGCCGTTTCGGACCATCTCATAAATATGGTACCTTCCCATCTGCCTCTATCGGATGGAATATTATGAACGAGAAATTCATGGAAAGTACTCGCGATTGGTTGAGCAACTTGAAGTTCCGTGCCAGCTGGGGTAAGAATGGTAATGATAACATCGGTGACTTCCGTTATACCGTATTGACCGCTATGGGCAACAACGTGCTCTTCGGAAAGAATGCAGTCAAGTTTAATGGTTCTAAGGCGAATGCCACAGCCAATGAAGACTTGAAGTGGGAGGAGAGTGAGCAGACTGATATCGGTTTCGACTTCGGTTTCTTCGGCAGTGCGCTGACATTCTCAGCTGACTATTATGTAAAGAAGACCAACGGTATGTTGATTACTATGCCTATCCCAAGCTACGTAGGTGAGACCAAGCCAATCGGTAACGTGGGTGACATGAAGAACTCAGGTCTTGAGTTTGAGCTCGGCTATAAGTGGCACATCTCTGATGCTCGCTTCAATGCCAAGGCTAATGTTACCTATCTGCACAATGAGTTGACCAACCTCGGTAATGATACAGGTTACATCGACCTCGATGGCTTCCTGGGTATCTCTGGTGGTGGCACTCGTGGATCTAACGGTCAGCCTTTCCCATACTTCTATGGTTATAAGACAGCTGGTGTGTTCCAGAATATGGCAGAGGTTCAGGCTTACGTCAACAAGGATGGCAATATGATTATGCCAGATGCCAAGCCAGGTGATGTACGTTTCGTAGATGTTAATGGCGATGGTGAGATTTCTCCAGACGACCGCACCAATATTGGTAATGGTACACCAAAGTGGACCTTCGGTTTCAACTTCAATGCAGAGTGGAAGGGCTTCGACCTCAACCTCTTCTTGCAGGGCGTAACGGGTAATAAGGTATTTGATGCAACCTATCGTACAGATGTGTTCTCTGGCAACTTCCCTACTTGGATGCTCGATCGATGGACTGGCGAGGGTACCTCCAATAAGTATCCTATCCTGAAGAATGGCGATGCTACCAACTGGCAGGTTTCTGACCTCTATCTTTGCGATGGCTCTTACTTAAGATTGAAGAACATCTCTTTGGGTTACACCTTGCCAAAGCAGCTTACACAGAAGTTGTCTATCAGTCACTTGCGTTTCTACGTGATGGCAGAGAACCTGATTACCTGGACCAAGTATTGGGGCTTCGACCCTGAAATCTCATCAGGTGGTACTTCTCTCGGTGTAGACTATGGTGTATATCCACAGGCTCGCACCTACACCATCGGCGTAAACCTTTCATTCTAAAATAAGAACCTTTAAAATAAAGACTATTATGAAGACAATAAAATATATAGCTTTAGGAGTGTTGGCAACCAGTATGACACTGGCAAACACATCTTGCAGCGACAGCTTCCTAGAGGTGGAGAACCCATCAGGTGAAAACCTCGAAGAATATTATACCACAGATGCCCATATCAATGAGGCTCTGAATGCGGCTTACGATCCTATCCACTGGCCAGACTGGGGATTGGGACAGTATAATGCTCTCAATATCGATGCCGAGATAATGGGCGATAACTTCTGGGTAGGCGGTTCTAACAAAACCGATCAACAGCACTGGCACATGCTTGCCAACTATGAGTCAAATGCCAGCAATACCCTTAGCTCACTTTGGACAGTGGACTACTCAGGCATCAAGCGTTGTAATGACCTCTTGAAGTATTTGGGCTGGGCAGAGGCTAATCTCACTGCTGCCAACAGGGCATCTTATGAGATGCAGGGTAGAGCCCTCCGTGTATATTTCTACAATAACTTGTGGCACTACTTCGGCAATATTCCTTTCTATCTGGAGAACTTGTCTGCTCCTTACACAGCCCCACAGCTCAAGGCTGATGAAGTATATGACAAATTGATAGTAGAGCTTGAGGCTGTAATTGACTCCAAGGTCCTGCCAATGCGTTGGGACGATGCCAACTGTGGAAGAATGTCGCAGGCCATGTGCTATATGATGTATGCCGAGATGGTGATGTATCAGAATGACAAGACTCGCTATCCTAAGGCTCTCCAGTATATGCAGGAGCTCATCGCCGACAAGAGTGACTATGATATAGTAGACGATTTTGCCTCTATCTGGAAGGAGAGTGGCGAATGGTGCAAGGAGAGCATCTGGGAAGTAAACTATGAGGATGGTAACAACGAGCGTGGATGGAATTCACCATTGGCTATTGGTGGTACAATATTGCCTACCTTGATTTCTCCCAACTCTTGGCCTGGTGGCGATGGTTGGAACCAAGGCGGTGACGGTTGGGGATTCCTACCTGTTCGTACCGAAACCTATGCTCTGTTTGCTGACAACGACAAGCGCCGTGATGCTACTGTATGGGACTGTCGTGGCGTGAAATATACCAAACGTTATGAGGATACTGGTCTTTGGCTGGCCAAGTATCGTCCGTTCACAGAGAACAATGCTGACGCAGGTTTCGATAATAACCTTAACTATAATAACAATCTCCGTGTATATCGCTTGGCTGAGGCTTACCTCAATGCTGCAGAGCTTTTGTTGGAGACAGGTGGCGATGCTAATCAGGCTAAGGATTATGTGAATAAGATTCGCAACCGTGCAGGAATCGCAGAGCTTGGAGCCGTAACTCTGGATGATGTTATCAATGAGCGCCGCTTGGAGTTTGTAGGTGAGGGTAAGCGTTACTTCGACCTCGTTCGCACAGGCAAGGCTGCTACCGTGTTGGTACCAGACAGCTACGGCTATCGCACCAACTCCTGGACAGAATCCAAGAAGTATATTCCTATCGCTCAGGCAGAGCTTGACTCTGATCCTGCTTTGGTTCAGAATAATTATTAAAACTTATTAAGGTAGAGGAACAATAGTTTCCTCTACCCCCTAATAAAATATTAACTTTAAGATTTCAGCAATATGAAAAAGATATTTCGAAATATGGCTTATGCTCTTCTGGGTGGATTGATGCTCAGCGCATGTTCTGCAGAGGAGTTCTCTGGTGCCAACGGTGAGTTGCCTAATGTAGCCGACTTTGCCGACAACTTCAAGATTGATGTAGACCAAGAGACCAACACAGCCAACTTTTCTTTTGGTGGTGCAGAGGGAGTAAGCCCGGTATGGGTGATAGATGGTGCCTATTCTTCTGCTTTCAACCTCTCTAAGTATTATCGCAAGAAGGGTACTTACGATGTGGAGTGCTTTGTGAAGAACCGTAATGGTATTAGCAAGGAGAGCGTCA
Organism: Segatella copri; assembly: GCA_021623045.1. Classification (GTDB taxonomy): domain Bacteria; phylum Bacteroidota; class Bacteroidia; order Bacteroidales; family Bacteroidaceae; genus Prevotella; species Prevotella copri_T. The sequence goes on along the minus strand of JAJWJX010000003.1, from coordinate 37,190 downwards.
AGAAGCATTTCACGGTGGAGAAAACCAAGATGAATGGCTTCGCAGGTTTCGTAGAGGACAGCGAGTTTAATCTCTTCAAGAAAATTACCTTCCCTGAAAAACCTTCTGCTGGCTATTATGCTCCAGGATGGAGCCAAATTGCTGACCCGGTTTGTAGCTACAGCAAGGGATGCTATACATTGAAGCTCCCTGAGGCAACTACCGAACGTTGGCAAGCTCAGGTTCCTTTCAAAAACTTAGGTATCTCTACTTCTGCCGATAAGCATTATGACTTCTCTTGCATCATTACATCTGCCAAGGGACATAATGCCGTTAAAGTGAAACTTTGTGATTCTGGCGCAGGTGGTGATGACATCATTCTCTTTGACTCTAAGGATGTAAATACCGGTCTTGAGGCAGGAGAGCCTAAGTGTATTTATGGTTCAGACCTCGAAGGCAAGGACATCAATAATTTGAAGATTGTATTCGACTTTGGTGGCAATGCTGCTGATGACGAAATCATGATAGAGAGCCTGGTATTGAAAGATCATGCCAACGATGATGGTACTGTGGTTCCTGTAGAATTGAAGGTGCCATTCGACTACAATACAGCGGGCAACCTTTGGAAGGATATTGATGCCAACAAGTCATTTACTGAGGAAACTTGGTATGGTGATGCTTCTTGGGCACAGATTGATGTAACTCCTGTTATCAAGCATGAGGGAAGCAAGCACATCATTATCGTGCCTTGTGAAACTCCTGCTGAGCTATGGCACGCACAGTGGAAAATGCTTGGTATTCCAGTATCTGCCAAAGCTGATGGCAAGATTGATTTCTCTTGCAAGGTTACCACTTCTGCTCCATTGCCAATGATGACATTGAAGCTTTGTGATGACACAAATGATGGAAACCTCTTCTTCCAGGAAACCACTGATGTTAAGGGTGAGTATGTGTTCCGTTATGAGAACCAACCAAACAGTACGAAAGAAGCTGATGGTGGACCTCAGGATATGAGCAAGATGAAACTCGTCATCGACCTTGCTGGTGCTCCTAAGGATGCCGAGGTAACAATCAGCGATATCGTTTTGATTGTGAAATAGGCTTTAGGTTTTATAGGTTTATATAGAATTATACAGGAGCTGCTCCTATGAATAAGTAGGAGTGGCTCCCTTTCTAAATTTTAAATGACATGAAATTCTTGAAAATATTTTCCTTCCTTCTTTCGCTCATGCTGCTTTCTTGCAGCAGTAGTTCTTCTGACGGCGATGGAGCGGTGACGATATCCTGCTCTCCTACGAGCATAGATGTTCCTGCCAAAGGCGGTACTTATAAAATCATGGTAGTGGCTTCTGAAGGAGGCTGGGAGGCGAGAGCATCCTTCCCTGGAGAAGGTCCTACGGCAAATGTATACCCTTGGTTTAAAGTGAGTGCCAGCGGTAATAACAAAGCTATGGGTATGGTAACTGTAGATGTGGAAGAGAATAAATCGTCTGTAGCTCTTGACGGAAGTGTCGAGATTTCATTAGAGGATAAGAAGGTATCGGTGCCAGTGCATCAGGCAGGAAAACAGGTTACTCCTATTGAAGGGGGCGAAATGGTGATTCCTGAGGGGTACAAACTGGTCTGGAATGATGAGTTTAATGAAGGCTCAGAGTTGAATAGTACCGACTGGCGTCATGAGGTGCAGAAGTCGGGCTGGGTGAATAATGAACTTCAGAATTATGTGAATGGCTCTGCTGATGGCAAACGCGTAACAGAAATTACAGATAACCGGCTTTATATCAACTGTTTCAAGGGCAGCAACGGCAAGATTTATTCGGGCCGCGTATATGCTCACGAAACCCAGGGCTGGCTTTACGGTATCTTCGAAGCTCGCATCAAATTGCCTAAAGGTAAAGGCACATGGCCTGCTTTCTGGATGATGCCTTGCAACAATGATTTCGGAGCAAATCCTTGGCCTAAATGTGGCGAGATTGATATTATGGAAGAGGTAGGCTTTAATCCTAACTATACTTCTTCGTCGCTCCATACTGAGAAGTTTAATCACGTGATGAAAACCCAGATTACCAAGGAGCGTCTGACTGCGGGTGCTGAAGACGGTTTCCACGTTTATCGCCTGGAGTGGACTCCTGATTATATCAAGACCTATGTGGATGGTAAGGAACTGCTCAATTTCAACAATGATGGTAAAAATGATGTGGGTTCATGGCCTTTCAATAAACCATTCTATGTTATCCTCAACCTGGCTTGGGGCGGTGATTGGGGCGGCATGAAGGATGTTGACGAAAGCGCCCTCCCTGTTCAGATGGAAGTGGATTACGTGAGAGTATTCCAGAAAAAATAAGGCTTGATTTTTTTAACTATATAAATAATAAGGTCTTAGGAGAAGTCGTATCTGCACTTACTCCTAAGACTTTTTCTTTTGTTCTAATTTCGCTCTTTTTATTGTCTTTTTCTGCTTTTCTTGCTTACAATTTGCTCATTTCGAATAAAAGTTATAATTTTGCAGTTGAATTTCAAAAATCAGGAAAATAGAATGAAACAGAATAATAGTAATTTATTATATCATCTTGTGGCTTTTATAACCGTAGCCATCTGGGGAACCACCTTTGTATCTACCAAGGTGCTGATGCTGAACGGACTTTCGCCAGCACAGATCTTTACGCTCCGTTTCAGTATCGCATACATGATGATGCTGATGGTGAATCATAAGCGGATGTTTGCTGATAGCTGGAAGGATGAGTTTAAGCTGGCGATGCTGGGTATTACGGGCGGTTCACTCTATTTCCTGAGTGAGAACGAGGCGATGAATTATACCACAACGACCAATACATCGCTCATCGTATGTTCCTGTCCGCTTTTTGCTACCTTGCTGGTTCGTCTGGTTTATCGCCATTCTTCGCGTATCAACATGATACAGCTGTTGGGCTCTCTGCTTGCTTTTGTAGGTATGATTATCGTGGTGCTGAATGGCAGATTCGTGCTGCATCTGTCGCCTGTAGGTGATGCCTTGGCTTTTACGGCATGTATGAGCTGGGCTGTCTATTCGCTCCTGATGAAATCGGTATCGGGCGATTATGGCGCAGCTTTTATTACCCGCAAGGTATTCTTTTATGGTGTGCTTACCATCTTGCCTTATTATCTTATCATTCCTGGTTGGCCGTCATGGGATGTGTTTATGAAGCCTCAGGTGGTGGGTAATCTCTTGTTCCTGGGCTGTTTGGCATCCATGATATGTTTCCTTACCTGGAACTGGTGTATCTCTAAGTTGGGTGCCGTGAAGGCTACCAACTGGGTTTATTTCAATCCTATCACCACTATGATTTTCGCCTCTCTGGTATTGGATGAAAAGATAACTCCTTACTTCCTGGCAGGTGCCTGCTGCATTCTGGCAGGTATGTATATTGCGGATAGAATGACGAAGGCGGAATAAAAAATGACGAAGCATAGCTGTAGTTAGAACTTGCCAATGCTAAGAGTATCATGATGCTCTTTACCATTTTGCTTTTCATTAGGCGTTCCGCCGGATTTACTGTCCGGCGGAGCGTTATGGAGATTTCTTATTCCTCGATGACTGAAATCTGCATAGAAACATCCTCTTTTGGGCGATCGCCACGCAATGTTTCGCAGTTCTGAATCTTTTCTACGATGTCAAGTCCTTCCTCCACTTCACCGAAAACGGTGTATTGGTTATCGAGGAAAGGTGTTCCGCCTACTTCAGTGTAAGCCTTCTGCTGCTCCTCGGTAAACTTAGGATAGCCCTGCTCCTTGCAGCGCTTCTTGGTTTCATCCACCAGTTCGTCCTGGAGTTTCATCAGCCCCTCACGGTCGCGGTTGCGACGGAAGTTCATAATTTCATCATGATGCTCCTTGGCAAGCTGGTTGAAGATGTTCTGCTCCATCTGCATGCCCATCTGCTTTTCCATCTGCTTCAGTTCATTCTGCTTGTAGGTCTTTCCCCATACAATATAGAACTGGCTACCGCTGCTCTCTCGTTCTGGGTTTACCTCATCTCCCAAACGGGCTGCGCTCAAGGCACCACGCTTGTGGAAAAGTTGTGGATAAACGAACTCGGCAGGGATGGTATAGTCAGGACCACCTGTGCCCAGCATCTTGCCTTTAGGAGCGCCTTTGCTGTCTGGGTCGCCGCCTTGAATCATAAAATCCTTGATGACACGATGGAAGAGAGTGCCGTCAAAATATCCCTCCTTTGCCAATTTCAAGAAGTTGTCACGATGCTGAGGGGTCTCGTCGTAGAGGCGCACCTTGATGTCGCCCTCTGATGTCTTTATCAATACTTTAGCCATAATAATTTAATTAAATGTTGAATGTTGAGTGTTGAATGTTGAATTTAATGTTGAATGTTGAGTGTTGAATGTTGAATTTAATGTTGAATGTTGAGTGTTGAATGTTGAATTAGGCTAGCGCCATTGAGTCCGTTAGGCAATTCAACATTCAACATTCAACACTTATATTCAGCATTCAACATTATTTATAATATTCATTCCACTCCTTCATAGCCTCCTGCCAGTCGGTCTGTTCACCGCTGGCTACGGCTTCCTTCTGTTTCTCTGCCTCGTCGCGAGCCTTATCTCGGGCACGTTTTGCCTTCATTGCCTCGATGGTGGCATCGTCGAGAATCTGGATGGCGCCACGCTTGATGGCATCCTGCAGTTCTTCTTCGCCGAAAGCCTTGCCTGGCTCATTGAAGTCAGAGATATTGAATTCATAATCCACGCGAAGGTCGTGGCGTATCATTTTCTGTTGTAAACGGTTGCCTGCGTTCTTGAGGCGCAGCAACTTGCCGATTTCCTTGATTTCTCCTGCTGAGTATTTGTTTCTTCCCATTAATATGATTTGATATTATTATTTTTGCGTGCAAAATTAAGCATAATCCTCGATAAAACCAAGAAAAGTTTCAAGGAATTCACAAAAGAATCCCTTTCTCCCTTTACTTTCTTGCCCTTTTTACCCTTTTACCTTTTTACTTTTTTACCCTTTTACCTTTAAATCACTTCCATGCCTTCTTCTGGTTCAGTTCTATCAGACGGTCGAATTCAAAGTCGGCTTTGATTTTATCCAATATTCTCTTTACGATGATATTCATCACGCTTCCTTTGCAGTAGTTGGCAGAGCACATGAAGTTTACCCGTCCCTCCTTGACAAGCTGGCAGGCAGTTTTCTGTTTATCCTCGTTATCATATACAGCAATCGAGTGGCCGCCATGTTCCTTAACCATCTTCATGCAAGGCACATCGGTTTCTCCATCTCCGAAGTATATCATTCGGGGAAAAGGGATAGGGCGCTTTTCGTCAGGGATATACTGGTTCACTCTTCTGTTGTCGCTCACCTGTTTGATGCCCTTGTTGATTTTGAAGAGAAATTGCGTCTTGGTAGTATAGTCTACGGCTACGGCAGGCCAATAGGCGATTCCCTCCTTGTCGTAGAGAAAGGAGCAGGCATAAATATTCTCAAATTCGTGGGCGATAGGTGTGCCCTCTATCATCTCCTTCAATCCCGAGGAGTTGATGTAGTGCTTTACGTCCAGTCCGATGCTGTTGCCATATTCATTCACGAGCGAGAACCATTGTCTTACGCCGCGGAACAGTTCTACATCCTTGCCGAATTTCTGAAAAGATTCCCGGGTGAGCGAGATATTGTTCTTCTTGGCTTCGTCGAGCATCAGATACATATAGGTCAAGATACCATTGGCATCCTTACCTTCTGCAAACTTTCTGTTTTTCTCCCAGAACTCGTCTTTTGTCTTACCGGTTGCCTGTATGAATCCAAACTCCTGCATATTGCCCGGCGAGAGCGTCCCGTCGAAATCATAAATCAGAGCTACCTGTGGTCTCTTCTTTGCCATATCTCGTTCTCCTTTCTTTTATATTTATCCTAAACTGTCTATCTCTTTCGGGCGATGTTCTTTCTCCCTTAATTTGCAAATATACATAATTTTCAGCGAATTAGCAAACTATTGGGATATAAAAAATCATAATGAAACAAAAAAAGGCGTACAAAACTCATTTCTGAGCATTGTACGCCTTTATTATAATATTAGTCTGTATTACTTAACTTCCTCGAAGTCAGCGTCTTGTACATCCTGAGCGCCGTCATTGCCGCCCTGTGCCTGCTGGCCACCCTGTGCACCCTGAGGACCTGCCTGCTGGCCGCCCTGGTACATCTGCTGAGAAGCAGCCTGCATTACGGTGTTCAAGTTGTTGATAGCTGAATCGATGGCTGCAGCATCACCTGCCTTGTGAGCATCCTTTAACTGCTGCAATGCCTGCTCGATACCTGGCTTCTTGTCTGCAGGAATCTTATCACCGTTATCCTTCAGGAAGTTCTCGGTGGTGAAGATCATGCTGTCAGCCTGGTTCATCTTGTCAATCTTCTCGCGCTCAGCCTTATCAGCAGCAGCGTTCTGCTCTGCCTCAGCCTTCATGCGGTTGATCTCGTCCTCGCTCAAGCCAGATGAAGCCTCGATGCGGATGCTCTGCTCCTTACCGGTAGCCTTATCCTTAGCTGATACGTTCAAGATACCGTTGGCATCGATATCGAAGGTAACCTCAATCTGAGGAACACCACGGCGAGCTGGAGCAATACCTGTCAGGTTGAACTGACCGATACTCTTGTTCTGAGCTGCCATTGGGCGCTCACCCTGCAATACGTGGATGGTAACCTCTGTCTGGTTATCAGCTGCTGTAGAGAATACCTCGCTCTTCTTGCAAGGGATAGTTGTATTGGCATCGATGAGCTTAGTCATCACACCACCCATAGTCTCGATACCGAGAGTCAATGGAGTAACGTCGAGCAATACGATGTCGCCAACACCCTCTTCCTTGTTCAGGATAGCACCCTGGATAGCTGCACCTACTGCAACAACCTCATCAGGGTTAACGCCCTTAGAAGGCTCCTTGCCGAAGTAGTTCTTAACGAGTGTCTGAACGGCTGGGATACGGCTTGAACCACCAACCAAGATAACCTCGTCGATATCTGAAGTAGAGAGCTTAGCATCACGAACAGCATTCTGGCAAGGTACAAGACAAGCCTGAATCAAGTTGTGAGCCAACTGCTCGAACTGTGCACGGGTCAAAGTCTTAACCAAGTGCTTTGGCATACCGTCAACGGCTGTGATGTAAGGCAAGTTGATTTCTGTAGATGTAGAGCTTGACAACTCAATCTTAGCCTTCTCAGCTGCCTCCTTCAAGCGCTGCATAGCCATAGGATCCTTGCGGAGATCTACGCCTTCCTCAGCCTTGAAACCATCAGCCAACCAGTTGATGATTACCTGGTCGAAGTCATCACCACCGAGGTGAGTATCACCATTGGTAGAAAGTACCTCGAATACGCCGCCACCGAACTCCAGGATAGAGATATCGAATGTACCACCACCAAGGTCGAATACGGCAATCTTCATATCCTTGTTAGCCTTGTCAACACCGTAAGCCAAAGCTGCGGCTGTAGGCTCATTTACGATACGCTGAACGTTCAAACCTGCAATCTGACCAGCCTCCTTAGTAGCCTGACGCTGTGAGTCAGAGAAGTAAGCAGGAACTGTGATGACAGCATCTGTAACCTCCTGTCCGAGATAATCCTCTGCAGTCTTCTTCATCTTCTGGAGAACCATTGCAGAAATCTCCTGTGGAGTATATTTGCGACCCTCGATTTCAACACGTGGATAACCACCCTCGTTTACTACTGTGTAAGGCATAGCCTCAGCCTCTTTCTGGCTCTGAGCGTATGTCTCACCCATGAAACGCTTGATAGAATATACGGTGTTCTTAGGGTTTGTGATGGCCTGACGCTTAGCAGGATCACCTACCTTGCGGTCACCATCCTTAACGAAACCTACTACTGATGGAGTAGTACGCTTACCTTCACTATTAGCGATTACAACTGGTTCGCTACCTTCGAAAACGGCAACACAACTGTTTGTGGTACCCAAGTCAATTCCAATTACTTTTCCCATAATTATATCTTTTTTTTATTTTTATCGTTATTAATATGTTATTTATCTCATGAACTGCTGGCTAATGGAAGTCTGCCGAAGATATGCATCTGTCGGGAACCTCTATATTCAGCGTTCACGCTTTCCGTCATAACAAAGCATGTGCCAAGGGATTGTAAAATTTAAAGTGGCTGACAAGGTGTCAGATAATGCTGACAAAATAAAAGGAATCAAGATATGGGAGGCGATAAAATGTCGCATTCTCCCTATCTTGATTCCTGTAATATGATTGAGAAATCTTTCTTTTCAAATAAAGCTCCTATATATAATAAGGTGTAAACCTTATCCCACTTTATTTCTGTTCCTTAGCAGCAAGTGCTTCGCGAACCTTAGCCTCCAGTTCGTCGAGAAGTTCAGGGTTGTCCTTGAGCAAAGCCTTGCAGGCATCGGCACCCTGTCCGAGTTTAGAACCGCCATAGCTATACCAGCTGCCGCTCTTTTCGATGATATCGTTGGCTACAGCCAGACCGAATACCTCACCGGCACGGCTGATGCCTTCGCCAAACATGATGTCGAATTCTGCCTTGCGGAAAGGAGGAGCTACCTTGTTCTTTACTACCTTTACGCGAACCAGGTTACCTACTACCTCATCGCCATCCTTGATGGCTGTTGCCTTGCGGATATCCAAACGCACAGATGCATAGAACTTCAGAGCATTACCACCGGTGGTTGTCTCTGGGTTACCGAACATTACACCAATCTTCTCGCGCAACTGGTTGATGAAGATGCAGGTAGTGTTGGTCTTGCTGATGGTAGATGTGAGCTTGCGGAGAGCCTGACTCATCAGTCGAGCCTGAAGACCTACCACATTGTCACCCATATCGCCTTCGATTTCCTTCTTAGGAGTCAAGGCTGCTACAGAGTCAACAACTACGATGTCTACAGCTGCAGAACTGATCAGCTGGTCTGCAATCTGCAACGCCTGCTCACCGTTATCTGGTTGTGAAATCCACAAGTTATCAACATCAACGCCCAGTTTAGCCGCATAGAAACGGTCGAAAGCGTGCTCGGCATCAATGAAAGCAGCGATACCGCCAGCCTTCTGAGCCTCTGCGATGGCATGGATAGCCAATGTTGTCTTACCAGAAGATTCCGGACCGTAAATCTCGATGATACGTCCCTTAGGATAACCGCCTACGCCCAGTGCATTGTCGAGAGCGATACTGCCTGTAGGGATAACTTCGATGTTCTCAACGTGCTCATCGCCGAGTTTCATGATAGAGCCCTTACCGAAGTCCTTTTCTATCTTTGCCATGGCTGCCTGAAGAGCTTTCAGTTTGCCTTCATTGGGATTCAATTTTCCCTCTTGCATTTCTTTTGCCATATTCTTATTTTATTTAAAGTTTAGTCGATTTCCAAATCGCCATCAAACACCTCGTGCCATGGCAATCCCTGCTTGTTCAACTGCTCCATGAATGGATCTGGGTCGAACTCCTCTACGTTCCATACGCCTGGTTTCTTCCAGATGCCCTTGAGGAACATCATGGCACCAATCATGGCTGGTACACCGGTGGTGTAGCTAACGCCCTGCATACCGGTTTCGTTGTAAGCCTCCTGGTGCTTGCAGTTGTTATATACGTAATAGGTACGCTCCTTGCCATCCTTCTTACCACGGATACGGCAACCGATAGATGTTTCGCCGTCATAGTTCTCGCCGAGATCCTGTGGGTTAGGCAATACGGCCTTGAGGAACTGCAGAGGAACAATCTTCACCTTGGCTGTCTTGCCTGAACCGTCTGCCAATGGAGCCTCGTACTCGATTTCGTCGATGCGGCTCATGCCGAGGTTCTGAATGCAGTCGAGGTAGGTGAGATACTGCTGGCCGAAGGTCATCCAAAAACGTGCCTCCTTGATGGTAGGGTAGTTCTTCACCAGACTCTCCAACTCCTCGTGGTGCATCAGATAGCTCTCGCGAGGACCGATGTTAGGGTAGGTGAGTGGCTTGTGGATAGAGAGAGGGTCGGTTTCAATCCATTCGCCATCCTTATACCAGAGTCCCTTCTGGGTAATCTCGCGGATATTGATTTCTGGGTTGAAGTTGGTTGCGAAAGCCTTGTGATGGTTTCCGGCGTTGCAATCCACGATGTCGAGCACCTCAATCTCATCGAAGTGATGCTTGGCTGCATAAGCGGTGAAGATGCCTGATACACCTGGGTCGAAGCCGCAGCCGAGGATAGCGCAGAGACCTGCCTGCTCGAACTTATCCTTGTAAGCCCACTGCCATGAATATTCGAAGTGAGCCTCGTCCTTAGGCTCATAGTTAGCGGTGTCCATGTAATTGCAACCGCAAGCCAGACAGGCATCCATGATAGTGAGATCCTGATAAGGCAAAGCGAGGTTGATGACAAGTTCAGGCTTGTAGCTATTGAAGAGAGCCTTCAACTGCTCAACGTCGTCGGCATCCACCTCAGCTGTCTGAATATCCATCTTGTAGCCCTTGGCGTGGATATCCTTAACCAGCTTGTCGCACTTTTCCTTGCGACGGCTAGCAATCATAAACTCGGTGAAAACGTCCTGGTTCTGGACGATCTTGAAGGCAGCCACGGTAGCCACGCCACCTGCGCCAATCATAAGTACTCTACTCATTTATAATCTTGTTTTTTTATGTTTATTATTTTAATGTTTACTTTATCTCATTTGCCGAGATTCCCAGGGCATTCATGAGCGAATATCCGAGAATCTCCTGTCTGAAGTTGCCGCCTGGCATGGGCTGCATGGCAAAGAGGGTGATGCGCTTGTCGTCGTCATCTACCTTGCGGAGTATCTCGCGGAGTCGGTCGTAAGCATCTCCATCCTCAGAATTTGGGATTACCATCACTCGCTTCACTTCCTTGGCGTTGCATACGGTGCGTGCCACCTCTACGAGGAAGTCATCCTTGCCTACCATCTTCTCCTCTGTAGGATAAGAAGAGATGATGAACTCTCCGAGCTTATCATCCTTGAAAGCCTGGGCGTTCAGATCTTTCTCAAAGTTGGCTGGGCGGAAGTTTTTCATCGCCATCGACTGTTTGTCGTGGATAAGCACAACCTGTGTTTCGTGCTCGCCCTCTCTCAGACCTCCGTCAAGGGCAATGCAGACTGCCCATTGTGCCATGTCGGCTGGTTGGATGCGACGGTTAATCATTCGTTCGAAGTTGACTATCAGGTCGAATGCCACTCGGTCGATATAGTCGGCGTCAGCGATGATTACATTCTCGCTCCATTTTATATTGTTTGTATCTAATGTATTCATTGGTGCAAAAATTAAGCAAACGAGCATGATGAAAGCTTGCTTTCAAATTGTCGAATGCAGATTATTTCTGCAAATTTACGAATAAATTTCGTAATTAAGGCATTTTGGAAATATAAAATAATAAAAAAGATAGTATTTTCATCATTTCTTCATTTGATGGAATACTATCTTCAGTATATTCTTCGGCAATCTGAGCCTTTTTTCTTCTATTCTCCTACTTCTTCTCATGCGATCATTTTCGCCAGATAATGTCCGGCGAGAACGGCGATAAGTCCCAGCGCCAGACTTCCGAAGAGATAGAGTATCATATAGAGGTAATTCTCTTCTTTCATCAGTCCTGCTCCCTCGTTCATAAAGGTAGAGAAGGTAGTGAATCCTCCGCAGAATCCCGTGGTGAGCAGCAGTTTGGCAGATGGCGACATCCATCCCCCTTCCCGCCAGTTCAATCCTGAGAGGAACCCGATGATGAGGCATCCCGCCACATTCACCGCCATCGTTCCGAAAGGAAAGGCAATCACCGTGCAGGATTGCACCATCTTTGAAATCCAATATCTCATGCCGCCTCCGAAGAAGCTGCCAATGCTTACTATCAATACTTCTTTCATCTTCTTATATAATATATGTATAATAAATTTGGTGCAAAAGTACGGGTTTTATTTCTACTGACAAAAATATTTTTGGAAAAAAGATAATCCTTTTCTTAATTTTTCCCTCTATTCTTTCTTTTAAGGGATAAATAGAAGCAGGGAATAGTTCTTCTTGCTTATAAAATTATGTTGAACAATTTAAAATAAATAGGAGAAACAAGTTATGAAACGAGTATTCAATCTTTTGGTAGTAGATGAGAGTGGTAGCATGAGTATTATCGAGCGCCAGGCACTGGTGGGTATCAACGAGACCCTGACCACGATTCAGAAAATGCAGAAGACGCATAAGGATATGGAGCAGCGGGTTACGCTCATCACCTTCGACAGCACCCACAAGAATCTGTTCTACGATAATGTATCTGCTCATCATATTAAGCCTTTGAAATCAAGGGATTACAATCCATGTGGCGGCACCCCTCTTTACGATGCCATAGGCATGGGCATAGCCAAGATCAATGCCCTGACCACCGAGGATGACAGCGTGTTGGTGACTATCATTACAGATGGTGAGGAGAACTGCAGCGAGGAGTATAATCTGAAGATGATCAAGAACCTCATTGAGAAGTTGAAGAAGCAGAACTGGACCTTTACCTTCATCGGCACCGATGATCTTGATGTGGAGAACATTGCTCATGGTATGGGCATCGACAATCATCTGCAGTTCTCGGAAGATGAGGCTGGCACCAAGGCGATGTTTGCAAGAGAAAACAGAGCCAGAGAGCGCTACAACAAGTGCCGTGCGATGGATTGCAAGATGGAAGCGGGTAGTTATTTTGAGGAGAAATAATGATAAAAAAGAAGAAGTTGACGAAAAAAGTGAATGGTAAATGCTGATTATTCAGAAAGTTTTTGTACTTTTGCAATCAGAATGAATCCTCGCAAGAGTTTGACTTCTATTTTTTTGATGGTTAAATTAGCGTTTGCTATTCGGTCATGCACATTGGAACGTAGGAAACTTCAATAAAAAGCAGGAATACCGGCAGATAGTAAGCGTCCGCTATAGCGTGGGCGTTACTTGTCGTTTTCCTCAGCTTTTCCTACGGCTGCAATGTGGACAAGTTTCGTCCACGTGTTTTGTATCCGTAGGTGATGTAGAGAACGATGGCTTCGCAATTATAATCTATCGGATTCACTAATTTAATAACATTAAAAGCTTAGCTATCGGCATAACGGGCACAACTTATGAAAAAGTTACATTTTTCTTTAATGGCGATTCTTTTCGCCTTGTTTTCAATGGTGTCTTTCACCGCTTGTTCATCTTCGGATGATGACGACACTCCGGCTTCTGGTGATATTAAGACCAACATCGTTGGTACATGGGAACTTACGCATATTAAGGGGTGGTATTGGGCTGATGATGAGGATGATAGCCATATCACTGTAGATAAAAGTCCTGAAAGTGATGATAAATTTAGATTTTCTCTCAATGCTAATGGTGGTTGCATTTGGTATGATTATGATGCAGGGACTTGGAAATCTTATTCAGGAATTACTAAATATGAATTGAATGCCAACATTTTGATTATTAAGGATTCCTATTCTTCAGGGGATGAAACAGATTGGCAAACTTGCAAGCGCTTTAAGATTGTTTCTATCAAAGGTAATACGATGATTTGTACTGTATGCTTAATGGATGAGGGTGATACAGAACTTACATTTACGAAAAGATAAATATTAAAATAAACTAAGGATAGAGAAAAGCAGTATGTTGCGTGTTTTTCATACTGCTTTTCAGCTTACTTTTTGATTCTGTTGTTCTGGCGCAGAGAGTTGATCTGTGCCAACTTCTGCTCCCGCGAGTAAGGATGCAATAACATGGATTCTACCTCCTTCACAGCACCCATACTGTTCTGACGGTGAAAATCGTTTATATAAGATCTTTCCAGTACTGAATTGTTCTGCATAATCATCTAATTTTGCTAGACCTTCAGATGTAAATCCTTCATTGATTATGTCACTGATGGACATCCAAAAATCATGGTTTGTCATAAATTATATTGTTTGATAAATTCTATTGGTGGCAAAGTTATAGTTTTTCTTCGATAACACCAAATTATTTGGGCTTTATTTCGCATTTCCCTGCAAATTGTTTCAATACATCTTTCATTTCCCGTTGTCCTTGAAATTACATGGCGATGTAGGAATCTCTGCGTCGGGACGTAGGAAAGATTACGTCGCCATGTAGTAAAGTCTACGTCGGGACGTAATTTTTGGGGTATCTATAAGGTATTGTATCAGATTCTTTTTAGATTTAGCGTCGAGTTTATACGCACACGAGAAAAGTTTTTTTATGAAAAAAGTCTCAAAGTATCATCTTTTGGGTTGAGTAATGGTATAAATAACTGATATATAATAATATACAAGAATGATACTATTTTGATTACTTTACAAAAAGTATCATCGAAGTATCATGAATGTGATAGAAGTATCATGAAATTGCCATAGAAGTATCACCAAATCATCATAAAACCATCACAAAATCGTCATAAAACATCATGCATAATATCGAAGCCGCCGACTTGCGGAAAGTGCCCAAAAATCGTCCGATACTTTGGGCACTCGATGCCTACTATATGGGCAATGAGTGCCCATTACTTGTTCTCTCAATGCCCGACACTTGGTCCCTGAGTGCCCACTTGATGGTCTCTTACAGACCGCTTAATGGTCTCTTGCAGACCACTTTATGTGCTTTTATTCCTAATTCTGGTTGTTAATCTTTTCTCTTATTCCTAGTTTGTATTGACATTCTTTACATTCTGAAAAAGTAGACGCTATTAATTTTATAAAACTGGAATAGTAGATATTTCTTTTTAGCCTTTTAATTTACCTCAAAGCCGAAATTTATGATACTTCTTGCAATTTTATGATACTTCGATGATACTTTTCTGTAAAATATTTCGAAAGTCTCATTTTCGTATGTCGCAATGTATCAGATGTTTAGAATGTTATTTTCTCTAAATAATGATACTTTGATACTTTTCTCACAAAAAAACTTTTATGTGCAGGAAATAAATGTGGAGAAAATGCAGAAGCTGAGTGCTATTGTGACCACGATTTCTGATAAGCAGTATCAAAGCGATTAACTGCCTGGAGAAGCTTGTAGATAGGGTTGATTTAGTAGAATGAGTCGGTTCTACTGAATGACGGAGTCGGCTCGATGGGATAAAGGAGTCAACTCTATAGGTTGATGCAAGCGTCTTCGTGAGTTGAAAGACATTACTTCTCGGGTTCCAGAAGATACCTTCTCAGCAGTTGTCACTAGGCTCAGCAGGTCTGCCGAGCCTAGTCGGCAGGTCTGCTGACTGCAGTCAGCAGCTTTGCTGAGCCTAGTTGCAACACTTTATTCTAGCCGATATTTCTCTCATATCATCCGGAAGAAAAGAGATTGCCTTCTCTTTCATATCTTGCGGAATACCGAATCGGGCTTCGGCGATACTGCCAACGATGGCTCCGATGGTATCGCTATCGCCGCCATGAGATATGGCTAGGCGGATGGCATCTTCGAAGGATGAGGCTTGCGAGAGGAGATGGAAAGATAATGGCACGGCATCCATGCAGGTTTCATCGAATTTGCCTTTCGGATAATCTCGGGTATCGAAATCCTCGTAATAGCTGCGGGCGATATCCTTGAAGGCTTTCATTGCCTTATCATCAGATTTTTTAGAATTCTTATCATTACACTCCTTAGATTCTTCTGAGAATCTGCTCTTGCGGAAATGCCAGATGGCATGAGCCACGGCTTTGGCTCCCTTGATTCCTTCGGGGTGGTTATGAGTAGGAAGAGCCGTCTTCTCTGCCTCTTCCAAAACCTGCGACAGGTCATCGAATAGCCAAGCTACTGGCGATACTCGCATCGCCGAACCATTGCCAAAACTATTATATGGCTGCGGATCAAGAGAACGAATCCACCCTGCGAATCTTCCGCCATACGCTCCTTTTGGAGAAGGATAGCGGCGGCACCAATCCAGCAGGCTTTCCTGATAGCTTCGCCCGTTCAGTATCGCATCGGCTATCGCTACCGTACAGATGGTATCATCGGTGAAGTCGCATCCTTCGCCGAACATCTCGAAATCATAATCAAACGTATTGTTGAACTCATATTTTGAGCCAGCAATATCTCCTATCATTGCTCCTAACATAAGCTGCTAATAATCTAAATCTAATTCAGTCATGTAGTATTCACAGAGCTGATAATACTTATTACCAAACTTGACGATATCCATTTCTCCCATAAATATCACTTCTTCTTCTGTGAATCCTTCAAAGAATCCATTTTTGATAGCCTCTTCCTCGTTTTCAAAACGATTCATGAGTTCCCAGAATCGCTTTTGCTCTTCTTCTGTGTGATGTAATGCCATAATAATTAATTTTTAATATTCCAAGTTATACAATTCAAGGCTCCGCCTTGTTTAATGATCTCTTCGCTATCCAACTGGTAGATATTACATGATGGATAGTATGTTTTTATTTGCTCCATAGCTTGCTCATCCTCTTCTATGTTGATAGCTGGCAGAACGATGTTGTTGCCAACTTGCAGGAAGTTGATGTATGCCCAATTTCGCTTATCTGCTCGCTGAACATGATAATGTAGCTTCTCTATCCGAAAACGGGTGGCAAGCCGTCGTTCGAATTCTTCTGCAAGTTCCTGGTCGTAATCAGCATAGTTGGTCATTAGAAGACGTGACTCGTCTATTGGTTTCACTATTCCATCAGCATGCCCATATTTCTCATATTTATCCCATGGAAGCATGATGACCTCACAATGAAATAGATGCTCCAACTCATTCAATACTTCTGCTTGCGGATATTGAGCGTTTTCATGAAAAACTTTCTCTGTCATGATTATGCAATCATGGGCTTTTACCACATTCCCGCCATCTATTATCAAATCGGTGGCTTGGATATTGGGTAGCTTCAAAGCTTTGCACACGCTCTTTGAATCCGTAATATATTGCTTGTCTGATTCTTTCTTTGTGAGATAATCGGGATAATACCGATATTGCAGGAAATCCTCTTCGGCTAGTTGAATCGGCATGTAGTCACGACACCAGATATCGGCTGTGTTTGATAACAGAGCCATATTGATGTGGACATTCTTCAGTAACTCCAAAAAACGGCTGAAGAATGCGGGATGAACCTTTGGAAGCCATTCTGAAACGAATACCTGATTCGTATCTCTATCTGCTATCATACCTGTATCTTTTTAAATTGCCATGGCCGTGGGTCTTGGATATGCTTCCTGTCTTTTGTCAGTGTGAACCCTTTGTCGAGAAGTTTCTGATGCTCTTTTGCCTGCATCTTCTGGCCGTTTTCATCATATTTCGCCACGTTCTTGCGCACATCAGCTTCTACCTCTGCCTTTTCTTCTCCATCAACCCATTTGATGGAGAAGCCATCGAAGATGGAGGCTTGCGAATAAAGCATATCATATAATAAGGTAGAACGACTGTCGGGTGGATTTCCATCTACCGAAAACTCACGTATCAGCAGGGATGCCCTGATGGCATCTTCGGGATGGGTGCCCTTCTCGAACGTGATGTCGATTCCGGAAACATGGTTGTGCAGAATGCCCAACTTGAAGATGCTCTTGGGAGAACCACTCTTGGGGTTGCGATGATATACGATGGGGTCTTTGATGCCACCCTCTGCCTCTTCGTGATAGTAGAACTCCACACATGTGGGTTGTACTGTTACCTGTTGGGTTCCAGCACTTACCTGGAAGTGGCCGGCTAAAGCTATCTGGGCGATTTCCTTGAATTCCGAAGGGATGAATGGAGTGCCCTGATTCCCGAAAGGGTGGTTCTCGTTCAGAATTTTTCTCCGTGTATCCTCACTCAAAGTAAATGATTCTAAAGATTTTTTCAAGTTCAGCATAATCTTTTCCTTTTTTTCCAAAAACTGTTTTCCGCTCTTTCTTCAGAAGATTACTCTATCACCTCCCAGAAACTCTCCGGCAGGCTGATGTTCTTCATCTCCTTTGCACTCTCAAACAATGGGGCGATGTCTTCGGCTTCGAAGCCGGCTATGCCGCAACCTATTGGGGTTACCAGGAAATGAAGCTCGGGATGCTGATGGGCAAAGATAATGAATAGCTCCACGTATGGACGGATGGTTTCCACGCCACCCTGCATCGTAGGGATGGCGTAACTCTGGCCCTGCAAGCCAACGCCCTGTCCCATGACGGCACCGAAATGTAATCGGGCTATGCGGGCTGCACCGCCACCATGCATGCCAGCCAGATTGCTGCCAAACACAAAAATTTCGTTCTCCTTCAATGAATCAATCCAGCGAGGAGTGATTCTTCCCTTCTTCATTTCTTCCATATTATTCTTATTATTAAATATGTTATTGCCTTTATCTGCCGATTCCTCGCAGCACTTGCATTCGGACATCATTCTCGGCATCGACATCTTTGGAGCGCTTTCGATACATGCGTCTTTCTCAGCGAACGACAGATAGCTTCCGTATTCCGATGCATCGAAGTATCTCTTGAAATAAGGAATCACTACATCGTGCATCATCTTCTGACAACGCTGGGTGACGGCAGAATGGGATATGCCCAACTGGGCGGCTACATCCTTTCCTCTGAATCCCTCTATGTAGAGCATCTTCAGGATGATGCTGTTCTTGCTGTCTCTGCCATAATAGAAATTGCCGATGTCCTCTATCGTCTGGTAAAGATCGTGCTCAAACTGGTTGTCGGTCACGTCAAACTGCATCTTGCGGCTTTCCTGCCGTGCTTCGAAACTCTCGAAGCGATGCTCCTTTACCACCTCCTTCAGTTTATCCAGCAGCAGGAACCGGAAACCATTCACCATCCAGGTTTTGAGCGACATGCTCGGCTTCCGGTCTTCCAACGGCTTGAAGTCGTGTTCGCAGAGATAGAGATAATATTCGTGGGCCAGCGAGAAGAAGTCCATGCCCGGCTTGTGCTGCAGGTCATATCGCTTATCGTAGATGCAATAAGCCACCCGGCAGTATCCGTAGTAATACTCCCTTACTATTCTGGCATCGGCATCCTTGAAGCCCTGCAGAATCTCATCATCCGATAAGCTTTCCAATGCCTTCTTCTGAAAAACAGTTTCTGAAAAATTCTTTTCCTTCTTCATATCGATTCGATATTCTAAATCCGTTTGCAAATATATACTTTTTCTTTGAGAAAGCGGAGGAATAGCTCCTTTTTTTCTCTTCTCTATGATATTAAAAGAGAAAAGAGAAGGAAAAATTAAGCAGGTATCGAAAAAAATGCATCCCGCTTTTTACTTTTCCCATTTTGGAAGGTCATATAATCGTAACGTTCACGAAGATAAACGAATATGAGTGTAAATGAAAAGGCATAGTGGATACGATGAAGGGATGCCCGTATTTGAACCACATGCGAAACTTGATATTCTCTATCATTTCTTCTTCTGGGCATTCTTCTCTACAGTTTCCTGCTTGTTCTCCCAAGCCAGAATCAGGCCGATGACGCCGGCATAGCTCTTTCTGCCGCCTTCTACATGGTTGCCTCTCAGATAGAGTTCGAAGAAGAAATCCTGGGCAGCATCCAGTGCCTTGCATCTTTTGTTCTGCCAGTATTGGCGGTCGCTTTTCAGCAGCCTGATTATCTCAGGACGGATATATTTCAGATATTTCTCACCTTCCTTTTCGCCGAGGATGTCGAATACATTATATAACACATGGGGCAGAATGTGGTAATATCCGCTGAATTTCACCGCCTTATCCTGTGATGCCGTACAGACGAGATAACTGTAGAAATTTGCCTCTCCTTCGTTGGCAATACCCAGAAAATGAGCAAATTCATGGGCATAGGTAGCCGGATAATCGTGTGCAAGAATATCGCCGTTCAGCGTAAATTCGCAGAAGAATGGTCCCATGCTGCCGGTTACACCCGACATCGAACTGATGGGCGTAAACACCATCGTCTTGGCATGCGGATGCTGGTTGAAAGGCGGATTGATGCCCTCCCGATAGCCTATCTTGTTATATTCCTTCAGAACCGCATCCCGCACCCGATTCTTCAGTTTATCATCCACAATACAATTGAATTTTTCACTCTTCCCTCTCCGTTCTTCACTCAAAAGGTTGAGGCTGTCGGCATACTGGTAGGCAAATTTCCGGAACTTCTCTTCCGAAACCTCAGCAGGCTGCATGCCTACTCTATAATAGATAACAGGCTGCGAATAGTTCAGTCCCCAAGCTGCATAAAACCATACATATACCCACAGCAGATATTCAATTACCCTTCCGAAAACCGCCTTTTTCTTCGGATAGCCGCCGTTCTTGGCAGCAAGAAAGATAAACCGACGGGCGAGTTTTTTCCGTAATCCCATCTCGTAGATAGGATAGAGGACGACCCAGGCGATGCTGAGAGCTATGAAAATATCACCCACGGCAAAGGGAAAGATGCCTGAGATGGGCGAAAGAAGGCTGCCGATAACGGGATAAACACGGTAGGTGTAGATAACTCCCCAGAGAGGAATCATCTTGGTAATGGTGACGAGGATGAGCAACAGCAGCAGTACCCAGTGGTGCCACTTCATTCTGTCGAGTCGTAAAGTATGTAATATCTTCATCTTGTTTCTTGTTTTTTATCTTGCATGGCTCTTGAACAGAGCTGTTTTTTTTGCACTTTTTGCCCCTGATGTGCAGAGATGGTGCAAAAATACAAAAGTTTTCTGAAATATTGACATCAGAAATCTGTTTTTTTACTAATTTTGCCATATTAAAAGTTGAACATAATAAATAGAGGAGGAGTTATCATGAAACAGACACTGGAATCATTCGAGGCTATGAACCTTGAATATGAGAACCTCTATAATGAGGACGATGAACGTAGAGAATATAATTCTGTCTGGTACAGCTAGTTACAATGTATTATAAAAAGGCTGTAACAGGTGAATTAAATTAGTGTTACATATAAAAAAGATCGTTAGGATAATAAAAGACTATGCCATAGTTACTAAAGAAATGATGTAACATAGGCATAGTCTTTTTTTATGTCCTTTCCTTGCTGGCTGTTCTTTCCTGCATTTCTATTTTTCGAAGTGCTGGTAATCTTTGCTGTGTTTCCAGTCACCTCCCCATCTGAATCCTTTTGCCTTGAAAAGCCGGTAGCAGAGGTCGCCTTTCTTTATCATATAAGCGTGGTTCTTGCTGCGGTCCAGATAGGGGCGGGCGGTGGCAGGTTCCACCACTTCCTTGCCGTTCTTCAGCCGTTTGTGGTAAGGATTGTAGAGGGTGTTGATGTCTACGGCCAGTCCCCTTCCGTGCTTCGATACCGTATGGGTATGCGAGATGAAGCGGAAGTTGAAACTGGAGGAGTTGTTGGCTCTCATCGCCCTTTCGTCGTCGGCATCCCAATAGTCAATGAGTCTCATCCGCTCTATCGGATATTTCGCCTCGTAGAGCTTTTTCAGAATATCGAGCACATCTGTGGCTATCGCCCTGTTCACCACCATTTCTCCCACGATGTTTCTGCCGTCTTTGTCTACGTGCAGGCATCTTATGTATCTCAGTTCGCTTCTTGCCACGGTACAGTTCTTCTTGTATGTCTTGCCCTGCATCAGGCGGAAGATATCATCAGGAATAGTGGAGATGGAGAAGAAATGCTTCTCGCCCAGTTTCCTGATGGTTTGAGAACTGACGTTTTCTCCAGGCTTCTGTGCCTTGGATGGGAGGCAGAAAAGTCCGGAAATAAACAGGCATATCATCAATATATTTTTTGCTTTCATCACGTTTCTCCTTATTTTGCTACGGGAATATAATGCGAATCCTTGATTTCACCTATCACGATGATGCTGTGCAGACTTCCTATGCAGTCGATGTTTCCCAGCGTGTTGAGCATGAAGTCCTGATAGGCTTTCATGTCGCGGGCATATACCTTGATCTGGAAGTCATAATCGCCGGTGGTGTTGTAGCACTCCGTTATCTGGTCGATGGTTTGCACGGTATCCATGAATTGCTGAATCAGGTCATGGGTATGCTGCTTGAGCCGGATATTGCAGAGCACGATTACGTTGTGCCCCAACTTGTGATGGTCTACGATGGCTCCATATCGCTGGATGTATCCCTCACGTTCCAGCCGCTTTTGTCGCTCGAAGGTGGGAGAAGGGGAGAGGTGTACTCTTGCAGCAAGCTCCTTGACGGTGAGTCGGGAATTCTGCTGCAGTAACTTCAGTATTCTGATGTCTGTTTCATCAAGTTTTTCTTCTGTTGTCATTATTTCTTTATTTCTGTTTTTACTGATTCTTACAGAATAATATTCTGCTGATCTGCTTAATTCGCTGCAAAGATAGTATATTTTTCTGAATTACGGAGAATATTTGGCAAATAAAATTCTTCTTCTTACCTTTGCACCCGCAATTCCGGATGCAAAGCGTCATTCATCGGTAATGACAGGATAAAGAGTCATTCACATCAAATAATAATAAGGAGATAAAAATATGAGCAACGTAAGAAATATACATTTTGAGGCAGTGGGCAGCTATTTGCGCCCTGCAGAGTTGAAGGAAGCGAGAGCTAAGTTTGCTGATGGCAAGGTTTCTGCCACCGACCTTCGCGCCGTAGAAGACCGGTTGATTACTGAGGTCATCAGTCAGCAGAAGGCGCATCGCCTGCCTTATATCACCGATGGCGAGTTCCGCCGCAGCTATTGGCATCTCGACTTTATGTGGGGATTCAATGGCGTGGAGCATATCGAACTGGAGCATGGCTACCAGTTTCATGGCGAGGAGACAACCAAGGGTTCTATCCAACTGACCGGCAAGATTACCGGCGAGAATCATCCTTTTATCAAGGATTTCCTCTTTGTAAAGCAGTTTGAGGAGTTGGATGCCAATGGCGAATATATCTTCGAGGCAAAGCAGACGGTTCCTGCTCCGGCACAGTTTCTTGCCGAACTGTTCCGTGGCAAGAATGCCGAGAACACCCGCAAGTTCTATCCTAACACTACCCAGCTGATTGAGGATATTGCTCAGGCTTATCGCACCTTCTTCCAGGAGATTTATGCAGCCGGTTGCCGTACCGTCCAGCTGGATGACTGCACCTGGGGAATGATTGTGGATAGCGATTACTGGAAGTCTAAGGTGGGCACCGGGTTCACCCTTGAGCAGGAAGCCCTGCAATATCTGAAGGTGAACAATCTTGCCATCGAGGGCAAACCGGAGGGATTGACCATCAACACCCACGTATGCCGTGGCAATTATCATTCCTGCTATGCCACCAAGGGTGCCTACGATGCCGTGGCTCCTTATCTTTTTGCCCATGAGGATGTGGACACCTTCTATCTGGAGTATGACGATGAGCGTTCGGGTGGTTTCGAGCCATTGAAGTATGTGGCAGATGGCAAGAAGGTGGTTCTGGGTCTGGTAACCTCCAAATCTCCGGTGCTGGAGGATAAGGCTACGGTTATCGCCCGCATCCGAGAAGCTGCCAGATATATCCCCCTCGATCGGCTCAGTCTCAGTCCTCAATGCGGCTTCGCCTCTTGCGAGATTGGTAATAAACTGACCGATGCTGAGCAGTGGGCAAAGATAAATTTGGTTAGAGAGATTTCCGAGGAAGTTTGGGGATAATGATATATTCAAGGAGAAGATGTGTTGTCTGTCATGGTAGCACATCTTCTTTTTTTATTTACTTTTTTATCAAAAATGTTTGGTGTTTTCATGAATTACTAGTAACTTTGCACCCCGAAAATTAAAAACATCATTCATTAAGATTATCAGAGAAAATGGAATATATGTCTCAGGAAGGTTACGATGAGCTCGTGGCCGAACTTCAACACATGGTTAACGTAGAGTTGCCAGCCGTTCGCGATGCGATAGCTGAGGCCCGCGATAAGGGCGACCTCAGTGAGAATTTCGAGTATCATGCAGCCAAGCGTGAGCAGGGCAAGCTTTTGAGCCGCATCAGTTTCAAACAGAAGGTCTTGGAGAATGCCCGTGTCATCGACAAGTCTCGATTGAAGAGCGATACCGTTGGCTTGTTGAGCAAGATTAAGATTACCAATCTCGCCAACAAGTGCAGCATGAATTATACCATAGTGAATCCTCACGAGGCAGATCTTCATAGTGGCAAGATTTCCATCAAGTCGCCTATCGCCAAGGCCCTTCTGGGTAAGAAGGCAGGTGAAGAGGTAATGGTAAAGGTACCAGCCGGCTTGCTCAAATTCCGCCTGGATAGCGTGGAGTTATAATGTATTCTTTAAAAGGAAAACTCCCGATAATTTGAAACTGATCAAACTATCGGTAGTTTCTCTTTTTATTCTAATATTTTTCCAGAATCTTATTCAGTAAGAAGGTGGCATTCTGGTTTCTTGCCACACCCTTCTGTATCTTATAAGTATAGGTAACATCCGTGCCTAAATCTATCTCGAAACAATAGTTGTGGAATTTTCCTGATGCTTCATTCTCCATCTTTGAAAGTTCCAGATCGTGGGTAGCGATGATGCCGCTCACCGGCTGCTTGGCAATGGCTTCGAGGAACTTTCTCGAACCATTCAGCTTATCCAACGAATTCGTTCCCTTCAGAATCTCATCCAGAATAATCAGCGTTTGGAGTGGCTCCTTATTGTCTTTTCCACTTTCCTTGCAGAATTTTCCCTCAGCACTTTCCCTGCAGAACTTCAGCAGCTCCTCCAGTCTTATCAGCTCAGCATTAAAGTAAGAGATGCCATGCGTCAAATCATCGGTGGTTCTCATACTCGAGAACAATCTGAAACGTGAAATCTTCAGCTGATCCGCAAACACCGGCATACCCGCCATTGCCAGGATATAGTTCACGCCCAGCGAACGCAGGAAGGTACTCTTTCCCGCCATGTTGGCTCCGGTGATGATATAATAGTTGTCGTCCTTGATGGTGAAATCGTTCTTCACCGCCTTGGCACCCAGGAAAGGATGATAGAGATTCTTACCCTCGAACACGATTTCCGGACTTCCGATTCCTGCATTTTCTGAAACATCGCTTTCAGTATCTGCTTCCGGACTTCCCGAAACAAATTCCGCCTCTTCCGCCTCCGGATGATTATATCTGAAATCCGCCATCGAAACCATCGCATCCATCTCGCTGATGATATGCATCCATTCCTCCATCTTCACCATATAGGTATTCTTCCATTTCAGGAAACTGCGAACCAGGAAGAAATCGCTCAGCATGAAGGCATCGGTGAAGAAAAGACCGAGGAAGTTGCCTCTTCTGTCATACCCCTTCAATATCTTTTCCAGTTGGGCAAAGGAAGGCAGGGCATCTGCCAGGGAATTCTGCATCTCCTTGCCTGATTCGCTATGGAAATTGCGCCTGTTGATAAGCTGGAGTATCTGGGCATAGGCGATGAGCTGATGTCGAAGCTTGCCGCCGTTGCTGTCTATCTTATCAAGTGTCTGCTTGCAGACGAAGAACACCACCATGTATTGAACCAACACCCACCACAGGGCGAAATTTACCGAAACCATATCGCATATCGATAAAATCACGGAACCGATGACTCCGATAATCAGCAGCCATCCGATAACGAGCGAAACCGGAGACCCAAACCATGCCGGCACCTCCATCTTCGAAACCTTCTGCATCGCATCCATCACCGCAGCAGAATCAATCTTCTTCGTCTTGCCATTCACCATTTTGCCATCCGCAGTTTGGCTTCTGTTCTTTTCGCCAAGTGCCAGAAATTCCATTCGCCAGTTTTCGCCTTCTCCAGCCAATTCCTTCTGCAAATCCCTTCTTCTTTTGATATCCTCCATGCTCAGAGGCGTTTCCCGGGTAAGATTCCTGGCGAGTGCCTCCGAACCGCCCGATGTGATGGTTCGGCAGATGCGGTTGAACAGCGAACTCTTGCCGAAGACATCGAGGTCGAAGGAATAAGGATGCTGCGGATTCTGATAGGAATCGCCTGTTTCGAAAGGCGAGAAATCCCCCTCCAAAGCCTTGATTTCGTCCTGATAAACTTTGAGCAAAGCCGAAAGATGCTCTATCTTCTCCTTATTCTTGTCGTCAAGTCGTCTGATTCCCAGATAGGCAATCAGGCACAACGCCGCCCCCATCAGATAGTTCTGTGTATCCCCATCCATTGCGAAATAGCAGACCAGGAAGGCGAGGATGCCGCCAAAAGCCAGCAGCTCGCCCGTTATAAATCCCGTATTCTTACGCTTCAGGGCAGTCACCTCAGCAGCGTATCGGCTTACATATTGTTGATAATTCTCCTTGATATTCATACTCCTTATTCTTATTTTTCTTATTCTTATTTTTCTTTTTTCTTCTTCTTTTTCTTGTATTATGAATTTTTCTCCATCCATTTATTATAGGAAATATTCTCCTCTTTCCACTTATCCTTTGCTGCCAATTCAGACAGGAGCGTCATTCCATAAGCCAGTCGAGCACATATTCTTGCTTGATTCCATCATGAAACTGGACGGGGTCGTTGTCCAGAGTGAGCAGATATTTTGGAAAATTGTCGGAGATGGACTTCAGGGGTGCCAATTCTCTCTGCATCGTGGTCTCATCCCTTACGCTGAGCGATACCTGATAGTATTCCTTGTGTTCACCAATGATTACCACGAAGTCTATCTCTGCATCACCGGCTTTGCCTACATAGATTTCTCCGCCTCGTCGTGCTAGTTCCAGATACACGATGTTCTCCAGTACGTGCCCCAAGTCGCCACCTTTGGTGCCATTGATGACTTGGCGCAGACCTACGTCGGCAAGATAAAGTTTCTGTCCAGTCTTCAATAGCTGCTTACCCTTGGCATCATATCTCTGCACTGGGTAGAAGATATAGCTGTCGGTGAGGGCAGAGACGTAGTTTTCTATCGTATGAGATGTAGTCTTTCTGCCCAGCGAGGTCATGGTGTCGCTGATGCACTTGATTACGGATATGTTGCCTATATTGTCAGCAAGGAATCTTACCACACTTTGCAACATCATCACATCGGTTATCTTCTTGCGGCTCACCACATCTTTCAGTACGATGGTGTTGTAGAGACCTGACAGGTATTCACGCACCATCTCTCGGTCTTGGCAGATTTGGGGAATGTATGGGAAGGAACCCAGTTCGATGTATTGGCGATAGGCGAGCTCTCGGGAAGTATGGGCAGGCTGCGTCTGCATGAATTCTCGGAAGGAGAAAGGGAAGAGTTTGATTTCGATGTATCTTCCGGTGAGCAGGGTGGCTATTTCGCCAGAGAGCAGGTAGGCATTGCTGCCAGTAACGTAAATGTCTACGTTGTCTAGCAGGAACAGGCTGTCTATCACTTTCTGGAAATTTTCCACCATCTGTATCTCGTCAAAGAAGAGATAGTTCATCTTGTCTGGGCACAGGTTCTGCTTTACGTGCGCGTACAAAATTTTATAGTCGAGGAACGGTTCGTTGTCGAGATCCTCGAAGTTGAGGTCCTGTACTTGTTCTTCGGATACTCCGTCCGAGAGAAGTTTCTCCCTAAACATCCTCAGCAGCGATGACTTGCCACAGCGTCGTATGCCTGTTACTACCTTGATGGCCTTCTTGTCTCTCCATTTCTCCAGGAGATTCATGTATTCTTTGCGCTCTATCATATTCTCTTTATGTTCTATTTATTCACTTTGCTATTCATTTTGCATTCTATCTTGATTGCTAAAAATGAAATGCGCTGCAAATATACGAAACTTTTTCAAGAAATTTGCAGTGTATTGCAAATTTCTTGTGTTTCTGAGTAAAATTTGCAGTGCATTGCAAATTTTCTTTCTGTAAAACTGATAACACATTCTGTAATCTGTATATCCGAGAATCTGTATTTATTTAGTTTTATTGCCCGATACATCCTATAGCTTTTATTGCCCGATACATCCTATAGTATGCGTATATATAAGCCGATGTAGTGGTTATCATACTGATGAAATTCATTCTGGTGATGGCTGCCTGCTGGGTGTTGCCTGCCAGATAAAACACTGCAACAGGGAGTATATTTGAGCATATCAGCCATACCATGAAAACCAGGATAAGGGCTATGCCCAGTTTGCGTATGTTACCTCTGTGCTTGCTGTACAGATGGCAGCCGGCTACCAGGGAGGCGATGACGGAAATCAGGCCCATCGTGCTTTCTGTCCAGGTGAGTATGGAAGCCATTGGGGTAATCTGTCCGTTCTGCATCATCGTTACGAGATGAAGATTGAAGCATAGACCCAGGATGAATGAGAGCACATAGTAAAGTACCATCAACTCGCTGCAGCGTCGTAGCAATTTTACGCCTGCCGGTAGCGTGTAGCGGAATATTCCCCATAAAGCTATAGGGGTAAGCTGCAATACCAACTGCTTGAGGGTAATCAGGACGGGACTTATTCTGAAGGACAGGTCAACTTGCCCGCAAATAAAAAATACCATCGAGAACAAAGCGAAAATGCAATATGCATACATGGCATATTGCGCAATGCTAGTCAATACTACAGGATTCTTTATTCTTGTTCTTGCCATAATTTCTAAGTTTGATGATTTTGCGGCAAAGGTACGAAAAATCTTCTATACCACCAAATTTTGCACTTGCTTGTTGAATTCGCGTATGTCATCTTTTATGTCTGGACTGATAAAAACTCTTAAAAGATATAAGGTATCTTCTTGAATGTCAGTATTTATTGTTATTTTTGTAAGGTATATACTAATTGAAATATAAGTTTAATCATGAATCATATGAAGAAGATTTTCTTAGGATTGGCAGCAGCACTGATGTTGACTGCCTGCAACGAGAACAGAAAGCCTGAGGCAACGACCAGCGTTGACTCTGCAAGTGTGGTAACCGATTTGATGATGAGTCGCAGAAGCATCCGTGCTTACAAGGATTCCGTCATCAGCCGTGATACCCTGAACGAGATTTTGAAATGCGGCATCCATGCGCCAAATGGGCAGAACCTGCAGTCGTATGAAATCAGAGTGATTGATTCTCCTGCACTTATCGATTCGATAACCCAAGCCGTGGTAAAGGATAATCCTAAGATTGCAGAGCGCAAAGGCTTCAAGAATATCTTCGTGAATGCTCCATGCGTGTTTTGCATCGCCTACGATACTACTTATGATATGGCACAGATTGATTGCGGTTTGCTTGGCGAGAACATCATTCTTGCAGCATGGTCAAGGGGCATCGGTTCCTGCTGTCTGGGCAGTTCAGCCCGTTGGATACAGGATTCGCCGTCAGCCAAGCCTTACCTCGACCGCATGGCATTCTCCAAGAATTACAAACTGCTCTACTGCATCGCCCTGGGTTATCCTGACGAATCGCCGGAGGCAAAGGCAAGACGACAGGACATGATAAAGTTCATGGATTAGGATAAATGAAGAGGGTGTGTCATAAACTTATGACAAACCCTCCCAATAAAAGAAAACCTTATAGTCAAAATAGAAATTAGCTATTCTAGTACTTCGCATTCTGAGGGTCGAAGTTGGTCCAACCGCTCATCCAGTTGTTGCTGCCATCGAAGGCTCCGATGTAGCTTACGGTGTCGAAACCTGTCCAGCCGGCGAAACTTGCGGCACCAAGCAATGGACTTCCGGCGATAGGAGTATAACCATCTGTGCCTACCAATGAGGTCCATGAATCAAAATACTTGTTGCTTGGCTCTGAGAAGAAGAAGGTATTGCTGTATGACTTCTGATTCTTGTCGATATCCTGCTTCTTTGCAGCATCGTAGAGGTAATCCTCATACTTCTTGTTGGCATCAGTACCAACGGCATCCATACCTGCAAAATATACATTCTGAAGCTTGAACTTGCCATCCTTTGCATCCTTCACGGTTTCACCCTTCTCACCATCGATAATCAAACCGATAGGCCAGCCTAAGGCCACTGAGTTGATGCAGTTGAGGTTAGAAGAACGGCGAATCTGCATGGCTGCCTGGAACTTGCCGAGGGCTGAACCGTTGTTTGGATTGTAGGCTCCGGCAGTGATATAGTCTGTGGTGTTCTGGAACTTAGAATCCAATACCTTAGGACCTATGAAGGTGATGTTAGAGAAAGTTGCCTTGGTACGAGGGTCCACGGTAGCACCATCGGCGCAGTTGTCGCTCTCGAAACCGTTGCTCTGAGAGGTATCGGCTATCTTGCTGTCGCGCAGTGAAAGACCATACTGCACCTTGCCTGAGAAACCATTATCGGTATCGAAATCATCATCCCAGCCCTTGTAGGCTACGAGATACTTGCAGTTCACGGTACCACCAAACCACTCGAAGGAATCATCATTGGAATAAGATACCTGTACGTGGTCAATCTGTGTGCCGGAACCTACAGAACCGAAGGTCAAACCGTTGATCTCCTTATCCTTCTGGAATGGATAACCGGCAAACTCGATGCGTACATAGCTTAAAGTACCAGAATTATCTGCATCATCTGCACCACCATGCTTGGTACGAGGACCACCCTCTATCTGCTGCTCAGTCTGGTTGTTCTTAGCCTTACCGCAGAGAATAATGCCACCCCAGTCGCCAGGCTTTCTGCTGCCGGCAGCCTCTTCTGATGTGAAGACGATAGGCTCAGTGGCTGTACCCTTGGCGATGAGTTTACCGCCACGCTCTGCAATGAGTGCCGCCTTGGTCTGCTTGTCGCCCTTGATGATAGTACCTGGTTCGATGGTAAGCTCAGCACCATCTGCAATATATACCCATCCCTTGAGCAGATAGGTACCTTTCTTTAAGGTCTGCTTGCCTGTGAAGACGAATTCCTGGTCGCCGTTTCCTATTTCTGTTCCGTTGGCATTCTCCTTGCCGTCTGTTCCGAAGAGGATGTGGTCGCAGGCCTTCAAGCCGCCATCGGTTGTCCACTTGTAAACTACTTCTGATCCAGGGTTTGGAGAAGGAGTTGGGTCGTCATTGTCACTGCTGCAACTGCTCAACATGGCAGATGCTGCGAGGATGCCCATGCATCCTAAAAAATACATCTTGTTCATCATTGTTTCCTGTTTTATTAAACAAACATTTAATATTATCTTTCTTATTATCTTTCTTGAAATTCTACGGATAGTCTCTAGAATTTATATATTGCCTGCAAACCGATGTTTCTGCCCGGCTTGTAGCATCTTGAAATCTCTTCCACCTGCTTCTTGCTTCCGTCGCTATACGTTACATCAGCAAACTGCTTGTAATATATCTTTTCTGCAAGAAGATCTCTTACGTTGAGCTTCATTTCCAGATGGTCGCCGAATTTCTTAGCCAGCGAGAAGTCGATGGTGTTGCGAGGCATCTCGTAGCTGTGAGGCACTCGGGAGTTGGAGTCATCGCCCGTGCTTCCCTCGCTTCTTCCCACACCGATGATTCGCTTGCCTATGCGGTTGTATAGCAGGGCGATATCCATCTTCAATGGCTCGTTCTTATAGAAGATACCGGTGTTGATAAGGTATGGAGATTGACCCTGCATCGGTCTGTCTTCCTCTTTTGAACCCTTCTCAAACTGCACCTTGCTCTTAATCAAGGCTCCGTTAAACGACCAGCTGAAATCCTTTAATCCGATGAATCCGAGATTCTTTCGGATGTCCAGTTCCACACCGTAATTATTGGCACTCTTTGCATTCTTATAAGAATAAATCAAGTCTGTGCCGCCAGCCACCGTGTAGGTCCACTCGATAGGAGAATCGAAGTGCTTGTAGAAGACTGCCAGCGAAATGAGCTCTCCACGGGATGGATACCACTCATATCGCAGGTCGAGATTATCGACATAACAGTTCTTCAACTCAGTGTTTCCCTGCACATTGCTGGCAAGGTCGAAGTCGTAATACACCGACGACGACACTTCACGGAATTCAGGTCGGTTAATACTGCGGCCATACGACAGGCGCACCTGGTGCTGGTCGCTGATCTTATATGTTGTATTGAGAGATGGAAAAACATCATCGGTCTTGTAATGGCGGCTCGATTCACTCTTCTCGTAGTCACGGGAATTGGAGATGAGTTCCATGTCGTTGTGCTCAAAGCGGACACCGGCGTGGATGCCGAGTTTGCCAAAGGGGAGAGACATCGTCAGGTATCCGGCGCCTAAGGTGTTGTGCCCGCGGTAGTTATTGCGCATCTGCTTTTCCTCCAGAAGATACAGCTTGTCGTAACCCATGTTCGTCTCATTGGAGAGCAGGGTAGGGATGTCGCTGTGGCGGAAGTCGGATGGCATGTTGTTAGCTGAAACATTCCAGTTGTAGATGAAGTTGCGGGTCTGGTATTCTCGGCTGCGATACTCCCCATAGGCACCCACTTGCAAGTCTGGCTCAAAGTTGCCAAACTTGAAGTGATGCTTATCATTAATACCAAGAGAGAGAATGTGTTCGTCGAGTTGGGTCCACTCGCGGGATATGTCGTTGCCGGTGCTCAGGGCATAAACGCCCGATTCTAGAGCATCGTCGATGAGGTATCTACGACGGTCAGGCAAATGGCGGTTGGCATACGCATACCCGATGCTCCAGTCAAGGGCGTCGCTGGTGAAGGTGTGCTTGCCGGTAAGCTGACCGTTATATGTAGTTCGACTGCGGTAGTAATACTCTGCGCTCCGCTCCAGGTTCGACTGGGCGCTCACGCCTTCACGCCAGGTATATCGGCTGGTAGCCAACTGGTTGAAGATGTTCTTGAGCTGATACTTGTGGTTGCCGTCCTTGGAAAGGAAGGTGAAGTTGAGCATTGCTCCGAGTCTGACGTTATTATTATACTGGTCGTCAACAGAGTGACGAAGATAGTTTGGCTTGTCATTGGCTGCATCATAGATGCCATAGAGGTTGTTCTCCATGTTCTCGTAGGTGCGGTATTCGTTGGTATAGTTCAGGGCGGCGAGCATGCCGAGTGTTCTTCCGCCGAGCATCCAGCGCTGGTTTAGGCTGGCCGCTAACTTCAGGTCGCCCAAAGGTTTCCTGTTCTTCACGAGCCAATCGTTGTTAAGTCCGTTTCCCAAGAGCGAAGTAGCATAAT
Source organism: Segatella copri (assembly GCA_021623045.1). Lineage (GTDB taxonomy): Bacteria > Bacteroidota > Bacteroidia > Bacteroidales > Bacteroidaceae > Prevotella > Prevotella copri_T. Next base: position 4,426 of record JAJWJX010000003.1, on the reverse strand, counting down.
CGCCCACCGGTTTTCCGTTGGCATCGAGCTGCGGATTCAAGGCTGCCTGGATGCCCCCATTCAGGTTTCTCAAGCCATTGTCGAACCCTAGGAAATCGGTTTCGGAACCTTTTGAGTAAGAAAAGTCCTTGAAGGCAGAAGATGTGTTCCAGTTTCCGCCCACGGCGATGTTGAAACTGTTTTCTGCCGGAATCTCCTTGGTGTTGACGATGATGAAACCGCCTGAGTAATCAGCGGGATATTCAGCCGTTGGCGACTTCACGATGGTGAGGTTGTCAATCTGCGAACTTGGGATGATGTCGAAGGAGAATGCCCTGGAATCAGCCTCAGAGCTTGGCACTGCTCCTCCGTTCACCCACACATTGTTATAACGCTGTGACAAACCACGAACCATCACGAATTTATCGTCGATGAGGCTCACGCCTGGCACTCGGCGTATTACCTCACCCGCATTCGTATCCTGAGTTCTGGATATTTCCTGTGCCGAAACATTGCTCACGATGACGGGACTGTTTTTGGCCACCTGTATCATTGCCGCATCCGTATTACGTCTTTCCACTGCGGTAACGGTCACCTCCTTCAGTTGCTGTTCATCAGGTTGCAAAGTGATGGTCAGCAATGCTTTCTCCGAAGCATCATTCTTCGATGAAGTATCCTTCGAAGAAACGATAGCCTTTCCATCTATCTTCTTTCCGCCCTTCAATTGAACCCCGTCAATTTTTTGAGTTTTGTATCCTACATATTTTATATATAAGGTATAAGTACCATCTTTGAGATTTTGGAGCGAGAAGTTTCCGTCGATGTCAGTCACTGCTTTGATATCATCCTTCTCTTGGGTAGCATTCTTGCTCCCATTTCCAGGCACGGCAGTGATGACCGCTCCGATGAGTGTCTCTTTCGACTTTTGGTCGATGACAACACCCTTGATGTCTTGTGCCCACATCGGTGTGATACCGGCAGCGAGCAATCCTAATCCAATAATTCCCCTTTTTATGTTCATAACTGAATACCTTTATGTTTTCTTAATCAAAATACCTTTCTGATTTCGTTTGCAAAGGTACGATGGTTATATTACAGGTCGATTTCTTTCCGATTGAAAGATGTTTGCGATGCTGATACAATGGTGTTACGAGCCATATTTCCTTCCTGATAAGGAAACTTTTGACGATTCTTTCCTTCTAAAAAGGAAATAATTGCCGATTTCTTTCCTTTTTAGAAGGAAAGTTTGTATCTTTGCGCCAAAAATAAGAAAGAAGATATGGAATTACGTAATACTTTTCAATCCATCATAGCCTTGCATCAACGAGAATTTCCGTTGGATTTGCAAGCAAGAGAGATGCAACTTCCTTTGGATGGAGGTCGTATCGTTACGGTCACAGGCATCCGCCGTTGTGGCAAGTCCTCTCTTTTAGGCTTGACTATCAATCGTTTGTTAGAAAGTGGTGTGCCTAAGGAGCGCATTCTCTATGTCGGTTTTGATGATGAGCGTTTTCTCTCCATGACACCAGAGAATTTCGATGAACTTTTACAGGCTTATCGGGAGATGTATCCTATGATACCTCTCCAGGATGTCTATATGTTTTTTGACGAGATACAACTGGTGCAAGCTTGGGAACTCTTTGTGCTCAGAGTGTATAAGAACTATTGCAAGCATATCTTCATCACGGGTAGCACTGCCAAGATGCTCTCCGAGGAGATGGCTTCCGCTTTGCGTGGATGGCCTGATGAATATCGTGAGTATCCGTTGAGTTTTGAGGAATATCTGAGTTTTAAGGGTGTTAAGGCTGATAAGTATAGCGAAGAAGGCAAGGCAATGATGGCTTCTGCCTTTAGAGATTATTGTGAGGAAGGTGGATTCCCGGAGGTAGTGCGTGCCAAGAGTAGGTCGGAGAAAGTGAAGATACTCCAGTCTTATTTCAGCACGATGCTCTTCCGTGATATGATGGAGCATTACCATATCGGAGCATCTTCCACTGTGGTGAGATACTTTTTGAAACGAGTGATGAACAATCTCACCAAACCAACCAGTGTCAACAACATCTATAATGACTTGAAGTCGCAGGGATTGAAAGTTTCCAAGGATTCCTTGTATTTGTGGCTCGACTATGCTTGCAACATCTTCTTGTTTCGCAAGGTGCAGAAATATACCAAGTCGCTAGTCAAGCAGAGTTCTGCGCCATCCAAGTATTATATGGCAGATATTGCCATGCGCAATGCAGTGTTGCTCCCTGAAAGTGAGGATGCCGGCAAGGCTCTCGATAACATTGTTTACCTCAACTTGGAGCGCAGTTTGGGTGAGGAAGACAGAATCACCTATTTCTGTGATCAGAAGGAGTGTGATTTCGTAGTACAACGAGGTGAGCGAGTTTCTGAGTTGATACAGGTATGTTGGGCTTTAAACGAAGAGAACTTGGAACGAGAGGTAGGTGGACTCCTGGCTGCTTCTGTTTTTACAGGATGCAGGCAATGCAGAATTTTAACTTTCAATCAGCAGCAAACGATAGAGCGTGATGGCATCAGGATAGAGGTGCTGCCAGTATGGGTGTAATGATTCGAATCAAGAAAAAATATTCTTAATCTCCGATCAGTCGGCTATCACCATACAGAGTCTGAGCACATTTTCTTCGAAGTGCTCCTTGTCTCGGGCATTGTTCTTGAGCATGGAACGGTAGTTATATACGGTTTGGGGCGAATAAGACAGGATGCCGGCGATCTTTGAACTTTCGGTGATGCCTAAATCTTAACAGGGCGCATACACGGAGGATAGGGGGCATTTCGCCGTTCTCTTTCAGCTGGATGTGAGCCGATTCGGTGAGTTGCTGGTTCAGCTCGGTTACAAAAGTTGGGTACAGAGACAGGAATGCCTTGTCGAATTCAGTCAGAAACTCCTTGTTCTCTTTTTCTGTACTTGATGAGGACGAAAGGAGGCTCAGCAGCTCCTTGCTCTGGTTGGCTTTTATCTTTCTTACTGCCAAAGTACGCAGTTTGCTGTTCCTCTCTATGTTTTTATAGCACAGGTCTATATACACCTTCACCAGTCTCTCGCGTTTCTGGTTGGTGTCCTTCAGCTCTTCGTTGATGAGATGCAGCTGGCTGTTGAGAACTTCCATTCTAGCCGATGTAGCCGTGATTTCGTCTTTCTTCTGTTTCAGAAGCCTGTTCTTCTTGCGGATGAACAGACTGCTAAGTCCCACTCCGAGCAGGAGCAGGAAAATGACTGAGAGAGCGATGTAGAGCATGCTGTTGGTGGCTCTGATGTCATCTGTATAGGCATTGGTAATCATCTGCAATTTGGATGAAATCTCAATGCGGCGCAACCGGTTGTTGTAGGCATAAGCATCTTCCAGGGATATGTTGATGTATTCCTGGGCTTTTTTCAGACTTCTGGTCTTATGTTTGTAGATGAAGAGTGCGATGTCTTGCAAGGCGACATTCTCTTTTGTGGCAGAAGTGATGTCTGAGATGGCTGCAACCAGAAGGTAATGCTCCATCAGTTCCGGGTTGTTGGCTTTCTTGTATACTTCGGATAGGGCAAAGGCGGTCATGGCATGCAGGCGGCTGTCCGGCTTTTCCATGCTCAGTGCCTTCTTGTAGTATTGGATGGTTTTGTTGTTGTTGGGATTGTTGCTGAAATAGTATGACTCTCCCAGCAGGTAGTAATAGAACGCATCTTTCTTTGGTGACAGTTCTATTGCTTTCTTCAGGTATTTCACTTTCAGCTGGTCGTAATCCTTGCTGAAGTTATTGTTTTCACAATAGGTTGACCAGTTGTTGTATAGTCCATAAAGTGTATGATAGTATTGAAACTGATAGTCACGCGGATCATCTTCCTTGGTTTCTATTTTTTGCAGCATTTCCTTTGCTTCAGCATAGAATCCGCGTGTGATAAGCAGGCTGGTTTGGCTAAGTTGGAATCTTTTATGATATAAGATGTTGTTGCTCTTTTGGGCAAGAACAAGTCCTTTTTTTACGTAAGTCATCGCCGAATCATACTCGTAGGCTTTGTAGCCATTGGCGAGTTGCTCGTAAAGCTTGAGCTTGTCTTCATCGCTGGTTACATACTTGGCACCCTGCTTGATGTCGTGCAGACTTTTCTCTTTTACTTCTACGTAATGCGCACGTTTTGCCAAGGCAGCATCCAGCTTCTGGTAGAGCTGGCTGTTGTCTGCTTTTGCACATAGTGGTAGTAGTATAAGTAGTACGATAGTTATAAATTGTTTCATGTTTCTTATGTATTTTAAGATTCTGCTGCAAAAGTAATAAAAATTTTTCAGAATCTCGCATCTACTAACGTATTTTTTTGAAAATCTTTAATTTATTGATATTCAGCATGATAAACCGGTAAGTAGATAGTAATAATCTACCAAAAAACATTAGTGTCCAATAAAAATTGGACACGTTAATTAATTAATCAAATAGTCCCTTA
>JAJWJX010000035.1:0-38109 GCA_021623045.1 Segatella copri | reverse complement strand
CCGGTTCGGGGGCGAGCATTTGGAAACCTACCATAGTAATATGGCAAGGCGCTGGATGCTTAGCCTACATGATCCACTGCTCTTTCCACTGGTGACACTCATCATCATGGACGTGTTCCTGCAGAAGATGCGCATTAAAAAGAACCGAAAGATGCTCATCATCGAGGAGGCATGGAAAGCCATCGCCTCGCCCATGATGGCGGAATACATAAAATATCTGTATAAGACCGCCAGAAAATTCTGGGCAAGCGTGGGTGTGGTGACACAGGAGATACAGGACATCATCGGCAGTGAGATAGTGAAAGAAGCCATCATCAACAACTCGGATGTGGTGATGCTACTCGACCAGAGTAAATTCAAGGAACGATTCGACACCATCAAGGCGATACTTGGTTTGACCGATGTGGACTGCAAGAAGATATTCACCATCAACCGCTTGGAGAACAAGGAAGGACGCAGTTTCTTCCGTGAAGTCTTTATCAGGCGAGGACAGACCAGCAATGTGTATGGTGTGGAAGAACCGCATGAGTGCTATATGACCTACACCACGGAACGAGCGGAGAAGGAAGCATTAAAACTCTACAAGCGAGTGTTGAAATGCAACCACCAACAAGCTATCGAAGCCTATTGCAGGGATTGGGATGCAAGTGGTATCAGCAAGAGCCTCGCTTTTGCTCAAAAGGTAAATCAGGCAGGAAAAGTACTGAATTTAGGGAACAAAAATAAAAAGTAATCAAAGATGAAACGACTTCTATCCATCATAATGCTGATAGTCTGTGTGTTGGCAAAGGCTGACGCACAGTACTACAGCGTGAACTATGACAAGCAGACGGTGGCTGCTATGGCAGCTGCATACGGAACGGAAGCCGTGGCAGAGGCATACTATAACGAGCAGGTGCAGAACATATTGAAGCACTATAATGCAGCAGAAGTGGCAAGTGCCGGCATCTTCGCCTCAAAATTCTTGGAACGCAAGGCAATGACGGATTTGGGCATCTGGAACAGTAACACAGAGAACTACTATTACCGCCGTATCTACAACATGGTGTCGGGCAAAATCATGCCGAAGATATGGACGGTGGCAGGCATGATGCTGAAAAGTCCGCAGACTGCCCTCTATTGGGGAAGTTATCTCGTGAAGATATGTGATGATACCAAGAACCTGTGTATGCAGTTTGAGAGTGTGGTGACAAACAGCACCCTTACATTCTCGGACATCGCCTTTCTACAAATCAACCAGGAGATAGCAGCCATCTTGAAACTTTCAGAGATTGGCAACGTGGAGTGGAAGAAGATATTGGACGATTTGTCGAAGGTGCCAGGCAATTTTACAGTGGACAATCTGAAATCCGACATCGACAACCTATATAAGGCTGGAGCCAACCTTGCAGGAGCAGGAATGAACAATATCGGCAATGCCCTGTTGCAGAGCAGCCAGTTCAACGACCTCTTCCAAGGCAAGCTCAGTGCAGCCATCGACATTGTGGATAACTATTCCTCGCTGTTCAAAAGTCTCGACAAGAGCGTAGGCAACACCCTCTTGGGCATGATTGGAGGCAAGGACAACGTGGCAGGACTTTTCTCTCTTGCCAACTATAACCTCACCTCATGGATGACGGACTATCTGGATGAGACGGCAGGAAACTACTATACGCAAAGATGGTATATCGCCCGACGAGACCAAGGACGAGAAAAACTGTGCGACTATGTACCGCCCACCGATGACAACAGCATATTGAAAGGCGACCACTGGTACAGAATCAACACCAAGGATGCCAACTTCTATCCCAACAATAGCCAAAAGGAAGCCATCCTGCAAAACTCGGAGAATCATGCAGGATGGTCAAGAACAAGGGTGCAACAGTTCAACAACCAGAATGATGGCTTTACCTACAGTATCAGCTATTGGTTGAACAGCTACATCATCAGTAGCAAGAAAAAAGGACAGAAACAGAAGGCATACGCCTACGAGATACAGGTGTACAAGAGTTGGAACAAGACAGAAGAAGTATATGAGGCAGTCTTTGACTCCTATTCGATGGACTTGAACACCTTCAAGGCACAACTGCAAGCCCGGTTGAGCGAATGGAATGACAACGAGGAAGGCTATACCTATTATATAGGCAGTGATACACGCAACTACTATCAGGCAACCGATGCCGCCAAACTGAAGGGATGCGAGAGCGTGACCATTAGTGTGACATGCAGCGACGGTGTGCAGTTGGGGCAAGGCACCACCCAATACAAATGCAAGAGTTGTGGCGGTTCGCTGAATGACCACAGCAAGAAATGCGCCATGACAACATCTGTGACAGAGAACAACCTTGACCTCTCGGACTTGTATAAACAAGAGCAGGAAGCCAATGCCAAGATAACCTCTCTGCAATCGCAAATCAATCAGTTGGAAGCCGAGAACAAGTCACTTGTCAAGCAAATCGCCAATGCAAGCGTGGAAGATGCAGCCAAGTATCGGGAGCAATACAATAAGAATAAGGCTTCCATCGAACAACTGAATAAAGAACTTGCCACATGGCAACAGAAGCAAAGGGAAATAGAGGAAGCCAAGGCAGAGGCAGGAAAAGACAATGACGTGGCAACGGATGACTACTATCGCATACCAGCCATTATGAACGACTGCAAGAGTGCCTACAACCTGACTTGGCAAGGGGAAGGAACATGGAGCGGCTATACTTACATCCGAAAAGCCACCATGCCCAACATCAACGGCATCATCACCTTCAAGGCAACATTGAAGATTGCCCGAAAGCCGAAATATTTCTTGGGCATCAAGATACACAGAGCCATCCTGCAGATCAGTTGGGAACTGACATCGGAATACACCAACACCTCGGTAGTGGATGTGATAACGCTTGACCCAAGCAAGACCGAGCAAGAAAAGGCGGACGAAGTGAACAAGCGCATATCGGAAATAGCACAGGAATATCCATCGTGCAAGATAACCACCGAGTATGCTAAAAGCGCACCTGCCGATGACAATAACACCGATGATACCTTTCATCTGCTATGGTCGAGTGATAGGTTAGAGATAGCCAGAGAGGTGGACAGCAGAATCACCAAGATATACGCAGACTTGGTATCGTTGGAGAAGATGATGCACTACAAGCGCAACATCATCGACGTACTGATGGACATCGCTCCACATATCAATGCTGACGAAGGACGACGGTTGACACTGGTGGAGAAATGCAAGAAACGTTGGTTAAGGAAAGCTGCCGACACCAAACATTCAGATGTTTATCACGGCAAGTTTAATGATGAAGACAATGAAAATGAGAAATAGAAAAGAATACAAGGCTGATGCAGCGGAGAGGGTTGCAGGGTCAGTGAGCAAGAAGCGACGAATGGATATTGTGAGAACATTGCTGGTAGCAATCTTGCTCCTCGCCCTCCCCTCTAAAACATTCGCCCAATGGGGATTTGATGTTGCCAGTGTGGAAGCCTACATCAATGACCACAAGAAACAGCGGAGCCTGTTGCTTGCAAGAAGCACTTTGGAATACAGCAATAAACTGTTACATAGTTACAGCAAGGACGAAACCAAGGCATACAAGGAACTGAACGTTGACATAGACAAGTATACCAGGGCTTTCGATGTGATAGATGTGCTGTATCAGAGTTTACGGACCAGTCTGAATGTTTATTCCACCTACGAGAGTGTGAGCGACAGAATATCGGACTATAAGAAACTGCTTGATGATTACAACGAGAGAGTCATCAAACGAAAGCGCATCTCGCTTGCCGATACCATACTGATAGGCATCAACCGACGAGCCATAGAGAATATTGCCAAGGAAGGCGAATATCTCTATAAAAGCGTGAGCGACTTGGTGCTGTATGCCACAGGAGCGGCAGCGTGTTCCACGGCAGACCTTCTTGTGGTATTGGAAAGCATCAACACCTCGCTTGACAATATAGAGAAGCATCTGAATAAAAGCTTCTTTGAGTCGTGGCGATATATCCAAGTGCGCATCGGCTATTGGAAAGAAAAGGTGTACCGAACCAAAAGCAAGCAGCAAATATTGGAAGATGCTTTCGGACGATGGCGAGTTGCTGGAAAACTTGGATATTAGTTAAGCGAAGAGTGAAGAATTCATTTGTTAGCAAATAGTGAGAGTTAGTAATCATTATATATAATCAATGTATAGATATGGATAGAAAGAAGATAAAGACGGTAGCCGTTTTGACGATGATGGGCATAGCCGTTACAGGCAAAGCTCAGAGTTATGTGACTTACAACCATGACAGTTCAAAAAAGAACCAGATAACGGTGATGGAGACAGGAAGCGGAAGTCTGTCACCAGATTTGTACTATCAGTTACTACACAACAGTTATAAGAAATCGGCTGCCAGCAAGAACAAACTCGGTTTTCGTACCACGGCAGGAATCGGAGCTTACAATCAAGTGGAATATGCCGAAGCCATAGACTCTGCCCTGACCAAAAGAGCAGAGATTGAGGCGTTGAATATGGCAGACCGTCAGATTGACCTCGCCTGGAAAGTGGAAGGAAGCAAAATAAACAGCAAGATGGATGCCTTCAAGAAGAACATCGACCGCATCCTGCCTGTAGGCGGATCCATCGGTGACAAGCAACGCTGGACAGAATACTATCATGTCTATGAGACAGCCATCAAAGCCACCAAGGATGCCTATATGCCCAATGCCAAGCGTAAGAAGATGTACCTACAGATTTATGCAGATGTGGCAAAACGGAACGAGACACTTGTGAAGCAACTGGTGCAGATTTCGAATGCCAGCAAGACCAAGGAATTGTTGACAGCAAACGGCAACTACCAGACCGCCAACAAACGAAGTATCATCAGCAGTGCATCCAGCAAATGGCGAGAGGCAGGAATGGCAGTGAGAAACAACACATCTTCTGGCGGTAATAACGGCTCGAACGAGGATGACAATGATTTGAAAATAAACAGATAAGGAGTTATGGCAGACAACAGCAGCATATTATCCGACTTCGGCATCAACATCTTGGAAGAAGAGATTGATGACGTGATTTTCCAGACCAACGAGTTTCTGTGCGACGCTACTTTCACAGGCTCGAATGGGCCTTTTTGGTGGGTCGTTCAAATGTGTATGGCACTCGCAGCCCTCTTCTCTATCGTGGTGGCAGCGAACATGGCCTACAAGATGATGGTGAAGCATGAGCCACTGGATGTGATGAAACTATTCAAGCCATTGGTGATAAGCATCATCCTCTGTTGGTGGTACCCACCTGCCGATACAGGCATGACGAACAGTGGCAGCAATTGGTGCGTACTGGACTTTCTGAGTTACATACCAAACTCCATTGGAAGTTATACCCATGACCTATATGAGGCGGAAGCCACACAGATAGAGGACAAGTTTACGGAAGTTCAGCAGCTCATCTACACCAGAGACACGATGTACACCAACGTACAAGCCCAGGCAGACATTGCCCATAAGGGAACAACAGACCCGAATCTGGTGGAATCGACCATGGAGCAGACAGGTGTGGATGATGTGACCAACATGGAGAAGGACGCAGCCAAGCTGTGGTTTACCTCACTGACTGCTGGAGCCGTAGTGAACATTGACAAGATAGTAATGCTGATAGCATTGATCGTCTTCCGTATCGGTTGGTGGAGCACCATCTATTGTCAACAGATACTGTTGGGAATGCTGACGATATTTGGACCGATACAATGGGCGTTCTCGCTACTGCCGAAATGGGAAAGCAGTTGGGCGAAGTGGCTGACAAGGTATCTGACCGTGCATTTCTATGGAGCCATGCTCTACTTCGTCGGATTTTACGTACTGCTACTTTTTGACATCGTGCTCTGCATACAGGTGGAGAACCTGACGGCAATCACCGCCAGTGAGCAGACGATGGCGGCATATTTGCAAAACTCGTTCTTCTCGGCAGGGTATCTGATGGCAGCAAGCATCGTGGCTTTGAAGTGTCTGAACTTGGTTCCAGACCTTGCGGCCTGGATGATACCAGAGGGCGATACCGCATTCTCTACCAGAAACTTCGGTGAGGGTGTGGCACAGCAAGCCAAAATGTCGGCACAGGGGACACTTGCCCATGTGATGCACTGATAAAGGTAAAAAAGTAAAAGAGTGAAAAAGGTAAAAAATATTATAGCAATGGTAATCAAGAATTTAGAGAATAAGGTGAAGTTGGTGACTATCATCTGTAGCCTGTTTCTAGTTGGATGCGTGCTGATAAGTATCAGTAGCATCTGGACGGCGAAAAATATGGTGGTGGATGCACAGAACAAAATCTATGTGTTGGACGGCAATGTACCAATTTTGGTGCAGCGTACGACGATGGATGAGACATTGGATGTGGAAGCAAAGAGCCATATCGAGATGTTCCATCATTATTTCTTCACATTGGCACCCGATGACAAGTACATCAAATACACGATGGAGAAAGCCATGTATCTGGTGGATGAGACAGGACTGGCGCAGTACAATACACTGAAGGAAAAGGGCTTCTACTCCAACATCATGGGAACGAGTGCCGTGTTCAGCATCTTCTGTGACAGTATCAAGTTCAACAAAGAGAAGATGGAGTTTACCTACTATGGCAGACAGCGCATCGAGCGTAGAACCAATGTGCTGACCCGTGAATTGGTGACGGCAGGACAGTTGAAACGAGTGCCGAGAACTGACAACAACCCACATGGATTGCTGATAGTGAACTGGCGAACCTTGCTCAACAAGGATATTGACCAGAAGACGAAGAGCAACTATTGAAGGTAAAAGGGTAAAGAAGTAAAAAAGAAATAACGATGAACACAAAAGGATTTAAGCAGATGCTCATTGGGGAGAAGATGCCCGACAAGGACGATCCCAAATACAAGGAACGCTATGAGCGAGACGTGAGAGCTGGAAGGAAGTTTGCCAAGATGTGCAGGATAGACAAGGCGGCAGCCAAAGTGCAGAGATTTGCCGACTTGCATAAGACACTGTTCCTGGTCATCGTGTTCGGTTTTGTAGGTGTGAGCTTCAGTTTCAACATCTATCGCATGGCAAGAGCTTATCACTATCAGGGAGAGCGACGCACCGCCACGGAAAGACAGGACTCGCTGATAAAGGCTCGCCATCAAAATATGAGGAATGCAAAGAACATAGTAAGAACCAATGAGGATGCATGCCATCCTCATAAAGACAAATAACGATGAAGCTGACAGAAAGAATCAATTTCAGACAACCCAAGTACATGCTACCTGCGATTGTCTATCTTCCACTGCTCGGTGCCTCCTACTTTATCTTCGACCTCTTTGATACCGAGGTGGCGGAGAAGCAGGATGCCAATATGCAGACTACGGAATATCTGAATCCGAACCTGCCACAAGCCCATATCAAGGGCGGTGACGGTATCGGAGGCAAGTATGAGAACATGTTGAACGCCTACGGCAAGATAGAAGACCATAGTGCCGTGGAGAATATAGACCGAGATAATGAGCAAGAAAAAGAAGAATACCAAAGCAAGTATTCGGATGCCGAACTGCAACAGTTGGATGCCGAAGCCAAGAGGCAAGCAGAAATGGAAAAACAGAGAGAAGCACAAGAAGCCCATGAGCGACAAAGAGAGAATGAGGCGTTGGCGGAACTGAACAAGGCACTTGCCGAGGCAAGGCTGAAAGGACAGCAAGCCACGCAACAGAACTCATCGTCTTCAGCAACAGCATCCGATGAAACCACAGCTACAGCCAAGGGTGGTATCAACATTGAGGGCAAAATCAAGGTGAATGAGAATGCCCGAAAGGAAGCAGACGAAAATGATAAGCCAAGTGAGGTGGTGAAAAAGGTGAAGACCTCTTCGGATTACTTCAATACCTTGGCAGTGAATGAGAAAGAGCCGACACTGATAAAGGCTATCATTGACGAGAACATCAAGGCCGTGGATGGAAGCCGTGTGCGCTTGCGACTGCTCGATGATGTGGAAATCGGTGAGATGGTGGTGAAGAAAGGCGCATACCTGTATGCCACCATGAGCGGTTTCAGTTCGCAACGAGTGAAAGGCACGGTGAAAAGCGTGCTGGTGGATGACGAGATAGTGAAAATCAACCTGTCACTCTATGACACCGACGGCATGGAAGGCCTGTATGTGCCAAGCAGCCAGTTCCGTGAGACCACCAAGGACGTGGCAAGCGGAGCCGTGACCGGGAATGTGGATATGAACACCACCAATACAGGCAGCAGTTTTTCGCAATGGGGCATGCAGACCATGCAGAATGCCTATCAGAAAACAAGCAATGCCATAGGTAAGGCTATCAAGAAGAACAAGGTGAAACTGAAATATGGCACCTTTGTGTATCTGATAAACAGCAAAGAGACCAAGAGTAAGTAAACATCAACATTCAAAGAATACGAATATGAATATCAAGAAGACCATTGGCGCACTCATGATGTGTGCAATAAGTGTCACTCCCCTGATGGCACAACAGACCAGTGCAAAGAGCTATCAGCCCAGCACCTACCAGGAGATGGAGCAGCTGACCGTGAACGAGCAGGTGACTACAGTCATTACGGCAAACGAACCCATCCGCTTTGTGGATATATCCACCGACAAGATAGCAGGAGACCAACCCATCAACAATACCGTGCGACTGAAGCCCAAGGAGGGACTGCATGAAGATGGTGAAGTGCTTGCCATCGTGACCATTGTGACAGAACGCTACCGTACCCAGTATGCGCTGCTCTATACAACAAGATTGCAAGAGGCAGTGACGGATAAGGAGATACAACAGATAGAAAAGAATGCCTATAACAATCCTGCGGTCACATTGTCCTCTACGGATATGGCTCGATATGCTCGTCAGATTTGGTGTTCGGAAGCCCATGTGAACAATGTGAAGACCAAAGCCCATAAAATGGTGATGCGACTGAACAACATCTATTCGTCGGGCGACTATTTCTTCTTGGACTTCTCGGTGGAGAACAAGACAGACGTGCCATTTGATATAGACCAAATACGATTGAAGCTGACGGATAAAAAGACCGCCAAGGCAACCAACTCACAGATGGTAGAGTTGCATCCTGTCTTCACGTTGGAGCAGACCAAGCGTTTCCGCTATGGCTACCGCAATGTGATAGTCATTCGGAAAATGACATTCCCGAATGACAAGCAATTAACCATCGAAATGACGGAGAACCAAATCAGCGGTCGCACCATCTCATTGAAAGTGAACTATAGCGATGTGTTGTCAGCCGATTCATTCAATCCGATTTTTCTAAAATAGCAATCATATCCAATGGAAGAAAGCAAGGAGCTACAAGGATTTTACAAGATATTCAGGGCGGTCATCTACATATCCGTGTTGATGGAGTTCTTTGAGTATGCCATAGACCCAAGGGCGATAGACGGCTTTGGCGGTGTGGTGTGTGACCTGCACGACCGTATCAAGCAGTGGTTTATCTACCATGACGGGAACCTGGTGTATAGCAAGGTGGTGACATTCCTCTTGGTGTGCATCACCTGTGTTGGCACGAGAAACAAGAAACACTTGGAATTTGATGCCCGAAGGCAGGTGCTGTACCCCTTGGTGAGTGGCGTGCTGCTGTTGGTGTTGTCCGTGTGGATCTTCGGCTATGCGATGGACACTCGTCTCTATGCCCTAAGATTGAACATCATTCTATATATGGTGGCAACCATTATCGGAACGGTGCTGGTGCATGTAGCCTTGGACAACATCTCGAAGTTCCTGAAGGAAGGACTGATGAAAGACCGCTTTAACTTTGAGAACGAGAGTTTTGAGCAATGCCAGAAGGAAGAATACAACAAGTACAGCGTGAATATCCCTATGCGCTACTACTATAAGGGTAAATTCCGCAAAGGATGGGTAAACATCGTGAACCCTTTCCGAGGCACCTGGGTAGTGGGTACGCCTGGTAGCGGTAAGACATTCTCCATCATCGAGCCGTTTATCCGTCAGCACAGTGCAAAAGGCTTTGCCATGGTCGTTTATGACTACAAGTTTCCTACCTTGGCTACCAAACTGTACTATCACTACAAGAAGAACCAACAGTTGGGCAAACTGCCAGAAGGCTGTAAGTTCAATATCATCAACTTTGTGGATGTGGAATACTCCAAGCGAGTGAACCCGATACAACAGAAGTATATCAATAACTTGGCAGCAGCGAGTGAGACAGCAGAGACACTGCTAGAATCACTGCAAAAAGGCAAGAAAGAAGGCGGTGGCGGCAGCGACCAGTTCTTCCAGACCTCAGCCGTCAACTTCCTCGCCGCCTGTATCTACTTCTTCATCAACTATGGCAAAGAGCCATACGACAAGGACGGCAAGATGCTGATAGCGGAGAAAATACTTGACCCGAAGACCATGCAGATGAAGCCGACCGGAAAGGTGTTTAACCATGCAGGAGAAGAAGTGGAGCCAGCTTACTGGTTGGGCAAGTACAGCGACATGCCTCATATCCTCAGCTTCCTGAACGAAAGTTACCAGACCATCTTCAATGTGCTGGAGACCGACAATGAGGTCGCACCCTTATTGGGACCGTTCCAGACCGCCTTGAAGAACAAGGCAATGGAGCAGTTGGAGGGTATGATAGGTACACTGCGTGTCTATACTTCACGTCTTGCCACCAAGGAAAGCTATTGGATATTCCACAAGGACGGTGATGACTTTGATCTGAAGGTCAGTGACCCGAAGAACCCAAGCTATCTGCTGATAGCCAACGACCCAGAAATGGAGAGCATCATCGGAGCATTAAACGCCCTAATCCTCAACCGACTGGTGACACGAGTGAACACAGGGCAAGGCAAGAACATCCCAGTGAGCATTATCGTGGACGAGTTGCCTACACTCTACTTCCATAAGATAGACCGACTGATAGGTACAGCCCGAAGCAACAAGGTGAGCGTAGCCTTGGGATTCCAGGAACTGCCACAGTTGGAAGCAGACTACGGGAAGGTGGGTATGCAGAAGATTATCACCACCGTAGGCAATGTGGTGAGCGGTTCTGCACGAAGCAAGGAAACTCTGGAATGGCTATCCTCTGACATTTTCGGAAAGGTGGTGCAACTGAAGAAAGGCGTGACCATCGATAGAGACAAGACGAGCATCAACCTGAATGAGAATATGGACAGTCTTGTACCAGCCAGTAAAATCTCGGATATGCCGACAGGATGGATCTGCGGTCAGACGGCAAGGGACTTTGTTGCAACCAAGACCGGCATGAATGGCAGTATGAACATACAGGAAAGCGACGAGTTCAAGACCAGTAAGTTCTATTGCAAGACCGATTTTAATATGGCAGACATCAAGAAAGAAGAAAGCGAGTATATGCCACTGCCCAAGTTCTACACCTTCAAGAGCCGTGATGAGCGTGAGCGCATCCTCTATAAAAACTTCGTGCAAGTTGGTGAGGACGTGAAAGCCATGATAGCAGAGATATTCAACAAGAAGAATGCCAAGTGACAAAACAATGAAATCCCCAAAACAAAAACAACGTCCATGATAAAAAAGATAAAGACATACATTCTCCTAACGCTCTTGCTGCTGTGCCAGAATATCATGGCACAGAACAAGACACCCACAACAGATAGCCCAAGCCAAACCGACTTGGGCATCTTCGCATTACCTCCCTTAGAACGAGCGGTGCGCTGCATCAAGTATTACGAGGGATGGCACGATATTAAGCGCAACTATCCCTATATCGGATGGGGACATCGGATTTTGCCGCATGAGAAGTTCAGCAAGAACCTCACCTATCAGCATGCCGATTCTCTGTTGCGTTCAGACATTACCAAGTTATGCGCCATGTTCCGCAAGTATGGCAAGGACTCACTACTCCTTGCCGTACTTGCCTACAATGTCGGCCCCTACAAAATATTAGGGAACAAAAGATTTCCGAAGAGCCGTCTCCTGCAAAAGATTGAACGAGGATTGCGTGACATAGAAAAAGATTACCTTGACTTTTGCAGATGGAGAGGCAAATGCATTCCGTCCATCAAAAGGCGAAGAATGACAGAACTTCAACTATTATACATCCCATAAAAACGAAATAATACTTCATCAACCATCGAAGTAGCACTTCATAGCCTATCGAAGTTATACTTCATCGGCACTTCAAGTATATTGGCCTCGTAACTTACAAAGATTGCATAAGAACAGCATTTGTTTATACAAAATTTCTGAGATATTAAAGTAATTACGCTTAAATAGTCTTAAATTTGTGTTATAGTATTTATATTTCCTGTCATTTCTTGTCTTTTCTCAATAAATTTTCGTATTTTTGTAGCCGGATTGTATAGCCAGACCGCAGTTGTCGCTGTAAGACGAGTTCTTTCATGATAACCGAGTCGGGCAGCCTACGCCGTGCTGAGTGTAGTAAAGTCAACCATGACATATCTATACGAAAGCGGGCATTGGGTGGGAAGGCAATCCAGACATAGAAGGCGTTTATCGACGCTGTGTTTAAGGCGAACTGAAATCTTCCAAAACTATCAGTATCAAAGTCTTGAACGTAGCCAACGGTAGATGTCCCGGGTGTGATTATATCAATCCCGTGGAGACCTGTAAGCATAGATTGTATCCTTTTGGACGCAATCTAATGTATTATATAGGTCTCTTTACGGTAATGATTTTCATATCGGCGTGGGCTCTGACGTTGTCTGTTCAACTTTGATAGGCAGTTGGAAGAGCCTCAGTTCGTGGAATAGACAACAGGACGATTCCACGCTTTTTTTTTGTCGCAATTTAACGGATTTCTGTCTAGAAAAAAGTTAGCACCGATATGAAAGTCGATGAATGGACATCAGAAGATGTACACACCTCAGGAGGAGGTGAATTCCCTCCTTGCGCTGGACTTACCTCCAACGCCCTCCCCGAAGCTCAAAGCACAGTTTCCGCCGAGAGTTCACAAACAGGGGTGTCCACCAGAAATGCCCATATAGCAAGTAAGTCTAAAGCGCAAAAAGAGGAAGAAATTCCTCATTGGTATGCTTTACGCACCACCTATGGTAGAGAGAAAAAAGCATACGACTATATGACCGCCAAAGGCATCACGGCTTTCTATCCTACCACCGAGGTAGTGAAACTTATAAAAGGTAAGCGCAAAATTGTTATCGAGTCACGTTTACCCAACATCTTCTTCGCCTACGGTACCGAAGAACAACTCAAAACCTTTGTTTACGACAACGTAAATCTCCCATTCCTTCGTTTTTACTATCGTCACGTCCACGTTGGGCGCAGAATAGAGAAGGTTCCTATGATAGTTCCAGACTATCAGATGGAAAGTCTCAAAATCATCTGTGCTGCCGATGCGGATAATACAATCGTGTCATTAGTCGAAGTGCCAAAGTTCGAGAAAGGACAGTTGGTAAAGGTTATTGATGGTGTATTCAAAGGGGTGGTTGGAATAGTTGCACGCTGGCAGGGGCAACAGAGAGTAGGCGTGGTAGTAGATGATTTGGTAACAATGGCCACAGCCTATATACCAAGTGCGTTTCTTCAAAAAATATAATAAAACAATTAATAAATATGAAATATGCTTTAGTAACAGGAGCCTCGCGAGGTATAGGACGTGCAGTGGCTTTGCGCTTAGCAAATGAGTATCCTGTCATAATCAATTATCATTCTAATTCCGAAAGTGCTAATGAGGTAAAGGAACTAATTGAGGCGAACGGAGGTTATGCAGAGTTGCTACCTTTTGATGTTGCAGATTCACAATCTATAGAAAATGCGATTGACCTGTGGGAGCAAAGACATCCTGATGATTATATTTCTGTGTTAGTAAACAATGCAGGTATTCGTCGAGACAATGTTATGTTTATGATGGCTAATGAGGAATGGCATGATGTACTTAACACAAATCTTAACGGCTTTTTCTATATCACAAGACGCCTATTGAAACATATGATGCCTCGTAAACGAGGTGGAAGAATTATAAACATGTCATCGCTTTCTGGTTTGAAAGGAATGGTAGGTCAGGTAAATTATAGTACTGCAAAAGCAGCGCTAATAGGAGCGACAAAAGCTTTAGCTCAAGAAGTAGCCCCTCGTAACATCACAGTGAATGCAGTGGCTCCAGGTTTCATACAAACAGATATGACTAAGGATTTACCACAGGACGAACTTAAAAAGTTAGTACCTGTAGGACGTTTCGGGAAACCAGAAGAAGTGGCAGCATTGGTAGGCTTCTTGGTTTCGGATGACGCAGCCTACATCACTGGTGAGGTAATCAGTATAAATGGTGGTCTTTATACATAATCGCTATTACATTCCAATCATTCATAATATAATTAAGGTATAATAAGTAATGGAAAGAAGAGTCGTAATTACAGGTATGGGTATTTGGTCATGCCTTGGTACTGACCTAGAAACGGTCAAGAATTCATTATATAATGGAAAATCAGGTATAGGCATACAGCCCGAACGTTTAACATATGGTTACCGTTCAGCATTGACTGGCATAGTTGAGGAACCTATCATAACAAAGAAAATGCTTGATCGTCATACTCGTGCAGGAATGTCAGAAGAGGCAAAGTATGCATATATGTCTAGTCTACAGGCATTCTGTCAAGCCGGCATCTCCGATGAATACTTGCTTAATAATGAGGTTGGATGTATTTTCGGTAATGATTCTTCAGCTAAACCGGTCATAGAAGCATCCAAGATTATGGATGAAAAGCATGACTCAGCCATGCTGGGGTATGGAATTATTTTTCAGTCCATGAATTCCACTGTCAATATGAATCTCAGTACAATTTTCCACCTTAGAGGAGTTAACTTTACTGTCAGTTCGGCTTGTGCCAGTGGAAGCCATTCCATCGGTTTGGGTTTCATGATGATAAAACAAGGTTTGCAAGATATGGTGCTTTGTGGAGGAGCTCAGGAGACCAATTATTATTCTATGGCTTCTTTTGATGCTCTTGGTGCTTTCTCTATTCGTATGAGTGAGCCAACTAAGGCGAGTCGTCCGTTTGATCGTGATCGTGATGGTCTGATTCCAAGTGGTGGTGCAGCTTCTTTGGTATTGGAAGAGTATGAGCATGCTAAGGCTCGTGGTGCTAATATTTTGGCAGAAGTCGTTGGCTATGGTTTTTCAAGCAATGGTGGTGGTATCAGTCAGCCGTCTGATGATGGTAGTGTTATAGCCATGACCCGTGCGCTCAATATGGCAGGAGTAAAGGAAGACGATATCGATTATATCAATGCCCATGCTACCAGCACACATCAAGGTGATATGTATGAGGCGATAGCTCTCAACCGTATGTTCAATGGAAAACATGCTCTGATATCATCGACTAAAGGTATGACAGGACATGAATGTTGGATGGCTGGAGCCTCAGAGATTGTTTACAGCACTTTGATGATGCAAAATAATTTTGTGGCACCTAACATTAACTTTGAAAATCCTGATGAGTATTCCGAGAAATTAAATATAGCAGCCAAGACTTATGATACAGAAATAAATACAGTTTTGAGCAATAGTTTCGGATTTGGAGGTACCAATTCTGCTTTGGTGATAAAAAAAATCTAAGAATATTGTTTTATTAAAAAATAATTATGAGAAAAATTCTATTGTTTTTAGCTGCAATTATGGTAACATTGCCTATGGGTGCACAGAAAATTCTGGAGGGTACAAAACCTTCTTTAAAAGGTGTAAACAAAATCAATCTTAAAATAGATTTTTCTGAAACGAAAATTGACAATAAGTCTATCGCAGATTGGCTGGAATACCGGCAAGCCTCTCAGCCTAAGTATGATGCAAAAAAAGAACTTGAAAATGAATTGAAACCTGTTGTCCAAGAAAAAGTAATTAAATCTTTGAATAATAAATTGTCAAAGAAAGGGGCATTTGTTACTCTTAACGGCAATGCAAAATATACATTGCTGGTTAAACCTGTAAGTGTGTCGATGAAAGGTGATAATACTAATTATTGTTACATGTTGGATGAATTGGGAAATATACTTGTTAAATTTCAGATTTCTGGATCAGGTGGCCATTGGGGAACTATGAGTAATTTATGGGGAGATGGTTATGAAGATTCTGCAAAAAGTATCGCTTCTTTTGTTGTAAAATGTTTTGAGTAAGCGACAATGTCATTAAATCAACAAGCAGATAGGCATAAAGTTAAGTGTAATAAAAAATATCGTTTATGAAAAGATTATTATCTATTGTAATGTTATTGTTGTCTGTCGTAGGAATTTATGCGGGCAATCCAGTGACAGTCAAGGCAGGTAATCCTGTCGTATTCAATGAGGGTTCTCAAGCACTCGTTGTTGTGGACTATTCTAAGACTATGGTCAAAGACCAGACATTGGACGCTTATTTAAAGAGTCGAGGTGATGATTTCGTACGTGATTGGCCTGAAGATCAGGATAAGGCTTTAGAATATTTTGTAGTCCGATTTAATAAGAAGAATAAGAAAGGAATGCAAATTGGTAGGCATTTAACTGATGCCAAGTATAAGATGATTATCTATGTCGACTATATGGATATGGGTAATGGAGGCAGTTCTTTTAATCCTTTTGCTAGTGTCAAGGCCGGTGGAGTAATCATGAAAGGTCGTTGTGATGTTATTGATGTGAAGGCTGGTCAGTATGTCTGCCGAATGGTGTTTGATGAGGTAAAGGGGTTAGGACACCCATCTGAGACAGTACGCTTAGGCATGACATATTTTGAGTTGGCAAGCAATATATTCAAGTTAGCAAAGGATGCTTCTGGTAGCGTAGAATATTGTGGTGCGAAAGCTAAGCCTACGAAAAAGGTTGTGAAGCGAGTGGTTGAAGCCCCTGTTGAAACAGCAGCAACTGCAAGTAATGCCGTAGCTAAAACTTCGACACGTTCTGCTTCAACAGCCCGTAAGGGTGTATCAGCTCGCAAGGGTACGGCTTCTCGTAAAGGGGCATCTGTTCGCAAACCTAACTCTCAGTTGAAAAAAACTGCAACAGTAACTTCCACTGCTGCTACTCCAAAAACACGTAAAGTGAAGTATATAGAGGTGGATGAGGATGGTAATGAAACTGAGGTCATCTACGTGAAGAAAGGAACTAAGACCCCAGTTGAAATTGAGGAGAACGAAGAGTTTGAGAGTGTTGCACCTGAAGTTGAATCAACTCCAGCTCGTAAGAAGGAAGTGACAAAAGGTAATAAAGTGCCTAAGACAGTGTTGAATGCCGTTTCTAACTTAAAAATAAAGAACTCTGTAGGCGGTGATGCTAAATGTCTGAAAAATGAAAGTGCATTGAGCGTGTATCTGGATTTTTCAAAATGTGAGATTATCAATAATAGCGAGCGAGATTTCGTGAAATATATGGCTACGAGCGCTGATAAAAGAGAGCGGGATAGTAACTTTGCTGATAAGTGGGAAAATACTTACAAGCCGAGTCTTACTTCTATCTTTATTTCCAAAATGAATAAGGAAATGAAAAAACTTCGTCTACGTGGCACTACGGAGCAGGGAAACAAATATACTCTCAGAGTGGCATTGAAGAAAATTGATGATAATGGAAATACGTTAGCAGACTATATGATTGTAGAAACAGCTACGGGAAAAGTTGTTCAGATTATGCAGATGAAATCAAAAGGTGGACACTTTGGTGATTATATAGGACTGTTAAAACAGGGCTTTGAGGCTGCAGGAGAAATTTACGGTGAACTATTAGCAGACCGAATTGATTAATTCTATATTTGGCTATCTGGCATAAATAGTTTGCATATTATTAATATTAAATTTTTAGGTTTATGAAAAAGAGTATTAAAAAAATGGCTGTAGTTGCCTTGATGTTGGTTGCAGGTTCAACTATGACGGTAAATGCGCAGTTGCTGAGTGAGAAACCACGTGTTCACTTCGGTATTCGTGGAGGTGTTTCTGCATCTTCTTATTCTGGAGATGGCATAAAATCTAAAATCTTTCCGATGGGTGGATTCGCTGTTGATTTTAAAGTAGCTCCAATACCATTGTATCTTGAGTCTGGTTTGTATTATGTGAATAGAGGTTATAAGTTGGATATTCCTGATGAATATTATTATGATGATGAATCAACGAATAATCAGGCTATAGAAATGCCTATCGTAGTAAGCTACCACTACTATTTGAATGATAAAATGTCTATTCAGCCTTTCTTTGGTGGTTTTATCTCTCAAGTTTTTGATGGTCCAAACGATGATTTAGATTATGGTTTGCGTCTCGGTACTGGTTTCAACTATGGTCGTGCTTATGCAAGCATAGGCTATGATTTCGGCTTGAAGAATTGGGGTGAAGATGGATATTCATCTAAGTCTGGTCTGTTCTTCTTCAATATCGGTTTCAACTTTCTTGGTTCAAAGTAATTGAAATATAACTCTTTGGGTTGTTTTGTACAGAGCAACCTAAAGAGTATAAATGAGTTTCTAGTACGGAAGTATTAGTTAATGCGATATAGTTTCACATAAAAAATAAAAAATGAAAAAAATCCTATTGCTTTTAGCTGCAATTATGGTTACATTGACCATAGATGCACAGAAAATGAAATTCAGTGGTGACAATTCTTGTATAAAAGAAAATGTTACAGCAAAGTTAGTCATTGATGTATCTCATGCGACTTGGGAGAAGAAAGAATCTTTTAGGGGTCATTTTTCAGATGAATTTGATGAGATATTGAATATTTCTAAACTCTCTTTTATAGATGGTTTCAATTCAAATAGCCAAGGATTAAAGTTAGAAGAATCAAGCAATGCTCCTAAATATGAAATTAAAATTTCAGCTACCAATTTCTTTCAAAGGAAAGGTTGGGGACCATACGGACGTATGGTGTTAAAGATATGGGGTAATATTGAAGTCGTGGAGATAAAAACTTCTCAAACAGTTTATTCTGCAAAATTAGATGGTTTTATAGGACATGCGGATTTTAAAACAACCGATCGCTTTGCAAAGCTTTTTATGGAGTTGGGCAAATCTTTTTCTAATAAATAATCTTTAATATATGAATTTGTTTCAATCCGAAAGCGATAGATACACTCAAGAACACCTTTCAGCTCGTGAGGCACAACGTCAGGCTGAGTATATCGCTTGGGGACCAATCATCTTTCAAGTTTCCCGACTCATGGTAAAGTTGGGAGTACTGGATAAACTGCGTGATAATACAGATGGCTTGACGCTTGCCGAATTACAGCAGAAGACAAAAATGTCGGAGTATGCGCTTAAAATTCTATTAGAAGCATCGCTTAGTGCAGGTACAGTCTTAATAGACAAGGCTACTGATCGTTATACGATTTCAAAAACTGGATGGTTTTTGCTTAATGACCCTGCCACTCGTGTTAACATAGAGTTCAACCATGATGTCAACTACCGTGGAATGTTCTATCTTGAGGAGGCTCTTAAAGAAGGTAAACCGGCAGGACTGAAGACTCTCGGTGATTGGACTACTATCTATGAAGGACTTTCTAAGCTCGATCCACAGGTACAGAAAAGTTGGTTTGGTTTTGATCATTTCTATAGCGACCATTCTTTCGATACAGCTTTGGAGATTGTATTTAGCAAGAAGCCTAAACACTTGATGGATGTCGGTGGCAATACAGGACGCTTTGCGCTTCGTTGTGTTAATTATGATGAGGATGTAAACGTTACAATCGTAGATCTTCCTGGACAAATCGGCATGATGAAAAAAAATGTAGAGGGCAAAACGGGTGCTGACAGAATAGAAGGCTACCCAACCAATATTCTTGAAGAAAAGAATGAATTGCCTGCAGGAAAATGGGATGCCATTTGGATGAGCCAATTCTTGGACTGTTTCTCCGAAGATGAAATCTATAGCATTCTTGCCCGTGCTGCAAAGGTGATGAACGAGAATACCACCTTATATATAATGGAAACCTTCTGGGATCGCCAAAAATATGAACCGGCATCGCTCTGCTTGACTATGGCAAGTGTTTATTTCACGGTAATGGCAAATGGAAATAGCAAGATGTATCATTCTGATGATATGATAAAACAAATAGATTGTGCCGGATTGAAAGTTGTGGCTATTCATGATGGTATAGGGCAAGGACATACAATATTAGAAGTAAAACTTAAATAATTAGATAAATAAAATGGAAAGAAAAGTAATTGAAGAGAAAGTAAGAAATTTCCTCATTGAGGATTTGGAAATTGAGGAAGAGAAGATTGCGCCAGAAGCAAAGTTAAAGGATGATCTTGGTATTGATAGCCTTGACTTCGTTGATATTGTTGTTATCGTGGAGAAGAACTTTGGTTTCAAAATTAAGCCAGAGGAAATGCAGGGGGTTGTAACCCTTAGCCAGTTCTGCGACTATATTGAGAGCAAGGTAGGCTAAGTGAAGAATACGACATTCGGCAGTGCTTGGATGCATCGCCAATTAATCAACTCTTTAAGAGTGATGGATGTGCGGGCACTGTACCTCTTTTCCACCCTTTTTATCATGCCAGTATGTCTACTTCTCAATACCAATAATAGTCGTACAATTGCATATCGCTATTTTCGCAAGCGGTTGGGGTATAGCAGATTTCGTGCGGCATGGTGTACTTATCGAAACCATTGCTTGTTTGGTACGGTGGTAATCGACCGATTCGCCATGTTTGCTGGCAGAAAGTTTGACATGAAGATAGAAGGCTACGAGAACTTCATACGCTTGGCAGAACAGGAAAATGGGTTCATGATACTCAGTTCTCACATAGGTTGCTATGAAGTAGCAGGTTATTCTTTAGTTGCTAAGACCAAGCGTTTCAATGCCTTAGTCTTTGGCGGTGAGAAAGCCATTGTGATGGAAGGACGTAGGGAAAGATTGGGAAATAACAATATCCGTATGATTCCCATCATGTCAGACATGAGTCATCTTTTCTTGGTTAATGAAGCACTGAGCAACCATGAGATAGTCAGTATGCCAGCCGATCGCATTGTAGGGTCGGCAAAGACATTGACTGTCAACTTCCTTGGAGCTAAAGCTCGCCTTCCGATGGGGCCGTTCTCTGTAGCGACGATGAGAGAACTGAATGTCATAGCTGTCAATGTGATGAAGACCTCGTTCAAGGGATATACGGTATTCGTTTCTCCTCTCTTTTACGATAAAGAAGCCACTCGTAAAGTACAAATACAGCAATTGTCTGAGAGCTATGCGACAGAACTTGAAAAACGAGTGCGCCAATTTCCTACACAATGGTATAACTTTTATGATTTCTGGTCATAATGTTATTTTAAAGAAATATGAAAGAATTTGATGCAGAGAATCCAACGGAACAAGATCTTCGTCAGATAGATATTCATGAGCTGTTGCCTCAGCAAGAACCTTTCGTCATGATAGGTACGCTGACGCATTTCGACAGAACGCTTACCGTGACGGAGACAGAGGTGAATGCGAATAATATCTTCGTGGACAATGGACACTTCACCGCTTCGGGATTGATGGAGAATATAGCACAGACCTGTGCAGCTCGCATTGGCTATGTCAATAAGTATATCTTGAAGAAAGGCATTCAGTTGGGATTTATTGGAGCCGTTCGCAACTTTGAGGTATTGGAACTACCTCAAGTAGGCACTTTGTTGACCACTCGTGTGGACGTGAAAGAAGAGGTGTTCGGTATGACCTTGGCAGAGGCCACCATCGAATGTGCAGGTAAGACACTTGTGACGACGGAGATGAAAATCGCAGTCAAGGAAATGGAGAACAATGAGTGACAAGAAAGCATGAATGAACTAAAGGAGTCCAAGATATTTAACATTCGTTTTAGCGAGGTAGATTCCATGAATGTAGTATGGCATGGTTCATATCCACTCTATTTCGAAGATGCCCGAGAGGCATTTGGCAAGAAATATGGATTGGAATATATGAGTTTCTTCGACCATGGCTATTTCGCACCGTTGGTAGAACTTACTTTCCATTACAAGAAACCCATCAAGTATGGGATGTGTCCTCGTATCGATATAATCTATCGTCCTACAGAGGCGGCAAAGATAGTCTTCGACTATGAAATCCATGACTCTAAGGATGAGAGCCTGATAGCAATGGGACATTCCGTACAGGTTTTTATGGACTTGAATTACCAACTGGTATGGGATAACCCTCCTTTCTACCAAGAATGGAAGAAACATTGGGGAGTGATAAGTGAAGAGTGAAGAATTCTGTGATTGTATGGCTTACGTTTTAGCAGATAATATCATTTCACCATTAGGTGAGACTTCTGAGGAGAATTACTTGGCGGTCAAGACAGGTAAGTCGGGCATCCATGCCTATGCCAAGGGCAGTCATGGTATTCCAGACGGCTTTGTTGCTTCATTGATGTCACTTGATTTTGAAGAACTGGTCATAAATTCTGCAAAGAAGGCTATTGGAGCTTCTCACGTAGACGTAGCTCACGAAAAGGTGGCATTGATTCTAAGCTCTACCAAGGGAGCTATTGAAAGATTGGGAAAAGTGGATGACGAGGACATCGAATTAGGTACGTTAGCAGAACGTATAGCGCAGCAATTAGGCATAAGGACTAAGCCGTTCGTGGTTTGCAATGCCTGTATCTCTGGTCTGTCAGCCTTAATACTTGCCTCCCGCTTGTTGTCGGCAGAGAAATATGACTATGCGGTCGTTTGTGGTTGTGACTGTCCAGGTCGCTTTATCGTATCAGGTTTCCAGTCTCTCAAGGCTTTGTCTACAGAGCCATGTCGTCCTTTTGACATAGAACGCTTCGGACTGAATCTTGGAGAAGCTGTGGCAACTATGGTTCTTGCTAAGAATACCCCAAGGCAGGATGAAGTGTGGCAAATCGGTCATGGTTTTATCAGAAACGATGCTTTCCACATCAGTGCCCCTTCTAAAACCAGCGAGGGACTATATCAAGCTTTATCGCTAACCATGTCAGGCATAGATAAGGATTGGTTGGCATTTGTGAATGCGCATGGTACAGCCACATTGTTTAATGACCAGATGGAAACCATCGCTATCCAACGTGCCGGTTTGTCGGAAGTACCTACAGATGCTTTGAAAGGTTACTTCGGACATACTCTAGGAGCTGCAGGAGTATTAGAAACCATCTTAAGTATGAAGGCTGTAGATGACCATACCATAATCGGTACGCGCGGATATAAGGAGTTAGGTGTATCGGGCAAGGTAAATGTTTTTGCAGAGAATCGACCTACTGACAAGAAAACTTTCATCAAGATGTTGTCTGGATTTGGAGGATGTAATGCCACTATGTTGGCGAGCAAGGAATCTGCAATATTTAGGAAAGAAAAACATTCCATAAAGACTTTTACCACAACTCATCGGGTGTCTATCTCCACCACGGAAGTCATTGTGGATGGAACGCCACTTTCTATAGAACAAGGTAGTAATGGACTATTGACCAACATCTATAAGCAGAAGATTGGTGAATATCCTAAGTATTATAAGATGGATGGACTCTGTCGGTTAGGCTTTGTGGCTTCTGAGTTGCTTCTGCAAGCAGAGGGAAATGTAAGATTTAAGGATTGTTATGATAGAGCCGTCGTGCTTTTCAATCTTTCTTCTTCCATATCCTCCGATAAAAAGTTTTTGGAGTCAATACAGGACAAAGAAAACTATTTCCCAAGTCCATCAGTGTTTGTCTATACGTTGCCAAATATCGTGACTGGTGAGATAGCCATCCGTAATCACTACCATGGTGAGACTTCTTTTTACATTTTGCCATCGAGAGATGAGACTCAGATGAAAGAAATCTTGGAAACCGTGTTCATGGACTCGAAAACGAAGAGTGTGCTGACAGGATGGATAGACTATGAGGATGGGGAACATTTTGAGGCAGACCTTATGCTCATAGAAATATAAAAAAAACAGACATAGAAAATCATTTAATAAAATAAAGAATAAGACAATGGTAGAATTGATAAAAGAATTGAAGGAAGAAATCATTGAAGTATTGAATCTTGAGGATATGACAGTAGATGACATTGACGAGAACGATGCTCTCTTTGGTGAAGGTTTGGGGTTGGACTCTATTGATGCTTTGGAGTTGATTGTCATGCTGGAGAAAAAATACGGCATAAAGTTGGCAAACCCTGCCTCAGGTAAGGAAATCTTCAAGAGCGTGGCAACCATCGCCGACTATGTAAGCAAGAACAGAAAGAAATAAAGTTTTGGTAAGATGAATATCGCAATTACTGGTGAAGGTATTGTTTCTGCCATTGGTCTTAACAAACAGGAGGTCTTACAGGCCTTGCAAGAAGGGCGGACTGGTATAGGAGAAATGAAATATCTCCAGTCCATCCACCATGAACTGCCAGTTGGGGAGGTTGACTTGTCGAATGAGCAGATGAAAAAGATGCTGGGCATCCCTTCAGAGCAGATGATGAGTCGCACTTCGTTGTTGGGCATGTTGGCTATCGATCAAGCCTTGAAGGAGGCGTATGTGGATGTGGCAAGCCTTAGAGCAAGAAAGGCAGATGGAAAACCTTTGCGTATCGTGCTCGTATCGGGTACGACAGTGGGCGGTATGGACATCACTGAACTGTGCTTCGACCAGTTGGAGAAACAGAAAAGCGTTGAGTTCTTGCAGCATCATGATTGCGGAAATAGTACGAGACTGATGGCAGACCATTTCGGCATCTTTGATGAGGTGGCCACGTTGTCGACGGCTTGTTCTTCGGCAGCCAATGCCATCATGTTGGGTGCTCGTTTACTCAAGGCTGGCGAGGCGGACTTAGTTGTGGCTGGTGGTACGGAGGCTCTTTCTCGTTTCCATCTCAATGGCTTCAACTCCTTGATGATTCTCGACCATGAGTCGTGTCGTCCTTTCGATACGACTCGTGCAGGCTTGAATCTCGGAGAAGGCGCAGCCTTTCTCGTGTTGGAATCGGAAGAGATGGCACAACAGAGAAAAATCACCCCTCACGCTTATCTTACGGGATATGGCAATGCCTGTGATGCTTTCCATCAGACTGCATCCTCGGAAAATGGCGAGGGAGCATATCTTGCGATGACTGAGGCTTTGGCGATGGCGCATCTCTCGGCAAAGGACATCCAATATGTAAATGCTCATGGAACAGGTACGCCTAACAATGACCAAAGTGAGAGCGTCTCGCTGAAACGAGTATTCGGTGACGAAATGCCTATGGTATCAAGTACCAAATCATTTACTGGTCATACCACTAGTGCCTCTGGAAGCATAGAAACGGTCATTTGCATCCTTGCCATGCAGCATCATTTCGTGCCAGCCAACTTAGGATGGAAGAATCCTATGGAGAATGGCATTCTTCCAACGATGGGAGCCCAAAATCTAGACTTGGAGAATGTGCTTTGCAATTCCTTTGGTTTTGGCGGAAACGACTCTTCGTTGGTCATATCTTTGCATCCAAAGGAGAGCGCAAGCGAAATAATGAGGGATGTTAAGATAAAGGTACTTTCCAAAGTGGAGATAAATTCAGAGGAACAATTGACGGATATTCGCAAATATGTTAAACCTTTGGAGGTTCGCCGCATGGGAAAAATCATGAAAAGTTCTCTTCTTTCTTCCTTGGTGGCCTTGCAACGAGCTGGTATTGAAGTGCCAGATTCCATTATCACTGGTACGGCGTATGGGTGTTTGGAGAACAGCGAACGCCTCATGGAGCAAATCAAGGAAGAAGGTGAGGGTATGTTGAAACCTACCTTTTTCATGCAGAGTACTCACAATACGATAGGCAGCAATATCGCCATCAAGACACATTGCCATGGTTATAATGTCACTTATACCCAGGAAAGTCATTCCTTGGAGTGGGCTATCCGAGACGCAGAGTTACTCTTGAGAAGCGGAAAGGTGAAAAACGTATTGGTGGGATGCCATGATGAGAGCACGCCTCTCTTCAATACTCTGTTGGAAAAGGGTGGCGAAAAGCCACTACCTTCAATTCATTCTATAGCCATGGTGTTGTCATGTGGAGAGTAATAGTATTGGCTGTCGTCCAAAGTGCACTCTTGGCTATAGGACAGGTTCTTTTGAAGTTCGCTTTACAGAAGATGCACCCTTTCGGATGGACGAAGGATTTCTGGTGGTCTTTGCTCATCAACTGGCAGTTCGCTTGTTGTGGTGCTTTCTTTGGTGCCAGCTCTGTGCTTTGGATGTATATCGTCAAGCACTATCCGCTCAGTGTAGCTTATCCGATGATTAGTTTGAGCTATGTCTTTGGCATGTTGGCAGCAATAGCATTTTTCCATGAGTCGGTGTCGGCAGTAAAGTGGATTGGCATTGGCTTTATTATGATAGGATGTTGTTTAATAGCAAAATAAATATGAAAAGAGTATTATTTTCTTTAATGGCTTTGTGCCTATGCTTGCTCAACCTTTCCGCACAGAAAATCAATGAGGCAAAGGTAAAGCAGCAAATCAACGCTGTAGCTTCGAAAATGAAGACTATGCAATGTGATTTCGTGCAGACTAAATATCTCAAGATGCTCAATGATAAGATGGTGTCAAGAGGTAAAATGTATTATCAACAGAGCAACAAGCTCCGATGGGAATATACCTCTCCTTATACTTATACCTTTGTACTCAATGGTTCCAAGGTACTTATCAGCAAGGGTAAGCGTAATGATGTTATCAATGTTAATCAGAGTAAGTTCTTCAAGGAGATAGCTCGTATCATGATGAATAGTGTCGTGGGCAAATGCCTGACTGATAGCAAGGACTTCAAAGTAAGCCTTACAGGGGCTTCGGCTGAGTATGTGGCGACACTCTATCCGCAGCAAAAGCAGATGAAGCAGATGTTCCAGAAGATCATCCTGCATTTTAATAAGCAGAACTCTACTGTTTCCAAGGTGGAACTCATAGAGAAGAAAGGAGATAGAACTATAATAGAATTGAAGAATGTCAAGAGCAATGCGCCTATCAATGCAAAAGTTTTTGGTATCAATTAGTATCGCTTTGCTGAGCCTCTTGGTTTTGCCGCTTCAAGCACAGCAAGAGCGACATTTCCCGGATAATGTGGGAAGCAAAGTGAAGTACAATGCCACAATAGAGATGTCGAAAGGTTATGTCAGTGGGGTCTGCATCATGGTTAATGACGGAGGTGTCATTAAAGGTAGCTTGTTTAATGAATTTGGCATTTCTGCCATCGACTTCACCTATCAGCCAGACAAAAAGAAGGTCAAACTGCTGAGTGTCATCAAGATGCTCAACAAGTGGTACATTAAGAAAGTGCTGAGGCAGGACTTGGTACAAGTCATGGAGAATCTTTCCAAAGGCATATGTTCCTACCACGATGAGAAATTTAAGATAAACTATAATTTTACCATTTTAAAAGATGCAACTGAGGAATAATCTTTATACTGTAATCGAGAAGAGGGTGGATGGTTTGACGGGGTACTTCAGACTTGCACTCACTCCGTCTTGTTTCATCTATCAGGCTCATTTCCCTGGTGAGCCGATCACTCCTGGTGTCTGTATCGTGCAGATGGGAACGGAACTATTGGAAGACCTCTTGGGTGAGGGCTTGCAGAAGAAAGTGAAATTGGAAATCTGCAAGGTAAAGAACGTTAAGTTTCTTTCTGTTATTTCACCAAACGAATCCTCCATCATTACTTACCAAATGAAGAAAGTGGAGATGTCGGAGGATGGCTCGGAGGTGAAAGTTCAAATGGTGGTTACTTCGGGCGATGAGGTAAAGGCAAAGATTTCTTTAGTGTTGAGTGTGAAATGTTAAGCATGGAGTTGAAAAGCCAATTAAGGTCAAGGGGCATCTGTGTCATTATTCCTACCTATAATAATGAGAAGAGCATTCGGCAGGTAGTGACGGACACTTTGAACTATTGTGACGATGTCATCGTCGTGAACGATGGCAGCACAGATCGCACTACTGCTACCCTTCACGAGATGGGTGGCATCACTCTTGTCTCGTATCCACAAAACAAGGGCAAGGGTTGTGCCTTGCGTGAGGGTTTTAGAAAAGCTCTCTCCATGGGATTCGCATATGCCATAACTCTTGATGCGGATGGGCAACATTATCCTGCGGACATCGCACTCTTTCTCAAGGCAAACCAAGAACATCCTGGAGCTTTGATTATTGGACGTCGTCTGTTAGAAGGAGCTGTTCGCTCCAAGGGCAGTAACTTTGCCAACAAATTCTCCAACTTCTGGTTTTATGTGCAGACAGGCAAGGCATTGGAAGATACCCAAACGGGTTATCGACTTTATCCTTTGCATAAGTTGTATGGGTTAGGATTGTTGACTTCTCGCTATGAGGCAGAGTTAGAACTTCTTGTTTTTGCATCATGGCATGGTGTAGAATTGGTCTCGATACCCGTCAATGTGTATTATCCTCCTCGTGAGGAACGTGTGAGTCATTTCCGCCCAGGCAAGGATTTTGCCAGAATCAGTGTACTTAACACAGTGCTCTGTTTCTTGGCAGTAGTCTATGGCTTGCCTTTACGGTTGGGCCGTAAGTTGATGGTGTTCTTGCGCACACTTTATTCCTTGTTGTTCTTTTTATTCTTTACGATGGTGGTGTTTACACCTGCCGCTTGGCTTTATCTCAAGATAGGAAATGTAACGGAGAAGAAACGTTATCGCTTGCATCAGCTTATCTACCATGCCTCTCGTTTTGTCATGATACATCACGGTATACCAGGTACGAAGTTCCGTTATCAAGTGAAAGAGAAAACCGACTTCGACAAGCCACGCATTATCATCTGCAACCATCAGTCACACTTTGACTTGATGTGTCAGTTGGTCTTTACACCGAAGGTGGTGTTCCTGACCAACCAGTGGGTATGGAACAATCCCATGTACGGTTTCTTGATTCGTCATGCTGAGTATGTGCCAGTGATAGACGGCTTGGAATCCAACTTGCCACAATTGCGTTCGTTGATAGACAGAGGCTACAGTATCGCCTTGTATCCAGAGGGCACTCGCTCCAAGGATTGCCGTATCGGACGTTTCCACCAAGGAGCATTCTACTTGGCTGAACAATTAGGCGTAGAAATCTTGCCCATGTATCTCTATGGAGCAGGCAAGATACTTCCCAAAAAATCCTATCACTTACGTAAGGGTATCTTCTATATAGAAGTAGACCGTCCAATGACATTACAGCAATTGAAAACAATGGGCGACTGGAGAACCCAAGCTTCACAGATACGCAAGCATTATATACAGAAGTATGAGGAGATCGCGAACCGCATAGAGCAAGAGTTATAAAAACAAAGGAACACTAAACGTTGAGGAATGAGTGAAAAGAAAAAAGTAATCATTATTGGAAGTGGACTGGGAGGCTTGTCTACTGGTGTCATCTTGGCAAAGAATGGTTATCAGGTCACTGTGCTCGAACAAGACACACAGATAGGAGGATGCTTACAATGCTTCTTTCGTCAAGGGGCAAAGTTTGAGACAGGAATGCACTTTATAGGAAGCGCAGACAAGGGGCAGACTTTGGATCAAATGATGAGATATTTGGAGATAGACAAGGATGTACAACTCTCTCAACTCGATACTACTGGTTATGATGTCGTGGCTTTGAATGGAAAAAGGTATAAGTTTCCTAATGGTAGGGAAGCTTTCATCAGACAGATGACGGAATATTTTCCCAATCAGCACGATAACTTAGAAAGATACTTTGATTTGGTGGAGAAAGTATCCAATGCTTCTTCTTTGCATTCTCTCAAGGAAGCAGAGACTGAATCTATGGTTAGTCTAGAATACCAACTACGTTCCATCAATGAGGTTATCGATGAGGTAATTACCGATTCGACTTTGGCAAAAGTATTAGTGGGCAACCTTCCGCTTTATGCGGCAGAGAAAGACAAAACTCCGTTTGCCACACATGCTTTTATTATGGATTTCTATAACAAGAGTGCCTTCCGTTTTCAAGGAGGAAGTGACTTTGTTGCAAAGTCGTTGGCGGCAACCATTCAGAGATATGGTGGTGAGGTACTGACTCGAAAGAAGGTGACTCGTATCATTTGTGATGAAGCCCATGCCGTGGCAGTCAAAATCAATGGCAAAGAGCATATGTCTTGTGATTATATCATCTCGGATGCACATCCTATCCGAACCTTGGAATTGATAGATAACAAGCTGATTCGCCCGGCTTTTAGAAAGCGTATCAATAATATACCACAGACTGTGGGAGGTTTTGTTGTCTACTTACGTTTTAAGGAGAATATAGTACCTTATCAAAACTACAACTATTATGGTTACCAAGGAGACACACCTTGGGATTGTGAGAAATATACGGAAGCAACATGGCCTAAAGGCTTTCTCTATATGCATTTTTGTCAAGAGGAACATCCTAAGTTTGCTTCTACAGGTGTTGTGCTTTCTTACATGCAAATGAAGGATGTAGAGAAATGGAAAGAAACCGCTATTGGAAGACGAGGACAAGACTATGAGGACTTCAAAAGACAAAAAGCGGAGAAATTACTGGATATATTGGAACAGCATTTCCCTGGTGTCAGAGAACAAATACAGCAATATTATACCTCAACTCCTCTTACCTACTTGGATTACACGGGAACAGCAGAAGGTTCTATGTATGGAAATGCTAAGGACATTAATATGGGTGCAGCATGTAGAGTTCCGCAACGTACAAAGATTCCAAATGTTTATCTGACAGGGCAGAATATTAACTCACATGGAATGTTAGGCGTTTTAGTCGGTACAATAGTCACTTGCAGTGAGTTCCTAACGGCAAAAACGATTTATACACAAATAAAAGAGGCTAATGAATAAAACAGCTATCATCATAGGTGGCGGATTGGGAGGACTGTTTACGGGTGCCATCCTTGCCAAGGAAGGTTTGCATGTGACTGTTCTTGAGAAGAACGCTACGGCTGGAGGAGGACTCCAAACTTTCAGACGCTTTGGCGAAGAGTTTGATACGGGAATGCACGTTATAGGAGGTATGCAACCTGGTGGAAATATACGTCGTATTTGCCAATATTTGGGCATCATGGACAAGGTGGAACTGATGGATGTGGACGATGAATGCACCGACAGTCTCTATTTTGCAGAAGATAAGATGACCTATCGCATCCAAAAGGGTAAGGAAGGATTTGTTAAATCCTTGGCAACTTACTTCCCTGAGGAAAAGACACATTTGGAAGAATATCTTAAGGCAATCTTTGCTATTACGGATGCTGTTGATTTGTTTAACCTTCGACCAACTACTGACCTTTTCAAGGTGCATTCAGAAGACTTTTTAATGCCTGCAGATGTTTTTGTGGCAAAATACATTTCCAACACCAAATTGCGTAGTGTGTTAGCTTACATGAATCCTCTTTATGGTGGACGTCATGACGAGACTCCAGCCTTTATCCATGCTATCATCAGTGCTCTGTATATCAATGGGGCAAGCCGTTTTGTTGGGGGTAGCGACAAGTTTGCCAACTTGTTGGTTTCCGTCATACAACAAGCAGGAGGCTCTGTCATTACCAATGATGGAGTGGAATGGGTGGAAGTAAATGACAGACATGTTGATTTCGTCCGAACCCGAACGGGCACTAAATTTCGGGGAGATTATTATATCTCAGCCATCCACCCTTGTACGCTCTTGAAACTGATGCCCGAAAAGGCTTTTTCGAAGGCTTATCGTAATCGCTTAGAGGCGATTCCGAATGCTTATTCGGCCTTTTCTGCATATATCAAACTCAAACCAAACTCCTTCCCTTATATCAATCATTCGGAATATTATATGACGAAATATGATGAGATGTGGAACTTTGGCGATCATCATGATTCTTGGCCCCTTGGGTTTCTATTTATGACTCCACCAGAGAACCATCAAGACAAATACAGCACCAAGGTACTTATTACTGCTCCAATGCTCTATGACGAGGTTAGACGATGGGAGAATACCACGGTGGGACATCGTGGGGCTGATTATGAGGCTTGGAAAAAGAAAATGACAAAACAACTTTTGGAACGTGTGGAGGAGATGCACCCAAACTTCAAGGAGTGCATAGACAAGGTTAATGCTTCCTCACCACTGACCATCCGTGATTTCTATGGTGTAAAGGAAGGAGCATTGTGTGGTTATAGCAAGGATTACAAGAATATGGCTCTCTCACAGCTTCCAGTTGTGACCAAGATAAGTAATCTCCTGTTGACAGGACAGAATAACAACTTGCATGGATTTTGTGGAGTTCCTCTGACTGCTATTAGTACTGCAGAAGCCATATTGGGCAGAAATTATGTCTTGAACAAGTTGAACGAACAATGATGGACTTGAAGGAATGTAAAGAATAAAAGACAGAAAGAAGCAAATGAAGAGAAAAATATATACTTTGTGGATGTTGCTTTACTTAGAAGTCTTGACACTGACGGCGCAAGAGAAAAATGGCAAGGTCAACATTTGGGAAGGAACTGATTGCCATAGGATAGTAGAGATGACCCCATACTTAGCTCCTGGACACAACAATGTTGCTGTAGTGGTTTGTCCTGGTGGTAGTTATTTTTGGCATGATATGGAAGCTGAGGGCAAAGCGGTAGGTGAATGGTTGCAGAAATATGGTATTTCTGCCTTTGTGCTTCATTATCGTACAGCAGGCTTCTGGGCTTATTTTACACACTATCGCTATATTTTTCGGGGAAATCGCTATCCTGATGCCTTGAATGACTTGCATCAAGCCATGCGATATATCAAGGAACGTTCACAACGGTATGGAATCAATCCCGACAATCTTGGTGCCATGGGCTTTTCGGCAGGTGGCCATCTTGTGATGTCAGCTGGTGAATTATTGCAACCGAAAGAGCGTCCAGCTTTTATCGCCACTATCTATCCTGTTGTGACGATGGTAGACAAGTGTGTGCATAAGCGTTCACGCCGTGCTTTATTAGGGGATAGAAGAAAGAATAATCGACAATTGCGTGATTCTCTTTCCCTTGAGTTGCATGTTCCGGATGATTGTCCTCCTGTATTTTTGGTTAATTGCCAAGACGACCCTATCGTGAAATACCATAATTCGGAACTTCTTGACTCTGCGCTTATGGTTCATCATGTCAATCACCGTTATATCCAATATAAGACTGGTGGTCATGGTTTTGGTGCTACCGACTATAAAGGTACAGCAGAATGCCGACAATGGAAGGATGAGTTCCTGGTTTGGTTGAGGGGATTAACCCGGTAAGCGATATATATAATCAAGTGTATAAAATAATAAATTATAGATTTTAATCAAAAGAAGATAATGAAATCAACATTATTCGATGATATTCGTCCTTATAATGCAGAGGAGATACCTGCAGCCATGCAGCGTATAGCTTATAGTTCTTCCTTCCCCATTTTAGCGGCATACGTCTACCCAGAGGAACCTTTGGATAAGGTGCGTAAGCGCATAGCCAACTATAAAACCGTGAAGGAATTCCAAACGGAGACGATGCGTATGGTCAACAAGCGTGTGATAGAGAATAGCATTACCGACTTTTCTTGTTCAGGATTGGACAAATTAGATCCTCACAAGCAGTATCTTTATGTATCTAATCACCGAGACATCATGCTCGACTCCAGTCTCCTCCAATATTTTCTCGTGCAGAATGGTTTTGATACAACGGAGATAACCTTCGGGGCAAACTTGATGATGAATCCTTTGATTATTGATATAGGCAAGAGCAATAAGATGTTTAAGGTGGAACGTCCAGGGGGGAGTATTAAGGAGTTTTATCGTTGTTCGAAGCACCTTTCCGATTATATCCGCCATGTCATTACAGAGAAAAAACAGTCGGTTTGGATTGCACAACGCAATGGAAGAACCAAGGATGGAAATGACGCTACAGACCAAGGTATCATCAAGATGTTTTGTATGTCTTGCTTGAATGACAAAATTAAAGCGATAGACCAACTTCATATCGTACCAGTGTCTATCTCTTACGAATGGGAATCTTGCGACATCCTCAAGACCTTGGAACTCTATGAGTCCCAGTTTTCCAAATATACTAA
The DNA here is from genome assembly GCA_021623045.1 of Segatella copri. Lineage (GTDB taxonomy): Bacteria > Bacteroidota > Bacteroidia > Bacteroidales > Bacteroidaceae > Prevotella > Prevotella copri_T. The sequence continues at coordinate 4,267 of JAJWJX010000035.1, read as the reverse complement.
AAAGCCAGGAGAGGACTTGAACAGCATTCTTACAGGTATTGTGCAATCCAAGGGACGAGTACATATTGAACTTTGCGACCCTATCTCCCATGCCGAATTGGCTAAGTTCGAGAACTTGACCAATAACGAGTATCACAAGGCGGTTGCTCAGCTCTTGGATAGTAGAATCAATACGGCTTATCGCCTCTATCCGAACAACTATATTGCTTACGACTTGCGTTATGGCACAACGAAATATCAAGATTGCTATACGCTGGAGCAAAAAGAATTGTTCTTAAAGCGTGCCAAAGAGTTAGAACGATATGACACTTGTGACATCGGGATACTGATGGATATTTTCTTGGGCATTTATTCAAATCCAATAAACAATAAGTAAAATGCCAGAATTTATTCTGAAGTTATATGACTATATGAAGATGCACCGTATGACGTGTTTCTTCTCATTCATCGTCATTACTCTCTTGTTGGTGATGTCGGTGTTGCGCTTGGGTTATAAGGAAGACATTGCCGACTTTCTGCCAATTGATAGCGAGCATCACAATGCGTTAAAGGTATATCAGGATATCTCAGGTGCAAACAAAGTCTTTGCTATTTTCCAGTATCGTGATACTACTAAAACGGATCCTGACGCCATGGTGAACAGCATCGATGCTTTTGTGGAAAAGTTAGAGAAGGCTGACACCGCTCATATCCTCACCAATGTGATGTCGCAGGTCGATGTGGAAAAGATGACCGAGGTGACGGACTTCGTATATAAAAACATCCCTTATTTCTTGACAGATGATGATTATGCGAGGATGGATAGTGTGATGGCTCAGCCTAACTATGTGTCTCATCAGTTGAAGCAAGACAAACAAATGCTGATGTTCCCTACCGGTGGCATTCTTTCTGATAATATTCAGCGAGATCCACTCAATATCTTTACTCCTGTAGTACAGAAGTTGCAGCGTTCAGATACAGGTCTCAAATATGAGATGTATAATGGGTATATCTTTTCTCCCGATATGCAAAAAGCCATTGTCATGATGGATTCCCCTTATGGAGCGAGCGAGACGGAGCACAATGCCCGACTTACCAATATGTTGAAGACATGTGCAGCCCTGGTGACCAGTGGGCAGAAGAATATTGACATCCATATCATCGGTGCCCCAGTTATAGCTGTTACCAATGCCTCTCAGATAAAGACGGATAGTATCTTGGCAGTCGTAATTTCCGTGACCTTGATATTGGCCTTGCTTCTATTCTCTTTCCGCAGTTTCCACAATCTCCTTCTGATAGCATTCTCCATTGCATGGGGATGGCTCTTTGCCATGGGTGGATTGGCTCTTTTTCATGACAAGGTTTCGGTCATTGTTATCGGCATATCTTCTGTTATCTTGGGTATCGCTGTTAATTATCCTTTACATTTTATCGCCCATCTTTCCCATACACCTAATAAGCGCAAGGCTTTGCGAGAAATAGTGATGCCTTTGTTGGTAGGAAATGTGACGACCGTGGGGGCTTTCTTGGCATTGGTACCTTTGCAGTCTGTTGCTTTGCGTGACTTAGGCTTATTCAGTTCTTTCTTGCTCATCGGTACCATTTTCTTTGTATTGGTCTATCTTCCACATCTTTCCAAGGAAACAAAGGAAGTGAAACATACTTTCTTGGATAAGTTGAGCAATGTGTCTTTGGAAAACAAACCTGTCTTTGTAGTCGTGGTGATTGTCCTAACCTTGGTGTTTGGCTATTTTAGTTTGCAAACTCAGTTTGATGCCAACATGGGGCACATCAACTATATGACTGATGAGCAGAAGGCAGATATGGCGTATTTTCAGCGTACGATGGTACATAATGGAGGGTATCAGAAAGTATATGCCATCTCTTCTGATTCTACGATGGATGGTGCTTTGGACAAGAGCCTACAATTACAGTCTTGTATCAAGAATTTGCATGCCCAAGGTAAGGTACACGATTACAATACGTGTAGTCAGTTTATAGTTTCATATAAGGAGCAACAACGCCGTTTGCTTCTTTGGCAGGATTTTGTTCAACGTAACAAAGAAAAAATCATGTCTTCCTTGCAAGTCGGTATGCGCTTGGAAGGTTTTGCTGACGATAGTTTTGATGAGTTCTATGCCTTATTAGATAAGGACTATCAGCCACAAAGATTCTCTTACTTTAAACCTCTTGCCCAGTCACTCTTTGTTTCCAACTTGAGTATGGATAGTGTCAATAGAAGATATAATGTAGTTAATGTTCTTTCCGTGAAGGATAACAACGTGAGTAAAGTGGAGGATGTCTTGGATTCGCATGATAGCTATAGCTTTGATGTGGACAGTATGAATAGTGCTATCGCCAATCACTTGTCTAACGACTTCAACTATATCGGCTTTGCATGCGGATTCATAGTGTTCTTTTTCCTTTGGCTCTCTTTTGGTAGTATCGAGTTGGCAGTCCTCTCATTTGTCCCTATGGCAGTGAGTTGGTTGTGGATATTGGGTATCATGGCTTTGTTCGGTATGCAGTTCAATATTGTCAATATCATTCTGGCTACCTTCATCTTCGGTCAGGGCGATGATTATACAATCTTCATGACTGAGGGTGCTATGTATGAATATGCTTATCGTCGCAAGATGTTGGCTTCATACAAGCATTCCATCATCATTTCGGCATTGATTATGTTTATTGGTATCGGTACTTTGATTGTGGCACGTCATCCCGCACTCCATTCGCTTGCAGAAGTTACAATTGCCGGTATGTTCTCTGTAGTGCTAATGGCCTACATTTTCCCACCACTCATATTCAAATTTTTGGTGCGACACAATGGCGAATATCGTAAACGACCTGTTTCAATGATGCCTCTTATCGTTATGGGATTGTCTTCATTTGTTTTTTTCTGTCAGTTGACAACAGTTTATGTAAGAGGATTTTTGACTTTATGCTTGTTAAAGCCTACGGCAAATAAGAGGAGACATTTCCATAGATATGTACAGCGACTTTATCAGTATAATCTTACGCATATACCTACAGTTAAATATCGTGTGGAGAATACTTCAGACGAAGACTTTGAACAACCTGCCATGATAATTAGCAACCATCAATCAATGTTGGATGCTGCTGTTTTTATGGCGCTGAGCTCCAAAATAGTAATCATTTCCAATAGGCACCCAAGTAACAATTGGGTAGTAAAACGTATTTATCAATGGTTGGGCTTTGTTACCCTATCAAAGGATATGAATAAGAACCTCTCTGCTCTTAGGGAACGTGTAAAACAGGGATATAGTCTTGTTGTATTTCCCGAAGGCGAACGAAATTCCAAGTCTTCTATTATGCGATTTCATAAAGGTGCATTCTATATAGCAGAACAATTGGGATTGGATATTGTGCCTGTGTTCTTACATGGTTTGAATGATGTTTTACCAAGAAATAGCTTTGCGGTGTATGGTGGAAATATTACAGTAAGTATACGTGAGCGCATTTTGTTGAATGATGCTCGATGGGGAGATGGATATGTACAGCGGACAAAAAATATACATAGGTATTATGTTGAGGAGTATGTTAAAATGGCTTCATTGATAGAAACTTCTCATTATTATCACAATTTACTGCTTGACCGCTATCGATATAAAGGAACGGAAATATATCGTGCTGTACAGAACAATCTAAAGAAGTATAGCAACTTTTCTCAGTGGGTAGATGGAGTTGTAACATCTTCCAATGTTCTTGTCTTCAATCATAGCTTTGGAGAATTCGCACTTCTTTACGCCTTGGTGCATAAGAATATTATAGTATCAGTATATGAACCTGATGAGGAAAAATCAACATTGTTGTTCTATTGTTCAGAAGGATTAGTTCCTAATTTAAAAATACATAAGACAATAGATGTTGCAGAAATTAAAGCGGATAAATGTCAGGTATTTATGTTTGATATGCCCGACAAGAGTTTAGAGGAAATTAGTAATATTAAAGTTATAAGCGTATGAAAAACATGTTTATATTATCATTTATACTATTCTTGCTTTCTTCCTCGGTTTGTGGTCAGACCGCAAAGGAACAAATGCCGTTAATAGGCGAAGACAGGTCTGTCACATTCAAATATCGAAATTCTGAAGAAAAGAATGTGATAGTAGAAGGATCTTTTACGGAAGCAAAAAATATGGCATTAATAGATCGTACATGGATTTTACATGTTGATTCTCTTCCATCGGAGATGTATACATATAGTTTCTATGATGGTAAAAAAAAGTTTTTGGATCCATGCAATCCTAATGTAGTACGTGATATT
>JAJWJX010000086.1:0-9063 GCA_021623045.1 Segatella copri | reverse complement strand
GTAATAACCCAGGGCGATGCCCTGGGCTAGGAGCTTCTGCCCTTTCAGGGCGTATGGGGCAATACAGGGCGTATGGGGCAAAACAGGGCGTGTGGGGCAAAACATACGAAAGTTCTGTTCATTGTTCATTATAAATTAGACATTATAAATTATACATTATAAATTAGACGATCGTGGATTACAAAAATATGAAATTCAGGATGTGTAACGGCTGCGACCGTGGTCTGTGCGCTAAGGGCGTAGGAAGACAGGACAGACAGCTCAACACATACGACTGGCTTGCCGATGTACCCGGCAATGCTGAAAGTACTGACCTCGTGGAGGTACAGTTCAAGAATACCCGTAAGGGATATTACCACAATGTGAATAACCTCGACCTGAAGAAGGGCGATGTAGTGGCAGTAGAGGCTAACCCGGGTCACGACATCGGTGTGGTTACGCTGACCGGAAGACTGGTAAAACTCCAGATTAAGAAGGCAAACCTCAAGTCGCAGGATGATATCAAGCGTATCTACCGTATCGCCAAGCAGGTGGATCTCGACAAATGCAAGGAGGCTAAGAGCCGTGAACACGGCACCATGATCCAGAGCCGACAGATTGCCAAAGACCTCGGACTGAAGATGAAAATAGGTGATGTAGAATATCAGGGAGACGGCAACAAGGCTATCTTCTATTACATCGCTGACGAACGTGTGGACTTCCGCCAGCTCATCAAGGTTCTCGCCGATACCTTCCATGTACGCATCGAGATGAAGCAGATCGGTGCGCGACAAGAAGCAGGCCGTATCGGTGGTACGGGTCCTTGCGGCAGAGAACTCTGCTGCGCTACCTGGATGAAGAACTTCATCAGTGTTAGCACCAATGCGGCACGCTACCAGGACATCTCTCTGAATCCTCAGAAACTTGCCGGTATGTGCGCCAAACTGAAGTGCTGTCTCAACTACGAGGTAGACAGTTATGTAGAGGCTAGCAGAAAGTTACCTCCTAAGGATGCCGTACTGCAGACTGCCGACGGTGATTTCCATCAGTTCAAGGTGGATATCCTGGCTGGTCTTATCACCTACTCTTCTGACAAGAACCTGGCTTCCAACCTCGAAACCATCAGCATCGAGCGTGCCAAGGCAATTATCGAAATGAACCGTCAGGGCGAGAAGCCATTGAGTCTGCTGGAAAACGGTAAGGCAAAGCCTGCAGCCAAGCCAATCGACCTGCTTGCCGAAGCCGATTTGAGCCGCTTTGACAAGGCTAAGAAAAAGAAGAAGAAGAACAATAAAAACAAGGGACCTCGTCAGCAGGAGGGCGATAACAAGCCGCAGAATAACGAGAACCGTGCGCAGAATGGAGAGAGGAAGCCGCAGAAGAATGAAGGCAAGCCAAACAACCAGCGCCGCGACAACCGTAATCAGGGCAATCATCCTAAGGGTGACAACCGCCAGCCAAGAAATGACAGACGTCCAAACAAGGGCAACAAGCCACAGAATGGCAACAAGCCTCAGGGCAATAACGCCCCTCAGGGTGGAAACAAGCCGCAGGCTAACAATGCACCTCAGGGCGGAAACAAGCCACAGGCTAACAATGCCCCACAGGGCGGTAACGCCCCACAAGAATAAAGAATAGGAGCTAGAAAAAGATGAAAAAGATAGTTTATTTCATCGTTTTGACAGCGATCGTTCACATTCTCTCTGCCTGCAGCGGTTCGACCGTATACGATGAGTATGCCCATACACCGATTGCAGGATGGGAGAAGAACGACACCCTATCATTCGAAGTATCACCTCTACTCGAAGCCGGGCATTACAGGCAAAGCCTAGGACTTCGCATTACAGGTGCCTATCCGTTCATGGGACTTACGCTCATCGTAGAACAGACGGTTTATCACCGAAACAAAAAGATACCTGGCGAATGCAAGAAAGATACGGTCAACTGCCAGCTGATTGACAACAACGGTGTGAGCAAAGGACAAGGTATCAGCTACTATCAGTATAATTTCCCCATCAACATCTATCAGATGCATCAGGGTGATTCCATACACGTAGCCATCAGACATGATATGAAAAGAGAAATCCTGCCCGGTGTGAGTGACATCGGCATCAAGATTTCCAAGATACAATAAAAAAAGAGTGAACAGATTCATCAACAATCTGTTCACTCTTTTTTTTAACTTCTCACTAAGTTCCTTCCCGCATCAATTCTCAAGAAGATGAAAAGAAGGATGGTGAATCCCCATAACGAACTGCCACCATAACTGAAGAACGGCAGCGGAATACCGATAACCGGCGTTAAACCCAGCACCATTCCCACATTAATAAACAGGTGGAAGAGGAATACCGACAGGACACAATATCCGTAGATACGACCGAATTTATAAGGTTGCCGCTCTGCCAGATGCATCAACCGCAATATCAAAGCCAGGAAAAGCAGCAGCACGCCTGCCGAACCGAGGAAACCTTCCTCCTCGCCTACCGTACAGAAGATAAAGTCTGTATCCTGCTCAGGCACGAACTTCAGTTTGGTCTGCGTACCATTCAGGAAACCCTTTCCCTGAAGTCCGCCGGAACCAATGGCAATCTCACTCTGATGCACATTATATCCCGCACCAGCCAAATCTTCATCCAGTCCCAGCAATACGTTGATACGCACTCGCTGATGAGGTTCCATCACATGATTCAACACATAATCGGCTGAATAGAAGAAAGCGATACTTCCCAACGAGAAGATCGAGATGAGGAAGTAATTCCGGAACCGGGTTCTCAGACCCTGATACACCAGGAATCCGATCATCATGGCACACAGGAAGAGCTGAACCCACACAATGTCGAACGGAATGACATAGGTAGAAAAGAGCACGAAGAGCAGCGTAATACCTACCGAATAAGCCAGGAGAAGCAGTGCCTGTTTCTTATCGCCCGTATAGGAGTTAACCATGCCCGCCGTAAAAATCTGTACCAGCAAAAGCACGACAAACTTACCCACAGAAGTATAGGTATCCCACATCATTACGTTCTCATACTTCACACCCAAGACAAAGTAAGCCACCATCGACACGCCGGTAAAGAGAATGGCTCCCGGCATTCCTTCGCGGTAAAGCATGAGGAAGAATGAAAGATAAACCAAGGCAGAACCCGTTTCGCGCTGACCAACGATACAGAGCATCGGCAGAACGATGATGCCTACTGCTGCCATGAAATGTTTCAGGTTCTGCATACTGAAACCATAGCTCGACATAAACTTGGCTACCGCTAGAGCCGTAGCAAACTTACCGAACTCAGCCGGTTGCAGTCGGAGCGGTCCCAGCACCAGCCAGGAATGGGAACCCTTGATGCTATGCGGATTGAATATCGTAGCAAAGAGCAAGAGTATCAGGATGCCATAGATGACATACGAGAAGGTATCGTAAAACCGGTCATCAAGCAGCAGGATTACCAATCCCAGTGCTATGGATGTGCCAATCCATATAATCTGCATACCCGAACGGGCACCAAGACTGAATATCTCATTGTCACCATAGTTATAGCTGGCTCCACAGACGCTCACCCATCCGAAGATGAGGAGTGCCAGATAAATACCTATCGTCCACCAGTCAAGTGAAGCAAGCACACTAGGTTGTTTATTATCGCTCATAATCTATAAACTATCAACTATAAACTGTTAACTGAAAACTATCTACTGCTTAATCCGTAGGCGATTCTACGGGCCTGCATCTCTGCTGCCCTACGCTCTGAATCAGGAGATAACTTACCCTTCAGATACTGTTCCATCATCAGACCGCCGATAGGGACACCATAATCAGCACCCCAACCACCATTCTCAACATACACGGCAATGGCAATCTTCGGGTTGTTCATCGGAGCAAAGCCCATGAATACAGAGTGGTCATGGCCACGGTTCTGTGCCGTACCCGTCTTACCGCAAGCTTCGAAATCGTAGCGGCCGAGCAGTTTACAGGTTCCCTTCAGTGCCGAACTTCTCATACCGGCTACCACATAGTCGTAAGCCCGTCGGGAAGCCTTGGTATAATGACGTCGGGTATAGAGCGTATCAAGCGGTTCACCCTTCACCTTTCTCACAACATGAGGCACATAATAGTATCCCCTGTTGGCAATGGTAGCACCCAGGTTAGCTATCTGCAACGGCGTGAGGTTAACCTCACCCTGTCCGATAGAAATACTGATAATCGTCAGTCCGTTCCATGAACCTTTATAAGCCTTATCATAGAACTGTGCATTCGGAATCAGACCGCGTTTCTCGCCTGGCAAGTCAAGTCCCAACTTATAGCCGAAGCCCATGCTCACCATATAATCTTTCCATACGGTCATCGCATTCTGTACGCTGCCATACTTCTTGCGGTTACCTATCATATAGTAAAGACCCCAACAGAAGTAACCGTTACAGGAGGTACTGATGGCATCAACCAGCGCAATAGGCGACGGGTGACCATGACAGCCTACATGCAGACCCTTATAAGAGAAACCGTGATTACATGGGAATGCAGTTCCCGGTGTGATGATGCCTTCGGTAAGATAGGTCAGCGCCTGGGTAGTCTTAAAGGTAGAGCCCGGAGGATACTGACCCTGGATACTACGGTTGAGGAGCGGTTTCCAAGGATTCTGCGAGAGCCACTTGTGCATCTTGCCGCGGTTTCTGCCTACCAGACGTCTCGGATCGTAAGAAGGAGAAGAAACCATAGCCAGCACATCTCCCGTTCTAGGATCGATGGCAACGATACTGCCGATTTTACCCTGGAGCAGACGTTCGCCCAAGGCTTGCAACTTGACATCCAATCCCAGCGTCAAGTCCTTTCCAGCCACAGGTTTCCGGTCGAGTTTACCATTCTGATAGCTACCCTGTATTCTTCCGTGGGCATCTCTCAGCATAATCTTCACACCCTTCTCACCACGCAGCTGCTTCTCATAAAACTTCTCGATACCCAGTTTTCCGATATAGTCACCAGCCTGATAGTAGTCATCATCTTCAATATCGCTTTGCGAAACCTCACCCACATCACCCAGCACATGGGCTGCATAAGGATAGGTATATTCTCTGACGGTACGTTTCTGGACATAGAAACCGGGGAATCGGAACATCTTCTCCTGGAACACACTGAAATCCCTATCGCTCAGCTGTCCCATAAAAAGCTGTTGGGTATAGCGCGAATAGCCCGGGTTTTTAGAGCGGTCCTTGATATCGTTCATTCGCTTGATAAAAAACTCTTTCGTGATACCCAGCGAATTACAGAAATCCATTGTATCAAGCCTGCCGCTCTCCTCGTTCATCACCACCATCAGGTCGTAAGACGGCTGATTATACACCAGCAGCTTACCATTACGGTCGTAAATGGCACCACGGGCGGGAAACTCAATATGCTTCAAGAAGGCATTACTGTCGGCATTCTTCTTGTAGTCGTCGCTCATAATCTGAAGCGTAAACAGACGAATCATGTAAATGACCACAATAGCTATGGCCACTCCACCGATAACGAATCTACGTTTTTCAAGATTGTAATCCAACATACCTTATTATATATAGCAAACTAAAAATCGTGTTCTTTTCTCTCTCATCACTTATCCGGAATCTTACTTCCTGAAACTTTCTGTCGCCATCACCAATACATAAGTGACAACAGCACTTCCACCTATACATTCCAACCAGTGAACCCAATTAAAGAAATTGAATGTTTCGAGTGTAAAGAACAATAGATTATAAACGAGAATGATAATAAATACGTACCAGCAATATGCACCTACGCCGATAGAACGCATGGACGGTTCCAGATCGTCGGCACTGTCACGCGGTACGAAAAGTTCAAACAAATAAGGTTGTAGCAGTCCCACAGCTGTCATCGAAGCTGCTGCAACACCTGGCGTATTGGCAAATACGTCCACACAAAGCCCCATCATAAAGCACCACAATAACACCGCCCATTTAGGATGGTTGCGGCGGAAATGCAGTACCATAATGATATACAGCAAGGGGGTGGCACAATTGAATAGATGAATATGATTAAACACCAATCCCTGCACCAGCACGAGCACCACAAAGGTAGCTAGTCTTTTCACTAAATCTATACTCATTGCTTTTTATATCCTCTTACTATACGTCATTATTGATTATTGTCTCCATTTGATCCGATGCTATCCTCTGCTGCACGCATAATCTCCAAACGCTCTTTCATGGCGCTATCATCAATTACACACACATCACGCAGACGGGCAAAATCGGTAGAGAGGCGAAGTTGTACGCGATACGACAGACCATCGGCAGAGTTGAACACGTGCAATATTCTGCCCACTCTCACTCCAGGAGGGAATACAGCAGAATAGCCACTCGTTACCACATAGTCACCCAATTTGAAGTGAGCATGACGTGGCACCTCTTCCAGATAGGCAAGGTCTGACACACCACCCTTCCAGCGCAGATAGCCAAAATAGCCTCTATTCTGAATCATACAACTGATGTTCGACTTCGTGTTCAATACCGGAATCACGATAGCGTAATGTTCTGCTACCAGATACACGATACCCACCACACCAGTACCGCTGATGACACCCATATCCTTGTGGATGCCATCCGCACTACCCTTGTCAATTGTCATCAGGTTGCCGGGTTTATCGATACTATTCGCCACCACCTTAGCCGGAATCAGACGATAGTTTCTCAGCAATGCAAACTGATCACGATGGTAGATGCTGCTATCCTTGGTCACGCTCACGAGACTGTCGGAAAGTTTCTGCACCTCCTGTTCGAGATACGCATTGCGCTGTGTCAGTTCCTGGTTCACCTTGGTAAGCGAGAAGAATGTTTCTACATTCGCGTCCCATTCATACAACTTACCCGTTACGGCATTAGCCGAGGAGAACCAGGCACTGCCCTGATAGCTGTTATACTGAAACAACAGCACCATACTCACCACCTCAAGAATCAGGAAGACAAACCAATGGTTGTATTTCGCTAAAAACTCTAAAAGGTTGCGCATACTTTATTCTTAATATTAGAATAAGTTCTGATTATCTCATCAAGAATGAGAATCGGTCTACATTCTTCAACGCAATACCAGCACCCTTTGCAACACTGTGCAATGGATCTTCTGCGATGTGGAATGGGATATTGATCTTATCCTGCAAACGCTTGTCGAGACCGCGGAGCAAAGCACCACCACCAGAGAGCCAGATACCATTCTTCACGATATCGGCATAGAGCTCAGGAGGTGTATTCTCCAATGCTGAGAGTACAGCGTTCTCAATCTTAGCCACAGTCTTATCCAGACAGTGTGCAATCTCCTGGTAGCATACAGGCACCTCCATAGGCAACGCTGTAATACGGTTAGGACCATGTACGATGAAGTCCTCTGGAGCCTCATCACCCAGATCGGTCAGAGCTGAACCTACATGAATCTTGATACGCTCAGCCATACGCTCAGAAACCTTCACGTTGTGCTGACGGCTCATATATTCCTGGATATCGGCAGTAAGGTCGTCACCGGCTGTACGGATTGAGTTGTTCGATACGATACCACCCAATGAGATGACAGCGATTTCGGTAGAACCACCACCTATATCAACAATCATATTACCCTCTGGAGCCTCAACATCGATACCGATACCGATAGCGGCTGCCATTGGCTCAAAAATCAAATATACATCACGTCCGTCGGCATGCTCGGCAGAGTCGCGCACAGCACGAAGCTCAACCTCGGTAGAACCAGAAGGCACACCGATAACCATACGGAGTGAAGGAGAGAAGAGACGGCTACCTGTATGAACCATCTTAATCAATCCACGCATCATCTGCTCACAGGCAGTAAAGTCGGCAATCACGCCATCACGCAATGGTCTGATAGTACGGATATTATCATGAGTCTTCTCGTACATCATCTTAGCCTTCTCGCCCACAGCAATCATCTTGTCGGTACGGCGGTCGAGGGCTACAACAGAAGGTTCATCCACTACAATCTTATCATCACTGATAATGATGGTATTGGCTGTACCCAAGTCCATTGCGATTTCCTGAATAAATGAAAAAAATCCCATTTTGTTTCTAAAATCTATATTATTTTAAGCTTAAAATTTTCTTTTTTATTTAAGGAGTTAAGGAGTTAAAGGAGCATAGAAGCCACGGCAACAGTCTGTCATATACCGGGGACGGAATCCCCACAGACACTTGTCCTGACTTCTTCCACTTCTTAACTCCTTAACTACTTTATTTTCCCGAGAGTTTACTTAGCAAACCATGCATGGATTGCAGTATCATAGTGAGAGCTTACACCGAATGCACGCTCTGCAAACATCTTGCGGTCTTCGATATCAGTCTCAGCACCCTTCTTCTTCAGGATATCGAGCAATACGCTGTATTCAGCCTTGCTAGGAACGATCACCACGTCCTTGAAGTTTTTGGCACCTGCACGAATCAAAGAGATACCGCCAATATCGATTTTCTCGATGATATCAGCATCGCTAGCACCGCTAGCTACAGTCTGCTCAAAAGGATACAAGTCTACGATGACGAGATCGATAGAAGGGATTTCGTATTTCTTCATCTGCTCCTGGTCACCCTCGTTGTCACGGCGAGCCAAGATACCTCCAAATATTTTAGGATGAAGAGTCTTTACACGACCACCCAAGATAGATGGATAGGTAGTAACATCCTCAACTTTCTCGCATTCATAACCCAAAGATTCGATAAACTTCTGGGTACCACCAGTACTCAGGAACTTTACACCCTCTTCATTCAACTTGGCGAGCAATTCGTCCAAGCCATCCTTGTGGAAGACAGACACCAACGCTGTCTTGATTTTCTTTGTTTCAGCCATTGAACTTATAAATTATAATTTATGATGGTGCAAAGGTACGAAGATTATTTTGATTACGCAACATTTCCCCTCATAAAATAGCATTATTTAAAGGATATTTAAAAGATAATTGAGAGAAATCAAGAAATAAGCAGTATAAGAGAACAGAACTTTCGCAAGTAAGCCCCACACGCCCTGAAAGGGCAGAGCACCTTGAAGCAGCACGCCCTGAAAGGGCAGAAGCTCCTAGCCCAGGGCATCGCCCTGGGTATAATGGC
>JAJWJX010000085.1:0-9433 GCA_021623045.1 Segatella copri | reverse complement strand
CACCATCCCTTCGGCAGCTTGCCATATTGGGGGGTATCACAAGTGATTTCTGCCTTTGGATTGATGCGTTTGAGCAGTTCGCTGGCAGGCTCGTCATTCTGGTCTTGCGGTACAAGTTTGCCGTGAATGGCGAGGTCGAGGATTTTGGATTTGGCTTGCTTTAAAGCTATACTGATATTTTCTTTCCCCTTCTCGATAGTATCAATCAACGAAAGCCAATTTTCTATTTGGCAAACAATTCGTTCTTGTTCACTAAGTGGCGGTAACGGCAATTCCCATTTTTCTATTTGCTTCAATGTTATACGAGTAATACCAACCCCTTTCATAGAACCTCTAACAGAATCATAACATAAAGGGCTTTGAAGGTAATATAAAAGATACTTGTTGGATATGTATTTATTGGGTTTTATTAGTGCAACACTTGACAATAAACTGAACTGCTCGTCAAGATTATTGAGTGTAACGACACCTGTTGTTGCACCATCTTTTATATACAAAATATCCCCCTTTTCTGGATTGCATCGTGCATAAATTTCATTATGAATATTTTTACTAACATAAGATATATTGTTAAGCTCAATTCCATGTGCTTTAATATTTTTAGCTGTTATGTATTTGAAATCTCCTTTAGGTGTGTTAATTGGAGAATTGTGTGTACCATCAGTGATTTTGTTTGTGACATCTGTAATGTAGCACCACACCCATCCCTTCGGCAGTTCAAAGGGATAATGCGGCTTATCAGAAGTCTTTGCAGACTTCTTTCCCTTCTTAATCTTTCCCTCTTTGATGAGTCTTTCCTTTTCAGCACGGATACGTTCGAGCAGCACCGATGCAGGCTCATCGTTGGGATCTTGTGGAACGAGCTTGCCGTGAATAGCAAGGTCGAGTATCTTTTGTCTTAATGCTTTTGTGTCCATTATTAATTCGTCTATTAATTTTAAGATTTATCTTCTTTTGAGAAGAACTGACAGAATTCCCTTAATTGTTGTTGCATTTTTTCTTGCGGAATTAAGATACGCTTATATTCCGCCACCATCGTAGGACTCATGCTGCGACTCATAGCATATTCAACAACAACCTTGTCCACATCAGGACATAAAATGATGCCTATAGAAGGGTTCTCGTTGGAACGTTTAACATCACGGTCAAGAGCTTCAAGGTAAAACTCTAATTGACCAAGATCTCGAGGATGGAATTTGGTTTTCTTCAATTCCACCGCTACAAGTGCCTGGAGACCGCGATGAAAAAACAGCAAGTCTGCCTTATAGGTAGATGCACCAACGGTGAGCGGATACTCTTGGTCCATAAAGATGAAATCTTTACCTAATTCGAGAATAAATTGCTTCATATGCTCTATTAATCCATTCTTCAATTTGCTTTCATTGTATTTCTTTGGCAACCCAAGAAAATCTAAAAACACAGTGTCTTTAAACATAATAGGAGCATCAGGATATTGCTTTAATAATCCCTTCGACATATTACTTTTATTTCCGAGAAGATTGGAAAAAGTATCATTGTCAACACAGCGCTGCATCTCTCTTTTTCCTAGTTTTTCTTTATGTGCATAAAGAATATAGAATAACCGCTGTTCATAACGTTTACAACGACATAGTATTTCTATATGGTTAGTGAACGTTGTCAACTCCAAAATTTTAGGCATTTGTGCAGCCAGTGGCTGCACAAATGCAGCAGCACCATTTTTTGATTGTATTGCCTTACTTTTCGATACTAATTGTTTTACTTCAATTTGTGCAGCCATTGGCTGCACAAATTCAGCATCAAGATACTTATTTACTATCGTAGTGAAAGTTTCCGTAGAATATTCATCATAGAACATCACCATATTATATATGTTTCTTCTACTATATCCTTTTATCTCAGGATGTTGAGAACGGTTATATTCAGATAGTTGGGAAATAACCTTGCTTCCCCATTCCTCACTTTTTAGCTTCTTGGAAACATAGGCACCTACATGCCACGCTGTGAGCAGCATCTCCTTATTGACAGCCATAGACGCTTTACTTCGATGCTGAACTATCAGATTTACGACTTCAGTAAACTGCTGTTCGATGTTAGTGTTTATCAAACTTTTGTCCATTTTATACCTCCTTTATTCCACTCAATAATTTCTCCAACTCGCTTACGGCCTTGCTGATATTCATGCTCTGTTCCTTGATGTTTGACATCAATTGGCTCAATGGTAAATCTTCTGTATCATTACCCTGTTTTATCCAAGTGATATCAAGACTTGTCTTGTCACGAGCCATGATTTCATCAATGCTATACTTGCGCCATCTGCCAGATGGGTTCTTGTCTGCATCATATGTCTCTTTGCGGGCATTGATGTCCTCAGCATGATAGCAGGTTACAAAGTCATCGAGGTGGTGACGCTCTAACTTGTTCGTAGCCAAGGTGTGTTTTACACCAGTGCGATAGTCGTAGAACCAAATGTTCTCTGTTGGCTGTCCTTTGGTAAAGAACAGTACGTTTGCCTTTACTCCATGTGCATAGAAAATGCCTGTAGGTAAACGGAGAATGGTATGGAGATTGAAATCCGACAAGAGTTTCTTGCGAATGGTCTCTCCTGCGTTGCCTTCAAAAAGTACATTGTCTGGCAGGACTACTGCTGCACGTCCGCCAGTTTTGAGCATCAGCATCATATGCTGAAGGAAGTTGAGCTGGTTGTTCTTGGTTTCAACATAGAAGTCTGGACGATTGATTTCAACAGAACCGGCAGGACGCGTTCCAAACGGAGGATTGGCAAGGATGACATCCACTAAGGTGGAAGGTTCTTTCTCCAAAGAGTCCTCGCATACGATAGGGCTGTGGTCTGTGCCTATACCATGAAGATAAAGGTTCATGGAGGCAAGTGTAACCACAAGTGGGGTGATGTCATTTCCATGTAACGCTTTGTTGTTCAAAAAGTCCAATTTATCACGATTCTGGCTTTGTTCCTTCATGTAATCGTAGGCAGCAAGCAAGAAGCCACCAGTACCACAGGCGGGGTCGCATACAGTCTCACCAATTTGGGGTTGCAAGCAGTCAACCATAGCTTTAATCAGTGGACGTGGGGTAAAGTACTGACCAGCACCACTTTTTTTATCTTGACCATTTTTCTCCAAGATGCTTTCATATATAGCACCTTTTACATCACCATCCATGATGAGCCATTGCTCTTCATCTATCATAGTGATTACCTTCTTAAGATAGACAGGTTTGTCAATCTTGTTTTGTGCTTTGGTATAGATGGTGCCGATGAGGTCATCTTGTTGACTTAATAGTTTGAGTGTACTCTCATATTGCTTTACGAGATCATAGCCATCCAAGCCTGTCAAGTCTTTCCATCTATACCCAACAGGTATGGATGAATCCTCTCCAAAGAGTTCCATATTCTCGTCATCCATCTTTAAGAAAAGAAGATAGGTGAGTTGTGTGATGTAATCTGTAAATCCTACTCCGACTCCTGCTAATGTCGTAGCAAGATTCCATACCTTTTTTGTGAGCGTTTGCTCTGTTGTTATATTTTTAGCCATATCTATATACTATGCAGTTGTTCTTAATACTATAAATTTATATACGGAATCCAAAGCCTCGTCAGCTTTCTGCATGTTTCCGAAAGCTGCAATCAATTGGGCTGCATGGGTGACATCGTTCTTCCTTATCTCTCGCACGTTGCAGGCTCCATTGGCTGCGATGTATTCCACTATCTTGCCTATCAAATCTTTCTGCTTCGCTGTTATATCCATCTGTTTTCGACCATACCAAAGATTAAACATACTTCGAGCCGTAGGATAGGCACTTTCCAGTTTTTCGGTCTGATGGTAAGCGAAGCGTACCAGTTGGATGATGTTGGTAAGAGCCTCCGATTCTTCCTTTTTGACCGTGCGGCGTACTTTATCACCATATACGATGGCGTATGAATTCCATAAGAGCTTTTGTGCAAAGCGGTTGTTCTCCATCTTCAACTTGTTTTCCAAGTCCTTCAACATGGAATAAGTGATAGGTTCGCCCTCGTTATTATATAGAATACGTAAAGCTTCTATGTCATCACAGTGGTCGCAGCAATATTGCTCAAATGCATCTGTGGTACTTTGAGCCTCTTCTATAGAGAAACCTTTGGATATGAGCGTATCTTCTCCTGGCATCAGCGTGTTGACAAAACCAGCTGCAAGAATCAGTATGTACTTACGGACATTGGCATGATTAGCTATCGGAGATACCAAACCCTTACGTTCATTGTTAGGTTCATTGATATCTACGTATGGTGGCAATTGTGGCTGGTGCTCAGGATCGAGAGCATTATAGATGCGTTGAGCAATTTCCTGCATGTCATCATGAGCGATGCGGACAAATTCCTGTCGCTGTACATTATCTGCCTTATTGTAAAGTCTGGATAATGTGGCAGCAAGTCGCTTGAGGTAATTGTCTGGCAGATTTCCATGAGCGATACGTTCCAATAGTTCTTTTAAGGTGATGGTCTCTGTCTCAGGACCTTCATACTGACCTGGTATGATATGCTCATGTTCGGTTACTCCTACGGCATCAACTAGGAAGAAACAGTCTTTGCTGATAGCATTAGGTGTCACGTTGCGCAGCTGTTCGTCACCTATTGTCCGGACTCCACGACCTTTCATCTGTGTATAGAGGGGAGCTGAAGCCACATCACGCATAAACATCACGACTTCCAGAGGCTTTACATCTGTTCCGGTTGCGACAAGGGTACAGGTTACGGCAATGCGAAAGTCCTTGTCGTTACGAAACTGGCGTATCAGTTCATTGCTATCTCCTGCCGAATAGGTTATCTTCTGAACAAAGCGGTCATCCGTGCGTCCAAAAACTTCTTTAGCAATTTGAACGATATTTGTTGCATGGTTCTCGTTGAGCGCAAAGATGAGGGTCTTTGGCAGATAGTCCATGTTAGGCTCTCTTTGAGGGTCATTGAACATTTCTGTATAGACAGCATCACGATAAGTGGAAAGAATAAGTTTTATCTGGGCAGGGTTGATGATGCTTCGATTTAACTCTTCTTTCGTATAAGTCTTCGTTTCCTTTGTACTTACGGTTTTAACTTCACCAGTGTATCGAGTCTCAACTTTGGTTTTCTGACCTTGCATGATAGCTCCACCTTCTTCAGTTACCTTTGTTCTGATTCGGTAGATACGGCTATCGACGTTGACACCATCTATGATTGACTGCTCAAGTGTATAGTTTACAACACGGTTGTTGTTGAAGAATGCCATCGTTTCAGGAATTGGTGTCGCAGTAAGACCTATAAGACGAGCAGTATCAAAGTATTCCAGCACCTTGCGCCAGTTGCCATAAATAGAACGATGACACTCATCTATAACAATAAGGTCAAAGAAATCGTGTGGTAAGTTTGGGTTGTCTGGTAATGCTACTTCACCATCAGATGTATCTTCATCGTCATCATCTGTATCCGTAATCTCTTCTCCTTTTAAGAGTGAGAATAATCTTTGTATGGTACAGATAACCACATTGCTGTCTGTTGGTACTTCAGCCGACTTCAACCTGTTGACTGCATAGATAGTATTGAAGGCATCACCAGTTTCCGTAAGGCGGAATGTGCCAAACTCTGTTTCTGCCTGTTTTCCGAGGTTATTGCGGTCAACAAGAAACAGAACACGACGCATAGGAGTATAGCTAAGCATGCGATAGGCCGTGAGACATGCCGTATATGTTTTGCCGGCACCAGTAGCTAGAACCATCAATGCACGATTTTGCCCTATACGGAAGCTCTTCTCCAATTCCGTGACTGCCTCATATTGACATTCTCGCAGACCTTTCTTATTCAATGTAGGAAGTCCGGCAAAAGGGTCGTCTATACCTAACATCTTTACTATTTCCTTAGGAGTAAGAATGCGGCTGATAGTTTCCCATTCTGAAGTTTCACGATGTCTATAATCAAAAAACTCTATTTCCTTGCCATTTGATTTAAAAAGGAAAGGCAAAGGTTTTTGCCAGGCTTGATAACAGTCAGGTACACTCTTTGCATATGTGATAGCCTGTTCACTCACAATATTGGAAGAAATATTAATTTCTTCTCGTTTAGCTTCGAGCACACCGACAGCTTTCCCATTGATAAACAGGAAATAATCTGCTTCAAGATTGCCTTTGAGCAATCCCTCACGAATAGCCACGGCTGAGATGGTAGGCTCGTATTCATCTCGATTGACAACCTTCCATCCTGCATCAGCAAACCATTGGTCTATTTTGACTCTTGCTTTTTCTTCTGGCGTCATAGTTTTGTTTCCTATTATTTTAGCTACAAAGATAATGATAATATTTCACTTGACCATTTATATGATTCACTATTTATACTTTTTTGTCTTTTCCGAATGAAAATAAGTATAAGGGATAAAGGGAAAGTGCATCTTTCTTCATTATATTACAGGAAACGTTTTCTAAAACTATTGCCACTATTGCCACACTCCAAGTTAACCAATTGTTTTTTAGCTATTTAAGCGTGGCAATAAGGGCATTTCCTATTGCCACCTATTGCCACCTATTGCCACACTCGGGCGAAAAACGGGGGATTCTTAGCGAAAAAGCAGAGAAATACTTATTGTTTTCGCAGAAAAACATTAAAAAAGTGGAGAAAAAGGCTTGCGGTTTCGAACATTTTTTTGTATTTTTGCAACCAACAGGAAAAATTCCTGCCGATTCCACCTAGAAGCTTACGACTCCTGTGAAACCACTTTATACACATTTAACCCAAAAACCAATGACACAAGCAGATTTAGTCAGACTCTACTTCAACAAAGAAAGTGCTTACAACTCATGGGACTATTGCTTCAACCAGCAATGTCCACTGGCTCAGGAATGTGCACACTATCTGTCCGTAACCTACAAAAAACCGGAACAGACCAAAGGCTACGCCATCTATCCCGATGCCTACCACGACAACAAGTGCGAACATTTCCTGCAGCTGCAGATGATGAAAATGGCATACGGCTTTATGAATATTCTTGAAGAACTGAAGCGTAAAGACGAAGCCAGTTTCAGAGTACACATGACTTCCTACTTCGGAAGCAAGACTTCATACTATCGCTATAAATTAGGACAGACAGGACTCGTGCCTGAACAGCAGCAGTACGTGCTGAAATGGTGCCAGCAACATGGATACACCAACATGAGGTTCGACCGCTATGCAGAAGAGGTCAACTATTAACAGCCGCACGCCGATAAAGATTTTAACCCACGTACATGGTCACTCGTACCCGTGTACATGAGTATCCGTACCCGTGTACATGAGTATCCGTACCCATGTACACGGGTACGGATGACCAACACGATGAGCACGGATGACCGAGACGACGGGCACATTTGCCCAACGCATTGGGCAAAGCTGGGCAAAACCATCGGCAACCCTAAGTATCACCCTATCAACAAATTAGCAGAAATATGAAGTTTACTATTACAAGAATCAACAAGCAGAACAAGTTGATGGTCAGTTCGAAAACCATAGAACGGTTTCTGGAGCGCATCGCTAAAGATGATGCCAAGCTGAGTGTCACCAATTTCAGAATGAGTGTGCCACTCATGGAGGCCGACTACCAGTACTACAAAGGCATCAAGGAATGGCAGCACGTTTATCCAGCCGCAGAATTCAACAAGGATGAAAGCAGCAATCTCGTCTTCCAGAAATCAAACGGACTGGTGATGCTCCACTTCATCAACCTCATGTCGGACCAGGAAAAAGATGCCGTCAAGAAGACGGTCAGTCTGCTGCCGATGACCTTCGCTGCCTTCGAAGGAGCCGATGGCAGAAGCCTCATCGTGCTCGTAAGCATCTGCAACGAAGAAGGAAAAATCCCGACAAAAGAAGCCGACGCCGACTTACTCTACCAGTCTGCCTACGAACAGGTAAAGACGCTCTACCAGTCGCAGGTACAGGCAGCCATCAAACCCGAAAAGCCATCATTGGCATCCAACTTCATGCTCACGCTGGATGCTTCACCTTATTATAACAGCAAGGCAGTGGCGATGCGCATCTCCCAAAACAGGAAGAAGGTAGCCTCAGCCCCTAAGAATGTAGACGATCTGAAGACATACGATGACTATGAATTCCTCTACCGCAAGGCAGCAGAAGAGACGAAGGAAGAGATGAAAAAAGCCAACATCTCATGGCAGAACGATGAAGACCGGTACCTTGCCGGTTTCTCAGCCATCGCCATCAAGCTCTGCAACATGGGCCTCAGCGAAGAAGAAGCTTTCATCCATATCCGCCGCAACAACTGGGGACATGTAACAGAAGAGAAACTCCGCCAGATAGTGGGCACCGCTTACGATACCCATTCCAAAGACAGGAAGACGGAGAAATCAGCCTTAGGCAGAAAAGGCCGTGCCGAAATTTTGCAGATGATCAGATACCTGGAGAGCCGGTACCAGTTCCGCTACAACACCGTGATGAAATATACCGAATACCGCCCGAACAATTCGTGGGTTGGCGATTTCAGACCGGTGGATGCCCGTGTGCAGAAAAGCATGACGCTGGATGTTCAGATAGCGGACATCCACGTAAGCATCAAGGATGTAAGGAATTTTCTAGAATCCGACCGCATCAGAAACTACAGTCCAATAGAGTCCTATCTCTATGACTGTCTGGGAAAATGGGACGGCAAGGACCGCATCCGTGCCTTGGCACGAACCGTACCCACCAACAATCCTCATTGGGAAGACTGGTTTTACACCTGGTTTCTGGGAATGGTTGACCAGTGGCGCGGCATGTATCGCCGTCAATATGGAAACAGCACCATGCCGCTGCTCATTTCCAAGCAGGGTTACAACAAGAGCACCTTCTGCCGCCGTCTCATTCCTACCGAATTATCGTGGGGCTTCACCGACAACATGATTCTCTCAGAAAAGCGTCAGGTTCTGCAGGCAATGTCACAATTTCTGCTTATCAATCTCGATGAGTTCAACCAGATTTCGCCACAGGTTCAGCAGGGGTTTCTGAAGAATCTGCTGCAGTTGCCTACGGTGAAAATCAAGCCTCCATACGGCAGTCATGTCGAGGAGTTCCCCCGTCTCGCCTCCTTCATCGCCACGAGCAACATGACCGACATCCTCGCCGACCCATCCGGCAACCGCCGATTCCTGGGTGTAGAGCTGACGGGACCGATAGATGTGAGTGGCAGACTGAACTATGAGCAGCTTTATGCGCAGGCGATGCAAGCTCTGGAGTATGGTGAAAAATCCTATTTCGATGCCAAGGAAACCGCTATCATCATGCAGAGCAACAAGCAGTTTGAGCAGATTTCGCCAATCAAGCAATGTTTTTTGGAGGTTTTCGAGCCTACAAACGACCTGAAAGAGGGCGAATATCTCACAACAGCCGCCATTTTCGACATTTTAAAGGTAAGCGTCTCCGCATTTATACCTTGCCCTTTATCGTAAAAGTTCTTACCTTTGC
>JAJWJX010000034.1:0-40953 GCA_021623045.1 Segatella copri | reverse complement strand
AGGTCGGAAGACGAAAGTAGGAGAAAAACTACTTCGTTTTCCTCCTACTCGATTAGTCAATACCATGTTTCTTCTTGTATATGCGTAACTTAAACATTGGGGTAGAAACTCGGTACATGTAGTATTCTTGCCATTGTTTCAACTTCTTTGCTCTAACCTTGTTGTCGGCATCGCAGCCGATGGCTCCCCACTTGGAAGGGGTGTAGTAGTAGGAGGCAGCCTTGATGTCTTCTACGTTCTTGAAGTAGCGTGATGCCTTCCACTTGCCCATCTGGACTAATCTTCGATATGCAAGCATATCCTTTCTGTTAGGATCGTAGGTCATGATCGCAAAATCTTTATGCGACTGGTCGTAGAGCATGTAGAAGCGAGGCGCACCACATTCTTTATACTTGGCAAGGGTTGCCTTGACTCCTTTTTGCCACATGCGAGTGGCACGGAACAGTTCGATACGAGTGACAATAGGCTGGTAGATGGCTAAGAGCATCTTACGCAGCTGGTTTGAATAACTTTGTTTCATTTTTCTTTTTACTTTTAATTATTAACTTATATGGACAGGCGATAGAATCGCCTGGAACGGTGACTATACAGGGGCGTATCATGCTGCTGGCTAGATAGAGGCTAGCTGCCCCCACCTATTCCGGCCAAATCAGCTACTACTGGTGGGCGGTTGCGGAGACGTTCACGTTCTATCTCTGCCTTAGAACGGAATGGAACGATTTCCGGTGCTGGCATATCCTTCTCTACGTAGAGGGCTATGGCTCTGGCCATGACACGGTCATCATGCTTACCGGCTACTGCTCCATAGCAGTCGTTCTGCTTGTAATAGAGGAAGTAGGTACATTCATCTATTGCTGCAAGTTCTCGCTCCATATAGCCGCCATCACGGATGATGCGAGCCATCGTCTTCACTACTGCCACCTTGGTTGCCTTGTTGGTATTGAATCCCCATTTCATTTCGATATTCTTCACCTTCTTCAGTTTGGACTGGGAGGCACTATACAGGTTGTCGTAGAGTGGGAGGAGGATAGGGAAGAACAGCTCTGACTGATTGCCCTCGGTATTGTTCATGCGCGAGTAGGCAGTATTGTTCTCGATGACCAGATAAGCATCATTATAGAAATGGGCAATCTGGGCGCAGCGCATAGCTAGCTGATCGGCATCGCAGTGACCATGCCATTCGGCTACAATCTCGGGAACACCACAATAGATTTCATCGTAGCGGTCGAGCACCACGATGTCGGAGAAGTCGGAGGTTTTATGTGAACCACCAATATCGCAGGCTACAACGTAACGGTGCTTGACAATCTCGGAGTTATCGGGTCCAGCCCAAACTTTGAGAGGTCCACCAGCACGCTCTACGAAACGGATGTTGTTCATGCAAGCAGGGTCGGCTGCATCGTAGGAATCTCCCTCAATGTCACCCACCATGATAGGCTCGATACCCTTGCAGTCCTCTTCCATTTCCTTCAACTTGTATGGATCGAAGACAGTAGTACCGGAGAAGAGGAAGGCTTCTACATCATCAGATGGGTATTCCTGGCGCATACCGTCTAAATCATTATACTTCTTGCACTCGTTCACATACCAATGGATTCCTTCGAGCGTAGCACCCTTGATTTCCCAAAGCCACCAGAAGTAAGAACCATGATATTGCTCATCTTCACGATTCTTGTATAACCAGATAACAAAGTCAATTTTCTCTTGCTCTGTCTTGAAAGGAAGGATATACTTCTCAATATCGAACCATGGCACGAAGTATGGAGTATAGATAGAGAGGCGTTTTCCATCCTTATCGAAAGAGTTGGCACGAACCCATTCATCATGGAACTCGTTTTCTCGTCCGTTTGGCGTTGACTCCCGGACGATGAATGTTAATGGCACGGTGACGCGGATAGAAGAAACAGCGGCATTGATTACCTTCTGAGGTGTCCACTCTGTGGTGTTAGGGAAGAAGGCTTCCTCTGTGATATGTGCCATGGCAGCATCGGCAGAACGGCATGATTCTGGATTACGAGCGGAACCAGTCTGTATCTTGCAATCACGTGGTATGAGATACTTGATGTTATTCTGTGTGCTTGATGTTTTGAGTTTGCGAGGATCCTCTTTAAAAGGTATTCCAATATCATAGAACAGCCATGTAGGAATGGCATTCATCAATTTCTCGTACATATCAAACACCTGGGTGGCAGATGATGACTGGTGACCAATGATGTTACTATTCCAGTTTGTCATCCAGAATATCTGAATCCATCCCATATATACATCTGTAGCAGTAGATCCACCCCACTGGCGGCATTTAAGGAGAAGGAGCAGGATAGAGCCTAAATCTCCATGAAGGCGTTGTCTTTCAAATTCCTTTATGAGACCAATCTGTCCATGGTTGAGGAGTAAAGGTATATCCTCACCTCCATCCTTATTCTTGATTCGGGCATAGGCATAGGCGAAGAAATAGAAATCGTGCTTACAGCGCAGGCGTATGAGGTAACGGAAGACAGCATCGCGAGCCTTCTCTTGGTCGAAGTCTGGCATGTACTTATCGCAAAAGGCCTCTATAGAACCACACTTGATGATGGCACAGAACTTCTTTTCCTTCAACATTTCTACCGGTAGCCAGAGCTTCTTTCCATTCAGAAAATCAGTGATGACGCATTCGAATCGAAGTCCAGGGGCATTCTCTCCTGTAATGGGACGATAACTAGCGAGGAGACTTTGGAGTCTTCTCTTATCTTCTTCAAGAATCTCTTTGAGTTTCTTATCAGAAATTTGCTGCTGAGGTCGAACCTTTAAGGAGGATTTTGCTACTGGCATTCGTTATATATAATAATGTTAAGTGTTAAATGTTAAGTGTGTTGGCATGTCGGATAAATCTCTCTGCCTTGGCATAGATGAAACCTAAACAGAATAGAACTATGTGGAAGATACCAGCTATGTAAGGGAGAAGGAAACCTATAGCCATACCGAGCATCATCTGCCAGAAGTAGATGCGGTGATACCGATAATACCATTGCGCTGAGAATCCCATGAAGAAAGAAATCAATACGGATGCACCTAATACAGGTAATGCCGGATAGTATATGAACGAAATCAACACGGAGCAGAGCCATGCAGCCAGTAGGCGATGGAAGCGGAACTGATGATGAACCATCAATATGCACCAGCCGTTGATACCCCAGTGTATAAAGTTGGCATGACCGAACATATAGGCGAAATGGGTGTATAAAGGCGATGATGGAGACACAGCCAGCGAGGCATGAAGCGGAATGATGAAAGCCATTAGGAGGATGATGAGAAGTGTAATATATAATGTACGCATAATGGAATTGATTTATCGAGTTATGAATGATGTTTTCTTATTGCGGAAATAATTGTTTATTTTCATCTGTATGTAGCGTGGAGCCATACCCAAATTGGGCGCAGGAAGATCCAGGCATACATACACAAGATTTTTGGTATTGTATTCCTTATATTGATCCATCTGCCGGAGACGCAAGAAATCCTGATAGAAATCTTCAAAGAGTTTAGCTTTCATGGCTTGGTATTTGCCGAATTTAGGCTTTTCCCCCTTGATGCGTTTACATACATACCGATAGGCTGTGCTATCGGCAAGATAATAGCAAGAGGCAGGCATCTTGGCGATGTAATCGCATATCTTAGCCATGGTGGTAGGATATTCTACCATCCTCTTGGCCTTACGAAAGAGCAGATACATTTCTTGGTCTCTTTTAAGGTAAATTTCGGATATGGAATTTAGATGTTTCATGCCAACAAAATTAATTCATCAAGATGCAGAACTTATCACAAAGTAATGCGAAATTTTTCTTAATTTAGCACACAAATATTAAAAATGAATATTTATGGCAAAAGAAACTATTGATAATCAGAATGTTAAGTCAAAGCGAGATTCTTTCAGAGAGCGTCTTGCTCAGCGTTATCCGGACTTGAATATGGATGATGATGAGGCTGTTTATGGTCAACTTTCGACCGATTACGACCAGTATGACCAGAATAAGCAGAAAATGGATGACTTCAACAAAATGTTGCAGGACAACCCTCATGCTCCAAGTCTGGTGACAGGTCTTGTGACCAATAAAAATGCCGATGGTAGCGACTTCAATTTTATCGATTTTATGATTGATGAGATGGGTCAGGACTTCGTGGATGCCATTAATGGTGATGAGAAGGCCAAGGCACGCTTGAAGGCCAGCGAGAAAGAGAAACTTGTAGCTAGCGAGAAACTTTCCAAAGAAAAGGATCTTCTTGCAGCCAACATGAAGCAGTCAGATGATGAACTTGATGCAGCCATTGTGGAGGCTAAAATTAAGCCGGAGTCTGTAACAGATTTGATTGAGTGGCT
The DNA here is from genome assembly GCA_021623045.1 of Segatella copri. GTDB lineage: Bacteria > Bacteroidota > Bacteroidia > Bacteroidales > Bacteroidaceae > Prevotella > Prevotella copri_T. The sequence continues at coordinate 36,596 of JAJWJX010000034.1, read as the reverse complement.
TTACAAGCGCAGCGATGATGGCAAGGATCACGATGATGATGGTTTCGTATGGCGTGCAGCTCGTTATGATCTGAAGAAAGAAGACTTCTTGCGCCTCTTCCAAATTAAGGACTTCGACAAGGCCGTGGCCGATGCAGAAGAGCGAGGCTACAAGCGTGGTAAGAACGAGAAGATTGACCAGCAGAAACAACTGCATGATGGCAAGCAGGGCGGCAAGAAGAACATCAACATCGATGGAGGTGGTGGCGCACCTTCACTTCCAAAGGAAAAGAGCCGTACTGAACAGGTGTACAGCAAGATGATTGGAATGTAGAATTAGAAATTTATAATTAATAATTTTAAATGTATAGATTATGAAACAGTTTAAAAAATGGTTTGGTTTCATGATGGCGATGCTCGTCATGATTCTTAGTGGTGGAAGTTCTTATGCAATGGCTGAAACGGCTCCATCTGTACCAGGTGGTGGTATTCCTGCTGGTGCAGGTGGCGGTGGTGCGACAGGTCCTTTGGATGGTCCCGGTGTAGGTGGCTCTGGTCCTCAGTGGCAGGGTGGTAGTCAGGAGCAACAGGAAGCTATGGGTAACTGGGATTACTATGTAGCTCATGTTAACCCGACAGTTGTAGAAATGAAATTGGAGAGCTGTCCTATTGATCAGATTTTACGTGCATCTAAGAAAATGACTCCTATCGACTCTGTTCGAGTAGAATACTATTCTATCGGTCAGAAGCCTATCATGTCAAAACTTACTACTCAGGTTAATAAGCAGACCAATGGTAATTCTGTAACTTTCATCGTGGAGAATCCGGCAGCTTTCGATAATGGTGATGTTATTATGGTAGATGGCATCTATGGCTATGATGAGACAGGTACAAATAAGAGTACTTTGATTCCTCTTCAGTTCCGTGTAATCAGCCATGATAATGACAATAACCCTATTGCCTACGCTCTGAATGGAAAGAAAAACCCTTCGCGTGGCAACCGTGACTTTGAAGACAATATTCCGGTAGGTACAACTCTGATGCGCCTCGGAAGAGCCGCAGGCGAGAAAGAGGTTGAAACTGGCAGTTATTACTCTATGCCAGATAAGAGCTTCCAGTATTGCCAGCGATTTATCATGCAGGTTGAGGAGTCTCTTATCAATCGCATGAGTAAGACTCAGGTAAAATGGGACTTTACACGACAGGAAAAAATGGCTATGGACGATATGCGTTATGGCCAGGAGCGAAGTGGTCTGTTCGGTGTAAAGAGCATGTCGAATGGTGGCGAGAAAGTTGGTTTGACCTATACCATGGGCGGTATTTACTGGGAAGCAGGCAAGGACTTGCAGATTGGCCATTGGGCTGTCAAGAAAGATGAGAATGGTGAAATTGTTAAGGCAAAGGTAAAAGTACCTAAGCCAGGTGGTACCGATGGCGAAACTGTAGAGCAGGAAAAAACAGTATATGAGTATGTGATCAGCGAGAAGGAACTTTCTGCTTTTATTGCAGCAGTATTGAAGGGTGCTGGTAACTCCAGCCGTACGAAACTTCTCTTCGTTGACAACTTGATCTATCAGGCATTTGCTAACCTTCGCTCTAACAAGCGTATCATTACCCAGACCGAAAAGGACTATCAGGGTTGGAAACTTGATTTTGAGAAGTTCGAGAGCATGGGTACAAAGATTCTGATTTATCGTCACGATGCTTTTAACTCCTGGGGTATGGATGGTAGAGCGTTCTTGCTGGATGCTCGCTATCTTGACAAATACGTATTCGGTGTATGGAGCAGAAACGAGTTTAATGCCAAGGACTTGCTGATTCGCAACACCGCAGGTGTGGTAATGGAGGAATATAGCTGCTGGGTACTGACCTTCCCTGATGCTCATGCGCGTGTAGCCCGACCAGTCTTCACTGGTGATGGCGTTACAGATGAGCAGATTTTGGAGGCAGCGTAATCATTGTATAGGAAACTGATAGTTTTCTACATATATCAATCTAGGGGATAGTTGAGGCTAATGCAGTCTCACTATCCCTTCTCACCATAAACACAAATAGATATGTATAGATTTGTAGCTAAGAGCATGCTCATTTTTGTAGTGACTCTGCCGAGCGGACTGATCAAGAACATTGAGTTTGAACGGTGCGGCAACGATGCCTATTCGTACATTACGGATAACAAGCAGGTGGCAGAATGCATCAGGAAACATCCTCTTACGAAGGCAGGCCGTATCATTGATGAGAGCCAGCCGGAAGAGGTGCAGATTCAGCAACAAAAAGAAGAGCAGGTGAAGGACGAGAATGCCCTTCATTTCGAGAACATCACCAAGGCCAAGAACTATCTCCAGAAGACGTATAAGGTAGATGTAAGGAAACTGAAATCACCTTCGAGTGTGAAGGAGAAGGCTAAAGAGCTGGGCGTGGTGATTGAGTTTTAGTTTGTAGTTTATAATTTTTAATAGGTTTCTTGCTTATGGAAGTTCTTATGAGTAACCTTGTGAAGGAAATGCGCATAGCTATGGACGAAGTAATCCATGATGAGGTGAATGACATCATTACGGATGATTCGGACACGGAAATGAAGCAAGCCATTGAGACTGCTGCTCAACAGATTCTGCTGCAAGCACCAGCGCAAATGATTCTCCCCAAAAGGGTGGAAGTTTCGCTGAACGAAAGCGGCAAGCAGGATTATGATGCCATCCAAACACAGTTTACAGATGGTCATGGATGCCTGACAATTCCTGAAGATTGGCTGAGACTGGTAGAACTGAAACTGAAAAGTTGGCAAAGTACGCTGACTATGCTGATGGAACCAGGTAGCAAGGAGGCTCAGATGCAAGCCTCCCGATGGACCAGGGGAACTCCCCAGAAGCCTAAAGGTATGATTACTACATCACCAATAACAGGCAAACGAGTGCTGATGTATTGGACTGCTGGTAGGTATGATGCCAACCATGCGCCTGTTGGAGCTGTATATGATCATGAGGTTGAGCTGTTCACTTATATTCCTTATCAGAAGTTGGAGGATGTGCATTCTACTGAAACTGGGCATGAAAACGAAGTGATAGGTCAGAAGATCATCCTTGCCCTAACTGATGAATGCAAGAAATATCTCATTTATCGTGCCGTTTCCATCTTCCTTGTAAGCAAGAAGGAGAGCGAACTGGCAGAAAAGTATAACCAATTATCTCAAATATAATATTTTATGGCAAACGATATAGATAAAACAAGTCCTCACTACAAGGGTGATTTTGGCAGCATCTATGAGGTGAACAAAAAGTACCCTACAGGAGGTGTTGCCGGTGATTTTGTGGTGATACAAGGCTGGGCGCATTACTGGAATGCGGACAGGGCTACTTGGTGTGTGAATGCCGAGAGGGATAGCTATTGGGATGAGTTGATAACTAGTATCATTGAGAAGTTTAAACTCTTAAGAGGTGCTACGTATATGGGTGTGGCTAATCTTGACTCTGTGCCAGAGAAGATTATCGGTGCAAAATTGTATTATTTTGCGACCGAAGCCGGCACGTATAAGAACTTTGGTAATCTTGTTGTTCCTCAGGGTATTAATGTACTTTATTCAGAGAATGGCAGCAGCTGGGTAAACACAACTTTACTGGAAGTGGCTCAGGAGTTGGGCGTGAGCACCAATAAGGTTGTAAGCCAGAAGACCTTGAATGATGCTTTGAATCTTAAGGCTAACCAGAGTTCTGTGAATGAGGCATTGTCAAAGAAGGCTGACAAGGAAGAAATGAACCGTCTTCTTGCGACAAAGGCTAATACTGCTGATGTTGACACAAAGTTTACAGAAGAGCAGCAGCGTGTTGATGGCGAGCTTGACAAGAAGTTCGACAAGGAGAGTGTTGTCCAGGAATCTGGGGAGGCAGAGGATAAGGTGATGAGCCAGAAGGCGGTGAGCGATAAACTCAGCGACTTATTCAATATCTTACGTATAACAAGCAATGACGAATATTTATTGGCATTTTCTGACAAAAATAGAAAACTAGCTTTTGGTATCAAGAGAAGTACTGGTGATTTCAACTTCGGGGCTGGTGTTCCATCCGAAATAAGAACATTTGTTCTTAGGCTATTTGGAAAGATAGAAGTGGATTTTTCTAACAAAGTCAATGAGGTTTATGAAGACCTAGGCATTAAGAATGATGATAAAATAGAAAAGACTAGCGACATCATCAAGGTTGTGTCCAACAAGGAGTATGCCTTTGCATTGACTGACACTATCAATAAGCTTCTGATGGCCATCTCTAAAAAGAATGGTTTCTTGAATACGAATGGAATAAACGTTCAAGATGCGCTTATCAAGGTTGTGTCCAACAAGGAGTATGCCTTTGCATTGACTGATGCAAACGGAAAACTAGCTTTTGGTATCAAGAGAAGTACTGGTGAACCTTATTTCGGTTATGATTATTTCAATCAAATAGTCATACAGTTAAATGAAATCTTAGGTAACTATGCAACCAAAGATGAAATAAAGGATATTGAGGTTTCAAAAGATGAGGTAGAAAAGATAAATAGAGTATTAGGTCTGAAAGAAGCGAAAGCTTACAATGTCGATGATTTTCTACCATATCAAATAGATTTTAATAAAGCCAATATTGGAGACACTTATGATTTTCTTGCTAATGTTGGGAATGCAGGCAACTATAAACATCTTGTCTTAAACGTAAAGCCATATAGTAAGATAAAAGTTACAGCAACAGGAGGATTATCGCCTAGAACTTACGGTTTCTTTGATATTGAGAAAAGATTATTGTCAATGGCTGGAGAATTTGAAGTGTTACAAAATAGTATATTGATAGCACCAGCTTCAGCTTTTTACTTGGTTGTAAATGCAAACATAACTTCAAATCCTGAGCCGGCAGTAATTTATCCATCAGACAATTTATCTGTTGACATTGCAAATACTAAGGAAAAAATAGAAGCAACTTATGAGATAAATCCTGTATGTGAAAATATTGAATCTTACGTAAATGGACTGCAATTTAGAAAGGAGCTGTTAAATCATGTTGCCGACCTTAAAAAGGATGGTGACTTGATGGTTCATGTATCTACTTTTTGCATAATTGACGATGTGCTGTATGCAACGTATTACGTTAACACCATAACTACGGCAGAAGATGCGTCTAAGCATACTGCTAGGTTTGTAATTTGTCCGATGAACTCTATAAATGATGCTTCTACCTATAAGTTTTATGACTTATGTTATACAAAGAGTGTAGCAGAAAATCGCGGAATTGAAGAGATTCTAATAAACAACAAGCACATAACTAACCTTTATGACATTGTACTATTAAGAAAAGATGACAACACGTTATATCTGGCTTGGACTTGTGCTTTAGACGGAAACTATCATAGAGTGTATAAAACTTATAATATAAAGGAAAATTCGTTCAGTGACATAAATATAAATAAGTTTATTCTTTTTGATACTGTTGTTGATTTTTCTACCAATGATTTGTTTTCTGTATTTGACAAATACAATGTTGAACATAAAGATTTTAGCGGTGATATAGGTATCATGCAGAAACTATCAACAAGGGTAGAAAAAGGAATAACTTATTATTATACAGGAATGTATATAGGTACGTTTAATTGTATTATTAAGTCTAAAGATTTAGTTACATGGGAGTTTGTCTCAATGCCATCATTTGAGAACAAATCACAATGGGAAAATGCTGTTTATGTAAAAAATAACAAAGTTTATTACTTGTGCAGACAAGAGTCAGAATCAGCATTTGCGTTCCTTACATTTTATGACCTCACATCAGGGAAATGGCATACTCCTGTATATATTAATGATGCTCAATCAAGATATGACTTTATCGAGTACAACAACAAGTTATATGTCATTCATTCACCACTAGACAGAAATCATCTTGCAATCATGGAAATAGACGAAGAAAATCTTGTTAGGAGTAGGGATATACAAGTGGCTCAGATTCCTGATTATTTCTATCCTTTTATGCAAATGTATAACAACGAATTATATATTAGTTTCACTCAGTCTAGACAGCATATTTTTGTAAGTAAATTCACTATAAACCCGATAAGTTCGGAAAATGTTAGAGAAAAGTTTTATAATATATTAAATTTATAATTATGGATAAAATGTTAAATTTGGTTGCCCCTGGTGCAATTGAGTCGAAAGCTGTTGTACCAATTGGCTATGCTAAGATTCCTGTAAGTTTTCTTGCGGGATATAACGAAAATGAAGAGCACTTCATTTTTCGTGGTGGAAAAGTCATTGTTGCTTCTGAAGGTCTTAAAATCTCTGATTCTGGAAACGGAGCAAAAGTTGAAGAAATTATATCAGAAAATAGCATTGACAAAACTTGTTTCTTTCACCGTGAATCTGATGGAGAATATTATATAGCGTTCAATAAATACGAACTGATTCGTTTGCTTCCATCAATCGCTGCTAAAAACATTGTAGTGGATTTACAGAATCTGTTTGACGAGTTCTGCGCACTAACTTATTTGGGAACTACCGATAGAGAAAGTGGTTTTTATAATGCAACTTTAAACTTTGACTTGTGTGATAGCTTTCCACCAAATCTAGAAGTACTTGGACTTAAGAATACATTTGTAAGTGGTGACATATCCAAGCTTGGCAACTTGACGAAATTGACTAACTTGGACGTTGCACAAACATCTGTAAGTGGTGACATATCCAAGCTTGGCAACTTGACGAAATTGACTAACTTGGACGTTGCACAAACATCTGTAAGTGGTGACATATCCAAGCTTGGCAACTTGACGAAATTGACTAACTTGGCACTTGGACTTACATCTGTAAGTGGTGACATAGAGTCATTTGTGCAAGCCCAGCGTGCCGCTGGTCGTAGTTCTGCATCGCTAACTGGCTCTAGTATCAACTGGGGCGAAGTTACATTTGATGGCTCTTTAACTAAAGGTGGACTATCATGGACATCAACAACAATAACGATGAATGGTAAAACTATAAACGCATAGTTGCAAGGTTGGAACTCTAAGTCGCTAAGTTTAGAACTTAAAAAAGTAAGACGATATGAAAAAGAAACAATTACATGAAGCACTGGCAGTGCTTCTTACCAAACTTTCATCGGCAAGGGACAACCCCTTGCTGATGGATAGCTACGTGGTGAAAGCCTTGCGCACGGTTCTTTTGGAGTTCAAGGAATCGGGCGAGCTTTATGACGCCTACAAGCAGCAGATACAATCCACCATGGAGAGTGACAATCCTTGGATAGGTATGTTGATGAAATCGATTGGCGGTGATGCCTCTGTCAAAGAGAGCATGACCGATGAAGCCATCGAAGGAATGGTAAACTCTATGTTAGGAGAATAAGCTATGATCAGATGGGTATAAATATAATAAGGTGTAACTCTTTATAGGGCTACACCTTATTATTTATAGGTCAATCAATATTCTCACAGATGTACATAACAAATGAGCTGCAATCTGTATGACCGGAGGCCTTTCAAGAATAATTTGCTTTCAGATTGTTACTTTAGCAAAGTTTAACTATAAAAATATTGCTCAAAATAAATAAAAATGCGCAGAATGTTGTAATTTTGCGCCAAATTCTTACTTTAAGAACTATAATTGTAATCAACAACTAAGAAAAGGAGGTTTTTTATGACACAAGAACAAGAAGCCGAAGTCCAACGATTGATAAAGGACATTGATGTGACAGAACTGATGAATATGCTTAAGAAGCATGGTAATCGGTATAGCAGAAGAATATTGAAGTTTTTCAGATGGTTTTGTAAGTATGTGCCTATCATTATTATGTGCTTTCACGCTTATGGAATATGGGAGTTCTCTCAGCATCCCCGTGAGATGTTTATCCCCTATAATGAAAATATGCCTTGCTATATCTTTATTTATTTCATGGTTTACGTCCTGCCGATGGTGACGATACTGGCAAGTAGATTTTTCTTCTTGTGCCAGCGGTATCGCATTCCATTTATATACTTCTTAGGTATCAATGCGGCTCATATTGTAGAGTGGAATTGGTACACAACTAAAGATATGGTGGATTCCTGCTTTACGGTCATGACCGTGACAGCTATATTCTATTTGTATAGCTTTGCTAAAATGTTTGTTAATGAAACGAAGATGGGCAGAAAGATTTGCTCCTGATAGAGAATGCTGGAGATAATCGGAGAATAACAGAGATTTTTAGGAATAATATTGAAAAAAGAAGACTTATGAAGAAGGTACTGAATTATGATACCCTGGGATGGGCATTGAAATCATTGAGCGATGCTTGCTTTAAGGCAGCAGAACAGCAGAAGAATGGGGAGAAGGTTACGGCTTGCGGTATGAGCGATGACGATCTGGACAATCTTTGTGAACAGATTCCTCATATGTTGAATCCTTATATGACTGCAGGTCAGGTAAAGAAGGAGGCTCATATCAGCGAATCTACCCTAAGAAGGGCTATCGCTGATGGGGAGCTGGAAAGTGTGGGGAATGCTGGCGATCATTCTCATTTCTTCAAGAAATGGGACGTTAGGGAGTTTATCAAGAAAAGACTGAAAAGAAACAAGAACTAAGCCCTATCGCAACACGGATAAGCGATATGAATATGGTAACATTTTTATTTGTAGAGTGTGCTATCATTATAATGTTGAGCGTTTCGTTTAATATCTTTGTTTGGTGGACAGGAGATTATAAACGCAAGAAGTGGTTGTTTGCGTGGCTAACATTTATCAATGTGATAGCGATTGCTGGAACCATCATCACTTATTTTATGGGTAAATAACAGAATAATGATGAGAAGCTGATGAGGCTTCTCTTTTTTTGATATGGGTCTATGTCACCTTAAATCATTGGAAATCAGCCATTAAAAGAATGTTTGACAGAGTTATGAAACATGTAGATATTTTGGGATAACTTTGCTGCCGTAATCGATTACATGTGTGAATAAACAAAATGTACAACTTTTATTTCTTTAGGAATTATGGCAGAAGAAGTAATTAAGACAACCTCTTGTTGCAACGATGCAATGATGGGTGGTTTGCTTGGAGCGATGGCAAATCGTGACAGCAATCCTTTGGCAATGGCGGCTATGATGCGTAACCGTGACGATGATGATATGTGGAACAATCCGTTCGCCTACATGATGATGATGGGCATGATGCGCTATATGTATGGTGCAGACTGGAACAATCGTGACAATGGCGCAGACGTGCAGCGTGCGGAGATTCAGGGTCAAATCGAGAGCTTGCGTAACCAGATGGCTGACAACCAGAACAGCAACTTGCTGATGGGTGCCATCCAGGGTAACGGCAACGACCTTAAGATGTTGGCAAGCAATCTGAACTGTGACTTCAACGCCTTGCAGAACTCTATCTGTGGCATTCAGGCAGGCATCCAGCAACTTGGTGGTCAGGTAGGATTCTCGGCAGAGCGAGTAATCAACGCCATTTCGCAGGGTAACTTGCAGATGACAATTGCGCTTAAGGATTGCTGCTGCCAGACTCAGCAGAACATCATCAAGATGGGGTACGACAACCAGCTTGGTCAGAAGGACATCGTTAACCAGATGCAGCAGGGCTTTAGCTATACCAACACAGGTATAGAAAGAGCAGCTTCGAATCTCGGTTTCCAGCTGCAGCAAGACAAGTGTGACGTCATCCGTGCAGGTGAGAACAACACCCAGCGCATCATCGACACCTTGACAGGGCATTGGAGCCAGGAGCAAGCCAACGAGATTCAGGACTTGAAGTTTAAGAACTCTCAGTTGCAGCAGAACATCTACCTTGCCAATCTGATGAATGGCGGTTGCGGATGTGGCGCAGGTGTAGCAGGTGGCTATCAGTAAAAAAAGTAAAGAATGAAACAGAAGCGTAGTGGTATGAACAAGATTTCTCCAGTGGGTTTGGCTACTACAGCATTGGTAGCCAACCAAGTTTCAGTCTTAGCTACTTACAATGAGAAGCTTTGCAGACCTTATTGCGTGAATGGCAGCGTGCAGCCACAGGCAAGCGTAACCTACAGTTATGAGCAGCCTATCCTGAATGGCACAACGGTGTTTGTGCCTATCGTGGCGACAATCTCCATCATTTCGCCTGTAACAGGCAACAAAAACATGATGAGAGCACAGCCGTTGATTTACACGGAAAGATGGGTAGCAGCCTTCCAAGGGCAGACAGCACTGCCAACGGCTGTAACTATCGCCAGTGTGGGTAGAACGCAAAAGGCTAACGATGTGGTATGCGGAAAGGCTAGAGGCCTGAGCATATTTGACAGTCTAACCGTAGCATTGACTACTGCTTAGTATCATTATAGAGGGAAATGGTGGATGGTGTGTAAGCCATCGTTTCCCTCGCATTATCCATTTAAAACGATACGATTATGATATTTAAAGATTTAAAGGCAGGTTTCCCAGTTTTTTTATTTGACCGGGCGACTAGAAAATTCAAGAAGGGTAAAGTGATGAATACACCAAGCCCTGATATTAGTGGTAGCAAACCCAATATGATGCCACAGATGCCTGGCATGCCAAACTTTGGCACCATGAACGTGAAGGTGAATGTTCAGACGGAAGACGGAAAGCAGTCAACCTATTCGGTAGTAGATACTGAGCAAACAGCATACAGCGACACTCTTGTAATCTCCTGTAGCAAGGAGAGTATCATCAACGAGGTAAACGCATTGAAGAACCAAGCCACTGACATCATCAAAAAGATGCCGGATTTCGAGCAGACCGTAAAGGACTGTGATCAACTTCTCTCAGAGTTGGACACATCATTTCGTGACCAGCAGAGAACAAATCAGCGACTCGACAACATGGAAAACAAGTTGGACGAGATTTTCAAGTTTGTCAAATCACAAAAACAGGTATAATATGAACTTAGTAGAACTTATCACAAAATATCAGAGTGATGCCACACCGGAGCAGATGGTGATGGTGACCAAAATCATCGGCAAGTTTGTGGCTATGCACGCTACGGAAGATGACCTTCTGAAGCTCTACAAGGAGATTTATGGGGTTGTGGGTAATGGACACTTCAACGACTTCTTTGCTGAGGCACAGATCAAGAAGATGGTGTTTGAGGATGACAAGGAGGTGGAGCATCGTGCTCCTTACTATACCGCAGCTAAGACTCAGGAAATCTATGAGACGGTGAAGGACGAGATCAGACCTTACAACCAATGGGATTTTGCCGTGGTGCTGAACATGATCTACTCTGACAACTATAATCTGATGAAGAAATGGTTCCCGGAGGACAGCGAGGAGCAGATGATGGACAAGATGGTGGACCTTGCCGTGAACTGGCTGAGGGATGATGATAACCCTTATGGACATTGTAAGGCTTGGGGGTACTTCAACCATTGAAATGTTGAATGTTGAGTGTTGAATGTTGAGTTTGTGGGAAATTCCATAATGACTAGAGATATATAAAAGAAAACTATCAGAAGAAGAGAATGCAGGCGGAAAATGGGCTTGTGTTCTCTTTTTTCGTATGAAGTTGCCTCTTTTTTCGTATGAAGTTGCGCAACTTATCACAGATAACTGGGAATGATGGCTTAAATTTGCATCGTTTCCATAACGGAGTGGGGACGGAAAAATGAAAAAGAAAATGAATGATATTCGAGGTTACTTAATTGGGACGATATGGACCTTTCTGAGTCTGCTGGTTCCCATCAGGGATTTTATGATTGCCATGATGGTATTATTTGGGCTGAACCTGGTGTTCGGTATCGTGGCTGCAGTGTTTAACGGTGAAGAATGGAGCTGGAAGAAATTCGGAATGTTCTTTGTCTGTTGTGCGGTGTTCTTTGTGACGGTGGCAGCTCTGTTCATTATCGGTCACTTCCTACACTCGGACACAGAGGCCTTGTTTTGCGTGAAGTGGGTGTGCATAGCTGCAACCTATCTGTTCACGACCAACATATTGAAGAACCTGAGACGGATGCTAGTGCCTGATACGCCATTTTATAAACTTGTGGAATATGCTTATTATGCGCTTACTCTAGGATTCGTAGAGAAATTCCCGATGTTTAAGAAGTATCAAGAATATAAAAACAATAAAGAAAATGGAAATGAAGGAAATCAGATTAGAGCAGTTGCTGATGGCAATGCCTAACGCAGGGAAGAGGGCAGAGAAGTTTCTGCCATACCTGAACCGATTTGCCGAGGAGTTTGAAATAAACACGCCTTTGAGATGGGCGCACTACTTGGCTCAAATTGCACATGAAAGTGGTGAACTGAGATATACCAAGGAGATTGCCAGCGGAAAGGCGTATGAGGGAAGAAAAGACCTTGGTAACACCCATAAGGGTGATGGTGTAAGGTATAAGGGGCGTGGACTGATACAGATAACAGGACGAGCCAATTACAGCAAGTATGCCGGATATTGTGGCTATGATGTAGTGGAGAAGCCTGGACTGCTAGAACAGCCTCTTGGTGCCACACGTTCATCGATGTGGATATTCGATACTTTCGGATGCAATGAATTGGCTGACGAGGATAATCTGAAAGCAATAAGACGGAAAATTAACGGTGGCTATAAAGGACTGGACAAATGCGAGGAGTATTTGAAAAGGTCAAAGCGAGCATTAAACATATCATAGCGTATGAAAACAGGACATTGGATCATCTATCTGCTGGTATGGGTAGCTTATTTCTCTGTACTCTTCCTTACGAGCTGCAAGACGAAAACCGTGATGCAGGAGCATTATATCACAGACAACACTGTGAGCAAGGGTTTGGATGCCAGTTGGCAGGAGCGGTTTATATCAGCCTTCGAGCAGATGGCTACATACCGTAACCGGGAGCATGAGACTTCGACCAAGGAGACAACTCATACAAAGGATAGTACTTCGACCACTGTAGACCAGAACGGAAAGCCTATCAAAACAGAAAGTTGGCACTCTGTTGTGACCAATAGAGACACTAAAGAGGTGACGAAGCTACAGGATTCTATCTCTACTATGAGTAAGAAGGTGGATAAATATCAACTCTTGATCGTGCAAAAGGACAGTCTGATTCGGTTAAAGCAGGACTCTATCCATGTATTGAGTAGAGAACTGAGCAAGGCAGAACAGAGGTATATTACTCTGGGGAAGTATACAGCCAAGATCATCTGGACCCTGGTAGTTGCAGTGATTGGTTTGCTGATTTGGTTGTGGCATAGAAAGAAATAAGGCTTATGAAAACGATAACTATAAAAATAGTGAAAAAGAGCGTGATGGGCGTGGTAGAGGGACTATCTGCCACGATTGCGCAGCATAACCCGGAGGTGGACTTTCAGACCGTCTGGGCGAGTGATGGCGAGGAAGCAAAACTGGATATATACTATCGGGAGGCGATAACCGACTTGGAAAACTTCTTGGCAAGATTCTCTTCTTCGACCACACAGCAGTTTGACCTACAGGCACTGGCTGATGATTTCTCAATCACCATCAAAACTTTGGTATCTTGGCCACCTAGACTAAGTGGGGTTTTGAGCAACCAAATACAGAACTATCTGGTTCATGCTATCCTTGCCGGATGGCTGAGCGACTTCCCAGATATGAACCATACTGACTATGCCAGCATGGGAGCAAGTGACCTGGAAGCCATCAAAGAGGTGCTGCTAAAGAAGGATTTTAGCTTTGCTGAGGCTGCAAGAACTGCTGACGATACAGAGAAAGAAGGGTCTTCGGCAGTTGATGCTGTTGCCAGAGGTTCTGATGCTGTTGTAAAGGATCATAGATATTCTTCTACAGAGAGAAGGGGAGTGGATGAAATGGAAAAGGATGCTTCTTCCTCTTCTACTTCCGAGAGAAAAGAAGACGAAGCAGAAAAGGACAGCAATTCATCTTCTACTTCAACGAGAAGCGAGGATGATTCTGATAAACAGATGAATGAGCAATCTGCTTGGGCAAGAACTTCGGACGGTGTAGGCAAGGAAGACAATTCTTTGGATGCTGAGGCTAGAGGCTCTGATGCAACAGTAAAGGATGGCAATACTCTTGATGCTGAGGCTCGAAATGAGGATGCGGTAGACAAGGATGAGCTGAGAGGGATGAAAGGTTCAGAGCGCAATCAGGACTTCGTTTCGCAGCATTTTCATCAGGATCGTGTAGACTGGAGCGGAGGCAGGCCGCCTTATGAACTGAGGTAGATTTATTAATCATCTAAATATTTCGAAATATGGATAGTAAACTAATTACTTTGAACTTTAGCATGGAGCAGGTATGTAATGACATATTGGCCCGATGCTATGTGTTGAGCCAGGGACTGGTGGATGATGCACAGAAGGACATCAGAGCCACTATCGAAAGCCCTGACAGTAAAGAGACTCGCAGTATTATCAACCGCGCAGTAACAGAAGCCATCGGCAATATCAAGGTGGCAGCTCAGCGTTATCTGACCTCAGGTAGAGTGGAGGATAACAACAATCTGGAGCGACTGGTGAAGGGTACAAGAAAGTATGTGTACACCGATAACAAGAACGGAACTTGGACGGAGGTAGTGACCACAAGCATCATCGGTCAGGAAGATGAGGAAGTGACTTCTACCGTAACTAAGGCTGGTAATGATCGGGAGGAAAGTATCTATGAGACTGTTACCCTGAAACTGGAGATTCCGAACTGGAACGTGGCTGTGACGGATGCGCTTAAGAGCAACATGCACCGGTATATGGTTGACTATACGATGAGCCAATTTTTGCAGGATCAGTATGCAGATAAGGCTGGACAGTATGGGAATAGTGCTACAGCAGACTTCAATAATATGAAGAGCAACCTGTTAAGCCGGGATAACTATACTTTGAGACGGCCGAGCTTTACGTAAGAGGCTATTGGGGACAGGCGATAGAATCGCCTGGAACGGTGGCTTTACTTAATGAAACTTTTTTTCTTCTTTCGTTTTAGGTGTGTTTATGGAAAGAGCCTTCGCTTCGGGATTACTCCTGATTTGCGAAGGCTCTTGTTTTGGGGGACATGGCTTAGAAAGCCATGGAACGGTGGTTTTTCTGCTAGAACTTGCTGAAACGCCTGATGATTTCGAGGCGCGTAGCAAAGTATTGATTCATGGATTTCATCTTCAGGTATAGGGCGATTCGGAAGAAACGATAGCTGTGGGTAGCCATGTAGCTGGACTTCATGCCGCCCAAGCGACCGATGTAATGCCAATTCTGATTATCATTGCTACCATATAACCACATGATTGGTATGCTGCCAGACGTGAGGGAATGGATATAGCCGGTAATGGAATCAGGTACGTTATCTTCGTCAAACTTCAATGTACGAGTAACTATGATACCATGATACTCTGTTGTATCTTCGTAATCGTAACCCTTATCGAGCACCATCACGCTGCCATCCCTATATTGTATGTAGGGGTGTGGGTAGGAATTGATTGCTGTGAGCACGTTCTGTATAAGGAAAGTGCTCCAGGCATTATCCTTGATAGAATAGCAGAGTGCCACCGTATCAGCCGTAGAGGTCTTACTCGTCTGTGTAACATCCAGGCAGAAGATGCGAGAGTTCTTATAGTCATAGATGACCTGACAACGCTGGAAGAACTCTATTGGCGAAGAGGTGAAATCTATGAGCTGGCGCATCTGAGCCTTGGTAGACTTGACGGTATCACTATCATCCTCAGTATCATTGAAGAAGTTAAGGAATTTGCCTAGAGTGCCGGAAATGTTGAAGCCGGGACCATCTAAGACATCGGACATAGAAACCACCTGTGACTCTGCTATGCGACTGATTGAGCGGTTTGTGGCGAAAAGCACGGACTGGTCTAGCTGAGTGATAGACTTCGGATTGCTGCAAACCTCACGACTAATCGGGTGGATGCTGCTATAGGTGCCTTTGGAAGAGACTTCCATAGCCCAAATACCATCGGTAGAGAATGCCATCAAAGGGTACTGACCGAACTGACCCTGTGAGAGCGCACGCGTGGTAGAGGCTATACCCTGTATAGTTCCGATACCTACGGTATTGATGCCATTCAGAGGAAAGTAGAAGGCGTTATCGGACTCGGAGGTGTAAATCTTATTGGACAGTTCCACTACATCATCAACTGTATAATTAAACGAATCGACCTTGTATTGTTCTAAATTGTCAGTGAAATCTCCCATGTGCATGGCTCCATTCAGTTCTTCACATTGTTCCAGAGGGAAGACAAAGATGACATCATTATCAGAATAATCCTTACAGAAGATAGCCATTTTATCAGCTCTGGAATCCGGGTAGAACTTGACAAGGTTGCCGATCATGAAGCCATCAATATCCTGACGAGAGAAGAACTTGTCATTACTTTCAACATATTTCGTTCCTGATGTAGTATTGAGGCTAACTACAATTTTCTGGATTCGATATCTATATATCTCTTTACCTGCGCTATCATCGTATTTAAGAATGTATTGCCCTGGAAGCATAACACTACCATTGAATCCTTGAAACAGTTTCTCTTTCATGCCGTACAGGTTTAGTCGATGATTGTATACATAACTACCTTTTGCGAAGAGCGAGTTATGGGTTTTATAATCATCCTTCATCTGCTCCTGCAATGATACCTGATAGACTGCATTCTTGTCTACAGGTAATTTCTTTGTTGTATAATTTGTTAAATCAGAAATTTTCAGCGAGCAGACCTTGTAGAAGGCTGAAGTATTCTTTAATTTGTTGCGGTACGCATCTACGCTCAATGATGGGAAATACACAGAAGTACCTCCTATTGTGTTCTGATCTGATTCATACGTTTCATAAACTTGACCATAACCAAGTTTATAATTCTTTCGTGTAGCACCTAGACTTGTAATCTTCTCAGATGTATTAACATTTATGATAGGAGGCGTAATGAACACATCTACCGATTTGATGACATCTTTCCATTCTTCAAGTTCATCACGTTTAGCGTCGAGTATAGTATATTTAAGATCTACATTTCGTGGATAATAGATAAATGCAGCCTTCGTGATATGTACCTTTGATTTATTGTTCTCTCCATCTTCGCGTTGGAAGGTAAAATCATCATAGGTATTGATATAGCCATCAGTTGCATTAAAAGAATGAGCATTAGCCGACATCACTATGAAGTTATCTGGAACCTGTACTGGTATGAATACTGGTGAAGAGTGCATAATCATGGAGCCATCAAACATTCTATAGCAATATCTTACAAAGAAATTGGCATAGAAACGTCCTTTACTGGCAATGAGATTATTTGTCCTATTAACAAGTGCATAGATACTCTGTGTGACTTCCGATTGCTTATCTTCTTTTATTGAAAGATATTCACAATATTTTGTCATATAATCTCCAAATGACATTTTAACCTTATTGAAGATTTCATTACAAGAGTATATGGTTTGTTGGAAGGCATCCCGAAAACCATTTGCGCTTCCTTCTGCATCAACTCCACCATTACTGTAGTTTTCCGGGTAATCATCAGAAATAGAAAAGGAAATCTCTATGAAAGGAGGCTTTTGTGGCAGATATTTATAGCCACCATCCACCCATAGTGCATAGTGAATCCCATCTGTAGCTACAATGATAAGCGTATTGCCTATGGAATTTACGGAAAGAACCGATGCTTCGTAGTCGAAGGACTTGATAGGTTTGGTTGAGCCAAGAGATCCATCCTGAAGGAACCAGTAGATGGCTGATGAGGCTATGGCTATGAGGTGGCGGTAATTGCCAGTCTCGTGTACATAAAGAATCTTAGCCACTACACCATTAATGGTGAGTGGCTGAGAGAGGGGTGTTCCTGTGACAATAGAAGGGCGCAATGCGCCATCATGCAGCTCTAGATTGCCGCAGAGGGATAGCGCACCGTTTTCTACTGCCATTTCATCAGGAGTGAGGCTGAGGCCTTTGTATCTAATTGATTGTTGCATATTTCTTAATGTTTAATATTTTTACTATCTGCAATGCTCGCTGTCGGCCCTGTTAACGATAGCCAAAGCTGGACAACTGACGCCATCTACATCGAGATTTATAGTTTCATTTGCCGTAACCAGTTCTATCTGCTTAGTACCAGTCGGGATATTCGGTATATAGCTAAGCAAGAAACTGACGGTAGAAACATTACTGGCATGGAGCTGCCCCTTACGGCCAGACAGTTTGATGCATTCTACTTCTTTAGCTTCTATATCCGGTGTAGACTTAATGACATACATCTGCTTACTTGGCGTATAGAAACAGAAACAAATCTTATCACCCGGATGGAGATCCAGCAGTTTGCAAGGACTAGACCTCAGAGTGATACGCCCAGAGATATTAAGGGCAAGTCCTCGCTTCTGAACGCGAGGACGATTGAGAATAATGACATCATTTGTTTGCTTCATGATCTGTAGGTTTGTGGAGCCAGAAACGGAAATAATCGTTTTCGGCATCCTGGTTTCGTACTTTGACGTATTCTCTGGTAACATAGAAATGCTTCTTGCTGAGAGTAGGGTTGAGGTTGTAATCGTTCAGCATCATAGCTGGCTCTACTCTGCCATCGAAGGAAATCTCATACCAATAGCGATGGAGAAAGAACCATGGACGAAGACGAACCTCCTGAATGGTGGTGTAATTACTCTTGTCTGCCCGGCATGGAACGATGCTCCAGCTACCATCCTGCCAATGCTCTGTGGTCACTTCTCCACCTGGTGCCATTTCATGTTTTTCGATAATGGACTTCTGAATCTTTACGAGAAGGCATACATCTGCTGTGAAGACTTTAGCCATCTTGCCATGGCAGAGCATGACGAAGCGGCCTTTCTTATCGGGAAGTAGGCTACGCTGTTTGCCCGGCTTGTTGATGACACAGACGGTAGAGAGAAACTTATGTCGAGCCATGGAGAGAAAATCGGGCAGTTTCGCCTTGGCGTGCATGCGGTCGATGACCTTCTGGACCTTTTTGAAGTTTTTCTCTGCCTGAGTCTCATGGATAGTGACCGGAGATTGAGGCAACTGATCTTTTCCCTTTTGCTCACGAATCTTCTTAACGTTTTCACGAACTTGCTTCTTAGAAGGTATTTCCAGAAGATGATCGGTTTTCTTATCGAGTCTGTATCTTGTTTTTTGTTTTTCCATAATGATAAATCTTTAGATGTTGCCAGTGTTGAGGCAGATGATTTCAAAATGATGATTTTCGCAGATGTCGTTTCCGTTTGCCATCTGATGATTGAAGGAGCAAGGGATATGCTTGTTGTACAGATCACACTGAAGACAATGATCAGGAACATCTTTCTGTTCTTTGCTACCAACTTCATTATCTATTGGCTTACTGGGTACAGCCCTGACAACACGACCGAAATGGTCATAGAGTTGACCGGGAACGATACAGGTTGCCTCACGGAGGGATGGGAGATTGTACCCCATCTGGCGGATAAACCAGAGGCGTAGGTAAATGATTAAACGTTTCAACTTTTTCATATATGATTGATGTTATATATTAATAATGTGGGTAAAGGTACGAGAAAAATGAGGATAAAAAGTGATAACTTGCGCAACTTAGCTTGTTGAGAACCAAATTGCGCAAGAATTGTCAGTGATTACTCGGTTTTACCGTTCTTCTCTTTCTGCTTGTTATCAGTGGAAGGCTCATGCTCGAAGACATCAAAAATCTTGGTCTCGCTGAGGCTCTTCAACTCATAGTCAATAATGGTCTCGCCCATGACTTCATCAACATAGCGCTTGGCACGCTCGATGCTTTTGGCTTGGATAAGGTAGTTGACATAGGTACGCTTCTCCTTATTCTTATCGTCATTGGTGATGAAAGCTAAACGAGCCTTGAACCAAAGATCATCGTCATCATTACCAGAGAAGAAAATCTCGTTGTAGTTGGCAGGGTTGATGTTGGCAATCTTAAGTTCACCAGATACATAGACTTCCATGTTATCGATAATGCTTGCTTCTGCCTCGGTGAAGGAGAGGGCATCAACAACATACAACTCGTTTACCAATTTTTCACTTCCATCCTCCTGGGTCTTCCCATAGCGTACCTTGCACTCGAACCATGTGCTTGTACGAGAGCGGAGAGATTGATAATTACCTGTGCCGATGATTTTTTCATAATTGTTTCCTTTGACTGCAACATTTTGTGCAGACTCTTCTTTCTTTTCTGATTTTTTCATAATTCTTTGTTTTTTATTTGTTATACAATATTTTATTGATTTCTTCGTCTGAGAGAGGTTTTCCATCCTTGCCGATATACTTTTTCATTTTGAAGATCATTGTACCGGGTGTGGAATTTCGTAAGTAATCATTAAACATCACATTCGCCAGTTCTTCATCTGTTGACTGGAAGAGGCTATGAGGAGGGCATTTGTATGGACGTTCCATGACATGGTACTGAATGGTGTAGCCTTGTTTGCGAAAGTCTTCTTCCTGAAAATGGATGAGTTGCTTATCAATCTTTGCTTCCTTCTCCTTGATGGTGTTAAAGAGAGTCTTCACCAGTTCTTTGTCAGGCTCAGGCTTCTTCTTCTCAGAGAAATACTGCTTAGTTGCCACCCGAAGTTCAGCTACTAGGATAAAGAAGTTCCCATTGTCGGTTTCCGGCACGTTTTGGGGTTCAACCTTCATGATGGTTTCGTCAACGCGCTTTTCCAGTTCAATGGATTTGCGTAGAACGCCTTTATCTCTGCGTGCCCAATACTGATTTTCTAAAGTTCGCATTGAAGCTACTAGCTTACGAAATGCGAGGGCTGCCTGTTCACTCATATTACTTGATGCCTAATGTTTTCTTAATCTTATTGATGCGCTCCTGTTCTATAGGGAGGAGTTTGCCATGTTCGTCTAACCGGCAGAGGAGCCTGAGATTTTGTTTGATGGTTATCCACTTGTGAAGACCATCGTGCTCACGCTTTATCTGTCGAAGTTGGGCTTCTTGCAGTCTTTCGTGCAAATGCTGCTCATGGCGAAGATTACTGATTTCGTTCTGTATTCTGTCCATTGACATATTCTTCTTCTGATGGGCATTTAATGTATAATGAATCCCATTGGTCTCTACCTACAAATTCAAGTGCTTTATCTACATCTTCAACACAAACAAAATCTAAGTCCATTTTGTTTGGCATATTGCTAATAAATGTATAGCCTCTAGCACATGATTGCATGTATTCCTTAAAATGCTTCTTCTCGCCTGGGGAGAGGTAAGAAGGACGACTGACAAGACGTTCATCAAATTGCTGAAATAATCTCACATTATCATCATTAATTCTCTTTACGCATGAGGAGAATGAACGAATAGCTTCATCCATTTTCTTTGAAGACTTATCTTCCTTCAAATTGAAATCTGCAAATTCTACCTTGAGCATTGATAGAGCTTCTTCCGTATCTTTCAAACGAGATATTTTGCTGTTGACAGCATCGGAAGCAGAAGCTAACACCTCTAGAGATCTTTCTAGATTGGCATCATTTTTCTTGATAGCCTCTCTGTATGAGATAAGTTCATCACGCTGCTCTAGCATAATTCGACTTAAACGCCTGTTTTTGTCATCAAAACGAGCCTTGAAGTTCTTGTCTCTTAACGTGGAAGAGACGATGCCTAGCGTGATAACAAAGACCACGCTGAGGCAGATAATTAATGTTATTGTTACTTCCATAATTGTATTTTTTTTATTGTTCTCACTTATTTCTTGTCTGGAAAATCCTCCAACAATTCAATACGAGTTCTTAAAATATCGTAGTAATGTCTCATTGCATGATATTGAGAAATAATGAATGCTGTCTGAACAGTTCCGCATTTTTCAACGACCTTGTCGTAATCATTCTTATTCATGAAAGCCTCGAGTTTATTAAAACGTTCTTTCAACTCCTTGAGCTCAATAATGAGACGGTCCTTAAAGTCTTCTGCTACCTGGTATGACTTTTCGAACACATCCTTAGGGGACCATGAATCGTAGGTACTGCCATCTGGGTTAGTGTACTGGACGTGATAGCCAGATCTCCACTCATGATTATCCTCGTTTTTACGAGCAAAACCTTTAGTCACTGCGGTTGCTTCATCCATAGGTGCAGCCATAACCTCTTTTGTACCGATGTACTTTTTCAATTTTGTTGTTTCCATAATTGTATTTTTTATTGTTCACACTTTTGAATTATCTGTGCCAGAATGCTTTCAACACCCTTTGGTTTGAAGAAGCGATTGGCATTGAGGAGAGACAGGGCTTCTTTTGCATTCTTGTTGATCAATGGCAAACGACCAGCTTGATTCTTGTAGCTTTTATAATCCGCTTCTAATTGTCGCTTGTATGCCTTACCCTTATCTAGATAGTCTGCTTCAAGTGCTTTTTCCTTCTCCTTATATTCAGAAATGAGAGCTGCTTCCTTTTTGGCATACTTATCATTGAGAGACTTTTCCTCGTCTTCCAACTTTTTCTCTTTTTCTTTATATTTCTGAACAGAGGATTCGTAACTTTCGCGTGAATCGTCTCGCTGCTTGATGCTACGTTTTATCTCGTCCTTCATTTTGTCTTCAACCTTCAAGCGCACATCTTCAAAGCCAAGGTAAGACTCAGAGGTCTCAATTGTGCGTCTTGGCTTATCATCTTGTGAATACAATGGGTCTTTGTCAATGCCACCCATTTTGTAGAATGGGTTACGGTATCTCTCGTACTCTATTTGCACTTCCTTGCGGATGATAACTCTGGAACCGTCTTTGAGGGAAGCGATGGTCTTATCCTTCTCTTTTACGGTCTCTTCTAATTCCTTTACTCGATTCTTCAAGGTTTCGAACTCTGAATAATCTACATTTACTACAGCCATAATTGTTATGATTTAAATTTAACTTTTATATATTTCAGCATTCTCTATTGGGATGTCGTACCACGGAAGGGAATAGCCTTTATCTTTCGTTTCTTCTGGCAATTGACAGCGATAATATTGACCAGAGAAATTCAACCATACATCACTCACCTCCAAAATCGTACCTGCTGGAAGCTCTGGCTTCGGCTTAAACCATGGGCGTGGATATTTTGTCGTTTCGTGAACATCCTGAGCGCACTTCGTTGGTTTGATTAATTTTATCTCCATTACTTTCTCTTTGTTTTACGTTTGGTGTAATTAATGTTTTCTATCTGATTTTCGAAGAATGCGATACGTCTATTTAATCTTCGGAGGATGGCACTTCTGATGTAGCGGATTGCTTCTGCATCGAGATACTTGGTGATGCCTCCGTTTGTATCACTGCACATTCCCTGGATGAATATTTCAAGCTTTACAGGGCTTTCTAGTATAGTCATGTCGTTTGATGCATCAACTTCTTGTACAAGATCTCTGACCTTGGTTAGCTCTTCGATGGAGTAGAAGTATCCGCGTACGGAGTCGATGGTGTTACGCATTTCTTCATATTCTTCCTTTGTCATACGCTTATACCTCCATTTCGTGATTAATGTTCAAGCCAAAGAGAAGATGTTGGAGTTCATGCACGTAACACAAACATGATAGAGTATTACATACCATCACACCATCTATTGTAAAATTCCATTTGTCATTAATAGACCATAATGCAAATCTTGGATATTTCTTATTCTTGAAGCTATGCCAAAGACTTTCTTTTGTTGGTTCCCACCCATTCTTCTCTAGAATCTCTGGAGTAATAGGAATAGGAACAATATCCTTCACCCATGCACCACTATCACAAAATAGGAATCCATCATCTTTAATGGTTTTTCCTTTTAAGTTGGAAAGAGTGACGGAACCTTTCAGTTCAGTGAAAGCATTCCCATCTTTCACTTTTGCATATTTATCAGCATTACTTTCTGTGACCTGGTAAACTATGCCCTTCTTGGTTCCGATAGGAATGCCGTTTGTCATAACCAGATCACCTGGTATATAAATAGTCTTTTCCATATTCTTGCTTTGATATTTTACATATTTTTTATGGGACCAGCGATAGAATCGCTGGGAACGGTGGGCTTTTATTCCCTTAATTGTTCTTCTATTGCTTTCTGAGCAAGGATTTGCTGCCAGTTGGCTTCATGATAATTTCTTGCCTCCTGTTTTTCAGAAAGCTGTGGATCGCAGCCACCGAAACAATAGGTGTCCCATTTCTCATACTCCTTCATAGTATGTGGAGGCTTGGAGCCAGAAGTGGCTGGAATGTAATCCCTAGCGAACTCCTTGGGGGAAACTTTATCTATTGTTGAGGCTACTGGGTCGATGATTTCGTATTGAATAATACGGTTCTTTCTCTTCTTAGAAGAGCTGTAAATCGGTTTTACCCAGCAGATATTCCCCCTGTAGCTAGACATGAGTCTAGAGAAATAATAGGGTTTCCATATCCGATTGTCTCTGAAAGCCCAGCAGACACCTGTAGGGGAATCTCGGTTATAATTAGCACTATCTGACTTCCAGCAATGATTGTAGCCGAGGTCGCTGATGTGGCTATGTACACAGAACTTGCACATCCTCATTTCCTCCTGATCAGCAACCGATGGCGTTGGCTGCATCAGGTTTTGTTTGATGTAATTGCCCATAGATGTATGATTTTAAAGTTCATCCTCTTTGGTAGTTTTACGTTTCCATTCCCCACAGCATTCCCAGTGGAAGCGATGATGACCGAAGCCATTGCATGTTCCGCTGTACTTGCTGCCAGCCTTAGGACGGTAGAACTTACAGTTCTTACATGAGCGATGGTTATGGTGGTAAACTAGATAGACGAATGTGCCGGCAAAATATACAAGGCACACCATGATGATAATAAATCCGATTTCCATATTACTTCTTGTTTTTAATGATTTTGTTTAATACTTGCTTGTTGTGCTCTGTATCATCGATGCTCTGATGATAAGAACTTATTTCCTTAAGGAGGCCTAAATCAACTGACAGCATGTAATCATTGACTACTTTGATAAAGTCTTCCAGAGATCGACAGAGAGCGTATTTATAGCCAGCACATTGCCAGTAGTCCTGGAAACGTTTCTGATGAGCTGTCTGATTGTTTGTCTTGCCATACTTCAGTTCGATGCCCAAGCCATGGAATACTTCTGTACCCCTGTTTAAATATCCGTTTTTGCCATTCTTGTATGAAGGGAGAGCCAGGATGAGATCTGGAACGCCCGGCACAACTCCTGATGCAGCGTTGATGGCTATCTTCTTACCGCTTGTAGCACCATCTGCCTCATTCTTGGGATGGAAGAGGAGAGAGGCATAAGCCGGGTATTGGAGACGGAACCAGCGTACACAGGCTATCTGTAGCTGCCCTTCATGTTGCACCTTCTTCTGCTTGGTAGCAGATCTTTTGGTGTATTCAGGATAATTTCCGTTGAGACGGTCGATTAATTCTTGTCTGTCCATAATCGTATGAATTAAATTGTTTGTTACTTGTATCTTAGTCGCCGAGGATAGACTGGAGATAATTCTGAGTCTGATCATCCAAGTCGGCTAGTGACTGTTCTTCTTCTGCCACCGATGGATTCCAGACGATGCCTAGTTTGGCTAGAGTGCCATTCTTGTAGGCATCTTTCACCATCTGGGCCATGGAACCATCCGGGTTCTTCTTGGCGGCTTCTATCCAGCCTAGATACTTCTGCCGTAAGGCTTCGGTCTGTTCTTTCTCCAGTTCCTTCTTGCGTTCTTCCTTCATTCTGAGGCGAGCTTCTATTTCCTCGTTGGTCTCCTCGCGTTGAGGCTGTAGAGGAGCAGATGGTGGAGAACTTGAAGGCTGAGGCTTCTTTCCGGCTGAGGCTGCAACTGTAGGGTTGTCGAAGGTACCTTCCATCAGAGCCTCGTAGTTCTTCGGATTGAAGATCCAGTTGAAGGAGATATAGCATCCACCATCCTTGCGTCCTGAGAGAAGATCTGAGTTGAGAGCCTTGCGAAGCATCGGTTCTATATCCTCGAAGGAGTAGTCTGAGATAAACTTGGCTACCATCTTCTTGCGGTCGGGAGTCATCTTTGAGATTGGCTTGACCTGCGTGCCCAGGAATAGGCGGTTGAAGAGCCTTAGCACTTCCGAGAACTGAACTTCCGGATCCAACGACTTTTTTTCTTTTTCTTTTTTTTGTGTGTGGGTGTGGGCTTTCTCCTTTCTTTGTTTGTTTTCTTTTATAGGGGGTTCGGGGGAAATGTTTTCTTTTATTTGTTTCTTTCCTCTTACTTCTGTGCCCTTACCCTTGCCCTTATCTGTGCCCTCAACTTTGGTAGAATCTTCGGAATCACCTTTATTTAAAGGGGTTTCGAGATTGTTAATCTGTGCCCCAGACTGTGCCTTTTGGTGTGCCCCTTGTTTAGGGTGTGCCCTAGAGCGTGCCCCATCTTTGCCCTTAATCGTGCCCCTATCTGTGCCCTTGTTGTCTTGAAGATATGCTGCACAACCTTGTGTATCAGTAACTTGTGAAGTTAAAATCTGTGCCCCTGATTGTGCCCCTATCTGTGCCCCAAAGAGTGCCCCATTCTGTGCCCCTAGTGGGGTTTGGTATGGTAGGATGCAGTGGGAGAGGGGATGCGAACTGTTAACATACACGATTGTTGAGGCTTTGGGAGAGCTGCATTTCGTGATGATTCGTTCCTGTATGAGAACATCGATGGCACAGCGGATAGACTTGACCGAGGTATGGAGCCGATCAGCCAACAGACGTAAGGAGAGCGTAGCAGCGGAAGCCTCATTGTGTGTGGCAGACAGGAGCACATAGATGAGCACCTGTACCACCACCGGACGATGAAAGTAACGCCACTGCAGCAGCTCTGGAGTAAGAATGTAGCCATCTGTTTTCATTTGCTGTTTCTTTTATTTGGAATATAGAATTTACTATCTTATTTCTTTTCTTCTGCCTCAATAGCCCGGAATATCTTGTAGGCCACCTGAGGGACCCATGCATTGCCGTAGGCCTTTATTGATTCTGTTCGCCATTTAGGGAAAGAAATGGTAAGGCGGTCCACATCAAAGGGAATCCCATCATTTCTTCTACATACAGGGGATTGAGTTGGAAAGTCTTTCCAGAAGTCTTCTTTTTGGAAGATGGAGAAGGTATCATTCCACTGATTGCCAATGCCGTAAGACTTTTTCCCATCTGAGAATTTGGGTTGAAGGTCTTTGTGAACTTTGTTGCTTCTGTGGCGCAAGGAGTCGGCAAGAGTCCTTGTATTGCGGCAAGAGCCAAGGTTGGACGTTCTGCAGCACCTGGAGAAGGACTTCTGTTTATTCTTCCACTTCCTTTGTCTATTGCTGTTGGCGTAGGAAGGAGATCTAGAGGCATGAACTCTGTTTTTCCTTTCATATTGCAGCGTTTCAGCCCCTGAGTCTGTACGGTGGGCAACAATCCAGATGCGTTCTCTTCTGTGGGGTGCTCCGACACTGCAAGCTGGAATATTAAGCGGTTGGACGGAATATCCTGCTGCTTCAAGTTCCTGGCAGATTTTTTCGAGTGTGAACCTGCTTTCCTCTCGATATATGTAATTCTCTTCGAAGAAATCGTCTGTGCGTCCCATTTTAATCTCTTGACCGGGCTCCACCATAGTTCTGATTCCAATAACGTTTTCACCAACGATCCAAGTGGGCTTAATTTCCCGAATCGCTCGTAGCATCTGTGGCCAGAGATAGCGGTTATCGTCTTCTCCCTTTCTTCTGCCGGCAACGCTAAAAGGCTGGCATGGGAATCCTCCGGTGAGAACATCGACTTTTCCCTGCCACTGATGGAAGTCTGTTTTGGTAATGTCTTCATAACTTTCTGAATTTGGGAACCAGTATTGGAGCACCTTGCGAGGGAACTCTTGTATCTCGCAATGGAAGAGGTTCTGCCATCCCATCATGGATGCCGCGACCTCAGCACCACCGATTCCGCTGAATAAACTAGCGTGATTCATATTGCTTACTTTTGTTTCTGTTGTGTTCCAGGAGCCACTGTAGGTGAACAGTCTTAGAAGGATCACGGAAGAGGGATTTTGCCTTATCTATATCTGGATTCAGCATTATCTTCTTTTCTTTCTTTGCTGCTGCTCTTTTCTTCTGATAGTATCTGCGCTGGTACTCCTTCACCTTTTCGGGGTGATTCTGTCTCCAGCTCTTAGATTTTTCCAGCAATTTTTCTTTGTTGCGCTGATAGTATCTCTGATAATATCCAATGCCGTTGGCTCGTTTCTTGGCTGCATTTTCCCTATATAGCTTCTGCTTTTCGGGATGATCCTTAATATATTTGCGAGAATAGGCGAGCATTTTATCACGATGCTTAAGATAGTATTCTCGCTGCCTGGCTAAGCGGTCTGACTTTGCTTTTTCTGATTCCATAATGATTGAAATTATATAAAAACCACATTTCTGTTTACCTAAAATGGGTCAGTGGTAAATGCCATTTTCTCATTACCTTCGTATTTAATGCATTGGACAAAGTCACCTACCTGCCCGGTAGGCAATAGCAAAGCGTTGTACCTGTATGGGGAATAATCACCTATACGTGTTTGTACAAAGATTGCTGGTCTCCATTTAAGTTCATCAAGGTTGCGCACAAGAACCTTATCGAAGGTTCTGAATGATAGCCGTTCCTTGTTCTGTTCCATATTGTCCTCCAACTCTTTAAGTGCCTTGTCTAAATTATTGCGAGCCATTTGACAAAACCTTACAGTAAGTAATTCGTCAGATAACTGTTCTTTGGCACGTTTAATATACTCAATAGCTTTTTCTTTGTTCATTTCTTATCCTCCTTTGCCTTTAAGTATCTTCGTTTAAAACTTTTGAACTGCCTGTTTATAGCATGAGCTTCTTCATCAAAGCCTTCATCTAAAGTACCAGACATAGCCATAAGGGATTCTGTTGCTTGAAAAAATGCATCAAAGTCCTTATCTGTTACATTCATTTTTTCCATAATTTTCTTTTTTATCTATTTGTTCACAACAATATCCAATTAAGAATAATCCAGCACCTAGAACAATAGTGCCAAGTTCCCAACATACCGAAAATAGTACATAAAATAAAGAAAAAAATGCTAAAAGAGCACCAATTATTTCACATAAATAAGCCAATTTCTTTATATTCATATTCTCTTCTATTTACACTCCCTGTTTCCAAGGAGGATGGTTAGTTACTAAAGTTCATCAAACTCTTTCTGAATGCTATCGAAAGCCTTTGCTATAGCTCTTTTTATATTATCAGCTTCATGTGGTGCAAACCTTGTTATGTCCAAAAGGGCATTCCCCAATCTGCTACCATCAATATTATCTTTATCTTTACAATATCTACTGATAGTCTTTTGGTAATATTCGATGAAGCTGTTTAAATCGTTTGCTCTATCTAATTTTTGTTTATCCATATTACTAACTGTTTATTAGTTAATCTACTTTTCATTCACACGGTAGTTTCTCCTGATGCTGCACGTACCTTTTGTACTTTAGGCAATACTTGCCATTGATGCAGTTACGTCCATCTTGGCACAGGAGGCACTTACGAGCTGCATAGGTGCTCTTACTTCTGGAATCGCTCATAATAGTAGGTGACTATCTGATGTTCGGTAGGCTGGAAGCCATTTCTAGTAGTAAGAGTATCTACTATCTCATCATAGGTGCTCTGAGGCATCTGTGAAATGAGGTTCTCATCATGAATGCCTTGGGAGAGTTTGCTGAGGCAGAGCCATCCCAGGACTAGCCAGATGGCAATGCAGAAGATGATCTTAATTGTTTTCATAACTTTATCTTTTAATATTGTTTATAATTGCGGTAGGTAAAGGGATTCGAACCCCATGCCCGGCTGCTTAGTCCTTTTTCGCAGTCTTTTTTTGATTAACACCCATAGAAGTAATTTAAACGTTATAACTTGAACATCGCCCCCAATGGGCAAAGCAACTTACCTACCATAGTTTCGCATACTATTTGGTTATGATAAGTAAAAAAATGAATTATAATATCTATTCTAAGAGTAAAATCTTATTTGGGACACAGATAGTCTTGAACTTGGCAGGCACATGCTTCCAGCTCTGAGATTTTGTACTCATGTCGGGTGATCTTGCCGTTTCTGCCTCTTGCGAAGTCCTTCACCTTTCCTTCGCGTTTCCATCGCTCCACATTTTTTCGTCCGTAGATGTCGTATGCCTTGGCTTGTGTGAGGAACGGACGTTTGCCCACAGCCTTGCAGACTTCTTCTTGCACAACGTTGCGTATGGCTGACAGGAATGTATCAAAGGATAGCATCTTGTCGGCAAACTGGATTTGTACTACTTCGCTCATGACTATTGTTTTTATTTGGTTCTTGTAACTGTGATGATCTCTTTCTCCCGGTTGATTTTGGTTCTGAACTTACGACAGTAAATTACACCTAATTCCGAGCAGGTTGTCTTAATCGTTCTCATCCTACGAATGGGAAAACTGATTGATTTACCCAGCTCTAGTTCTCTGATCTGAGGTCTGAGTGGTACTTTTTCTTCTGACATATTGCTTGATTTTAATTATTATTTAACTAGTTCGAAATCGTAAACGAAAACGAGAGGATTGGTGCCCCAATGGAGGTGTAGCTTACAGGTAAGCATCTTGTATGCTTCGATAGGAGTATTGTACCACCATTTCTTACGTTTGCTATCGTTAGTGGCATCGTATGAATAGGTATCATGATACCATTCCATGTGACAACATAAGATTCCTTCCTTCATGCAGTCATCGGTACTGATGTTCTGTAGTCTTTCACACCAAATTTTGGTAATTTTGATTTG
Source organism: Segatella copri (assembly GCA_021623045.1). Taxonomy (GTDB): domain Bacteria; phylum Bacteroidota; class Bacteroidia; order Bacteroidales; family Bacteroidaceae; genus Prevotella; species Prevotella copri_T. The sequence goes on along the minus strand of JAJWJX010000034.1, from coordinate 6,044 downwards.
ATGAGGCATCAAATCAGACTTCACAAACATCTTGTTTCCCCATCCTTCGGAAGTATTTATCCTTGGGTGTAGTTCTTTGATATACGGAATATCGCTGTATCTTTGTGCGACTGCTACGACTTCACCTATTTTATAAGTGGACTTTGCTACAATCTCATTTCCATCATTGATGGCGAGTTTGCCTTTGTCTTTTCCTTCCGTATAGAAACCGCAATTGCAGTTATACTTGAAAGGCTCTTTATAAGCGATTCTTCTTGTCTGAGTCTTGCGACCATCTAGAACTGCTTCGGTGAGACCGTATTGGTCATTGAACATTATCTTTTTCATACGCTTTGTTTCGTTTGTTGTTTCAAAACATTATTCTGAATGGTTTGCCTTTCAAAGACGGTCTCTTATCGAGCACAAACTTTAATAACTCCTCGTATCCTATCGCGAACAATGGACAATACATGTATTTCAGTGTGCATACAAATCTGTTATTGAGCATAATATCGAGGAATAGCGCTTTATTCTTTTTCATTTTGTGCCTCCTTCCTCTGTGGTAGGAACTAAGTCCTTGATGTAAGCCCAGTAAGCGAAGCGAAAATCTTTGCGAATGATTCCGTTCCATTTCATCTTATCGCTTATGTTGAGAGCATCATAAAACGTATGTATGCATGATTCTTTCAAGTTGATGAGTACTGGATGAGTGAAGTTTTTGGAAACACCGATGATAAAGGTGTGCAAATCTTCTGGAACTTCCTTTGCTTTATGCCAAGATCGGCTGAGGCTGGTATATTCCTCTTCTTCCTCAAAACTCCAAGGTCTTACATTCTTTGGAACCTTATTTTTGTGTCCAATCCAATATTCTTTATATGAAACATTTCCTACAGCCGTTAAGCCTGTGTCATGTATCAAAGAATTTGTTCGAACCCATAACCTTTTAGGCGCATCGGGAACTTTTTTATCTTCATTCTTCATTTTTCTTCAAATTTATTTGGTACTTATTTATTTATTTACTAACTTTACGGTGCAAAAGTAATAAAAAAGAATGTAACTACATATAAATGTATTTAATTATTAAGTTAGTTAAATACTATTTTATGTTTATTAATATAATATGTAAATAAAATAGGATTTATGAGCGAACTTAATGTAAATATCGGCCTAGCTATTGAACAAAGAGTAAATGAGCTTGGCATTTCAAAGTCTGAGTTAGCCAGAAGGCTGGGGATTGCTCAGCAGAACGTGAATAAGGTAGTATTTAGTAAGGAATCGCTAGATACAGCTAAGTTAGTGGAAATTAGTAAAGCCCTCGATTTTAACTTCTTCGAGTTATTTGTGAATGTTACAGCTAAAACGACTTCGTTGTTTAATGCTGAGAAAATGCAGTCTTTAATAAATAAGAAAGGATGGGGAAATAACGATTTTGCCGCAAAACTAGGTATTACTCGAAATGAACTCAGCAATATCATAGATGGAGGTGATCTTTCTTTGAGACTAGTTGAGAAAATGGCAGAGGTGTTGGGAGTCAAACCTGCTGAATTGATAAATGGTACATCTGTTACGGCTGAGGCTGCAGCAAAGGGTGATCAAGCTATGTATGAAGAGTTGATTGCTCTAAGAGCTGAGAATAAGTTGCTGAGGGAAATCCAGGGTCTTTCATCAAGAAATCAGGTACATGTAGGATAATTAAAATGAAGTAATTATGAAAAAGTTGTTTTGTTTGCTATTGATGATAGCTTCAAGTTTTGTAGCTTTAGCTCAAACTTCTATTGCAGGAGTTGCCTTCGGTTCTGACTATACTTCTGCAAAAAGTATTTTAGAAAATAAGTATGGACAGCAGAAGTGGGATTCTGACAAAAACTGCATACATTTTGAGAACAAGGAATATGGTGGCATATATTTTAATGATTTATTTTTTGATTTCCAATATTCGGGTTCAAGAGGATATTTCAATAAGTGCGTTTTTGTAATATGGTGCAATAATGCTAATGAAGCAAAAGAAAGAAGAGACTATATTGCTAGTGTAGTTGGTAAATATTATGATCTCTATGAAAAAATCTTGGATAATGGGTTCAAAATGTACCAGGGAGGAGACGATCCAACAAATGTGGATAATTATGGCTTTTTCATTGACGTTCTTGTTCCTTCTGGTAAAGGTTCTCCATATGGTGCTAGACTTTTTTATGGACCTTATAATTATGTGACAGAAAATTTTTGAAATAACAAATAATAGTTGTAAATTTGCATGTGGAATAAAGAATTAGGTAAGTATATGATTGATGTTTCTAAGTATTTCTTGACGGCAATATTTGCAATGTCATTAATGAAAGACTTAGAAGATAAACGCTGGCTAATATACATGTTAAGCGGAAGTGTTGCTCTACTTCTCTTGATTTGCGGTCTTATATTGACTCGCGATAAAGATAAGGAGGAAGAAGAGAAAATGAAAAGAAATAATAATAGTAACAGAAATAACAAACAAAAAACAAATAGGAGGTAAGATTATGGGAACATTGATTATTTTAGCTATGGTAGGAATCCCATGTGTGGCATTTCTGATTTTTTGTGCCACATCTAATGGAAAGAATTGGCTACGCCAAAATAATATGTTGTAAGGGTTAGTACATTTCGTTTATTGCATATTTATTTATGGGAACTTTTGTAGTCCTTTTACTTATATCCTTTTTATATGCGGTTGTCGCTGCATACAAACGGAAAGGTGTAGTAAGAGATAGCCAGATAGTAGGAGCATTTCTCGTTCAGATATGCTTCTGCTATTTTATGGCCTTTCGTCCAACAGCAAAGGATTTAGTCGGGATTCTTTTAACTTGGCACTTAGGATGTTTTCTCTCAATAATGCTTGGAGGCAGTATTGGTGCCATTGTAGGCGAGCATGTAGAGACAGACGGAAAAAGAACAGTAGCTTATTGGCTTCACCTAGCTTTTGCTAATTGTATTCTGGCCTTAATAGGTATATTGTTTTTGTTTCTTAGCTTGTGATTTCTTCCTCTGAGTCAGATGAGGCTAATGCAATAGATCAGGACATATTTATTTGGCTGGTCTGAAAAACGAATAATTTAGTAATAAACAATGTTAGTATTGTTCTAGTAGAATTTAATTAATACGTATAAATAAAGTAATTATGAAAATGAAGATGATCTTACCGATGATGCTGATCGCAGCTCTGCCATTAGGCGCTGATGCTCAGAACAAATCGGGTCTTGTCATGAGCAATCTCGACAAGACAGTGAAGCCAGCAGACAGTTTCTATCAGTTTGCTACAGGCGGATGGCAGAAGAACAATCCTCTTCCTGCCGCTTACAGCCGTTATGGCAGTTTTGACCAGCTTGCTGAGAACAACAACAAGCGCATCAACGCCATTCTTTCTGAACTCCAGAAGAAGACTTACAAGGCTGGAACCATTGAGCAGAAATTGTCTGATTTCTACAAACTCTCTATGGATGTTGACAGCCGCAACAAGGCTGGAATCGCTCCAGTAAAGCCTCTGTTGGATGAGATTGAAGCTGCCAAGACCAAGGAGGAGCTTCAGAAGCTTCAGGTTAAGTATGCATGGATGGGTCTCGGTTTGGGCTATGTCTCAGGTTTCGATGCCGATGAGAAGAACGTAGCCATGAACATCTACATCCTGATGCAGGGCGGTCTTACTCTCGGTGCAAAGGATTATTACCTCAACAACGATGCTGCAACCGTAGTTATCCGTGAGGCTTATAAGACTTACCTCAGCAAGATGTTCCAGCTCTACGGTTTCTCTGCCGATGAAGCTGCCAAGAAGGCTTCTGCCGTATTCCTTCACGAAACAACGCTCGCTACTTTCTCAAAGAGCCGTACCGAACTTCGTGATCCTCAGGCCAACTACAACAAAATGACCTTGGCAGAATTCAAGGAGAATTATCCTAACATTCCTCTCGAGGCACTTGCCAACGCCGAGGGAATCAAGAGCGAAAATCTCAAGGAGATGATCGTAGGTCAGCCTGCTTTCTTCGCCGGTTATGACAAGGTGGCAGCTGCAGAATGTGCAGGCACATTGAAGGCTTTGATGGAGTGGGACATCATCAGTAGTTCTGCTTCTTACCTCAGCGATGAGATTCGCGAAGCCCGTTTCGAATTCTTCGGCAAGACTATGAGTGGACGTAAGGAGGATTATCCTCTTTGGAAGCGCGCTACTACTCAGGTAGAGGCTCAGTTGGGCGAGGCGCTCGGTCGCATCTACTGCAAGCGCTATTTCCCAGAAAGCTCTAAGAAGATGATGGAGACACTCGTGAAGAATCTTCAGATCAGCCTCGGTCAGCGTATCGATGCTCAGACCTGGATGAGCGATGTAACAAAGAAAGCTGCTCACAACAAGCTTGACAAGTTCTATGTAAAGATTGGTTATCCTAACAAGTGGACTGATTTCAGCAAGCTCAGCATCGACCCATCTAAGAGCTATTATGAGAACGTGTTGGCTTGCCGCAAGTTTGCCAACGATAAGGAGATTGCAAAGAAGGCAGGAAAGCCAGTAGATAAGGATGAGTGGTACATGACTCCTCAGACTGTGAACGCTTACTATAATCCTACTACCAATGAAATCTGCTTCCCAGCCGGTATTCTCCAGTATCCTTTCTTCGATCCTAAGGCTGATGCAGCATTCAACTATGGTGCTATCGGCGTAGTAATCGGCCATGAGATGACTCACGGATTCGATGATCAGGGTCGTCAGTATGATGCTAGCGGTAATCTGAAGGACTGGTGGACTCCTGCTGATGCAGAAGGTTTCAACAAGCGTGCTGATATGTATGCTGATTTCTTCAGCAACATCAAGGTGTTGCCTGATCTGAATGCCAACGGCCGTTTCACCCTCGGTGAGAACCTTGCCGACCACGGTGGTTTGATGGTTTCATATAATGCCTTCAAGAATGCTACAGCCAAGAAGCCATTGAAGAACAAGGATGGTTTCACTCCTGACCAGCGCTTCTTCCTCGCCTATGCAGGTGTTTGGGGACAGAACATTACTGATAAGGAAATCCGCAACCGCGTAAAGAATGATCCTCATTCTCTCGGCAAGTGGCGTGTTGATGGTGCGCTTCCTCACATCGATGCATGGTATGAGGCATTTGGTGTAAAGCAGGGCGATAAGCTGTTCATTCCTAAGAACCAGCGCCTGGAGCTTTGGTAATTCTCAGAAGGAAATTTTTCCGAATAGAATTTTTCGGGAATGGTTTTCCGAATAGATAGAAAAAAATAAAGTCCTGATGTTTCGTTTGTTTGAAACATCAGGACTTTTTATTTTATGCTTGAAATATTTTTGATAAGAAAACAATAGAATCGGGGGTTATTGCTTCTTCTCCAGTTCCTGAAGATTTTCCATCTTCTTCGATTCCAGGAATTCGTAAATGCCGCAGAGATGTTCGCGGACGCGACCATGACCGAACTCATAAACCTTGCTGACAAGACCATCGAGGAAATCGCGGTCGTGACTAACCACGATGAGCGTTCCGTCGAAATCGAGCAAGGCCTGTTTCAGCACATCCTTGGTCTTCAGGTCGAGGTGGTTAGTCGGCTCATCGAGAATCAGCAGATTCACCGGCTCCAGCAGCAGTTTGAGAATGGCAAGGCGGGTGCGCTCACCTCCCGACAATACTTTCACCTTCTTGGTAGAATCCTCTCCGCCAAACATGAATGCTCCCAGCAAATCGCGTATCTTGTTGCGGATTTCACCTTTGGCAACATCATCAATGGTCTGGAATACGGTAAGTTCGCCATCGAGCAGAGAAGCCTGGTTCTGGGCGAAATAACCTATCTGCACATTATGTCCCAATTCCAACTTTCCTTCGTTCTGAAGCTGACCCATGATACATTTCACAAGCGTTGACTTACCCTCTCCGTTTCTTCCCACGAAGGCAATCTTGTCGCCTCTTTCTACGGTAAGATTCACGCCGCTGAAAATCTTCTTGTCGTCAAACGACATCGCCACATCGCTCATCTGAACCGGATAAGCACCGCTTCGTGGGCTCGGCGGGAACTTGAGTCGAAGGCGGCTTGTATCTTCTTCATCCACT
>JAJWJX010000033.1:0-41178 GCA_021623045.1 Segatella copri | reverse complement strand
AGGGCGATGCCCTGGGCTAGGAGCTTCTGCCCTTTCAGGGCGTGCTGCTTCAAGGAGCCTGGGTCTTCTACCCTCACTTAAACCACCCTCTTCTGTCATTCTGTCCGAAAATTTCTCTTATTTCTATCTTTTGCCCACCCAAAACAAGACAGAATGTCAGTAAATCATTGGTTTTCAACGAATAGGCATAAGTTTCGCTAAAGGATGGGAGGAACGCAACGGGAGGTTTCCGAAGAGATATTTCCGGGGCTAATCCAAAGAACAGAATTATGAATATATAATAAGAAAGGAGATATAATATGACATTCGACAAATTTACAATCAAGGCGCAGGAGGCGGTACAGGAAGCCGTAAACATTGCGCAGCGAAATGGTCAGCAAACCATCGAACCGGTGCATCTGCTTAGCGGTATTCTTGAAAAGGCTACCGATGTGACCAACTACATCTTCCAGAAGCTGGGCATGAACGGACAGCAAATCGCCATGCTCTTGCGTCAGGAGATGCAACATCTGCCTCGTGTGCAGGGTGGCGGTCAGCCGTACCTCAGCAACGAGACAAACCAGATTCTGATGAATGCCGAAGATACCGCCAAGAAAATGGGTGACGAATTCGTTAGCGTAGAGCCAATCCTGTTGGCTATCGTACAGGGCAACTCTACTGCTGCACGTATTCTGAAGGATGCTGGTGCAAATGCAAAAGATATGCTCGCTGCCATTCAGGCACTGAGACAAGGACAGAACGTAAAATCACAAAGCGCTGATGACAACTATCAGAGTTTGGAGAAATATGCGAAAAACCTTGTAGAACAGGCAAGAAGCGGCAAGCTGGACCCAGTTATCGGACGTGATGAGGAGATCAGAAGAGTGCTCCAGATTCTGTCACGAAGAACCAAGAACAACCCTATTCTGATAGGTGAACCTGGTACGGGTAAGACTGCTATCGTAGAAGGTCTTGCCGAGCGTATCGTACGTGGCGATGTACCAGAGAACCTGAAGAACAAGCAGCTCTATTCTCTCGATATGGGTGCACTGGTAGCCGGTGCCAAATACAAGGGAGAGTTCGAGGAGCGTCTGAAGAGCGTCATCAAAGAGGTAACCAATGCCAACGGTCAGATTATCCTCTTTATTGATGAGATTCATACCCTGGTCGGTGCTGGTGGTGGCGAAGGTGCCATGGATGCAGCCAACATTCTGAAACCAGCGTTGGCTCGTGGTGAACTGAGAGCCATCGGTGCTACAACCCTCAACGAGTATCAGAAGTACTTCGAGAAGGATAAGGCTTTGGAGCGCCGTTTCCAGACCGTCATGGTCAATGAGCCTGACGAGGTGGATGCCATCAGTATCCTCCGTGGTATCAAGGAGCGCTACGAGAACCATCATAAGGTACGTATTCAGGATGATGCCTGCATCGCAGCCGTCAAGTTATCTGAGAGATACATCTCTGACCGTTTCCTCCCTGATAAGGCTATCGACCTGATGGATGAGGCAGCAGCAAAACTGAGAATGGAACGTGACTCTGTACCAGAAGAACTGGATGAGATTACACGCCACTTGAAGCAGCTGGAGATTGAGCGTGAGGCTATCAAGCGCGAGAATGACCAGCCTAAGATTCAGCAGTTGGATAAGGAAATTGCAGAATTGAAGGATCAGGAGCATGACTTCCGTGCTAAATGGGAAGGCGAAAAAGCGCTCGTCAACAAGATTCAGCAGGATAAGCAGGAGATAGAAAACCTGAAGTTTGAGGCTGAACGCATGGAGCGCGAAGGTAACTACGAGCGCGTGGCTGAAATCCGCTATTCTAAACTGAAGGCTCTTGAGGATGACATCAAGAAGATTCAGGAGCAGCTGAAGAGTACACAGGGTGGCGAAGCGATGGTCAGAGAGGAAGTTACTGCTGACGATATAGCTGAAGTTGTAAGCCGCTGGACGGGAATACCAGTAAGCCGTATGATGCAGAGCGAGCGTGAGAAACTGCTCCATCTGGAGGAAGAACTCCACAAGAGAGTCATCGGACAGGACGAGGCTATCACCGCTGTAAGTGATGCCGTTCGCCGCTCCCGTGCCGGTTTACAGGATCCTAAGCGTCCTATCGCCAGTTTCATCTTCCTCGGTACTACCGGTGTAGGTAAGACGGAACTTGCCAAGGCGCTGGCTGAGTATCTGTTCAATGACGAGTCGATGATGACCCGAATTGATATGAGTGAATATCAGGAGAAGTTTAGCGTAACCCGTCTGATCGGTGCGCCTCCGGGGTATGTAGGCTACGATGAGGGTGGTCAGTTGACCGAGGCTGTACGCCGCAAACCATATAGTGTGGTTCTCTTCGATGAGATTGAGAAGGCGCATCCTGATGTATTCAATACCCTGTTGCAGGTATTGGACGATGGTCGATTGACCGACAACAAGGGGCGAGTAGTCAACTTCAAGAACACCATCATCATCATGACTTCCAACGCAAGCCGTGAGATGTTGCGCAAGACCTTCCGTCCTGAGTTCCTGAACCGTATTGATGATATCATTACCTTCAAGCCGCTGACCCAGGAGCAGATTGCCGAGGTTGTAGAACTTCAGATGAAGCGAGTAAAGAAGATGTTGGAGCCTCAGGGCTTTGAACTTCGCTGGACTCCTGCAGCTATCCAGTATCTGGCAAAGGTAGGATACGATCCTGAGTTTGGTGCCCGTCCTGTAAAGCGCGCTATCCAGGATTATGTCTTGAACGACTTGAGTAAGAAGATTCTTGCAGAGGAGGTTAGCAGAGAGAAGCCAATTACCATCGATCATACAGATGCAGATGGATTGGTCTTCAAAAACCAATAATTTCAGCAGATAACCAATCCGCGGAAAAAACGGATTGAAACATAAAATAAAGAGGGTGACAGATTCAGAGATCTGCCACCCTTTTTTATTTATTATACACTGTTTCCATCAACACACTCCACCTTGACAGCCAATCTGCCATCAGGTGATGTTACTTCATAATTGTTGGCTTGCGCACAAACATCGCCGAGCAACAAAATACCAGCAATACAAAATTTTTGCTTCATTTTCATTTTATTGTTAGGGTGAAATTATTATCTGTCTATGACGCAACAGCAGTATAGCCGAGGTTCCAGCTTCTGTTACTGTAGCGTACAACAAAAATCGTTTCTGAATGAGAAGAAAACAAAAAGCCCCGACATCACGTCGAGGCCTTTGAAGTTTTTGAATGTTTCAGCAGTTTGTGTTTTTTATGTAGTTATGATTTGTTCGTTTTTGAAAATCAATTTCTTTTTCTGGGTGCAAAATTAAGACAAATATTGATATAAATCAAATAAATCTCGATTTTTTATGCAAAAAACCACGTAAACGTTTACAAATTTTGCGCACAAAAAAAGGCCGTTTGTGCGCTGTTGTGGCTAAAATGCGGCTGTGCATTCTGTGTCTTTTGAATATTTTCTGCCACATTAATAAAAAAGTTAAAATATTGACGCTATATTTTGTTTTCTCTGTATTTTACACTATCTTTGCACTATCTTTTCACATCATTATATATATAAAGAAAATAGATGAAAGAATTTGTAATATCAGAAGTCAAGGCGGAAACCGCTGTACTCGTGGGTCTGATTACCAAGACACAGGACGAAGCCAAGACAAAAGAATATCTCGACGAGTTGGAATTTCTTGCCGATACAGCAGGGGCTGTCACCGTGAAGCGATTCACGCAGAAGGTGGTTTCTCCTAACCAGACTACCTATGTGGGTAAGGGTAAACTCGAAGAAATCAAAGAATATATCAAAAACGAAGAAGAGGAAGATAGAGAAGTAGGTATGGTTATCTTCGATGATGAACTCTCTGCCAAACAGATCCGTAACATCGAACAGGAACTGCAGGTGAAGATTCTGGACCGAACCTCCCTCATCCTCGATATCTTCGCCATGCGTGCGCAAACCGCTGCGGCTAAAACCCAGGTTGAGTTGGCGCAATATCGTTATATGCTCCCTCGTCTGCAAAGACTCTGGACTCACCTCGAACGACAGGGTGGAGGTTCTGGTTCTGGTGGCGGTAAGGGATCTGTTGGTCTGCGTGGACCGGGTGAGACCCAGCTCGAGATGGACCGCCGTATCATCCTCGGCAGAATGAGTCTCCTCAAAGAGCGACTGGCTGAAATCGACAAGCAGAAAACTACACAGCGAAAGAACAGAGGCAGAATGGTGCGCGTGGCACTGGTGGGCTATACCAACGTAGGTAAATCTACCATCATGAATCTGCTCAGCAAGAGCGAGGTGTTTGCAGAGAACAAACTCTTTGCCACCCTCGACACCACTGTACGCAAAGTGGTGGTAGACAACCTGCCGTTCCTCCTTGCCGATACCGTAGGATTCATCCGCAAATTGCCAACCGACCTGGTCGACTCATTCAAGAGTACCCTTGACGAGACACGCGAGGCCGACCTCCTTCTGCACGTAGTAGACATCTCACATCCCGACTTCGAAGAGCAGATCCAGGTAGTAGAGAATACGCTCAAGGAACTGGATTGCGCCGATAAGCCATCGATGATTATCTTCAACAAGATAGACAACTACTCATGGGTAGAAAAAGAGGAAGACGACCTCACACCGATGGAGAAAGAGAACATTCCGCTGGAAGACTTGAAGAAGACCTGGATGGCAAAACTCAATGAGGACTGCCTCTTCATCTCGGCAAAGAACAAGGAGAACATCGACGAATTCCGCGAGATACTCTACAAGAAAGTAAGAGAGTTGCACGTACAGAAGTATCCATACAACGACTTCCTGTACCAGGATTATGAGTAAGAACATAAATATCAATAACAAGTAAGTTATGAATGATTACAGACCTTTAACCACCGAGGAAATCGAGGTGCTTAAACATAACGACTGCTGGGCCGAAGACTGGACCTCAGTCAATGTATCAGAAGATTTCAAGCCCAACTTCATGCACCGCGTGATGCTCTATGGCGAAGTAAACATCGGCTCCTTCAACAAGAACGTAGAGGTGAGCCAGGGCTTCGTAAAGCATTCGGGCATCAACAACGCCACCTTGCGCAATGTTACCATAGGCGACGACTGTCTGATAGAAAACGTAGGCAATTTCATCAACAACTATACCATTGGCGATGATTGCTACATCTCAAACATCTCGACCATGGAAACTACCGAGGGAGCTACTTACGGAGAAGGAAATCTCGTGAGTGTACTCAATGAGGTGGGAGAAGGCAACGTAATCCTCTTCAGCGATCTGAACAGCCAGCTCGCCGCCTTCATGGTGAAGCATTTCCCAGACAAGGAGATGAAGGAGAAGATTCGCCAGCTCATCAAGACCGACATCGACAACAAGATGCCGGAGAGAGGTCAGATTGGCAACAATGTGAAGATTATCAATACCAAGGAGATTACCAACTGCGTAATCAATGATTATTGCGAAGTGAACGGTGCTTCGCGTCTGAGCGACTGTACGCTATTGGGCTCAGCTCATGGCAACGTATATATCGGCACAGGCGTTATTACAGAAAACAGCATCATCGCTGAAGGCGCCAGCGTTATCAACAGCGTGAAGATACAGGATTGCTTCGTAGGCGAAGCCTGCCAGCTGTCTAACGGCTTTACCGCATCAGCCTCCGTATTCTTCGCCAACTCCTATATGAGCAATGGCGAGGCCTGTGCTGCCTTCTGCGGTCCTTTCACCGCTTCCCATCATAAGAGCAGTCTGCTTATCGGAGGTATGTTCTCCTTCTACAACGCCGGTTCTGCCACCAACTTCAGCAACCATGCCTATAAGATGGGACCTATGCACTGGGGCATTCTGGAGCGCGGTTCCAAGACAGCCAGCGGCGCTTATCTCCTGATGCCAGCCACTCTGGGTTCCTTCTCAGTATGCTTCGGCAAGCTGATGCATCACCCAAACACCCGCAACCTGCCTTTCGCCTACCTCATTGCCGATGGCGACAAGATGTTCCTCATCCCGGGCAGAAACATCACTACCGTAGGTCTGTACCGCGACATCAAGAAATGGCCTAAGCGTGATCTCCGTGCTATGGAGAACCGCAAGAGCATCGTCAACTTCGACTGGCTTTCACCTTATTCTGTTGGCGAGATTCTGAAGGGTAAGAAGATTCTTGAAAACCTGCGCGAGGTTACGGGCGATAACGTTTCGCAGTATCTCTATCACGAATATATCATACCGGCTTCATCGCTCCACAAGGGCATCAAATATTATGATATCGCCCTCCGCATCTACATGGGTGCCGTATTGAAGCGTGTGCTGAAGCGCGACCCAGCCATCACCCCTCCTGCCAGCCATGCCGGCGTGGGCGATTGGGATGACCTTTCAGGACTCTTGCTCCCGGTTTCTGAAGAGGAACGCATCGTTAGGGATGTGAAGGAAGGAACCATCGGAAACATAGAACAGCTGCTCGACAGTTTTGAAGAAATCAATGCCAACTATCGCGACTACCAGTGGGCATGGACCTACCAGATGATCTGCGATTACTACGGCATCAGCGAAATAACACTCGAAGATGCCAACCGCATACACGAAGATTATATCAAGGCACGACGCTCATGGATAGCAGAAATCCGGAAGGATGCTGAGAAAGAGTTTGCCATGGGCGATGTGGAGGAAGAGGTTTTCCGTAACTTCGTCGACAGCCTCGACCAGGAAATAGAATACGAGAATTAATTAATAATTTACAATTTATAATTCATCATTAAAAATGAATTTAAAACATGTATTGATGGCGGCTATCCTGATGGGAAGCCTCAACGCCACAGCTAAGGATTATCATTACACCACCATACCGGGTGATGCTATGAAGACCCGCATCTATACCCTCGACAACGGACTGAAGGTATATATGTCTGTAAACAAAGAGAAGCCTCGTCTGCAGGCTAATATCGCGGTAAAGACAGGTTCGAGAAATGATCCTGCCGAAACTACCGGTCTTGCCCATTATCTGGAGCACCTCATGTTCAAGGGTACACAGAAGTTCGGTACCACCGATTATGCCAAGGAGAAACCATATCTCGATGAAATCACAAAGAGATATGAAACCTACCGCAAACTTACCGACCCGGCACAGCGCAAGCAGGCTTACCATGAGATTGACTCTATCTCGCAGTTGGCTGCCAAGTACAACATCCCTAACGAGTACGACAAACTGATGGCGAGCATCGGAAGCCAGGGAACCAACGCCTATACTTCCAACGATGTAACCTGCTATGTAGAGAACATCCCGAACAATGAAATAGAGAACTGGGCTAAGGTACAGAGCGACCGCTTCCAGAACATGGTAATCCGCGGTTTCCACACCGAGCTGGAGGCTGTATACGAGGAGAAGAATATCTCCATGGCAAGCGACGACGACAAGGAGTATGCTGCCCTGTGGAAGCTGCTCACCCCTACTCACCCTTACGGCACACAGACTACCATCGGCGAGCAGGAACACCTCAAGAATCCGAGCATCATCAATATCCAGAACTATTTCCACCGCTACTATGCACCTAACAATGTAGCTATCTGCATGGCGGGAGATTTCGACCCGGACCAGACTATCGCCATCATCGACAAGTACTTCGGTTCATGGAAAAAGAACAACAATCTGTCTCGCCCTGAGTTTGACATTCAACCGGATATCACAGCCGTAAAAGACAGTTCTGTTGTAGGAAAAGAAGCCGAGAACGTGATGCTTGCCTGGAAATTCAAGGGCATGAACGATAAGGAGAACGATGTGCTCGATGTAGTCAGTGAGATGCTTTCCAACGGCAATGCCGGATTGATGGATGTCGATCTGGAACAGCAGATGAAGTTGGCTTCATCAGGTGCCTTCGTCTATGGTTTGCACGATTACTCTGCATTCATCGTAGCCGGAACACCTAACAAGGAGCAGAAGTTGGAAGAAGTTCGCACCCTCCTGCTCCAGGAGATGGATAAGTTGCGCAAAGGCGAGTTTGATGACAATCTCCTGCCTTCTGTCATCGCCAACAAGAAGCTCAACTTCTACAAGAGTCTGGATGACAACGACACCCGTGCCAGCATCATGGTAGATGCCTTTGTCAACGACCAGAAATGGGCTGACGTGGCTACCCAACTCGAACGCCAGAGCAAGCTCACCAAACAGGACATCATGAATTTCGCCGATAAATATCTGCGCGCCGACAACTTTGTCTGTGTCTACAAGCGTATGGGCGAAGATACAACGCTCAAGAAGATAGAGAAGCCTGCCATCACTCCTATTCCTGCAAACCGTGAATATGAGAGCGCCTTTGTCAAGGAAATCAAGAATGCACAGGTTCCTGAAATCCAGCCAGAGTTCCTCGACTTCAAGAAGGATCTTACCGTAAGCAAGACCAGCAAGAAGTTGCCGCTCGTATACAAGCAGAATACCCAGGACGATCTCTTCGACCTCGTTTTCCGCTATGAGTTTGGCGATGAAGATGATATCCGCTACAGCTACGCAGCACAGTATCTCGATTATATCGGAACCGACAAGAAGAGTGTCTCTGCCATCAAACAGGCATTCTACAAACTGGCTTGCAACTATAGTGTTGCCCAGAGTGCCAAGACTCTCCAGATCAGTCTGAACGGTCTGAACGAGAATCTTCCTGCAGCCCTCAACCTCCTGGAGGAGGTGTTACAGCACGCCAAGGCAGACAAGACTTCATGGAACCAGTTTGTTGATCTCATCGAGAAGACCCAGCAGGATGCCAAGGCAAACCAGAAGACCAACTTCAGCTATCTCTGGGATTACAGCACCTACGGTTCATACAATCCAACCCGCCATGCCATCAAGACAGCAGATTTGCGCAAGATGGATCCTCAGGAACTTATCAACCTGCTGGGCGGTCTGAACAAGATGGAGCACACCGTAGCCTACTATGGTCCATATAGCGAGAAGCAGCTCAATGCCATTCTTGCCAAGGAGCACAAGACAGCCAAGAAGCTCGCAGCCGTTCCAGAGGGTAAGGAGTATGTAAAAGAAGAAATCAAGCAGAACGAGATTTATATCGCTCCATACGAGGCAAAGAACATCTATCTGCGCTCTTACCAGAACACCGGTAAGAAGAGCGATGTGAAGGATGGTGCCCTGATAGCACTCTTCAATGAGTATTATGGTGGCGGCATGAATTCCGTTGTCTTCCAGGAACTTCGCGAGACCCGCGGACTGGCTTACAATGCAGGTGCCTATTATTACAGTCCTGTACGCAAGGATGAGAAGGATTACTTCATGCGCCATATCATCTCTCAGAATGACAAGATGATGGATTGCATCAGCGTGTTTGATGATATCACCAATAACTTGCCGCAGAATGAGGCTTCATTCAATCTGGCTAAACAGAGTTTGAAGAAATCTCTCCAGAGCCGTCGCGTTACCAAGGCAAGCGTTATCAACGCCTACTTCAATGCAAAGCTCAGAGGTATCGACTATGATGTGAACAAGCTCTACTACGAGCAGCTTCCATCATTGACTCTGCAAGACATCACCAACTTCGAGAAGCAGAACATCGTTGGCAAGCCATACCGCATGGTGATCCTCGGTGATGAGAAGAATCTTGATATGAAGAGCCTTGAGAAGATTGCGCCAATCAAGCGATTGAGCCAGGAAGAGATTTTTGGCTATTAAAGACGTAACGAGAATAATAACTTGAATATTTCAACAGTTTAAATAACAAAAAACATTATGGCAAAAACTCCAGATTTTAAGTATGCTCCAATGTTCCAGATTGGAGAGGACAAGACTGAGTATCGCCTTATCTCTAAGGAAGGCGTAAGCACAGCAGAATTCGAGGGTAAGACTATCCTCAAGGTTTCTAAGGAAGCTCTTACTTTGCTGGCACAGCAGGGTTTCCACGACGTAGAGTTCAAGCTCCGTCGTGAGCACAACCTCCAGGTAGCTAAGATCCTCAGCGACCCAGAGGCTTCAGAGAACGACAAGTATGTAGCTCTCCAGTTCCTCCGCAATGCAGAGACTGCCGTGAAGGGCATCCTCCCATTCTGCCAGGATACAGGTACTGCTATCATCCACGGCGAGAAGGGTCAGCGTGTATGGACTGACTTCGAGGACGAAGAGGCACTGAGCCTGGGTGTATACAACACCTTTACACAGGACAACCTCCGCTATTCTCAGAACGCTCCTCTCAACATGTATGATGAGGTGAACACCCGTTGCAACCTGCCTGCTCAGATTGATATCGAGGCTACAGAGGGCGATGAGTACCGCTTCGTAATGGTAGCTAAGGGTGGTGGCTCTGCCAACAAGACCTACTTCTACCCAATGACCAAGGCTACTATCCAGAACGAGGGCACATTGCTCCCATTCCTCGTAGAGAAGATGAAGAGTCTGGGTACAGCAGCATGTCCTCCTTACCACATCGCCTTCGTTATCGGTGGTACTTCAGCTGAGAAGAACCTCCTCACCGTGAAGTTGGCTTCTATCAAGTACTACGATGAGTTGCCTACAACAGGTGATGAGACGGGTCGTGCTTTCCGTGACATCGACTTGGAGAACAAGCTTCTCGAAGAGGCTCACAAGATTGGTTTGGGTGCACAGTTCGGTGGTAAATATCTCGCTCACGATATCCGCGTCATCCGTTTGCCACGTCATGGTGCCAGCTGCCCTATCGGTATGGGTGTAAGCTGCTCTGCCGACCGTAATATCAAGGCTAAGATCAACAAGGACGGTATCTGGTTGGAGAAGATGGATGAGAACCCAACAGAGTTGATTCCTGAGGAGCTCCGCAACCCAGGTGAGGGTACCAAGGGTATCGAGATTGACCTCGACAAGGGTATCGATGCAGTTCGTGCAGAGTTGAGCAAGTATCCTGTAAGCACCCGTGTCAACTTGAAGGGTACCATCATCGTAGCTCGTGACATCGCTCACGCTAAGCTCAAGGCTCGTCTGGATGCAGGCGAGGAGATGCCAGAGTACTTCAAGAACCACCCTATCCTCTATGCAGGACCAGCTAAGACTCCAGAGGGTTATCCATGTGGATCTATGGGACCTACCACAGCCAACCGTATGGACCCATACGTAGATGAGTTCCAGGATCACGGCGCTAGTTTGGTAATGATTGCCAAGGGTAACCGTGGCGATGTTGTTACTGAGGCTTGCAAGAAACATGGTGGTTTCTACCTCGGAACTATCGGTGGTGTAGCTGCCGTTCTCTCTCAGAGCTCTATCAAGAGCATCGAGTGCGTAGAGTATCCAGAGCTCGGTATGGAGGCTATCTGGAAGATTACCGTAGAGGACTTCCCAGCATTCATCCTCGTAGACGACAAGGGCAACGACTTCTTCAAGCAGTTGAAGCCTTGGACTCCTTGCAAGGAATGCCAGAAGTAAATGATACAGAAATCATGATATTAAAAAAGCTCAGGGCAGATAGCCCTGAGCTTTCTTTTTATACTTACATCGGATAACGCTGTTCTGTTTCCAAAATAGAGAACATCCGTTTAAAGCAGCAGCTTATATGTCTTGCTTTGCATACCGGTTTCTACCCGCAACAGATATACGCCTTGTCTGATACCCTGTAAAGAGAGGCTTACTAGCTTTCCATCTGTACCAGCGGCCTGTCTGAGCAGGTATCCTCCCACATTATACAGTTTTATTTTTCTCACATCCTTACCCGAAACCAGGAGATGTTGTCCCTCACGACTGATATCGGTTTCGGCATCAGAGGTGGTAGCATTTTCTATTCCTGTAGCTGTATCCTGATAGAGGATAAGGCTATCGCCCTTTCGCTTGAGATAGTAAGAAGGTTCCTGCGGATTCTTCAGTTCCACTTCCTTTCCTCCCATCTCGCCCATCACCCTGAACAGATAGGTATGACCGTCGGTCCAAGGCAGATTACTCTTGCGCAGCCAGTAGCTGTAAAGAGGCACATCGAAAGATGATGAGACGCTTACCTCATCGCTGATTCCATTTACCTCTTTTTCTTCCTTGGTATCTACATCTTCAGAAATAAGGGAAACATGCCCCTCGTAACTGAGGTTTTCTGATGTACGCAGCGAAACACCCATCTTGAAGAGAGATACCTTCGATACATCGACGCTTCCGCCTTCTATCTTCTCGTGCGAATCATCAACCAGAAAAACTTCAGTTTTTGCCATCAGCGGTTTCTCCTCGCCCTTTACCACCTCAATATAGGCTGCATCCTGATCGTGGATATCGTTGACCGGACAATCCTGGGTTTCGGCTTCATCCGAAGTAATCTCCAGTTTCACCTGATAATATCCCGGAGCAAGCTGGGCAGGAACGGAAAGGAGAATCGGGATTTCGGTCTCGCTGAAACCATCTATTTCGGTCAGCTGGTCCACACGTGTACTCAGCACAACCTCCTGGTTCTCATCCAGCAGTTTCACTCTCAGGTAACAGTCGCGCGGCACACCATTGAGGTTCTTGATAGTGAAGAAGGCACGTACCTTGCTGCCCTGTTCAGCTTTGCCGTCAAGTCTTGGCTGCCCCATCAGTTGGAAGCGGGCATCTTCCGAACAGATTTCAGAGATGCGGCCGGCACCGTCTTTCAGTTCCACCCCGATAACAGGTGCCTTCTTCATCGGCAGGAAATCATCCCATGAACCATCATCCTTCCGGGCTGCACATATAGCGATGATACGGTAATAACCGTTTTCAAGACCGGCAAGACTGAGACTGATTTTCTGAGCCTGATTGATAAGATAATCAGTACCCATCCATCCCTTCTGCTCTCCGCCATAAAGTCTTTCCGTAAAGCCTCCCTGCTGATGATCATCAGAATAAACCACCTGCTTGAGATTCCCTGCTTCATCATAAACAGCAACACCGATGTCACCCCTGAAAGGCTTGCCTCTGTTGACGAAGGAATTCATCTCGACTGTTACCGGCTGTGAAGGGTCGAATAACTTTCCCGACGCCTCTTTCAGGCTGAGAGAACCACCCTCGTTGAACATCAGCTGCGGCGAAGTTTCCAGCAGTCCGCGCTCTATTTCGGGATATTTCCCGTTGTTGGGATGAGCTAAGATGGCGGTAATGGCACGGTTAAAGGCAAGCGGTTTGCCCTGAAACTCACTTCCGGTCTGCGAAACATTGAGATTGGTGAGCGAATAATAGGCATCGCCCTGTCCCTCCCAACCGAAGTTCATGTGGAAGAGGCCGTTTTCATCGAAACCATCAGTTACCCAGGCATGACCGGAAGCCGAACCGGCTGGTCTGCCTTCCAGATAAACCGGACATCCGTTAAGCAGTTCCTGTCTCAGAATTTCTGCAAACCTCCCCGGTCCTTCTACAGCTTTCGTAACGTAGGCTGCCGAATAATCGAAATGCTTCTGCAGCGCCTGATAGGCGAAGACTCCCTGGGTTCCACTTGCGCTGGGCGTATATTGCATGAAAGAAGCCACACCCACATCGCTCATCAGTAAGGCTACGGCATCTATCTGTGCAGGAGTAGCCTGAACAGGATAGCGGTAGTCGGGCAACATGTGGGCCCAGTCGTAGTGCGACTGACTGAAATCCGCACTTTTCTTGTCCTGATAGTAGGTTACCACATATTCGTTTTTTCCCTGTCCCTGAGCCGGCCACTGATGATAATACATCATCTGAGCCACAGCCGTAGCCACACAGCCGCTGTAATCATATCCCGTTTTAGCATTAAACGGATATGACTGTCCCCATTTGCTTTTCAGCATCGGCGCTACGGTTTTAGAGTAAAGTCCTGTGCGTGTATGGCTTTGCACCTTCACCTTTCCTTCTTTCAGCACCTCGAAAGTCTGTCGGTATCCCGAAAGCAGCAGTTTTACGCAGGGATTGGCATTGAGCGTATCGAGACTACCTTCTTTGCTGTATCCCAGCACTTCTCCCATCTGGTCATCACCAGATACGATAACGAATCCCTGTCCCCGCACATCATTATATATATAATAAGGTGAACCGGTCTTGTTTTTCCTGCCCTTCTCCTTTGCTTTCATACCGGTATCTTGCGGCAGAGTGACATATCTCTTAGCTATCTCCGCCGCCTTCTGCCAATTGATTTCCTCGGCACGAACAGTTTGCGAACTGGCTATCAGCAGGGCTATGAATCCCACCAACAGGAACCCGTTTTTCAGTCCCTTCCATTTTTTTCTTTCTTCTTTCTTTTTCATTTCTTCAGGTCTTTTTATTTGATATTGAGTTAATTACGCCACCTTCTGGAAATATCAGATTAGCTACACTTTGCCATCATCCAGAAAGTTTTCTGCAAATATACAACTTTTCTTTGAAAAAAAAGAAATTTTTCCAAAATATAACAGCATGATTATTTGGACAAACCAATATTTATTCTTATCTTTGCATCCTATTTTTCATAGTAAGTATTTTAACAGTAAAAACTCAAAATGATGAAGCAGAAAAAACATCGAAAGATTCCGGCACTGGCTGCTGGAACCACACTCGTGGCAGCGATGACCCTGATGGCATCCTGCTCCACCGATTATGAAGACCAGATCGTGTACAACGACATTGAAAAACCGTTCCAGGAAGATTTCAAAAAGGATACGGTGGTTTTCGAAAAGTTGCCGGCAGAACGGGCTAAACACATCCTGAATCTATCTGACCCATCAACTGAAATCGTAGACAAACCGGATTACACCTTCCAGACTGACAACCTCATCAATGTTAAGAAATCTACTGAGGATGAATCGCTCGTCATCACCAGTTGGTCGGCAAAACCAGTCTCCAACGTAACACTCGAGATGTATATCCCGGAAGCGGATGAATACATTCCGGTGGCGTTCATTAAATCCATTCCCGCCTTCTCCCGATTCTCCTTCAAGCCATCATTCGTTGGCAGACGGAATATCTGGAAAAAGAAAAACGGAAACTTCGTGAGTTTCACCTGCCCGTATCTCGACCTTAACAGGATGAAGACACGTCTCGTGAGCGATGATGAGCACTTCAAGATGCTCCAGAAGATTGACGCCAGATGGACCTGCAGTTTCTCCAACTACGGGTGGACTCCAGAGGTTGGAGAATCGCACAATTTCCGTGAAATGAAACCTATCTACGCCCGTGAATGGGTGGTGATTGTCACCAACTATACCTATATGATGACCACTCCGGAATATAAGTATGTGATGGCAAACTTCAAGAAGGTGATGGGCGGCGATCTCTACGACAACAATAAAGTAACGTTCACAGCCGAGAAATACCAGAGCGAAATGAAAAGATTCAAGGCACAGAAAAACTTCGTGCTCGGACAGTCTAGTCCGGCATACGGTGGATTGGGCGGCGGCTACATCTGGACCGTTACCGACTGGAACTTCTATGGCCATTATGGTTCGTTCAGCGGATGGGAAGCTATCTCCCACGAGCACATGCACTGCATGGACTATAGTCACGACAGCAATATGACGTATCCAGCCAAAACACCGGAAGGCGTCAACGTAGGATGGCCGGAATTTATCTGGCAGCTGCACATGTGGCTGAGCCATAAGGGCAATCTCCCTTATACCGACCGCAATCTGCTGGGCTTCCACAAAGAGGAGAATGCTAAGTATCGCGACTGTGGTATCAATGATATCTTCAAGGATGATGCCAAACTGCAGAAGACCATAGAGGATTTTTATAAAAAGAGCAGACTGGTGAAATATTTCACAGAGAACCCAATTAAAGATCATGCAAAATAAAGGAGGAAACGATATGAGAAAAAATATGATCATGATAGGAGCAGGAATGATGCTGGCTTTAGCTTCCTGCGATAAGACAGAAATACGTGAGATAACGGAAGACAGAGTGGTACCGCAACCGGTAGATACCATCAAGGTGGCAGATCATTTTTATCTGGACGGACATCTTTCCCGCACAGCCGAAGATTTAGGTGGCAGACCGCTGGATGCAGCCAACCTCTTTAACGATGGCGAAGAGTTGTATGTGGCGAATTTTGCAGGCAAGTGTGTCGATGTCTTCGATGCCGAAACGTTGGAATTCAAGCGCAGCATGAGCAACGGCGACCGCACGCTGGCACGCGATGTTTATGCTGAAGGCGACCATCTCTTTGTGGCTGCCGGTGAAAATCAGGAGGTACAGATCTTCGACAGGAAAACGGGCAAATATCTCAGCCGTCTGGGCACAGGTTCCTGGCCAGCCAGCATGGTTTCTAAGGTGGGCTGTGTTTGCGCAACCCCTCGTCTTGTTTTCGTGCGCGACTCAAAGTATACCAACATCCGGGTCTTCGACCGCGAGGCGCTGAACCTGGAGGCAGCCAACAACAATAAGGTATTTGCCAAGCTCAGTACGGGTGGCGATTTCATTGGCAGCAGTAATGAGCCGCTGGGAGAATCCTACGATATGGAGGTGATTGGCGATTCGCTCTATGCCTTCATCCCTCGCACGGGAACCATCTATTCATGGAAAGTAGAAGACATCATCCAGCAAAAGGATTATGCCCCGCTCAAGGTTTCCCGTTCTCAGGAGTTCAAGCTACGTTCTATTTCAAAGACCGGTGACAAGGATAAGTTCTTCGTATCAATGTTGAAGGACGGCAAGATACAGTTGGCAGAATACAGTCTCGCCGATTTCCAGGCAAGAAACTTTGCCAATCCGTTGCGCTGTTTCACCGCCGATGACCGCGTCCTCCTTCCTTCGCAGACCATCATAGCCTACCAGAAGGAGAAACTGATACTCACCAATGGTGCAAAGTTAGACCGTTGGGATATCCGCAACAATCCGGCATACGAAATCAAGCCAAGACAGAAATAACCGTAGCGTTGTCTTATTTTCAAAATAAATTCCCCCATCCTGCCTTCGCTGGCTGGATGGGGGATTTCTGTTATTAATGATAGTCTTGTTCAAAACGGATAAAGACACCGGCTTTATTGTAATAGAGTTCATAACCAGGGATATCGATTTCATATCCTCCTAACTCTTTCTCTATCTTGTAAGGCTTCTGATTAGGATATCGCTTCGCTATGTCTGCTGCAATGTTGGCTGGAATGATACCATCAGGCATCACAGAGAACTTGCAGTCAACCGAAGTCCACTCGCCTTTCGCATCAAACTCCAGCTGGGTTCCGTCGCTGAGCAATACATCATACTCCCACCGGCCGTTGTCCTTTTCCTTCTCCGCATGGCTCACGGCAACCTCGGCAAAATGCTTCTTTACAAACTGCTGTGCATGCATCGGCAAATCATCAAAACTGATTATTCTTTCCTCACTGCTGTGGCAAGATACTGATATCATAGCCAATACCATCGACAAAAATGCCGTCAAAAACTTTCTTTTCATGTTGTCTAATTTTTAAAATTATTGAATCAATTACCTGTTTATTCTGTCAATTATTATTTGCGCATTACCACCTTCTTTCCATTCCGGATATAGATGCCCGGCTGGGTAACTTTGGTAAGTTTGCGGCCATCCAACCCGTATACTGCATCAGAAGATGAAGAGGCGGCTGCACTGCCCGTGCCCTGCGATAGAGCCGGCTTCGTGATGCCTGTAGTAGGCGCCTTGCGGTAGAGCGTAATGCGGCGGCGCAACGTATTGGCATTCCAGCGGTCCAGCCACATGCCGTCACGCTCTATATCTACATGTATCTCGTAGGTGCCCTCTGCCAACTCAGAAAGATTCACGGTATGGCGGGTAGAACCCGTAAGATCCGTATCATTGTTGCGCGGAATGCTCACTCTGCTGATGCTGCTCGTATACGCAGTCTCGCCCGTAGCCACATTGACCAGACGGTAGCGCATGCGGGTCTGCAGACTGCCCTGCGTAAGATACTTCATATAGCCCGACATACCCAGCACCAGCTGCGGCTTCTGATCCAGGTCGAAGTAATGGGAAGGCACATAACTGCCCGCTTCATCCAGGAGTTTCACCGATGTAACGGTCACCCTGCCTTCGTAGTTGTTAGGATATACCTCGAGCAGGAAATCTTCCGGCACCGCAATCTCGTAGACGCCAGGATTCTTCGTCTCGATATTGTGGTTGAAGCGGAGCTTCATGCGATACTTGCCTGCCTTGAGCTCATGAGAGCCGGTAGGGCCCGAATAGGATGTCATGAACCTCACGAGCCACTGGGTAGTATCCATGCGCTGCGCCACCATGTGGATGAGATAGGCATTCGGTACCTGATAGGTTTCACCCGCCAGATTTCCCGTGCCCTCCAGTTCCACCTGTAACTCGCCGCGAGCCTGATAGCGGCTCAGGTTAGATACATTCAGCAGAATGCCTGCCAACTGGCTGCTGTACTGATAGGCTGGCTCCAGCACCTCTGGTTTTCCCGCAAGCAACAGGTGAGGCTTGTTGTCTGCCTGTACCAGCGTAACCTCGCCACGGTTTACAATCATCGGCACGGAATTGCCATTCACCATCTGCCTCCAGTCTTCCCAAACGCCCTTGTCAGCATCCAGGAGTCGGCGGCCCAAAGGTCGCAGAGTATAGGTGCCGTCTGCCAGACCGTCTATCTCATTCAGGTCCATCTTCCACCAGTCATATTCGAAATTGTAGCTGGTATAATAGGTAGCCCAAGTCAAGACACCCGACTGCCCGAAGACATGCATACACTTTCCGTCCTGCGTAAAGAGTCCGATGCCTATCTGTCCGGTATAGGCGCCTCCGGCATCCTGAGCCACATTGCGGGCTCCCACACCTTTGATCTGCGCCGGAATAACCGACTTCACCGTCATTCCTTCACTCGCCTGGAACTGCAGTCCCTGGTCATTGTTCACCGACAGCACCACCGGTTTAGGCTGCAGCGGTTCTATCATTCCGTCGTTCGGATGCACGAAGAGCGCTATCTGGTTTTCGTAGTAACAGCCGTCGCTGCCGTAACCTCCGCCCGCCGTCGCTGCTGTATTGATGTCGAAATAGCCATTGTCCAGACCAGCCCATCCCCAGTTTACATGCACCAGTCCATTCTCATCATAGCCATCATATAAAAAGGCATGGTCGCCGCCCGTCATGAAGACCGGACAGCCGAGAGACAGTTCCTGGTAGATAGCCTGCAGAAACTCGCCGCCCGGCAGTCTGTCCTTCTCCAGCTGGCGCACATTGCAGTTGTAATAGTTCTCGAGGGTATTCCATAACTTTGCCTCATCACAGAGGGTTCCGTGCACACCATAGGTAGCCAGAGCCAGTTTTCCCAAGTCGCGCATCAGCACGCCCACTGCCTGTGCCTGTGCCTCGCTGTACCCTCCTCCGCTGTAGGAATCGAGCATGTTGTCCCAGTCATAATAATCGTATGCCATGGCACCCTTACCCCGGTTTACCCCCTCGGGTCTCATTTTAGGCCAGCGGTGGGCATAGAGCACCTGTGCCATCGCCGTGATGGTACAGCCCGTATAGGTAGGCTTGCCGCTGGTGCTGCTGCGCGGGGTATAGTAGTTATAAGGATAATCCTGGCTCCACTCCGCACTGACGAGCGGTTTTACCGATGCCTTCGGCGGTTTGGCATAAACCGGCGTCACGCTGATGCTGTCTACCTTCACCAGCTCCACCACCCGTGCATATCGCTCCAGGAGTTTTTTCATCGGAGCCGACATATTTTCAGCATCCAGTCTTCCCCTGTCGCTATATCCCAGTACCCCGCCTACCCGGTCATCACCCGCCACGATGACGAAGCCTTCACCATCCTGGTTGTTGAAGAGGTGGAGCGATGGTTCTGAAGTACGGGTTCCGCGGCTTTGCACCACCGACGGACCCACACTCACAGGATTTCCGATAAACTTTCTTGCCATTGTCTGCGCCTTGTTCACGTCTACCGGTCCGGCATAGACATTCATAGCACATATCGCCGATACGGCTATGGCGTAAAATTTCTTATCCATCATATCTCAGGTCAAAAAGAATTATCTGATTACCGTTTTCTTGCCGTTCACGATATAGATGCCCGGCGTCGGCTTGCCGTTCACCTTGCGTCCCTGCATGTCGTAGATGCCTTCAGTTTTTTTCTGCTCCTGAACAAGGTTAGGACGGATGCCTGTAGTGCCATGATTGCGCACACTGCAGCGGGCAGCATTTTCTATCTTCCCGGTCTTGGTGTTGAAGAGCACCGCTGCTATCTCTATCTTGCTGCGGTCGCGGATCACGCTGTATTTGTTTACACCCTCAAAAGTGGTGGAGTGCGTCTTCACCTCGTCTGCCCGGAAGTCGGTCATCTTCGAGTCCTCCAGTCCGTTGTCCATACCCTGCGATTCTATCGCTACATGGTTATATACCATGCCCTTAACCTGCGACCAGCCCTCTACATAGTTGGCTGCATCGGCATAGAACTTCATCTCTTCGGGTGCATCCTTATAACTGTCGCTGGAATACTCGGAATAACTCGACTCCTGTCGCCATTTGTCGTCGCTCAGTCCGCTGGCAGTCATCACATAGCCTATGGCAAACGTTTCGCCCTCATCAGGCAACATGCATGGTTCTACCTGGGTTTTCACACGTATGTTATTACCGTTCTCATCCCATTCTGCGTCCACCTCCATGTTCATGTAGGTAACCTTGCTCTTTTCTATCTTGAAAGCATCGGTAATGTCAAAACCGGCAGCCTTGTTATCACGTGCCACCCATACGGCAGGAACCGTTACGGCATAGCGGTCTATCAAGCCTTCATATACCCCACGGGATACAACCTTGCTGATATCATCAGCTTTATGAACAGAAACAGCCACTACGTCGTCGGGATACATACGCGCTATGGCATCGGTAGCCACCAGTCCGATAGGACAGTGCCAGCACCACATTCCCGCATAATCTTCTACCAGTACCCGCTTGTGCGGCATCTTGTTGACCGTGCAGCAGGTAAGATAGGCATATCCCGCCGAAGCCTCGTTATACTGTCCGTTCACCTGTGTGATATTGAAGAGCAACTCTTCCTTTCCCAGTTTCTGGCCCGGTTTGATAGGAATTTTTACCTCTCGCGTTTCTCCATCCTTGAGCGGCTGGTCGAAGTTCAACACGAAAGGTCCCTCGCTCACCTGCTTATCTGTATAATAAAAGGTATAGCTGATGCTGGTCACCTCGGTATCCCCCCAGTTGGTCAGTTTTAGCGGCACCACCGTTTCCTTATCCCCCATTTTCAGGAATACGTTGCCCGGCGTCATAGGCGCCACCGAATTCTTTGCCCAGCAGCCAATTCTTTCCGCTATTTTCTGCGCCTGTTGCCAGGATTGTGGCCCGGCAGAAAGATGAGGTGGCAATACGAATAAGATTAGCAGCGACACTGCTGTTAAAATGGTTCTTTTCATCTTGTTTTTCTCGTTAAATAATTACTAATTTTGAGTTTCTGTTTTATTCTGTCATCTCATGGATCACTACGAGTCACGCCGACCCGTCTTTTCAGCTACAAATATACTATAATTTTTCCAAGACAGGACACGCTTAAACTTTTATTAACAGATATTCGTTATTTTTTCTTTTAAACCGACCGTTCGCATGTAGTACTGTATAATCTTCAAAGCAAAAAACAGCCTAAAAATTTGGAAGTTACAAATATTCAGCGTATCTTAGCAGATGATAAACTGCACTCGGCAAAATATTCAAGCAAGCTTGATATTCTGCGCTCGTTAGCATTATCTTTGCAGTACAAATAAAAACATAAAGCGTATGAAACAGGTAGAAGAAAGATACATCAGCTTGCTGACCGATTTCGGCTTCGACCGCCTCTTCGAGGAAGCCGAGATAGCCAAGTTTACTCCTCAGGAAATGAGGGAGTACGAGACCAGCAAGATGGCATATCGCGACATCAAGAATTCCGTAGACACAGCTAAGCGTGAAGGTATAGCTGAAGGTATGGAAAAGGGTATGAAGGAGGGAATGGAATTAGGTATGGCGAAAGGTAAGCAAGAAGGTCTTGCGGAAGGTATGGAAAAAGGTATGAACCAGCGAAGCCTTGATATTGCCAGAAATATGCTTGCTGATGGCGTTGACCTCAATCTGATTATGAAGTATTCCGGTCTTACCCAGGAACAGATAGAAAAATTGAAATAAGATATTATCTTAGAGGTAACAGATAAGAAATTCCCCTGCCTACTTTCGCAAGCAGGCTGGGGGCTTATACTTTCCAGGGATTTTGCCTTGCAGCAGATTCCGGGAAAGTATTTATAATGCTATAAAAACAGCACTCCGCTTCACTGCGTCGGGCTGACGATTCATAAATAAAAGTAAAAGTTTGAGGGGGCTCTCGCCCGCTGAAACAATTTCGACCTGTATGGTTGAAAAGTTTTATGGTTACATTCAAGCACATGAAGAAGAATACCCAAGTGGTTAAGTCAGCTAACTCAAGTGGTTCAGTCAAGAAACTCAAGTAGTTCAGTCAGCGAGTTCAGACGTCTCTGTTGGCTGATGCAGACGTCTCGATAAGCTTACAGATACGTCTCCGTTAGCCTACGCAGTCATATTTGTAACCCTACGCAGTCATATTCGTAACCCGATGCAGTCATATTCGTAACCCTACGCAGCCATATTTGTAACCCCACGCAGCCATATTTGTAACCCGATGCAGCCGTATTCGTGAATAAGTTTTATGTAATCATCTATCATCCATCACGATTTGGGGTTATCCCTCACGATATTCTCACTACACATTACCAGATACTGCCTGGGGGCTGGGGATAACCTATCCCCAGAGCATAAAGAGGTTAGGTCATTTCATCACAGCCGTATCTGCTCCTGGCATCTGTCTGCCACCTCCTTCCTATGCGTAACACAGATAATAGTCTTATCGGCATACGAAGCAAAGAGGCGGTCGAAAAGAAGCTTCTCGGTTTCGGCATCCAGCGATGAGCTGATTTCATCAAGCAACAGAATGTTACCTTCGCGCAAAAGACTGCGGGCTATGGCAATGCGCTGTGCCTGACCGCCACTCAAACGGGTGGCATGCTCTCCTATCTTCGTATCCATACCTGCCGGCAAACTGAAAACGAAATCGGCACAGGCTACATGAAGGGCTTCGGTAAGCTGCTCATCGGTAGCCACGGGATTTGCAAGAAGAAGATTATCGCGAATGGTTCCGCTCATCAGCGTATTACCCTGCTCTATATACACGATATGCGAACGCATGCCGGTTCCTTCTGTCTCTTTGCCCAGGGCATCATACAATACGATCCTTCCGCTATCGGGCTGGATGATACTCGACAAGAGACGCAGGATGGTGGTCTTGCCACAACCGGTTTCTCCTACTATCGCCACAGATGTGGCGGGACGGAAATCATAAGAGAAATGACTGACAACAACTTTCTTTCGCTCATCGGGATATGAATAACTCACATCCTGAAGACGGATGCCGCAAGCACGCTGCAAAGGTATAGAAGCATCTGCCTGCGACAGAGATTCCTCCTGCTCGGTATTTTCTATCTCTACCAACCGGTCTACACTCGCTGATGCATGAATCAGCTGGGGAATCATGCCCAAGAGCGACATGATAGGACTCTGTATCTGACCCACCAACTGCAGGAAGGCGGTCATCACACCAAAGGTTATCAACCCATTCTTGAGTTGGATGGCACCATAGACAAAGGCTCCGAAATAGCCGTAACTGAAGGTGAAAGCCAGGAGCAGACGGGATATCAACGTAAAACGGATACGACGGCGGACCAGATGATGCAAACCCTGCTGCATGCTGCCTACCCTACCGGAAACCGTGCTCTCTGCCTGCAAGGTCTTGATGGTGAGTTCATGTTCTACCGTCTCCTGAATCATCATCTGTATGCTACTCTCCTCCTCGCGTATCGCCAGCGTCATCTTCTTGAGTCGGCTGCCGAGATACTTGGCACAGACTGCAACCACCGGTGTCAGTACCAGAAGACTCCATGCCAGAATGGAATCGATGGAACGCATCAGGAAGAAGGCACCGAAGAGCTGCACCAGGGTGACTACGATTGTGGGCAGGATATCCGTAACTACCGAAGAGGCTGATGAGAGATCGCGCTCCAAACGCTGGCTGATGTCGCCGGAAAGCATATCGGAAGCTGGTTTTCCGGAACCAGCCTCAGCCTGATGCTTAACGGCATAGAGTTTCCTGCCCAGCACAAACCGGAAGAGGCGGCTACGCATATCATTCTGGAGGATTACCTCAGTGATGCCGGAAAGATAGAATACCAGCTGGCGAAGAGCTATCAATAGAGCGATGACTGAAAAAAGCACGATGGTTTCGCGCAGCACATTGCCTCGCCAGATCACCACATCGATGAACCGGCGACACAGCCAGACGAGCCACAAACCTAATGCTACCTGCAGGAGACCGGCGATGATGCGCAACAGCAAACGTCCACGGACTGCAGACATCTGGCGAAAAAACCATAGTGCATACTTCCTCATACCAGTCCCTCTTTCTGCCACTGGGCAATAATCGCCTCGCAGTCTTTTTCTGCCTGAGCCATGACTACATCATACTCATCGCACAGAGCCTGAGCCAACGAAGCTACCGTAAAATCACCCTGTTTCTCAGCCGTCTTCCAGAGAAAGGCGGCAGTTTCGTTGAGACTGATCAACTTGGTAAAGTCTACTGCCTGCATACCTTCGGCTGTTACCACATACTCACCGCAAATTTCGCGGAGCTTGAAATCTTTCTTGATCTTCATTGTATCTTGTTTTTTAGTTTTTATATGATAAACGGATATAGAGCTTGATTATTTTAAGCAAGCCCCTACGCACAGGCCTCAACCTCTGCCATCTGTGCCAGTTTCTGAGCGCTTTCTGCGAGATGAGACTCTTGCGGCTGCCGTCGGGACAGATGACAGCATGCGCCTTCGCAATGACATCCTTGCGCAGGCAATGCTCCTTAAAACCGAGATTTCCATCGCCCGTCAGCACGATACGGCAATCATCTGCAGAAAAGGATGCGGGGGAAGCTGCTCCTGTAACAGGCTCTATCCCGATGATGCGATGCACCACCGGATAGCCTTCTTCTACCCTCGCCATCACAATATCGCCCACCTTCAACTCGCCTTCTACCGGATAGAATTCTACGCAATCTCTATCACCTACGATAAAGGGAAGCATGCTGGTTCCTTTGACCGGAAACTTGACAGGACGACCTTCACGGATGAATTGCTCGAGCGCGGCTATTGCCTTATATTTTGAATCGGATGTATTCATCTTTCTATTGTACGATTGGTTTTTACCCGACGGTTGGTTTTACAGACTGATGGTCTGACTGCAAAGGAGGGCTGCACCGGCATCAGGCAGATAGTCGAGCAGATAAAGCCGGGTAGCCCCAATCAGCTTCTCTATCGTTTGATGCTGGCCATCTGCAATTTCCTTCTCCCATGCCTTGCCGGAGACAGAAGTCTTGATAGACACATAAGACTCTATGACGGTCTGTTTTCTGATTTTATTCTCTGGTGCCTGGCGCAATTGGACAATTTCCCCTATCGGATATTCCTCGTTCTTATAGCAAGGTGTCTTTCCGCTCCAAGGCGAGCCACTCACCATGGGCGTTCCTTCGTGCGATATATATACCACCGGGTTATCATCATTGAGCAATCGGGTGCCCTCGATATATTTGAGCCACAGTCCGGAATGCGTACTCTTGCCCGTTCCGCTCTTGCCCAGGAAGAGATAAGCCTTTCCATCCTTTACTATGGTAGAAGAATGAAACAGGAGTGTATCTCCGGCAGCCGAACGCATGGCATAGAGCAGCATCAGCGAGGTGTCAACGGTTGCCTTGAGGGATCCGAAAGCCGACTTCTGGCTGAAGGTGCCAGCAGGAACCAGAAGACTGGAATGCTGATAATCATGACCTGTAACCAGTATCGATTTCATATCAGTCATTGCCATCAGGAACGCCTTCTGCGTTTCTCCCAGACTACCGCTGATAATGAGCTGTCCCTCCTCATCCTGTCTGCATTCCTCCTTGAAACCGGCAGGTTTCCTCAGTTCTTCCCCGCTTTCGTTCAAGGTAAGAGAGAAGGAGGTCAGGGCAGCAGATGCGACCTGCTCTTCGCATTCAAACGCCTGATAAGCCTCCAGTAAAACAGCCATCATCTCCTGAGAGGAATCAGGATAAGAAAGGCTGAACCCGACATGGGCTACCTGATAATGCTTTATAATAGATTCCATTATTCTGTAAATTCATTTATGCTCCCTATAAGGAACGGTTCAAGTTTTTCATTACTGCAACAAAGGCTCAGAGGCCTCATTGTCTGCAATTTCGCAACAAAAATACGATTTTTATCTGAGAAAGCCAAATCTTTCTCTATCTTTCTTCAAATTACTGAAGTTTTGCAGATGGAAATCGGCGCACAAAAAAAAAGAGATGAAGCTAAAACTACGTTGCTTCATCTCTTTTTATATGATCTCATCTTCAGTATCTTACTGCATATCGTAAACCACCTGCATGAGTTTCTTGCCCAGTTCATCAGCCTGTTCCATGGTAGAGGCCTCGCTATATACGCGGATGATAGGCTCAGTATTACTCTTGCGGAGGTGAACCCACTTGTCAGGGAAATCGAGCTTGACGCCATCGATATCTGTTACGGTGACATCCTTCTCCTTACCATACATCTCCTTAACCTTCACGAGGATAGCATCTACATCGGTAGATGGAGTCAGGTCGATGCGGTTCTTGGCGATGAAATAGTTAGGGAAGCTGGCACGGAGTTCGCTCACCTTGCAGCCCTTGTGAGCCAGACTGCTCAGGAAGAGGGCGATACCAACGAGGGCATCACGACCGTAATGGCTCTCTGGATAGATAACTCCACCATTGCCTTCACCACCGATAACAGCGTGAACATCCTTCATCTTGGTAGTTACATTCACCTCGCCTACAGCAGCTGCGGTGTACTTGCCACCATGCTTCTCGGTAACATCACGGAGGGCACGGGTAGATGAAAGGTTGCTGACGGTATTGCCTGGAGTCTTGCTCAACACGTAATCTGCTACACTTACCAAGGTATACTCTTCGCCAAACATCTTGCCATCTTCGCAGATGAAAGCCAGACGGTCAACATCAGGGTCTACAACGATACCCATATCGTAGCCACCCTTCTTCAACTCATCCATGATACCACCGAGGTTCTTCTCCAATGGCTCCGGATTATGAGCGAAGTCGCCTGTAGGCTCACCATTGAGGAAAGTATATGCTACACCGAGCGCATCGAGCAACTCTGGAAGAATAACGCCACCAACTGAGTTGATGGAATCTACACAAACCTTGAAGTGGGCATTCTTGATTGCTTCGACATCTACGAGCTTCAAAGCAAGTACGGAGTCGATATGGCGCTTGTTGAAGGTATTGTCTTCAGTATATTTTCCGAGATGATCCACATCCGCATAGTCGAAGTCTTCCTTCTCTGCGATACCCAGCACCTCGTTACCATTAGCTGCTGTGAGGAACTCACCCTTCTCATTGAGGAGTTTGAGGGCATTCCACTGGCGTGGGTTGTGAGAAGCTGTGATGATGATACCGCCGGCTGCACCACTCATGGTAACAGCAAGTTCGGTGGTAGGAGTAGTAGCCAGACCGATGTTCAGCACATCGTAGCCCATACCCATGAGGGTTCCACAAACCACATTCTTTACCATCTCGCCAGAGATGCGCGCATCACGGCCTACAACGATGGTATTACTCTCTGAAGCACCGCTACGGCGAATGAAGGTAGCGTATGCTGAAGTGAACTTTACGATATCGAGCGGATTCAAAGTATCGCCCGCTGGACCGCCAATAGTACCGCGGATACCAGAAATTGACTTAATCAGTGTCATAAATATATCTCTTTTTATGTTTATCTTCCTTTCTGCAGGGTCATGTCGTAGACACATGCCTGCACACTGCCCGATGCCGATGTGGTACCGTAAGAGTGAGGTACGAGCAAACGGACATGAGCGATGCGTTCATCATCAGTCTTCGGTCTGCCTATCTTAATCCAGGTGAATGGTATGAGCCAGCCGCTAGGCACGGTAGAACTTACACTGCCATAATTGGATGAATTATATGTTCTGGCCATCAGACTGGCTGAAGGATCTACGAAAGAACCGGTGAATGTACCGGAAGTATTGGTAACACTTATCTTATCTATATAATAGGAATAAGCAGGAACTTTGTTTGAAAGCGTGAGACACTTATCGCTCATTTCAGCAGCATACGAAAGATTATACTCATCAAAGCGGACCAATACATCTACCGATGTACCTTTCTTGATATAGTCGCCACATCCCTGGTCAATCACCTGCATGTAGATACCGTTACTGTTGAAAAGTACCCATTCGTTGTTGTTCTTTGCAGTATCCGTCAGTTTTTCATTATTTTTCCAACGTCTGTTGAACTCATCCTCAGAGATGACCTTAATATTTTCCTTACGCAAGAAAGAGCTGATAGAATCGAGTTCTCTGTCGCGCATGTCCTTATAAGTCTCACTATCATTGCATGCGGCAAACGATAAAACAGCCGCGAAAGCAATCATTGCAAACAAAAATTTCTTCATTCTTCTTTTTAAAATCTGATTTATTGGGCAAAGGTACAAAAAAGATAAGACAACACCGAGAGGAATAGGTTGATTTTATTATTATTTATCACTTATTATCATCCTATTGCCTCAAAACGGGGTTGTTTTCTGTCTTTTTCGTCATTTCTAAGGAAAAAATCGGCTACTTCAGCATATCGGCGTATGCCAGGATAGCCTTCAGTGCTATCTGCTCTGCCTCCTGTATGCTGCAAAGCAATTTGCCGCCGGAAGCATTGCGATGACCGCCACCATTGAAGAACTCGGCTGCCATCTTATTGCATGGGAAATCGTCTACCGAACGGAGACTTACCAATATGCGATTGTCTATATCTGTATCTTCACGAAGAGAAATGGAGAGTTTGTGTCCCTTGATGGTAAGAGGCACGTTCACCAATCCTTCCAGATCGCCCTTGATAAAGTCATACTTCTTCAACTCTTTACGGGTCACTGTATAGAAACTGGCATGAAGGCCCTCTATTACCTGCAACTTTTCATTCATCAGATAGCCACGGAACCGGACTGCCGGAATGCGGGCATTATTGAAGACATTGCGGTAAATCTTATCCTTGTCGATGTTCTTGGTAAGCAGCAAGCAGATGATGTAATAGATATAAGGCTGGGTAGAATTATAGGTGAAACCGCCCGTATCGGTCATCATACCGCAATAAATGCAGGTAGCCCAAGTCTGATCCATCTGTGGGAAACCTCCCAACTGCCAGACTACACGGAATACCAGGTCGCTGGCACTGCTGGCATGTGGCTGCGAAACCAGCAGCTTAGCCTCAAGATTAGGAGACAGATGGTGGTCGATGATGACACGCTGAGTCTTGCAACCCAACAATACATGGTCCATCTCATCAAGACGTCCCTCACTGCTAAAGTCAACACAGCATACCAGGTCGGCTTCATCGAAAGCTCGCTGCACCAGTTCAGGCTGTCTGTCATATCGCAGGATACCGGCAGCTCCAGGCAACCAGGAAATAGAATCCGGTATCATATCCGGCACACAAATGTCAACTTTCTTGCCCAAAGAGCGAAGATAACCAGCCCATCCCAAAGAAGAGCCGATGGCATCACCGTCTGGCGACTTATGTGCACAGACGACAATACGATGAGAAGCCGCTATCGTCTCTCGGAGAATAGCGGCTTCCTGATCTGTCAATATATTAATGTTTATATCCATCACATTAAATTAGAAGAGCTTGTTTGGATAAACACCCTCATCGATAAGATGCTGGATCTTATCAACAACACTCTGGCGGTCGGCTGCATAAGTTAC
This sequence comes from Segatella copri, assembly GCA_021623045.1. Classification (GTDB taxonomy): domain Bacteria; phylum Bacteroidota; class Bacteroidia; order Bacteroidales; family Bacteroidaceae; genus Prevotella; species Prevotella copri_T. The sequence continues at coordinate 11,519 of JAJWJX010000033.1, read as the reverse complement.
ACCAAACCACTTGCTGGTAGTATCGAGCACCTTAACGGTAGCTGTACCCTCATTGATGAGCTTGTTGACCATCAATGGGATGAAGAACTCAGCCTTCTTGTTTTCCATATTCTTAGGATCGCTCAAGAACTCCTTGAAGTACTCCTCACTATGCTGGAAGTAATCAGGTGTGAAGCCCCAAACGTTCATGGAAACAGGAGTATTGTCGCCAACAGCAACCCACTCGCCCTGCTCGTCCTTGTAAGATACCTTACCGTCGATACGCATGATCTCGGTACGCTCTACACAGGTAGTAAGGTTCTCATCAGCATCCTTAGAGCAGATGCCGCGAGCTACGGTACCATTCTCACTCAAGGTATTACCTACACGGAAACCAACCATGGCATAACGGTTCTTGCTGCCCTCTGGAAGTTCAGAGAGGAACTTGCCGATTACCATGAAGCAATCGCGGTTGTAGAAGTCATCGCAGTTGATTACGCAGAAAGGTTCCTTGATGATATCCTTTGCCATCAGAACAGCATGGTTTGTACCCCATGGTTTCTCACGACCTTCTGGTACAGAGAATCCCTCAGGGAGATCATCCAATGCCTGGAAGCAAAGTTCTGCAGGAATATGACCCTCATACTTTGAAAGAATCTTCTCACGGAACTGATCTTCGAAGTCCTTGCGGATAACGAATACGATCTTTCCGAAACCAGCCTGAATAGCATCATAGATGCTGTAGTCCATGATAGTCTCACCATTAGGACCCAGACCATCAAGCTGTTTCAAACCACCATAACGGCTACCCATTCCGGCAGCCAAAAGCAATAACGTAGGTTTCATTTTTGTCTATACTTTTATTTATTAATAGTTGATAGTTATTTAAAAAATAACGATGCAAAAGTAACAAAAAAAATGCAGTTAACCGCACGTTTTCCTACTTTTTTTTGATTAATATCAATTTTTGTCCTATTCTGCACTATCTGTAACACATATCAGACTTTTTTTTGGATATATCCCTCAAAGACTTAGAAAGGATAACCCACTGCGAAATGCAGACTCTGGGCATCCTTGAACTTCCTGATGTTGTAAAAACCGCTCTTGCCCGTTTCGTAAGGAACATGCAGACCGATACCCCAGTCGACGCGTATCACAAACATACCCATATCATAACGCACGCCGACACCTGTACCTACCGCCAGCTGCCGGAAGAACTTGTCTACATCAAACTTCCCGAGCGGACTGTACTCATGGTTACGCAAGGTCCACACATTACCTGCATCCAGGAAAAGGGCTCCATAGAGATCGCCCCATACCTTCTGACGGTATTCCAGATTCATCAGATACTTGATGTCGCCCGTCTGGTCGATATACGAATACTTGCTGTTGGTAGGCTGGTATCTGCCCGGTCCGATGCTCCGCACATTAAAGGCTCGCACACTGTTGGCACCACCGATATAGAACTGCTCATAATAAGGAGCATTCTCGGCATTGCCATAACTCCAGATAATGCCGGCATTGACATGTCCCACCAGCGTACCATCCTGGGTGATACGCCAATATTTCACGAAATCTGTCTCCAGTTTCAGGAACTGAGCAAACGGATTCTTGAACATCTTCTTGTCTTTCTCGTTCCATCCCTTTCCGGCTACCATATAGCCGAGCGACAGGATATTGGCTGCCTCGCTGATGGTGGTTGACCAGGTGATAGGATGACGGTAACGGCGCGGACTGCGATAAGTATAGGTGTAACTCATCTTCGGCACAAACTGGTCGCGCATCGATATCTGAAGATAAGGATGCAGGGCGAGGATGCTATCGAAAGCGGCCGTGCGGCTGTTCATAAACTCATAAGAGAGAATCAGCGGGCTGAAGGAATGCTGATGCTGATAAGAGGTTGACCAGGCATAAGTCAACTCGCCCGATGCCACATGACGCCGGAAGTAGCTGGCTCTGTTCAGCACATTCATCGAAGCCTTGATGGTAGTGGTTGGCACACCCCGATATCTGGTTGGCATGTGTCCGGCACGGTATCTGCGCTCATTCTGCTCCATCGTCCGGAACATATTCCAAGGCGTGATGATACGGGGGAACTCTACTGATACATCCGATCCGTATTCATAGGAATTGATGCGGGTGGAACCTCCGCCAGCCTGACTGATGGTCTGCCACTCATGCGAACCATGCAGGTTGACAGAAAGTTTCTCGCCTCCATGAAAAGCATTGCGCTTGGTAAGACCCACAACCAGCTCCGGACCTACTCTACCGGTGGTTTTGCCACGGGCATTTGCCTCGACATAGAAATCGTATGGCTTATCGAATACCAGATCGATATTGGCATCCAAGGTATCACGGTATACTACATTGCCCAAGCTGTCAACGGTCTGCACCGAACGGGGAGTAAACTGGATGCTGGAATAGCTGAAGAGTCCCATCTCCTGAAGTCCGGTCTTGGCACGCTCCTCGGTACGTACCCGATACAGTTCACGGGGACGCAGGCGCAGACTCTGCAAAACGATGCCCGGACGTATCGGCATCTTTCTTCCGTTATAGTGGAAACTCAGATAGCTGCGTACAAAGGAATCCTTCAACTCCTCCATATACTGCTTTCTGAAATTAACATGAATCTTTCCGATATACCACTGGCGGGTAGCCCTATCATCCACACTGTCTGCCATCATCAGCCGCAACTGTACCTTGCCGGGCACATTCACGGTATCGGCAAGATAAGATGCATAACTGTTCTGATAGAAATAATAGCCCCTATTGCGGAACAGACGGGTGATACGCTGGCGTTCCGATTCCATATTGGAGACATTGAAAGGACTCCCCTTCCGGATGAGCGCCTTATTCATGGAAGCATCTATGAGCTGCTTGCTCTTGGCAGGGAAGTTGAGATAAGCCATCGAATCGAGCGTCCAGAGATGACCGAAGTCTACATGATAGGCAACCTTTGCCTTCTTCGGATTGCTCTGTGTCAGCACATCATAAGTCACCTTACCGTTAAAATAGCCATATTTATCGAGCTGATGCTCAGCCACCTGTGCACGGAGCTGCGGATTCACATTCGCCATCAGCTTAGGTTTGGAACCGAACACCTTGGTTATCCACTTAGCCAGTGCTCCATCCGACTGAGAGAAAGCATTCCATATCCACAGGCGCACAGGGAACGGTGTGCGGTAATAGCTGCTTCCGAACAAGGCACCGTTCGGAGCCGAAGCCAGAGCATACTCCATCTCGGCGATGGTAGAATCGGCATAGGCTCCCTTCTCGTAGTTCTTATACTCGATAGGTACCAGTCCCGTAAACAGCTGCTCGTCTTCTTTCAGCGCACTGGTTGAAGAGCAACCCGTAATGAGCTGCCCCGACAACATCAGCAATGCTGCCATATATATAATAAGGTATAACCTGTTCTGCTGTTTCATATCGATCATTACTTTTCGTTAAGTTTCAATGGGTCAAAGGCCTTTGTTCTGGCTTTCTCCATCGTATCCTTCTTTTCATTCGTACTCTTCTTCTCCGCAGGATTCTTCACCATTGGGGCTGAAGGTATCTGCTGCTTATCGTTCTTCAAACGGAAGATGTCTTTGAAGTGCTGCAGTTTTCTCTGCCATTTGAAACCGAATCCATACTCACCAATCAAACCTTCGAGCCAATCGTAGGTATTGTTGTTGTAGAATGCACGGATATACTGGCTCGCACCTTCGTTGAGACGGTACTGCAGTTCGATATTGTTGAAGAACGCATCATCGTTATTAGCTGCATTCTCCATTTCTGCACCGGTAGAAACCTTGCCGCCCACACTGAAACTCAAGCGGTTGTTGAAGAACCGCTTGGCAAACTTAAAGTTGTAATCGGTGTGCATGGCTCCTGCTGCATTAGTAGAGTTATCTACCGACATACCGACATCCACACCCACTGAACGCATCGCTGAACCTGCAATATTATTGATCTCAGAGTTGAGGAAAGAGGTCAGAGCACTGTTCATGGAGAACGAATTGGTATTGCCATTGGCAAGATACATGCCCGAAGCCAGCATCGTAATGGCTATCTTACCCCGCTCTTCAATACTCATCGTATTCAACTCATCCTGCAAGGTGGCATCGTTTGGTGAGGAAACGATAAACTGGATGCCTGGCTTATTCAATGTCTGCGAGAGTTTTACGCCACAAATGAAATCCACCGAGCGGCCGGTTCCCTGTCCCTCGTTTACCGTTGTCCTGACATTCTCTGTTGCCGTGATGTTCAGGGTCGGGTTGAACGGATCGCCGTTAAACTCTATGTAGCTGCCGTCCTGGATATCAAACGTCTTGAGCGGAATGACAGGCAGCGAATATTTCATCTTGCCATTGTTCAGGGTATACTTGCCCGTGATGCCGATGCCATCAACCGAATTGTAAGTCATCGTCAGATTACCACCGCCCATCAGGTCGATGTAGTTGGTCTGGTCGGCATTCAGAGCACAAAGGATATGAGCAGACTCGTCTATCGACATGCTCAACATCATACTCAATCCTTCCAGTGCCGGACGCTCGACAACGACAGGCTTGCCACTCTTGAAATTCGTAAACTTCACCAGCTCATCGAGCTGTGTATCAGTAGTCAGTTCCGATTCTTTCAGCACATACGTCATATCCGTATTGCCGAGCACATCCAGCTTACCCTGCATCTTCAGATTGCTTACCGGTCCGCGCATCGCACCATAGAAGTTGACATACGCCTTGCCGAAAGCCTCGGAACGGGCATTCTCCTTGGCATCAATCAGCAGGAAGTTCTGTGCTCTCATCCTGATATCGAGCATCATCTTCTCTAAATTCGTAAAGTCGAGACTGCCCTGGATATTGAGCGGACTCTCATTGTTGGCATACATCATGAAGTTTTCGAAGAGCAACTTGCTGCCGATGATACGGACCGGATCGTTGGCAAAACGCATCGTGATACCATACGGCACACTGACGAGATAAGCCGAATCCAGATATACTTCGCCCTCTACATCCAACTGGCTCAAGGCACCCTTCAAACTCAACTTACCTTCGCCATATCCCTTCAGACCCATAATCTGGTCAGGAACAAAACCGTTGACAAAATGCAGAGGCAACTTCTCCATACCCACTTCGGCATCGAGATAACCGTTTCCTTCCGACTTGTAAGTACCCTTTACGGTAGCTACTTCTTCACCCTCATAATTGAGGAAACCATCTACATAATGAGAACCGTCGCTCTTTGGCATATAAACGAATTCAGTACCGACATCTCCCATCGGACACTTTTCGTAAACCATATTGTCGATGTTCAGATTAGAAGAAACCGAGAGTTCATCCTTGGTCTGGATAATATGGAAGTCGCCGTCAAGAATACCCGAGATGTCAGGCATATAAGGAATCACGCTGAGCACTTTATCCAGATTAAACTGGCTCATGCTCACCGTAAGATCCTGCAGCGCTTCTTCGTTTTCATCATTGCTGTATATGCGGATACCCATGCCGTTGGCTGCCTTCAGACTCAGATTGGCAGAAACACGGTCGTCATTGCCCAACATCAGATAGTTGTCATCGTTGGCAGTAAACTTCTTGTAACCCAGGACAGGATGGGTATCGATGAGCGAAATCTTCACGCCGTTTTCCAGCAACAGCGCCTCCAGACCCACATCTACACCCAATCTGTTTTTGGCATCATAGATGCGGGCATCGATATTGGAACCCTTCTCCTGCAGTTCGCCCTCTACCTGTGCCCGGAACACATACTGAGGATTATGCTTGTTGTTCTGAACACGGGCTGCATAGCGGATGGTATCGCCCTCAGTCTTCACCAAGGCACGGATCGTATCCAACTGCATGCCACTCGCTACCAGTGAATCGATGTTGAGATAACCATTGACACCTGTTACAGGCGACATGGTCATCTTCATATCCACCGTCTTGAAATCATAACCGCAGTAAGCGATGAAACGGGAAATGAAATTGTCCTTTCCTGTGGTAAGATAAACATGACCGAAAGGGAACTGACTGCGAATCTTCACCTGATCGATATGATGGTTCCTGAGCTGATGAGCCAATTCTTTCTGCAAACCGGCAAAACGGCTCATCAACTGCTTATAGCCTCCGTGTACATCCATATTGAGACGGAAGTCGCCGCAATCGATGACAGCATGCGTGGTATCTCTGCGTGTAAAGACATCAGCGTCAACACCCACCGGACGGTAATTCTTCTCTGCCGTACGAACCGTAATATCACTCATAGAGGCCATGATGTCGTGACTGTCTTTCAGGTCGGATCTGATATCCATGTGACCGCAGAGCGACAGGCGCATCGGTGCCTTCGTTACCTCAAGCGAATAAAGATTCACATCGCGGACATCTGCCACCAGGGTAGCCTCCAGTTTCTTGGAATTCGTAAGCGCATCAAGGCTGACGAGCCCCGTAAGATACTGGTTCTTGCTGTCGATATCGGCATGCACCTTTCCATTGGCAACGTGAGCCACTGCCAATACATGATCCAGTTTGTATTTGCCATACTGAATCTGGTTTACCTGTGCCTTAGCCTGTAATCGGGTACGCGGAGAGAGGAAATCAGTTCCCACACCCTTCGCCTCCAATGAGCCGGTGAAAGAATGCAAATCCTGTTTTGGCAGGAAATGCTTTGCCTGGATGTTGTGCGCCTGAATCTTAGCCTGATAAGCCAGATGGTTCATATCGATGCTGCCGTCTTTCCGGGTCTTCGCATCCACTTTGGCATCTACCTTCATCCTACCACGACCTTCGGTAATGGCGAGTCGGGTAGCATATCTGGAGCCGTCTGCCTGAATGTTGCCGCGGATTCCGATACCGCTAGGTACACGTATCTCCTGCATCAGAGAAGGGTCAAGCATGGCGGTAACGAAATCCAGATGATAGGTACGGGCGTTCAGATCTACATTTGCCTTCAGACGGTTCATATCCGTCAGGTTACCCAATTTTCCATCAGCACTCAGTTCGAAGGCTGTTGGCAGCGACAGTTTCAAGCCCGAGAAAGATGCCTGCTGCATATTTCCCTTGAACGAACCTTCTATCTTCATCGAATAGAATGGCCATTTCTTCTTCATGGCACTTGGGAAGGCATCGCCTGCAAAGAGGAACAGATCTGAACGGCCCAGAGCACCCTTCAGCTGTGCCATCAACTTGCCAGGATTCCTGTCAGCAAAGGCGTTCATATCCATATCCACCGTTGCCTGCAACTGGGAGTATGGGGTACGGAGACAGATATCAGGCAACTGCAACTTCACGGAATCCATTACGAATCTGCCATAGAGCTGGTCTACCTGCAAACCGCTTTTCTCCTTAAACCGGGCTTCACGAATCTTGACATCTATCTTCGAATCGCAATAATAGAAAGAGTCTGCCTTCAAAGCCAGGGCCGACAGGGCGAGATGGTTAAAGTCCATGCCCGATACCGGACGGATATAGTTCTGGTCATAGTTCACCTTGCCGTTCTTCCAGTCAAGATGGCCTACCTGATAAAGTCCTTTATAAAGGTCGAGATAGGTAGTCTGCGCCACCGCATCTCCAAAGTAAGCATTCACCTGAAGAGTATCTCCAGGCATGTGTAATACGAAATCAGTGTTCTTCAGTTTCAGTTTATCAATATTCACCTTCCAGAAATTGGTACTAGGCGTAGTATCCGGCGGCACCGTATCGCTCAACTCTACCGAGAGTCGGGCATCAGCCAACAGGGCATGATTCACCCTGACCTTCTCCTTACCGAGGTCAATACCATGAGCCTTCAGGCGCAGATTACCTACATTGCCCCTGATTCTTGCTTCGTAAATAAAATTAGTGGTATTCACCTTCATCTGGGTGAAATTGAGTTCATCCACCATGACTTGACTTTCGAAAAGAGGCAACAACTGTACGTCTACCACCATCTTCTGGATGTCGGCAACGGTATCTCTCTTATTTCTTAAAGCCAAGTTTGGGGAATTCTTGAGTGAGTCGATTGGCTGCAGAACCTTTACGCCTTCCACTCCCAGTTTCAGAGGGAAGACGAGGCGTACTTGCTTTACCGAAATATCCATACCCGTCGACTCAGAGGCATAAGCAGCCACTTGCTTTACCGCCCAATTCTGAACAGGTGGCAGATAAAGCAGAATGGATAACAACAAGATGAGCACCAATGGAGTCAACACCGTGATTCCTGCCCATTTCGCATACCTCTTCATAAGCATGGATTTTTGAGTTAGGGTGCAATAGCCCGCCAAAGATTATCATCCGGCAGCGGAGCCTCTGCTACTATTGTTTCTTTAGACACAGGATGAACAAATTCTACTCTGTGTGAAAGGAGAGAAATACTGCCATCTGCATTGCTACGTGGAGAACCGTATTTCAGATCTCCCTTGATAGGACATCCCATCTTGGCAAGCTGGCATCTTATCTGATGATGACGACCTGTCATCAAGTTCACCTCCAGAAGTGTATAATGGTCTGTATGACCTATCACCTTATACTTCAATATCGCTTTCTTCGAGTTTTTCACCTCATGGTCGTAAGCATAGCTCTTATTCTGCTTTTCATTTCTTACTATCCAATGGGTGAGCGTAGCCTCAGGGTCCTTTGGCATGTTCTTCACGATTGCCCAATAGGTTTTGTGAACATCACCATCCCTGAACATATTGTTCAGACGGCTCAATGCCTTGGAAGTCTTGGCAAATACGACCAAACCCGAAACAGGACGGTCAAGGCGATGCACCACACCGAGAAATACATTTCCCGGCTTGTGATACTTCTCCTTGATGTACTGTTTCACAGTCTCCGAGAGAGGTTCGTCGCCGGTCTTGTCGCCCTGAACGATTTCGCCACTTCTCTTAGAGACTATGATTATATGGTTGTCTTCGTAAACTACCTGCATGTTTTATCAATAAAACGATTGCCGAGAGATTACATGTTCATACCACCGTCGATCTGAATAACCTGACCGCTTACATAGCTAGACAAGTCGGAAGCGAGGAAGAGGCAAACATTTGCGATATCCTCAGTCTGACCACCACGACGCAATGGAATCTTCTTCATCCAGTCCATGCGGATTTCCTCAGGCAACTGTGCTGTCATTGCTGTCTCGATGAAACCAGGAGCTACAGCATTGGCACGTACGCCCTTAGGACCCAACTCCTGAGCGATAGACTTAGCCAAAGCAATCATACCAGCCTTAGAAGCTGCATAGTTGCACTGACCTGCATTACCATGAACACCTACTACAGAAGCCATGTTGATGATAGAACCACCACGCTGACGAAGCATGATTGGAGAGCAAGCATGAATGAAGTTGAAGGCTGACTTCAAGTTTACATTCAAAACAGCATCCCACTGAGCCTCGCTCATACGGAGCATCAAACCGTCCTTGGTGATACCTGCATTGTTAACCAGAATATCGATAGAACCGAAGTCCTCATGAATCTGCTTAACTGTCTTCTGTGTCTCCTCGAAATCTGCTGCATTACCAGCATAAGCACGACAGGTTACACCAAGAGCCTCAATCTCCTTACGAGTAGCTTCCAAACCGGCAGCCATATCGTCGTTGAGTACGAGGTCTGTAAATGCGATGTTAGCGCCTTCAGAGGCGAACTTCATAGCGACAGCCTTACCGATGCCGCGAGCAGCACCTGTTACAAGGGCTGTTTTACCACTTAATAATCCCATTTCTTTCTTATTTAATTAATTATCAATTAGTTACGTATTTACTATCTTTTATTTAGAGTTTCAAGCCTGACTTTCCCAAGGCACCATAAACCACCTTGGCAACCAGAGGTTTGCTCGACTCCACATTCATGCCATGGCCCAAACGTCCATAGATAAATGGAACCTCGAGACCTTTGATACAATAGTGAGTAATATCGGCCACCAGATCGATGTTATCAATATCAAACTCACCATCTTCTCTACCTTCGGCATAAATCCTTCTGAGAATCTCTATTTCATCTTCATCGAAGTTTTTTCTCGCCTTCTCAACCATCCAGATGTTTCGGAAGAACTCAGCACGGAGGTTACCGTTTCTTACAACCGTTTCCTTGATCATACTGAGGTGAGTGTAGATAAGTTCGATGATTTTATCCTGTGGACGCATCTTGCAATTAGCAACCTCGTCCAACTTGTCCGAAAGACGCTCCAACTCTGATTCTATCACCGCGTAATAGACATCCTCCTTCCTACTGAAATAAGTATAAAGCGTACGTCTTCCCTTACCAGAAGCTACAGCAATATCATTCATCGTAGTATTTGCTATACCATTCTTGGCAAAGAGTTGTCGTGCGACATCTACCAGTTTTTGTCTTGTTTTGGATACTGACATATTGAAGCCCTTCCTTTTTTATTAATTGCACATAAAAATATTATTGTGCAAAAGTAGCACTTTAATTCGAATTAAACAAATATTTAATGTTAAATTAATAAATTAGGGGACAAAAAAATCGGATAAGATGTTGTTGACCAACTTCTTACCCGATCATTGTTGCGGCGGCAGGACTCGAACATGCGACCTCCAGGTTATGAGCCTGGCGAGCTACCAACTGCTCCACACCGCGATATTATCAACTCATTTCTGAATTGCGAGTGCAAAGGTACGACTTTTTTCCGACCCCACCAAACATTTTGTCAGAAATCTGCATATATTTAACAGTTATTAAGCAGAATAGCAACAAAACGTACATAAAAGAGGCGAAAACGAGTAAAAAGCAAGCCCGATTGCTCTTTTTCAGAACAATCGGGCCTTATGGAAAAAGAATTACTTTTTCAAAAGTTTCATTACCTTCTCGAAATATCTCTGAGTACGCTTCTTACTGTAATGATTACCGCCATTCCATGAACGGATTGCGCGCTCGATACTATTAAGAGGATTGTAGACACTCTGAATCAATAGAAACATTTCTTTAGATTTAGCTACATTATATCTATCAGCCAAAGTGTAGCGCTTCTTCGATTTTTTGCGCTTCAGAATATTGTTACATTCTGCTACTAAAATTGGAGTGATCTGCATCACACCTACAGAGTTACCGCTCTTAGCTTTCGGATCACCCTTACTCTCTACCTGAATGATAGCGTCCATCACTGGAGTCCAGTCCATCTCGCTGGTAGAGGATACATTTCCTGATGTTGCAGCCGACGCTGCATGAATTTCTAATGTCAGCATTAACATGCTGACTAATACCATTGTTATTCTCTTCATATTAATTGATTTATGGAACCTGAAAAGCTGAAATACAACATCAGAGATTTCGCGGTGGCAACTTGTGAGAAAAAGAAAGGCTGCTCACCTCAGTCCCGTTAGATACCTTAATGGATACCTTCTCACACAACAAAAAGCACAAGATACTGGTATCCTTATTCTTATCGTTTGCAAAGATACAAAAAAAAATCGAATTATGCAAGTAATTGGCTGATTATCAGCGCATTTTTACGTAATTAAACACTTAGTAACACTTAGGTTTGATATAAATCAAGCAAAAACAGAAAAGCCTCGACTACTTTCGTAATCGAGGCTTCTGAAATTGAAAGGAGGCGGCTACCTACTCT
>JAJWJX010000032.1:0-41205 GCA_021623045.1 Segatella copri | reverse complement strand
TTGTTGTTGATGCTTACAATAAGGAAAATGTGCTTCATTTTTATGAAAAGAATGGTTTCAAATTCTTGTACTCTACTGAGAGTTTGGAGAAAGAAGCAAATCATATTCCTGAAGATGAGTGCTTAGAGTCAAGGATGATGTATCTTGACTTGTTGGGATATATAAGATAATAAATCCTAATGTAAGTGAGAACTCTATCTTTGACAAAAAAGCGTGCAAGCCACATCATAGTCGCCTGCACGCTTTTTTTGTCATCTAAATTTCTGATGATTTCCAATCGAACACGATGGTGTTGTCTTCTTTGATATTGAAGCTCATACCTACCTTGATAATTTCCTTGCCGCTCATGGCAAAGGCATCGGCATAATGCTTGCTTTCTATCTGCTCAAGAGCCTCCTGGGCAGTCTTTCCAAACTTCAGCTCCATTACATAGATAGTATCGTCCGTCTCCATGGTTATATCAATTCTCCCCTTTGACGTATGTTGCTCCACTATAATCCTGAAATTCGTGAGCAAGGCAAAGATGATATACATCGTTTGCTGGTAATGCCCTTCGTAATGGGTGTTGTTGCAATAAGGCACCGTCTCCCAAAACGATTTCAGCAACTGTAATGCTTCGTCTATCTTGCGCTGTTTAATAAGCACCGACATCTTGGCGATGGTGGTATTGCACATTGCAGTCTTTGAGGTCAGATAATGAGGCAACAAACTTCTGTACAATCCAACTCTTATTTCCTTGTTAGGAATGGCTAGGGTATAGAGTTCCGTTTCTTCATCATAATCCTTGATGGTGATGTAGCCACTCTGATAGAGCAGCGGCATGATGGTGGTCATGGTTTCCGTGGCTGCATCAAAGTCATCCTTTCCGGCTTCCATACTCTCGCCCAGGTTCGCTGGCAGAAAGTTGAAATTGCGCATCATATTGATCAGATAAGTAGGAGTGCCTGATCCAAACCAGTAGGAATCAATCTTCTGCTTGGCAAAGCAGGTTAATAAGCTGAACGGATTATAAACGTCTGGAGAAGGCCATGTAAAATGATAGCCGTCATAATTATCCTTTAACTTAGCTAACGTCTGCTCATACGATAAGTTTAATTTTTCAGCAAGTGCATCTATGTCATTCCGCATTCCGTTCACCAGTTCATCTTCCGTAATTCCGCAAATGCCGGCATACGGCTCGTCCATACTGATATTGGTGATGTTGTTCAATTCGCTGAAGATGCTGAGCTGAGAGAATTTGGTGATGCCTGTGAGGAATACGAAGCGGAGCAATTTCTCGCATCCTTTTAGCGGACTGTAGAAATTGCGCATGGCGTTGCGAAGTTCTTCCAGTTTTTCATCCTCGTGCACCACATCAAGCAAAGGGGCATCATATTCGTCAATCAGTATTACCACTTGCTTGCCCGTTTCCCTATAGGCAGTCTGGATAAGTGAGATGAGGCGGACGTTGGCATCAACAGCCGGATTCGTAATGCCCCATTTCTGCTCTTGTTCTGCAAGTTGCTGGTCGAAATATCTTTCCAGCTGGGCTATCTCCATGTGTTTGCCCATGCTCATATCGAAATGCAGCACCGGATAGCTTATCCAATCCTTTTCTAGCTTTTCGATGGCGAGTCCTTTGAAAAGCTCCTTCTTTCCTTCAAAATAGCTCTTCATGGTAGTCAGCAACAGCGACTTTCCGAAACGGCGTGGACGGCTCAGGAAGAAATAAGTACCATCAGTATGTGCCATACGATATACATATTCCGTCTTGTCAATGTAGAACTTATCCTCTACTCGGATTCGTTCGAAAGTTTGTAATCCTATCGGATATAGTTTTCTTGCCATAATTGCTCGCCTTTCTTTTAAGTGATATTCTCTTTGTTGGCAAAGATACGAATAAATGGTGAAACCACCAAATTAAAAACATCTTTTCTTCATTTATGCCCCTTATCTCATTTCCTTATACCTTTTATTTCTTTTCTCCCTTCTCTTATTTCTTTTCTCTCCTCCTTTTATTTCTTTTCAGGCTTCCTCTTATCTCCTTTCTTCCTTCTTGCTGTATTAATAATGGGTTAATCTCGGGAAAAGTCTTGGTTGATTATAGGATAAAATGTTCTTTAACCCTATTGAAATCTCCGTTCATCGACGTTGAACCGCGGTTCAGCGTCTATGAATGGCGGTTCATCGACGTTGAACGGACATTCAACGTCTATGAACGGAGATTTTATCTAGGTATAAATGTTTCTTTTCTTAGTTGAAAGAACTGTTTTAGTAGGTTAAAATCCTTGTTTTACCCCTCTTCTTACTCTCATTCATTCGTTTTCTTGCTCTCATTCACCCGTTTTGTGAGGGTGTGTCATAAGCTTCTTAGGATATAGTACTAGCATAATAACCTCTCTGTGCCGTCTTGACTCCTTTTTGGGAGTATCCAGACAAAACGAAGGGCTGGACTTTCTCACGAAAATCCAACCCTTCTTTGTAAAACTGCTCACTGCTGTCCCGTTTAGAAATCATCGGGTTAAATAGGCTAGGATACCATATGAGTGCAAAGGTACAAAATCAAATCGAATACACAACTTCTAGAACATAAAATATTGGATATTAATAACTTATATAATAATCGTCCAGACTAAACGGGACACTAGTGCAGATTTGAGTGAAGCTAAGAATCAAGAAAGAGGGTGTGTCTTATGACACACCCTCTTCTTTGTAAAACAGCTGCTTTTATACTTTAATTATATATAAGTAAAAGATGTTATAATATTTATCACTTATCTTATGTTTATTACAGGACATGTACCAGGCGGATTGGCATGGCCCTGTAAGTCCCGGTGTTTTTACCTGCATTACCGCTGACGAAGCGGAGATTCGACATGGTGCAAATCTTACCATACACATCTAAATAGCGATACCAGAAGCCATACTCAGGACTGGTGGTGTCGAAACCCTGATTTCCTGAGAGTAGCGTGCGGGTCCATAGGCTGACATGGGTGACATTTCTGAAAGCGTCACCCTCCACATATCCTGTGGCTGGCAAATAGATTACGGGCAGCTCCGAATTGTCTGTTGTTATCTCAACACTGTTGTACGCCTCGCCCGACAAGGTGTAGCGGGTCTTCTCTTTCAGATTACCGCCGTCTATGATGTCTTGGAACACACTATTCTCGGGAATAGCGAAACCTTTAGGCAGATTGCCGATAAGACTACCTGCATTTGCCTGATTCTGTTTCGCTTTGGCAATATAGAAATATCCGCCAATGGCTCCTTTGTTATCTTTAAGCGCCTTGGTGCCCGGAGCATAGCATCTGTCGCTGGAGGCTCCGAGGTTGCGGTCGAGCATGATATATGTTTTGCCACCTGTTCCCTGCACTTTCACCACACCATAGTAGAAACGTCCTCTGACAGGATCTTGCTGTTTATCATCTTCGTCATAAGGCGGTTGTTGGTTGTCGGTGGCATCTATCTTGTGGAAGATTCCACAATGATAAACGGGATACGTGATAGCAATGTCGTGTCCATTCTCCTGATAGGTGATGGTGAAGTCGCCGATCCAGATGTCATAGTTGTCAGCACCGCTGTTCAGCGTCACTTTCCAGTTGCCGTCTCCATTATCCGTTACCTTAAACAAGTTGCTGTTTGCGCCATAAGTCACATCATCACCCGTTTTCTTTTGAATCAAATAACTGAACTCGTTAGTTCCCACCCCGAAGTGCAGACCATCGTTTCTGACAATATCGTTCTGCATATCCTTCGGGCTGATACCTTTAGTACCTGGCAGGAATTTGTTGAAATAGTTATTATATTCTTCCGATGTGCCCACATTGCTTGATGTCACAAGCTTTACGGTTCTGTCAGAACGCTTGAAGTCCTTACCTTTCTGGGTCACGGTTATGGTGCGGGTCAAGTCGCCCGACTTCACGATTACCTTTCCTGTGCGTGGTTCCTCAGAGTATTCATTTTTTTCTACCGCAATCGAAATCTCATATTTCTTACCTGTAGTAGAGTTTGAACCGTCAGTATCCGTCACAGTGCTAGTCTTATTGATCGTAACATCTTTTTTTATCCAGTCATCGGACGTAGAGAAAGTCGGCGTCTCGCCGTTTTTGATAGTTGTAACGACAGTGGCGATAATATTCTCATTATCCCATGCGCCGCTTACTTGGTCGCTTACTCCCAGATGGTAGTCCTTGCAGGCTATCATATCGTTAACCAAAGGATTATCATCTTTCACGTCTACCATCATTCGGTTCTCGGGATATGGGTCTGCAATAGCCCCATCCACTGTGGGCCATCCGTAGGTATTGACGTGCTTGATAGTCACCGTATAAGCATGGTTGCGCAGCAGTGCCATCGGTTTTGTCATGTCGTTGTCGGTAAGGAAGGATACTTTATAGAAAGACTCCACACTATTATATTTACCCTTCACGATGAGATAGGCTTGACCGGCGGCAGTCTCATAGAAAGGTGTTTCGCCTGTCTGCCATCCGCTATTAGCTTTGCTTGCATCATCTGGCACATTGACTGCTGCTGCATTATAGTTAAAATCCTTGGGAGCTATGGTTCCCTTGTCTGCAGCTTCATACAACTGGAAGCTTTCCAATTCAAACGTATTGTCGTCGTTAAAATCACTGGATGTAGTCTTCTCATACTTGACGTTTACCTTGGCAAACTGGCGCAGCAGACTGATTTTCGGATTTTCCTTCATCAAGTCTGACACGCTGATCATTCCCCAGCAGACAGGATTCTCTGTGTTGATTGTTCCCGAAATGGCAGCCTTGTCCAAACCACTCTGACATTGAGCATCTGACAAATCGCCGGCATTGGCAACCAGATGAATCATTGTAGTCTTGTCCGTGACTGGCACTTTCACTTTATAACCATCAGAAACAACCTCCCAGCTTGTGATTTTTTGGTTGAGAAGGCAGTTCTTGTCATTATCGTAAGCCACGGCGTTCAGACTTGTCAATCCCTTCTCGCCAGCCCTTGTCAGTTCCTCTTTTGAAAAGTCGGGAAGGTTGATGGTGAGCGTGATGCCCCCATCTTCCACCCCATTCTTGTTGCTTGGGCTGGAACCTTCGTTCAAAGTGTCGCTACATGCTGCCAATGTCAGCAGTGCCACTAAAAGAGATATTATCTTTTTCATTTCCTTACTTACTTTACTTGTTTATACATCTGATGGTTTACCAGGATGCCAGTTACCATTGTCATAATATCCTGTATCGTTATACTTCTCATAACTTCTACCTCCGAAAAGGGTATATTTCTCTTCATAGACATCCTTTTCAAACTGAAGGACTATACCCTTCTCATGATAGCCGTCAACCGCTTTTAAACTTATCGTTGTCTTCCACCAGCCTCCTACTTGTTCGCTTTTAAAACTCTTGGCGCTGTGACCATCCCAAGTGTTGTCCCAATGTACATATTGTTTATTATCTCCTGAGGATGTCGGATTGTCTGTTGCGACACCGAACTTAAACGCCCAGCCTAATACTTTATTCTTGGTATAGACAACATAATTGATATCCTTAACTATCGGCTTCTCATCGAAAATACGATAATAAGAGTCTGTTGTCGGGTCGTAAAGTATCCAACCTTCTCTATCCTCATAGTTAAAAAGGGGGATACCAGGCGCCATGTGCTGAGGGCAGCGGTGAAGGTCCGCACCATCGTTGATGAAGCTGTAGAATATCATCAATGTCTCGCCAGGCTTGATCGGTGTAGTTTCTTGACCGTCGCCTTTATCCAATCTATATCCTTTAGCATTAAAATCCATGTCCATGTAGTACCATCCTGGATTATTCGTGTCCCCAGTCATACCGCTTGGATTATTATATTTACCATTAAAGTACCACACATTTTCTTTAGGTATTGCTGTTCCTGTCGTTTCACCCTTTTGAGAATAAATATATACATTATGTCTACTTGTTTGCATCTTATTGTCCCAACTCCAAGAATCGTTCCAGTTGTTATTGTTATCACCTGTTCCATAGTATTCATCCAAAATACCTTGGAATTGGTTAGTTTTAAACTTGTCATTATCATTTGACGACCTGTCATTAATGGCACGGAAATAGATACGGTAATTGTCAACCGGAGGTCTTACTGTTACTTTAATATCTCTGTACTTATAGTTGCTATTATACGAGTCTTTCGAGTGTACTCGGAATGTATGCACTGTAGTTGTTCCAGGGTCGGTTGTAGCCTCCACCTGGAATGTTCCCTTGGGAGCGTTTTCATCGGATGGCTTCGATATTTTGATAGTTGAGCTACCAATGATGGAAGTCAGATTGTCCGGAAGCACGATACCTCCCAAGTTTGTAACCCAAGTGAATACCTTTGTGTTGGTTTCTGCTTTTGCCTCATAATAGATGATTACCTCCAATGGATCAACCTCAAACAGAGGTTCTACATTGTAGTCTACATCCAGATATTTCTTCAGGTTGTTAGCCTTCAGCCATATCTTGGTCTTTCCTTTCGGAGGAAATTTACCTTCCCCATCTCCATAAGCACTCATGGGAATCTCGGGATTAATCCTAAAGGTGATAATATGATTGACCTCATCTCTTTTATCTACAACGACGAGGGGCTTACCATCAACAATCGCATCGCAACCAAACTCCACATTCACCCAATTTGACTTGTAGGAAATAGAGTCTTCCTCTATGGAGGTTATTTGAGCGCTTGTCTTGTTTACCCACAGTGTGGTATGGCTGAAGTCTGCATCTATCGTTACAGGAGTCCAGTCCTCTACGCTCACATTACAGTTGAGAGTCATGTTTCCCAGACTCTTGATCTTGCCGATAATCTCATAATAGGTGCCACGAGGGAAAGTTGGAACTTCTTTGGAAGTTGAACGATGTCCCAGCTTAATCTTATAGTAGTTCTCAATGTTACCATTCACAGAGCCATTAACTTTGAGGGTAGACTGCTGAGAGGCTTCGGCGATATAACGCTCTGGCAGATAGTAAGTACCTTGAAAAAGCCACTTATCGGCGGCATTCTGTGGAGCAGCTTTAGGAGTAGCACCCTGAACAAGGGTGATGATGTCCTTATTATTCACATTGGCATTGGTTGCATCCTCTGTCCAGTCTTCCGCCTTATAATAACCACCCTTATTGCTTGCCTCAGAAGAAGTAGCATAAACTTCATTCTCAAAACCATTGGCATAATCTTGGCTAACACTAGAGGCTGGCTTGCTAAATGCTCCATCCCAACTCAGCGTGGTGCTAGGAGAAAGCTTTTGAGCCAGAATATCCTTGATGATATAGCTATTACCATTGAATGCAGAACCTTCAGCAGTAGGATCGAAGATAAGATTCAGCTTTACCTTTACGCATGTAAACTTCAGGTTAGCTGCCACCTCGGTATATTTCTTACCCGCTGCATTAATCACGGTTTCAGCGAGATTGCCTGCGTCATCCTTAGGTTCGTAAATCATCGGGATATTGGTGCATACAGGCATACCTGGTGTACTTGTAGGTCTGTAATAGAGTACTATTTTTTTGAGATCATCTTCAGTTTGGATAGGCTTAGGCTGACTACTCAACACCTTGTTCATGTTGGCAACCACATAGATATGGTAAGTGCCCGGCTCGATATTGAGCTGATAGTTAGCAACATGCTGTTCCACCATCATCGTAGCCAATGGGGCAGGGAGCGTCTCTACCAGGAGCTTGCCTTCATTTCCATTTCCTGTAGGGACAGGGAAAGCATAGAGGGTCAGGTCGTTGATCTGGCATTCATCTACCGTAGCATTATAGGTAGGAAGGCCGGAAGCATCGTCGGGATTGGTGCCGCGAGTGCTGAGCACGGTTGGCACGAGTACATGCAAGTTGCTTTCTGACGAAATGGGAGCGCGCTCGCCTCCAAGTTCGTCAGAGCAACTTACTGTAACCAACAATATAAACCAACTAACTAAACTTAAAATGAAATCTCGTATTTTCATTGTTCCTAATTTTTAAAGTCAAATACTCTTATGAGCTAAATGCCCGGAGAGGGCACTGACACCTGAAACGGTTAGAAATCGACACGCTGGATGCGCTTGCTCCAATCCAGGATGGAAATGCTGAGCTTCGCATACTTCCACTGGTTGCCCTGGAGGAAGAAGTCGAGCTTGTAGTCGTACTCTCGGTCCAGGAATTCCTGTGCTGAATATTGGCGGGCTTCGAAGGCGCCACGGCCTTGAGCCAGACAGTCAGCAAGATTGATGCATGCCACCTCTTCGCCTGTAGTCTTGTTCGTGATAGTGAGGATGGCGTTCTTGTCGTTTTCTGCTGCCGGATGCCAGATGAGTCGGGAGAACATGAGGGCGGCATGAGCGGTGCGCTCCTTTACATTGCCCTCGGTATCCTTAAACTCAGTGGTCCAGGTGTAGTATGGGGTATATGTCAACTCCTCGTCGGGGAGGAGAGAGTTGTCGTAATTGATATCGCCGTTGGCATTGGTTATCTGATAACTGAAGTCATCGGCATGGATGTTGGCAGGCTCGTCGGTCTGATGCAGGCTGATGGTGAGCTGCTTGGTATCACGAACCAGACCGATGGTATGGCGTGTAACCTGCAGGTCTTTCACTTCAACCAGTTCGTTGCTGAGTCCTTGCCAGAGTGTATCGAGCGGTTGGCTCTGGTTGTTCACCTTGCCCTGTTCGCGGTCGAGTCGTGCATGGAGGGCGGTGATGTTGTCACCCTGCTGTGGCAGAGCTATCTGGAATTTGGCACCTGGCTGCGCAAGTGCATCTTCGTATTTCTTTTGGAAGGCGAAGGTTGCGAATCGGTATTTGCCCGGTTCCAGATTGATTCGCATGGCATAGTTAGGGTCCTTGAGCGGCTGTGATGTCGCATCGTTATAGGCATCATGGCGAGCAATGAAGTTGCCCTGCTCGTCGTATACGAATACGCTGAGGCCGCCCACATGATCTTTGAACATGTCAGCACGCTGCACGTTGTAGTCGTACTTGAACTGCAAGTCAACACCCATGTCACAAGGAGGCAGGTCGTCGTGCATCAAGTCGTTGCAGCTGCTGAGCATACTGCCCGCCATGATGAATCCCCATCCCATGCATATATTCTTGATCCAACTGTTAAACTTCTTGTTTGCCATGATGCTTATCTGTTTTATGAAAAAGTAAAGTGTATAAATTGATTCTTATTCTTCCGATATAGCCAGCCGCTCCTTAGCGCTAGAGCGGCTGAGCTATATATAATAATGTGAAATGGATTACAAATCGTATGAATGTGACCACTTAGCCCAAGAAAGGATCTTTACGCTGACGCTGAGATACTTCTCATTCTCATCATCTGGCAGAGTTGGGTCTACTGGAGGTACACCAGGGTAGCCAGGACCATAGACGTTGCCAACTTTCAATTCATACCAGTTGTTACGGAGCATACCATAACGGCCAAGATACAAATCGTTATGTCCGTCATAGGCAGAACCAGAAGACCAAGAAGTCTTGTCATCACCGAAGTGCTTAACACGAGCGATATAGTATGTAACACCCTTAAGATAGGTATTGATACCAACCTTTGCTTCGTCACGTCCTCCTCCATCAGTCAAGCCGAGTTTAGTATTGATATCGGCAACGATTTCTTCACCCTTTTTACCGCTATAATCTGTACCGGCAACAAGAGGTGTACCAGAAGCATTCTTGATATCTGCCAAGGTAATCACATGTGAGCCTTCTTTCGTCTTGAAATTTGTATAGTCAATAGTATAACCTGTTGGGAGAACTGGATTTGCAACAGCATTTACAGCAGCCTTCAACTTATCCGTATTCAGGATAGTTGTCATATTGCCGATGGTGTAGAATGTTTCATCATCATCATCTGCAAGGGGATTGCCTCCATCATCCTTAGGAGTATATGTTGCCTTGAAGATAACACGGGTTGTCTGACCCTGATACATGTTTGCCAAGTTGAAGGTGTTCTCTAAGCAATATGCTGACTCGGTAAAGGCTTTATTGATTTCGCTTGTAGCTTTGATTTTTTTGAATTCTTTGTCTCTTAAGTCATCACCAGTAGCATCATTTTTCTTGAGATCCTCATTATCGTAGTTAGGATCCTTACCCCAATAAACTCGACCATTAGTTCCCAAGAAACGAGGAGTAGTCCAAATAGCAGGGAAATCTTTGCTCAAGCCATCAATATTATGAACAGCGTATGTCTTATTGTTTGTGATATCTAAAGCCCAGTTGTTGAATTTTACAGAACTCTTTGTATCAGCTTTTGTTGCCTTATCTTTTACTGTTTTTGGATCAGTAGGAGTAGGATCAGAAACAGATATCTTTGCTACACCACGCTCTACAAAAACTGTTGCGGCACTAGTTCCTGCCTCTGCTTTTTCCTTGGTAGGATAAATATTTTCTTTATCAATATTTACCAAAGTTGTTGGTGAGGCAGTTCCTTTCAACGGAGCATTAGCCATATAGAAGTCATTATCAGCCGCCAAATCGTCTACTGAAGGAGTCAAAATTGTGCTATTCCACTCATTATAACTTTGACCAGCAGTAGGCAATGGTACCTTTACTCCATCAGTTTTATTGTTATTAAGCAAAACCAAAACACAATATTGATTCTTGGTATCCACATTGGTAAGCTTTGCTACCAGCTTTTTAGAAGTTGTTGTGATACCATCTGTTTCATCGTCTGTCCAATCTGCAGCAGCTGTAGGTAAATCTACGCTCTCAACAAACTTGTAAGAGCCTTCATCTGCACCATACTTCTGGAAGATAAGGGCAGTTGCGCTATTTACAGCATACTCTTTTGCATCTCCTTCTTCCATTGTAGGATCACCTGCAGCACGAGAGCCACTTACCGAAGGCAAGTTGATGGTGAAAGTTGCATAACCAACACCAGTTTCATTAGTACCAGTACCTGGACCTGCGGTTCCCAGGTCCTCATTGCTTGAACAGCTTGCTGTCATAGCTGCGATGACAGCCAAGCCAAATAAATGTTTAATCTTCATAATCTTTGAAAGTTAAGCTTGTTTATAATCGTTATTCTCTAATTTTCTGTTATTCCAATTCCTTTATCTGCTTGAAGACATCTCTTACACGCTCTGCCTCTTTCGAGTTGCCTGCCTTGGCAAGATGCTTTTCGGCAGAAGTAAGATCACCTTTCTGCAAATCGGTGCAGGCGGCATTAAGATTCGCTGTCTCATCATCTGGGAAGAGGCGGACAGCAATGTCGAATACCTCGTTAAACTCTGGCGAACCCGGCTCGTAAGTCTGTGCCACCAGGAACATCTCCTGCAGAGAAAGCTGCTGTGGTTTGGTCTTCAATATCTCCTTGGCCTCTTCGATGCTGAACGGACGAACCGTGTAAGTTACCGTATAGTCGCTATGACGGAGACGAGGATAGATATAATCCAGGATGTAGCGGTAACTAGCCGGATGGAGCTTTCTGATCTTCAGGTCCTTATCGTCGGGAGCCAGCGAGGAGTTAGCTATCTCGAGTATCGCTTCCTTATCAGCCAGATGACTAGCCTGAATCTTCTTCTTGAATCCTTCCCAGTCTTCCGGTGTAGCCTGATAGGTAAAGAGCTTGCTGTTTAAGGTGTAGAGGCTGCTCACATATTTGCGGAGGGCAGCTGCACGCTCGTTGGCAAGGCGCTTGTTGTTGGCATACGAACCATCAGGCGAAGCAAAACCGTGGATATCAATATCTGTGATTTCAACGTTCTTGTCGTTCTTCACCAGGTCGATGGTAGAAGTAATCTTCTTCAGCTCAGTAGCATTCTCACGGAAGTTGGCAAGGATATTACTCTTGTTAACCACAAAGCTGAGATAAGCTTCACCCTTTTCGGCTCTCACCTTCTTGGCTTCCGCCTTCGGCTGCACGAAGAAATCCTTCGTAATCTTCGGTGTACGGTCGATATCCGCAATCGGCGTATTGTCCTGTTCTATCAGGTTGCCGCATCCGCAGAGATCTTCCTTTACCGAGAGTTTGAACTTCTTCATCCATTTCTGATAAGGAACAGACTGGGCGAAGTAAACCTGCTGACTGGTCTTGTTCTTGCGGGTAAGAACCTGTGCCTGCGGATTCTTCTTGCTGTCGGCAAGTCGGCGGTATCTTACAGCCTGGTTTCTACCCTGGATGATGATAGGGTTGAGAGCGATAGTATCAGTTCCTTCCATTACCGGTGTGAAAACAATCTGCTGCTCTGATTTCATCTTCAAATCGTTCAGATTCATACGGAAGGCAACGTCCATCCGGTTGCCGTTCTTGCGTGCCAAGACGCTGTCTACCTGAATCTTTCCCCCTGCCAGCTGTTGAGCCTGAACAGGCATGATGCTCTGAGAAAAGAGTATGCAGAGGGGCGAAATGACCGCATAAAGCTTCATTTTATCCATATTATGATTTCCCTAAAATTTTTTGTATTCTGTCTAGTTATTACGTGTTTATATTGTCTGTTTAAAACTACAGTTAAGTTAAATTCTTAGAACACGTATATGAGAGATAGTGCGGCTTTTGTAGGGCCCACATAGTTGCGGTGGTCTTTGTCGAGACATTTTTCGCATCGTCCGTAAAGCTTGTAAGGACTGTAGGCATATCCCAAACCGATAGACCCTTCGAAATTGAGGTGCTTATTGAGTAACCACTGATAGCCGTAGGTAAGGCCTCCACCTACATACCAGCCTTCATAATGCCTGCCCTCCAGAGTTTTCGGCAGGATGCCGAAGGGCATGTCAATGTTTTTAATGTTGTATTCACCGCCTAGGGCATGAATTCCGAAGAAATGGCCTCCAAACTTCTGGCAGGTGTACCATCTGTATTCCGGCATGACATTCCAGAATCTCATCTTCTTGTCGCCCGAGAACTTCCAGGGGTTCAGGGTGCCGAAGAGTTGGAAGGTTGTTTTCTTGCCCGTGCCGATTTCGATGCCGGCGTTGGCAGATGTAGAAGCCCATCCCAGTAAGTTGGTCTTCAGAGCGACCTCCTGCGCTCGCGTCGTTGCCATTGAAAGAATCAGCAGCAGCAACATAGCTGATTTAATGAATGTTAGCTTCATCATATCTTTACTTTTATATTGGTTTCGTTTATATTAAACTTTGCCTTCTTTTGCTAGTTGGTATCTGTTTACGACTGCAAATTTAAGAGGAATTTCTATAGTAAACAAGAAAATATTTCAAAAAGGTTCTATTTATTTGTGCAAACGTTTGCACGTTTATGCAATCTGTTTGCGCGCACATATCATCAAGCACATGATAATAAGTGTAATTTGCACAAATATGCGTAAGGGCAATAAGTTTTTTCTAAAATCACCCCGTCCCTCTTTACCATTAAAGAGGGCTCCACCTCTCACCCCGACCCTCTCACCCTCAGGGAAGAGGGAGGAAACCGCTCCTCCTCGTCGCTCGGAACCGCTACGCTCTAAGGTTGGCGGACCATCAAAGGTCTCGCCAGATTGTACGGGATGGGACCGCATGGGGATGACTGGTTATAGTTTATATCCAGGTAATTTGCTGATAACTTGCAGATTTCTTGTGGTTTTCTTGATGGTTTCGAGAAAAAAGCGTAACTTTGGCGGCAAGTTATATAAACTAAATAATAATGTGATTTTCAGAAATGGTTTGATGATAATGACAAGAATGGACTGGAATATAGACCTTTAACGTTAAAATAATGCAAGAAGTTTGGCGGTGTGAGGGGAAAAAAGTATTTTTGCAACCTAATTCAGTAAAACGTTTAAAAGGAGAAGATTATGAAACAGATATTAGTTACGGTAGATACTAACCAGCCTCTGCAAAACATTCGTAAGGCTATTAATATGCTTCGTGGTGTTGTGTCAACTACAGTTGTAAAAGAGCCTGTCTTGACAAAGACACAGAAGCAGCAAGCTTTTGTGAAGGAAAGTTTGACAAGAGCTTTGCAGGAAGTGAAACTTGCTAAGTTGGAAGGAAGAAAACTACCAGATGCAAGGGATTTATTAAAAGATTTAGAAATGGAAGATTGACATGAAAATACATGTTGAATATGGCTCTGAGTTTAAAAGACAGTTTAAACGTTTGGCTAAAAAATATCATTCATTGAAATCTGACTATGATGCTTGGTTAGATGAAATTTACAAGAATCCTCTTGTTGGAGATGACCTTGGTGGCGGCGTTCGTAAGATAAGAATGACCATTGCTGACAAGGGTAAAGGCAAAAGTGGTGGTGCAAGAATCCTAACTCTTAATGTAAAAGTTAGTGAGGATGGTATGAATGTAACTCTTCTTACAATCTATGACAAGGGAGAAATCTCTAATGTCAAGGATGAATTTATAAAATTCTTGATAAAAAACTTATAAGCAATAATTCCCAATCTGTAAGTTGATTGGCTTACGGATTGGGAACGAAGATAAACGTTTAAATGTGGAAGTTTACTTCTTTCAACCACTTTTTTATATACCATTGCATTCTTTTTCCTATTCATATTAATGGATATCAGACTCTTCCGCTGCTGATGCTTTGTTTTCCCTGGGTTGTGGGTTGGGTACGAATCCAAGGATGGCAACCAGACAACTCATCAAAGGACTGATGATGTTGAAGAAGCAGAAGGGGAGATAGACAAGTGTCGGGATACCAAGAACCGTACTCTGCGTCATACCGCAGGCTGTCCATGGAACCGCTACGCTCTAAGGTTGGCGGGGCATCAAAGCCCTCGCCATATTTTGCGGGATGGGACCGCCTTACTATAGCTTGCTGAGGTAGGGAACAGCTGTTTATAGTTTACAGTTAATAGTTTATAGTTTACGATTGATTTCGTGGTTATTTGATGATAAGTTGCAGATTTCTTGTGATTTTCTTGGTGGTTTCGAAGAATATGTGTAATTTTGGTGGCTGAATGTTGAACTAGAATAAATAGGAGGAAGAATATTTGGATAGTTAACAAGAGAAGAGGCTCTACGCCGTTGGAATGCTTCTAAGGAAACTGTTAAAATTTGGAAAAACGGACAAAAAGATGCGTAAATACCTTGGAAAAACGGACAAATTATCGTATATTTGCCATGGAAAAGCGGGCAAAATACGTCCGTTTAATATTAGAAAAGGGGACAAGGATATGATTAAACGTAAGATAGACAGATATTTAGCCGATTTCTTCGAAGCGAATAAAAAAGCGTTGATGTTGACTGGAGCAAGACAGATAGGAAAAACATATTCTATCCGTCGTTTCGGTCATGAACATTTTGAAAGATTCATAGAAATCAACTTCATCGAAAATCCAGGCTTGGTAAAGGTCTTCAGCAAGGCGAAGAATAGTCAAGACATCTTGTTGCGTCTCTCCACTGTGACCAGCCAGGATTTAATCAAGGGCAGTACCCTTGTGTTCTTTGATGAAGTGCAGGAATGCCCGGAAATCGTAACTGCCATCAAATTTCTGGTGGAAGAGGGGAGCTATCGCTATGTTTTAAGCGGTAGCCTATTGGGAGTGGAGATCAAGAATCTCCGTTCTGCACCAGTGGGATATATGGATGTGAAAGATATGTATCCTCTTGATTTGGAGGAGTTTGCTACAGCAGTTGGTATCAACGATAGAATTATAGATGCTTTGAGGAAACATTTTACGGAAGGGACTGCTGTAGATGAATTCATCCATGAAAAGATGATGGAGGTATTCCGCCTTTATCTTATAGTAGGTGGAATGCCTGCAGCTGTTGATAAATATCTGGCTACCAATAATCTGCAAGATGTAATGGCAGAGCAGCAGGCTATCATACGTCTCTATAAGCAGGATATAGCGAAATATGACCCTGACCATAAATTGTATATTCAGGAAATCTTTGACAGGATCCCTGCTGAGCTTGATGCCAAGAACAAACGTTTCATATTGAAGAACCTGAATGAAAACATCAAGTTTGCACGTTATCAGAACAGTTTCTTGTGGTTGAAGGATGCCGGTGTAGCTTTGCCGGTATATAATGTTGAGGAGCCTACTGTGCCGTTGATTTTGTCGAGCAGCAGAAACTTATTCAAGCTGTTTATGGCAGATATTGGTCTTTTGGCAAGTCTTTATGCGGATGGCATTCAACTGAAGATTTTGGATAACGAACCGTCCATCAACTTTGGTTCGGTATATGAGAATGCCGTAGCACAAGAGCTCTGGGCGCACGGTTTCCTGTTGTATTATTATAACAACAAGCGCCAGGGTGAACTGGATTTTGTGATAGAGCAAAATGGTGAGGTGTTGCCGATAGAGGTTAAATCGGGCAAGGATTATGAGCGTCATAAAGCGCTTACGAATGTGGTGAACTCAACAACTTATCAGATTTCTAAAGCCTATGTGCTGTGTAATGATAATGTGAAGAAGGTGGGAAAAATCACTTATCTCCCTATTTACATGCTGATGTTTATCAAGAAGGAGCAGAAACTTCCTACCAAATATTCCATTGATTTAAGCGGACTGGTTTAAAGGAGCTCAGTATTAAAAGAGAGTCCGGTTTTTTAAAGGACTCTCTTTCATTATATTATGGGTTATTCTGCAGTCTCTATCATGTCGATGATGGTATAGATTGGCAAGATATCCAATGCAAGTTGGGTATTGAATTGTTCTCTTGTAGGAAGGCTATGTCTAAGATGTGGTTCTGACAGGATTCACAGGTGGGATATGCATACTTGCCCAAAGTGCGGGGGCAAGATGCAACCCACTGGCGAAGAAGAGTTTTGGACATGAAATAAAACTTCATGCTTTTTAAACCTGTTTTTCAATCCATGCCATCAGTACAGCTACAGCATACTGCTGTTCTTCTCCTGTCAGCTGTCTTCCGGCAGGTATATGATGCCATTTGAAGAAACAACCACGGCAACAGCAGCCTGTAGCATGCTGGGCAATGAATACAGGATGCCCTCTCATAGGCGTCTGCTTGCCGTCATTGGGAATCTATGAATCTCCTATTCATATTAATGGATATCAGACTCTTCCGCTGCTGATGCTTTGTTTTTCTTGGGTTGTGGGTTGGGTACGAAGCCAAGGATGGCAACCAGACAACTCATCAAAGGACTGATGATGTTGAAGAAGCAGAAGGGGAGATAGACAAGTGTCGGGATGCCAAGAACCGTACTCTGCGTCATACCGCAGGCTGTCCATGGAACCAATACGCTCGTTACGGTAGCGCTATCCTCTGTACTTCGGCTCAAGAGTTCCGGACGGTAGCCTCGTTCGGCATACTCATCCTTATAGATAGATGCATTCATAATAATGCTCAGGAACTGGTCACCCATAACGAGATTGAGCAAGACGCCCGATGTCACGGTGCTGCAGACAAGTGATACGGTGCTGTGGATGCTTTTCAGGAGCATGTGGGTAATGGCGTGGAGCATGCCGCTGGCTACCATACATGAACCGAAACACATGGCACAGAGGATGAGCCAGATGGTATTGAGCATGCCAGCCATACCTCGGGTGGCTACGAGATCATTGATGTTCACCATACCGCAATCTACCTGGGTATGGGTATAGCAGGTGGTCATGATTCCTTCAAAGAGGCTTTTGGCAGAGATGCTGTCTTCACCTGCTATCCCTACAAGTACTTCCGGCTGGAGAATGAGGGCACAGATGCATGCTGAAAGGGCTGAAAGCAGAAGTGTGATGAGGGATGGCGTCTTACGGTAGATGAGCCATCCTGTAAAAGCCGGAACGAGCATGGTAAACAGAGAGATATTGAATCCATGGCTCAGACCGGTAAGATACTGGCTTATATCCACTGGCTTGGAATCATAGCAGAGTCCGATGATGAGATAGAGTACCAGCGAGAGCAGGATGCTTGGTATGGTAGTATAGAGCATATAGCGGATATGTGAGAAGAGATCCGCTCCAGCTATACTCGAAGCAAGGACGGTGGTATCGCTCATTGGCGAGAGTTTATCTCCGAAATAGGCACCGGAGATTATAGCTCCAGCGGTGTAGGGGGCTGGTATACCCAGGGCATCACCGATTCCCATCAGAGCAATACCGATGGTGGCAATTGTGGTCCATGAGGTTCCCGTCATCACAGAAATGATGCTGGAGATGATGCATGCGCAGGGAAGGAAAAAGGTTGGCGACATGATCTGTACACCATAATATATTAATGTGGGTACCACACCACTGATCATCCAGGTAGCTGACATCATTCCGATGAGCAGCAGGATCAGGATAGATACTCCGGCATCGCCCACGGTCTTTTTGATCATCTCTTCAAAGATATTCCATTTCATCCTATAGATGCCCATACCGAGTGCTACACAAACGGCTGTGGCTATCATGAGGGCCACCTGAGAGGCACCAGCCAAAGCATCATCAGGGAAGATTTTGACAACCAGGACGATGAGGGTGATAAGTACTGCCAGCGGTATGACAGAAATAAAAGGATGTGGTTCAACCGGCTGCAGAGACGAGCAGGATGCCTGATTCTCTGCAGCTTGAGATTTCTGTTTCTTTTCTTCTTGTTCCATTTGTTAATATTCTCTTATCATTTTAGTCTTTCATTTACTTTGCGTTTTCATCCGTTTCTTCAACGCTTTTCTTCTGTGTATTCGGCAAGAATCCTGCTATGATGCCGAGCAATGGCAGGAAGGCACTCACCTGGAAGATAAACTCGATGCTCGTCTTGTCTGCTAACCAGCCGAAGAAAGCAGAGCCCAAACCTCCCAAGCCAAACATCAGTCCGAAGAAAATGCCGGCTATCAGTCCTACTTTATCTGGCATCAGGTCGGTGGCATATACCACGATGGAAGAGAAAGCCGAGGCAATGATCAATCCTGACAGGAAGGTAAAGATGATGGTCCACGTGAAGTTGACGAAAGGCATGGCGATGGCGAAAGGTGCTGCTCCCAGAATGGAAAACCAGATGACATACTTTCTGCCGAACTTGTCACCCAGCATTCCTCCTGACACAGTTCCTATGGCAAAGGCTGCAAGGAAGACGAAGAGACACAGCTGTGAAGTCTGTACCGATACACCGAACTTATCCATCAGGAAGAAGGTGAAGTAGCTCGTGATGCATGCCGTATAGAAATACTTGGAGAACACGAGCATGATGAGGATAAACAGTGCCCAATACTTCACCCTTTTAGAAATATGGGTATTGAGAAGCGGTTGTTTCTGCGGATGGTTCACCACATAAGCCAGTCGTGCCTTGTACCAGACTCCCAATCTTACCATGATGATGGCAGCGAGGAGGGCTGCAAGGGCAAACCAGGAGATGGCATGCTGTCCGAAAGGCAGGATGATGATGGCAGCCAGCAGCGGACCTACTGCCGATCCGCCATTGCCGCCCACCTGAAAGATAGATTGTGCCAGACTCTTCTTGCCTCCCGATGCCATCTGTGCCACTCTTGAAGCTGTGGGATGAAACACGGATGAGCCCAGACCTACGACGCTCACAGCCAGGAGAATCAGAAAATAATTCTCGGCAAAAGCCAGTAGGAGCAAGCCCACCAAGGTGAAGCACATGCCGAGGGAAAGAGCATAGGGACGGGGATGCTTGTCAGCATAAAGCCCCGTAAAAGGTTGCAGGATGGAAGACGTCATCTGGAAGACCAGCGTGATGATACCTATCTGTGCAAACGAGAAATCGAACTTATCCTTCACAATCGGATAGATGGAAGGGATAATCGACTGAATCATATCATTCAAGAAATGGGAAATGCTACAGATGATGAGCATGGAATATACCGTACCCTCTACCATCTTAGGATTTCCCTTGATTTTACTACCTATTGACTTGATGTTCATTGTATTAATTTAAATTATTCTTTTTCATACAGTTCTATCGGCAAACCATCTGGGTCGCTGAAGAACACAAATCATTTCATTACTTCTTGAATTTTCATGCCAAGTAGTGCTTTTCGTGCAAAGGTAACTAAAATTTCCAGATTACGCAAGAAAAGGTCCAATATAATATTCTTTTTATAAAAAATTATTATTTCATGGAATTTTTCTAGGTTAGTACCTTCCCATTTTCTAAGGGTGATTATGATAAATAGGCGGTACGTATATATCAGTTTGGAATTTGTACTTCGGAAATATTCGGGTGTCAAATATTGTTTCTTAATTATCGCAATTTCCGTATTTTCAATCTAGAAGGTCATGATGATAAAAATCTTTTGGTTTGATAGCGTATTACTTGCTCTCTGCAAGACGAATCACCTATAGTTGTACGACCGTAAGGCTACAGTTGTACGACTATATAGGCTATAGTTGTACAACTCTGGAGTTATAGTCGTACAACTATAGGGGTTATAGTTGTACGACTACAGAATTCCGGATTTCCGAAGAAATTAGTGAGATTTATAACACGTTGAATATCTGACGATTACGAATTTCGCCATATTTCCAATATTCTTCAAGAAATATTTTCCGAGCGGAAATTCGTGATTTTCAGGGGATTTAAATCATGATTTTGTAAAAAAAATAAACCTGGTCAACTGACGGAACATGACATCTGTATAATGACCACTTATACCTGAAATAGGGCTATTTTTGATTAATTAATAGTTATTTTACTCACATTTTAGCAAATATCATTACCTTTGCAATTAGTTTAAATTAAAACACGTAATATTAAGAATATGATTTCATTTGAAAGTGATTACAACAATGGTATGCTGCCAGAGATTCTAGAAGCTCTTGGCAAGACAAACGGTGATAAAACATCTGGTTATGGTTTTGATCCATACTCAGAATCTGCAAAAGAGAAAATCCGCAAGGCTGTGGACAATGAGAATGCAGAAGTGTTCTTCCTGATAGGCGGTACGCAAACCAACACCACGGTCATTGATTCCGTCCTCATGGGATGCGAAGGAGTAATCTGTGTGGAAACCGGTCATATCGAGGTACATGAATCAGGAGCAGTAGAAGCTTTCGGGCATAAGGTCATTACCCTGCCAGGAAAAAACAGCAAGCTGACAACCGGCACCCTGTCAGCCTATATGGATACCTTCCTAGCCGACGAATCGCATCCTCACATGGTACAGCCAGGCATGGTTTATATCTCGATGCCGACTGAGTTCGGAATGGTCTACACCAGAGAAGAACTGGCTGCGCTGTATGCAACCTGCCAGAAATATGGCCTCCGTCTCTTCATCGATGGTGCACGATTGGGATACGGTCTGGTTTCAGCGGCATGCGACTATGACTTGCCATTCCTTGCAAAACATTGTGATGTATTCTATATCGGCGGAACCAAGGTGGGTGCCATGATGGGAGAAGCTGTGGTATTCTCGGGCATGAAGGCACCGAAATACTTCTTCACCAACGTGAAGCGTCATGGAGCCTTGCTTGCCAAGGGCAGAATGCTCGGCATCCAGTTTGACACGCTGTTTACGGATGAGCTCTATTTCAAGATATCGCGCCATGCCATCGCTATGGCTACCCGCATCCGCAGCATCTTCGAAAAGCATGGTATCGCCATTGCCTACGATTCTCCAACCAATCAGCAGTTTGTAGTACTCTCACCTACCCTCTACGAAGCCCTTTCCCAAAAAGTAGCATTCGAGATATGGGAAAGAAAGAGCGAACATGAAATCATCTGCCGATTCGTGACAAGCTGGGCAACAAAGGAGGAAGAACTCGACGAGCTAGACCGTATTCTTCAAGCTTAAGCTTAAGAAGGCTAAGGATGGTTCTCCTCCAGAATCATCCTTAGCAATTCTTCATTTGCCTCGTTGTTAATCTCTGCATCCTCCAACTCAGAGAAATAGTCAAGCGTAGCAGAACATTCGCCTGTAATATCTATCCCTATCACTTTCTCATGGGCATAGATGATGCGAAGCACGGCTTGGAGCTGCATAAGTGTCATATCTCCATTGCTCCAGTCGGTGATGGCATCCTGCTTTCTCAATACATCCTTGTCGATGGATATGTAAACCGGCTCATGTATAAGTTTACCAGCCTTCGACGGCCAAGCCTGGTGATGGTCTATCTCTGCCTGACTGTAGAACAACACCCTCTCTCTTAAGTGAACAGGCACCTGGGCTATCAACTCGTCCGATGCCCCCACAATTATAATGTGTTTGACAAACGGGTTCTTCTCCAAAACATCTCTCACCCAACCACCACATGACACAACACCCTCCCATTCCGGTTGCTGCATATCCGGATGATGGTCGAAAACAATGAGCGAGAAAGGTTCATGAATTCTTGACACCCAATATTCCGTAAGATAATGGAAATCTCCAGAATCGATGAAATGAACAGCCTCGGCAGGAAAAGGAGCCAATCGGCGGTGCAGTTCCTCGCTACCCTCTTCGTCACAATAGCAGTCTACCCCTTTCATGTCCCGGCAATCTACATGGATAATATTCTTATTTGAGGCAAATGCCTCCAATTCATATACACCGGTAAAGTTAAGGAGAATGATAGGTATTTTCTTTTTCATATTGAATCAATTTTCTAAATGCTGGTTGCAAAAATACCTAATATTCATAAATACTTGATGAATTATACATTATATTATTGTTAAAATTAGATTTTTTTATACTTCTACACAAATTTACCAAAATCATATTAAAACAATTTAATTTTCAAAAAAAACATAGCAAATTCGTATTTTTATCTATATCTTTGCAGAAAATTGAAACATATAGTAATGGTATTAAAAAATGCACTTATATTGGATAAACATAGATGTAATGTTCCCCATTACATCCTCAACTGTAGTCTTCGGAAATAATATCTATCTTGCTTGAGATAACATATTATTAACGAATTTAAAATTACATGGGTTTAATCATTTTATATTTTTTAGGTGCTCTGTCACTATCCTTTTTGTGCTCCGTCCTGGAGGCGGTATTACTTTCTACTCCGATGTCGTTTATCTCGATGAAGGAGAATCAAGGCAGCAAGACTGCCTCACTGATGAAACAGTATAAGAATAACGTAGACCGTCCGGTGGGTGCCATTCTTTCACTCAACACCATCGCCCACACCATCGGTTCTGCCGGTGTAGGAGCCGAGTCTATGAAACTCTTTGGCGAAGAATACTTCGGCATCATTTCCGCCATTCTCACTCTGTTGATTCTGGTACTTTCAGAAATCATCCCGAAAACCATCGGAGCTTCATATTGGCGCTCTCTTGCCATGACATCTACCAAGATCATCCGTGTGCTCATCTTTATCACCTATCCTTTGGTGCTGCTTTCGGAACTTATCACTAAGGTATTTACTCCGAAGAACCACCAGGCTTCCGTGAGTCGCGAAGAGGTATCGGCCATGGTAGACGTAGGTACTACAGAAGGTATCTTCCGCGAATCGGAAAGCAAGATCATCAAAAGCTGCATTCGCCTTGCCGGAGTAAAGGCCAAGGAGATCATGACTCCATCCATCGTAGTAGAATCAGCCAACATGAATCTGACTACCAAAGAGTTTTACGAACAGAAAGAATGGAATTTCTCACGCATTCCTGTTTATGACAACAACAAGGATATCATTGTGGGATACGTATTGAAAGATATGGTTCTCAAATCGATTTCAGACGATGAGTTCCAAACCAGATTATCCGAGCTGATGCGTCCGATTCTTTCCTTCAACGAGGATGAATCTCTATACCAGATATGGGAAAAGATGTTGGAAAAACGAGAACACATCTCTATCATCGTGGATGAATACGGATGTCTGAGAGGAGTGGTTTCCATGGAAGACGTAATCGAAACGATGACTGGCGTAGAAATCGTGGATGAAGACGATGTGGCTGTAGACATGCAGGCATTGGCTAAGGAAAAATCGCGCATGATGCACCAAAGTATTGTATCTGCCATTCCTGGCAGTAAAGCTTAATATTTACAGAACATTGCATTTTAACAAGAGAGGGTGGGTCATGCAGTTATGCCCCACCCTCTCTTGTTTATCCAGGAAATATCGCAACCTTGATGACTCCATCCTTGCGGTTCTCAAAGACATCGTATGCCTCTTCTATTCTTGAAAGCGGGAAACGATGGGTGATCAGAGGAGTGGTATCTATCTTTCCCTGAGCTATCAAGTCCAGGATTTCCTCACAGTCGCATCCATCCACACCTCCCGTCTTGAAGATGAGGTTTTTACCATACATATCAGGAAGAGGAAGTATCTGTGGCTTGTCATACATCGCAACGATGGTGACGATGGCATTAGGACGGGCACATCTCCAGGCAAGCTGGAAAGTATCTGGTCCACCCGCAACCTCCATCACCACATCAGCTCCCCCATGCTGACTATGTTCCTTGACGAATGCCTCACAATCCTCAGGTTCAACAACCATCACCTGCGGATAATGCTTCTGGATGAACTCTCGCCTATCCTTTGATTTCTCACAGACGATGATGTTTCTCGGATTCTTGAGCAGGGTGCAAAGCAAACAGCAGACACCCGTAGGGCCAGCACCGATAATCAAGACAGTATCCTCTTCCGTAATTTCAGAAATTCTTGTTGCCCAGAATCCAGTGGCAAGGATGTCGCCAACAAAGAGCGCCTGCTCATCGCTCACTGTATCCGGTATCTTGTTCAAACCTGTTGTGGCATAAGGCACCCTCACATATTCCGTCTGTCCGCCGTCAATTCTGCATCCCAGCGCCCATCCGCCATGTGGCGAGGTACAGTTGTTCACGTATCCATGCTGGCAGTAGAAGCATTCGCCGCAGAAAGTCTCCACGTTGACGGTTACTCTGTCTCCCGGCTTCACGTGGGTTACCTTCTCTCCCACTTCTTCAACAATGCCCACCATCTCATGGCCAACGGTAATCCCTGGTACTGCGCGAGGCACAGAACCATGCTTGATATGAAGATCACTGGTGCAGATACTGCTCAGCGTTACTCTTACGATGGCATCATGCTCATCTATTATCGTAGGCTTCCCTTTTTCTGTGAAGCCAAACTTTCCTTGCTGGATATATGTAAATGCTTTCACCTTAATTATATATATAAGTATTATTATTCACGTTAAATCATGCTGCGAAGTTACAAAAAACATTTTAATCATACAAGAAAAAATACAGATTCTTTCTCACCTTTTGACCTGCAAACTATTAAAAAGTCTGTCTTTTTTTACAAGTAAGACCATTTTTTGTGATTTTTCAGCAAACAAAACCATAAAATATACTCTGATGTTCAAATAGTTAGCCAAAAATTTGGAGAATAGAATATTTTTTCTTACCTTTGCAAATGAAAGATTTGAATTCAATTTTTTACAAAATATAGCATGTATCAAGATTTAGATTTTACTGATAACAATCACTATCAGGAAGATTATATAGATTCACCGGTTGATGATTTCGACTGGATGCCTAATTTATTTGCCAAGCTCGCAAATCACCTGCGAACTTCAACTTCTGCTGATGTTATCAGACTGGGAACCATCGGCTGCATCAGAAACCATGAGCCGGGAGATGATTCACTCCTCCAATGGGAAGAAGTAGAAACAATGCGTCGCTATATAGATAGCGTTAACAGAGGCTTGGGTGCACCGGAAGATCCCACACTCCAGCAGTTGCTCCATTCTACAGAATGGACTAACTATGGTATTTTTACCATGAACTTTATCTCGGATAAGAACCTCGACTATAAAGGAATCTGTGAGGTTGAAAATACAAATCTCTCATACGCCAGCATGGCTTTTTTAATTGCTCTGGTAAAAGGGATGAGTATGATTAATCTCAAACATCCTTCAGCAAAGGGAGAAAACAATCATATTTTCACATACGTAATTCCAAGTCAATTCTCCACCTTCTCCTTTGCTTCATTCCTCAATGTGGCCAATGCACGTCTCGCTAACAAAGAAGATATTTCTGAACAGGAGATTGAAGAGTTGACCCAACTTGCTTTCAAGAGTCGCTACTGGAAACAAGAGACCTCACTCAAGAGTAAAGACAGCGAGTTGTTCATCTATGTCCTCAAGAACATCATTTCGGAAATTCTGGGACTGAAGCTTGACATCAATGCGGAATCCTTTGCCAAACAGGCAAAGAAGGAAGAGAAAAAGACTGCCACTCCAACTGTAGATAACCATAAGAAGGAGAAGAAGGAAAAGAAAAAAGAAAAGACTATCCTGAAAGATAATTCCAAACCTTCTTTGGCATCTACGATGGTAAAAGTCTTAACAGAGGAGTCCCTCCCGCAAACCAAAGAGAGTCTTATTGATAAGACTATGCAACTCTATCCTACTCTCAAGATAAACTGTTTCAACACCACCCTATCAAGACTCCATAAAAATGAAGTTCTGAATTATTATAATGGTGGACTGATTGGAATAAAAGGCAAAAGATACGGAAGAGGCTACAAGATAATCAGCCGTTTACATAAACATAAGGAAACAGATTAAGGCTAAATTTTGTGCCAAGAAAATCCAAAGGCTAAAGACCTTTGGGCTTTCTTGGCACTATTTTTTCTTGAAAGTTTGCAAGATTTTTCCATCAGGCGCAAACAGTTCATTCCTGACCTCAAAAGTTGATGGCTCTGGTTTCACGTTGAGCCATGACTGGTATAACCATCATAGAACTTGTGAATGCGGTGAGAACTTACTTAAAAGCAGTTCAATGACAAAATAATAACCTAAAAAAGAAACTTACTTGTCGTTTATCCGGCAATTAGTCAATTCTACAATTAGACAATTAAGAATTTGATTCTCTATAAGGAGAAAACCACAAAACTGTTTACCTAAAACCACAAAACTACGCATAAACCACAAAGTTGTTTACCAAAAATCACTGCATTTTGTAGCACAAACCACATTATTGTTTACCTAAACCACTATTCTATTTACCTAAACCACTAAACTGTTTACCTGAAACCACTATTTTGTTTACCAGAAACCACAAAACTGTTTACCTATCCTAGTAAAAAGCAGTTGCTCCTCTTTAGGTAAATAGAAATGTGGTTTTTACCTAGTTAAATTCATGAGAAAAACAGGTAAACAGAAATGTGGTTTATGAGAAAAATCGATGAACGTTCTGCCAGGTAAACAGTTTTGTGGTTTTTAAATTCTTATTCAGTTGCTACTAAAGAAAGAATCAAAATGCCTAGACAACTTCTTTAGACGTTTTACATAACATACTAATATACTGATAGTTATGCATATTCTCAAATTGTATTCAGGCGCCGGATTTCAAATAGAATAAGATAAAAAATAGTATCTTATCAAGATAAAAACCACAAAACTGTTTACCAGAAACCACTATTTTGTTTACCTGAAACCACTATTCTGTTTACCAAAAACCACAAAACTGTTTACCTAAGAATAAAAGACTGATATAAAAATGATATAACTTGTTACATATCAAATTATAACACGGATTTGGTAAATAATTAATATAACCTCAAAATGGAATGAATTATATACATGACATTTCAGGTAAACAGTTTTGTGGTTTTGATGATAAGCCATTCTTAAAAGTAGGTAAACAGAAATGTGGTTTTACATACTAAAAAGAGGAAGTACGGTACTCCCCTACTTCCTCTTCTGCTTTCTTGTTCTACTTAGCCTCTATAGAATACAGGCATGAATGAACCGACACAGTCAAAAAATTCTTGTGCCAGCCTTTCAAGACCCGATGTTTTCAAAGCAGCAAAATCATCATCACTAGCAGCAATACAGAATCTGTCATTCTTGATTCCTATGAATTTGCATCTGCCCAACAGGGCTTGCTGACTGGTATCATGTACCATCGAAATAAACTGATTCCATTGCTCAAAACCTTGAGTCGTATCTACTTCTATCTTCTTGTCAGGATTCTGATATACATGCGCAAAAAGATCTCCCTGCTGCGTGGCATCATCAGATGTTTTCTTTCCCCTATTACGGTTTATTTTTTCATTCAGACGACGAGCAATATCTGCATCTTTATCTCCGATATGATTGATACCTACATCCGTCCGCTTGATATGGAAGATAACATATTCAGGATCTCCCTTATGCTTTCCGTTCCGATAAATAAAGTCTTCTTCAGAAAATTCATCAAATACGATATCTGTCTCACTGCGACTAGCCATTCTGTTGAGATCTTCCCTTACCACATCGAGTACCTGTTTTCTGAATTGCGAGAATTTAGGATATTTATTCATCACAGGCTCCCCCTTGTCGTCAAGCAGAATATTGCCATGTTCATCAAGTTCTACCAGACCCAAATACTGTTTCATCGGCAAAAACTCAACCTTAACATCCAAGCTCTTGTCTAGTCCCATCTGACGAAGCAGATATATATAGAGTCGAGGTGTATTCACCTTCTTGGAATATTTAGCAATCATGGAGATATGATGAATATATCCCTGACGCATGTCA
This sequence comes from Segatella copri, assembly GCA_021623045.1. Taxonomy (GTDB): domain Bacteria; phylum Bacteroidota; class Bacteroidia; order Bacteroidales; family Bacteroidaceae; genus Prevotella; species Prevotella copri_T. Next base: position 13,019 of record JAJWJX010000032.1, on the reverse strand, counting down.
AAAAGGCTCATGGTGAGTTTTGGATCTATCTCAAGTATTACTTCACCCTTGATGCGTTCTACTTTCTCACCGTCGCTCTTTGTATAGCCTTTCTGCGTTGTCGGAATCTCAATGTTTGAAAATACGTGTTGTATCTTCTCTGTCTTGCTATCCGTCTTTACACGCACCGACAGGTTGAGGATATCGTTCTTCAGCGTATCACGCAGATTCTTATAATTATGAAACTCCGTTGATACCTGAAAATCCTTGATGTCTATTTTGATGGGCGGAATCTCCATAACAGCATGCTCTATTCCTTTCTCGAAAAGATAGTCGGAGCGTGCATCTCCAAGCACTCTCTTCTCGGTAAAATACTCTTCAACATACTTCTGCAGATGGGTACTTGCAACCATCAATATGTTTTGTTGCAATAATGTATATTGCTTATCCAATTTTGTCAGCGAAAAAGGTGTGTTAATCCACACCAGATTCTTGTTTCCTTTTGGTTCACTCATATAAAAACCACATTTCTGTTTACCATAAACCACAAAGTTGTTTACCTAAAACCACTTTTTTATTTACTTAAAACCACATAAATATTTACCCGAAACCACCAAGCTATTTACCATAAACCATATTCCTATTTACCTAAAACCACTTTTCTATTTACCATTTCAAACATAACTCATTATTAATCAAGCTATTATACTCTCTGTAATAAATAAGAAATATATAGTTTATTATAAAGAATAATCTATAATTATCATTCTTTTGGTAAACAAAAATGTGGTTTTTGTAGGAACTTATACCTTATTTTTAAGCTTAGCGCTTTTTTAGGTAAACAGTTTTGTGGTTTTCACCCTTTTAATAACTACTTTTTGTTTGCTTACTTTTTTAAGTAATCCATCAGGATATTGTAGAGCAGGTTTTCCTGTGGGATATCATCTGAGAGGCATTTCATCTTCAGGAGAAGGAGTTCTTCCTTGTTAAGATATGTAGCCACACTCGTTCTAGTGCGTCTTTCCTCTGCAGTCCAGTAACTTTTTCTCTTGCGACCACCTTTAGATATATTTTTATCCTCTTCGCTTTTTGCCATTTCTGTGTTTAATAAACTTGGTCGGTCGTTCATACCCATATTTTCAAGAGACTCACCAATTTCTTCTAAATTTCTTTTTGCTACAGCCATAATTCTTATATTTTATAAGTTTATCTTCTTTTGTTTTATTATTACATGTTTCAACCTACCCTACCAAGATTAGATTTTGATGTTGAACATGCGCTTGATAGCAATTTCGTAATCGATACCTGTACTTGAGTAAGGTGCATATTCGAATATGCTTTGTCCGTGTGCCTGAGCTTCCAGGAACTTTACAGAGCGTCGGATACGGCAAGGCAGAATTAAGTCGCCATGTTTTTCGCCTAAAAGTTTGCTCAACTGCTTGGTAATCTTGGTTCGTTCATCTACCATAACTGGCAGGAGTCCAAGTAATTCCAAATTATCGTTCATGTGGAACTCTTTCACTTCATCCATTACGCTGAGTACTTCACTTACTCCCTTGACAGATAATGCTTCCATCTGTACTGGAATCAAAATCTTGCTCGCTGCAACCAAAGCATTATAAGTGTTCTTGGAAAGTGCTGGAGGACAGTCGATGAAAATGTAGTCGAAATCATCAAATACGTTTTTCAGTCCTTCTCCTGTCATGTCATGGCAATCGTTGTCTTGCAAGCATCCCAGTAATACCGTGTAGCTCTTCATCTGTTCTCTCAGTGAAGGGCCTCCTGGAAGGTGTTGTTCTATATTTTCCATCTGAGCAGATCCTGGAACTGCATATACTCCATTTTTACATTTGTAGACTGGCACACCACTCTGTTTGCACATGGCGTTATATATGTTATCATATTCGTTATCTCTCACTCCGAAAAGCGAAGAGAGGTTGCATTGTGGGTCTAAGTCTATTACCAGAACCCTGAGATTGTGATTCAACCGGACTATGCCAGAAGCCAGAGACTGCACAGTAGCCGTCTTGCCTACTCCACCCTTGTTGTTCACTACTGCAACAATTTCCTGTAGTTCATGTTTCATATTTCTTTTTTCCTTATTTCACGTTATTGTTTAATACAATTTACATATATTAGAATTGCTGGCAATTAGAATAAACGGATTGACTTATATTCTTTCGTTCTGAAAGACTAAAAGTCTTATTTCTGGATTATCTAATGTTCTTTTGTTCTAATATTGGTTGCAAAAATAGCCAAAATAGTTGATATAAAAGAATTTATCTTCTTATTTCTTTGTAAATATCCTCTTTTTTATACTTTTCTAACAATCTTCATGAAGAATAAGCATCACTTCGAATGTATTATTAAACGAAAATATGGATATCCTAATAGACGGACAAATTAATTAAACTTATATATGAATATTCTATTAAACATATATTTGTATAGACTATTATACTAATAAACGATTATACTGATATATGAATAAACCTATTTATGTATAGCCGTATAAACTTAAAAACTGATAAACTAATATTCCTAAAGACTTATATTTTAATAAACGAAAATACAAAACAACGTTTAATCATATATACTAACTGCCAGCAATTATAATAATCTAATGATTGGCGAGATAAATAAACATGTATATTACAAACCTAACATGTTAACGCTTTATAATTCAGCATTTTGATTATTCTTTTTGTAGAATATCTATCATGTATAAAGTTAGAATGTTCGTTTAGTCTAATTGCCTAATAAACTAAAATACGTATATTCAACAGAAATAGTTTATATAAGATATGTTAATTTTTCCTCTAAGTGCATACAACCTATTGAAATTTTCAGTATCTTTACAGAGTTAAACTGATGTCGAACCTTTAAAACTATAACATCATGAAAATTGGTATACCAAAAGAGATTAAGAATAATGAGAACCGTGTTGGAATGACACCAGCAGGAGTAGCTGAATTCATTCGACATGGTCACGAAGTGATGGTTCAGCATACGGCTGGAGAGAACAGCGGATTTGCTGATGAAGCGTATGAAAAGGTAGGAGCCATAATCTTACCCGACATTCAGAGTGTATATCGTGAGGCGGAAATGATTGTAAAGGTGAAAGAGCCTATCGCTGAGGAATATCCACTTATCCATCAAGACCAGCTTGTATTCACTTATTTCCATTTTGCCTGTGACAAGGAACTTACCGATGCCATGCTCAAGAGTGGTGCTGTCTGTCTGGCTTACGAGACTGTGGAGACAGATAACCACCATTTGCCTTTACTCATTCCGATGAGTGAAGTAGCTGGAAGGATGGCCATTATTAATGGTGCTTTTTATCTGCAAAAGACAAAGGGAGGAAAAGGGAAACTGATGAGTGGTGTACCTGGTGTGAACCGCGTCAAGGTTTTGGTATTGGGCGGCGGAACCGTAGGAGAAGCTGCAGCAAGAATGGCTGCAGGAATGGGAGCTGATGTATGGATTACAGATATCAGTTTACCTCGTCTTCGTCAGTTAGAGATGGAGCTGCCTATCAATGTACACACGCTCTATTCCAACGAGCATAATATTCGTAGAGAATTGGCAGATGTGGATATCGTTGTGGGTAGTGTGCTCGTACCAGGCGATAAGGCGCCGCATCTTATCACGAAAGATATGTTGAAATTGATGGAGCCAGGAACTGTACTTGTTGATGTAGCAATCGATCAGGGTGGCTGTTTCGAGACATCGCATCCAACCACACATTCTGATCCGACATATATGGTCGATGGAATCGTTCATTATGCAGTAGCTAATATTCCTGGTGCTGTGCCGAATACCTCTACTACAGCCTTGACCAATGCTACGCTGAAATATGCATTGGCGCTTGCTGATAAGGGTTGGCGAAGGGCCTGCAAGGAGGATAAAGCCCTGTATAGGGGTTTGAATATCGTAAATGGAAAGGTGGTATTCAAGGCCGTAGCGGATGTCTTCGGACTGGAATATGAAGAAATGATACTCTAAGTAGAGTAGGGGAGGGTTCCATAACACAAAAGCTATGGGATCCTCTTTAAATAATGTATTACGGAGAACAGAATACACTTTGTTTGATTTGAACGCTTACTGATAGCATTTTTTTAGAGAAAAAGACTTAAAAACCGGGAAAATGTAAGGAAAATAGGAGAAAATGCAGGAATATGTGTATAAAATAAGTTAATTTTGTAACATGATGCTACAGTTTTAGATATTTTTTATACTTTTGTGCCATGAACATGAAGTTTAACTAACATTCAGTTATTATGAAGAAGAAAAAAAGCTTGTTGCTTTTCTTGGCAGCAACTTCAGCCAGCTTTGTGCAGGCAGCCCTTCCAGTTCATACCAGTTTTGCGGCTGGTATTGAAAATGTGCAAGAAAAAGGTCATACCTTTGTAAAAGGAAGAGTGATTGATTCCGAGGGAAATCCTCTGGTAGGTGTCACGGTGCAGATCGAAGGCACAAGCTATGGTGTTATCACTGATGCTGATGGTAACTACATACTGGAATTTCCATCTATGGCGCATCCTAAAATTGTATTTTCCAGCATTGGTTACAAATCGAAGAGTATTGAATTTCGTGGCGTAAAAGAGCAGAACATGATGCTGGAGTTGGATCATGTTGCGCTGGATGATCTCGTTGTCATCGGTTACGGCAGCAAGAGCCGTAGGAATGTAACTACCGCTATTTCTACCGTGAGTCAGGAACAGATAAGCAAGTTGGCTGCTACCACACCAACCCTCGATGGTCTTCTTCAGGGTACTGTAAAGGGCGTATTGGCTACTACCGCAAATGGTGAGCCTGGTTCATCTCTCAAGTTAAACATCCGCGGTATTACATCTCCTTATCCTAAATCGGGTAAAGGTAACAACAACCAGCCTCTTTATGTCATTGATGGCGTTCCTACCTTTATGGAGGATACCGGCATCAACCCGCTCATCAATATCTCACCAAACGATATTGAGAGTATCGATGTGCTGAAAGATGCCGCAGCTACTGCGATCTATGGATCACGCGGAGCCAATGGTGTCGTTATTGTCAAGACCAAGAACGGAAAGCGCAATGAGAAGACCAAGGTAGATTTCGGCTACACATTCTCGTTCAGTAATCCTATCAAAAACTATAAGCCATTGAACATTTCTGAATACAAGAATGTGCAGGACGAGATTCTGCGTAATACTGTAAATAGCATGAACGGCGGCAGTTCGATGGTGAATATGTATGGCGTAGCCGACTATCTGAGCCAATTTGGTAACATCGGATATAATGCCGAGACGGGTGTCTATACATATAATGGACTTAATGAGAGTCTCTTTGGTACGACGAATACCAACTGGGCTAAGGAGGTGATCAACAAGAATGCGCCTACTCACCAGTATAATGTAGCCATCAGAGGTGGCAGCAACAGGACCAACTATTCATTCTCCTTCAACGGTATGAACCAGGAAGGTCTGCTCATCAACGACCGTATGGAGAGATATGGTGCCAGACTCTCTTTGGATTCTGAAATCAATAAGTATATCACCGTGGGTGGTGTGCTCGACTATACCTACTCTTCTCGCAAGAGCGGAAGCAACGATCCTGCATTGGGCTATGACAACGACTCATGGAAGACTCGCCCAGACCTGACCGTACGCGATGCAGACGGTAACCTGAATCGAGTAGATAAGTTTGGCGAATATACAAGTAGCTATATGGATGCAAGTCCGGTGGGAAAACTCCAGAGAAAGACCCAGTATGAGAACGACCAGTTCTCCGGAAATGCCTATATTGACATCAAGCCTATTGAAGGTCTTACCCTCCATGCTGATGCCAACATATCCCGTTTCATCTTCAGCAACAGCTATTTCTCTCCGAAAGTTTCCTTGCCGGAACAGTATGAGACAGAACCAACTTCTACGCTCGCAGAGGCTAACTATCGCAACACGAATACGTCTATCAACTTCCGTGCTGACTATAAATTCAAGATTACTGACGACCATCGCTTCGACGTGATGGCTGGTTATAGTGCTGACAGATATTGGAGCAAGGAACACGACCAGGCTTACAGCGGATTCCCTAATGACGATGTGCTCAACAATGCCAGTTCTGCAACTACCGTCAACAAGCCTATGGAGACTTATTCCAAGAGTGGACTCAATTCCCTCTATGGCCGTTTGAGCTATGATTTCCTCTCACGTTATCTGCTTGATTTCAGTCTTCGTTCCGATGAGTCATCAAAATTTGGACCGGGTAACAAGCGTGGTACTTTCCCTGCAGTTTCTCTGGCCTGGCGCATCAATCAAGAGCCTTTCCTGGAATCTGTAAGAGATATTGATGATCTGAAGTTCCGTTTGAGTTGGGGTAAGACAGGTTCTACCAATGTATCCGACTTCTCTTACATCCAGTATTTCAACTCCAATATCTATGGTGGACAGAGTGCCATTACCTTAGCCACTACTTATCCTAACAAGGATATCAAGTGGGAGATGACTACTGAATACAATGCCGGTGTTGACTTCTCGTTCTTCAATGGCAGACTGAACGGTAGCTTTGATATCTATCACCGTAAGACAGATGGCGCCTTGGCTCCAGCTCCTATCGCCTTGGAGTTTGGTATCGGTACATTCTACAGCAATATTCTCGACCTGACCAATAATGGTTTCGAGTTCTCTATCGGAGGAGATGTGGTTCGTACCAAGGATTTCACCTACAATACGATGCTCAGTATCTCATCCAACAAGAATAAGATAACCAAGCTCAATGGTTCTACACTCGACATGATGCACCAGGATCTCTACATGGAAGGTCATGCGATGGGAACCGTGAAGGGTTACAAGGTGGCTGGTATTTTCCAGAGTCAGAAACAGATTGATGAACTGAATTCTCAGGCACAGGCAAACGGATATGATTTCTATCAGGATGGTGCTCACGTAGGCGACTATATGTTTGTGGATACAGATGGCAACGGGTATATTACCGAGGCAGACCGTACGGCTATCGCCAATCCGGAGCCAAAGGTGTTCGGAGGTTGGTCACATACCTTATCTTATAAGAACCTCACCCTGTCAATGCTCTTCCAGTATCAGTTTGGAGGTCATGCATACTACAGTACTATGCAGGAATCTGCAGCCGGTAGTCTGGGTCAGAGTATTCTGAGAGAAATGTACGGCAACACCTGGACACCGGATCGTACGGATGCCAAGTATGCTCAGTTGGTATGGTTGCCTGCGAGCATGGACAATACAAATACCAACGACCGCTATGTATATTCCAACTCATATTTCCGTTTGAGAAATATCACGCTCTCCTATAATTTCGAACCATCTCTTCTGGAGCGCCTGCACATCAGCGGAGCATCTGTGTTCTTCACAGCCACCAACCTGTTTACCATTACTAACTGGCCAGGTTTGGATCCAGACATGTCGGCAACAAATGCCTTCTTAAAGACAACAGAGAACAAGGACGTTTATCCAATGAGCCGTTCTTTCTCTATCGGTCTGAAATTACAATTCTAACTCATACAAAGACTGTAGATTATGAAACATATAAGATTTCAATTTCTTACGCTCCTTTCAGCCACAGCACTGACTCTTACATCGTGTGACCTGATAGGTAGCCTCGACGGTATCGAACCAGAACATGTGGTTACTGATGACAATTATATCACTGATGTCTCAACTGCACAGACGGCGCTCAATGGTGTCTATGCCTCATGGCGCAGCACGGGTGTATCTTACCTGCGCTATGGAATGTCGTCTATGGCTCATACCCAGACTCAGGCGATGGTGATGGGGGCGGATGAGTTTGCTGCCGAGAATATCGAGACCAATAACAGTAATGTGGAGACGGCTTATACCGCCTATTACAATGTAATCAATGCGGCCAATACCTTCCTGGTACATATCAACAAGAATATACCAGGACTGAGCGAGGAGAAACGTACGGAGATGATTGCAGAGGCCCGTTGCCAGCGTGCTTTGGCTTATCTCACTCTTCTGAAATGTTTCGGAGAATACTGGAAGCAGGATTCTCAATACGGAGTCTGTCTCTTCCAGGACGAACTGGTAAGAGATAACCAACCACGCAAGCGTTCTACTGTGGCTGAAACTTACAAGTTGATATCTGATGATCTCGACTATGCCATCGCCCATTGTGAACAGCATCCGGCAGATCATTATCACATGAGTTCTGTTTTCGCCAAGGCTTTGAAAGCCAAAATGTATATGGCTCAGGATAATTATGCTGAAGCTGCAAGACTGGCAGAGGAAGTGATCAGTGAGGCTGAAGCAGCTGGTTATGGTTTGGAAAGCGATTATGCCAAGATCTTCGACGAACAGTTTAATTCTCAGGAGATGCTCTTTGCTCCTTATACAGCCAATCCAAGTGAGTTGATGGACTCAAACTGGTATATGTTTTCTCCAGGTTCACTCCTCAAGAAGGTGGCAGATGATTTAGTTCCAGATGATGAAACAGGTGGAGATATTGTTATTCCAAACCCAGGAGATGGTGGGGACGTTGTTGTTCCTGATCCTGATGGTTCTTCAGATGGTAGTGCTTCTGGCGATGGTGGTGTTGTTATTCCAGGCGGCGATGGTGGAGTAGTCATCCCAGGCGGTGATGGAGGCGTAGTTATTCCTGGTGGTGATGGCAGTGATTTCCCATTCCCTCCAGGTGAAGATGATGCAGCTTCCTACGATGCGCTATATACATGGGCCTATAAGGGAGATGCCATGAACGGTATTGGAAAATATAACAAGTTGACTCCTGAAATGTTCTATGCTGATTCTTATTACTTCATGCGCCTTGCCGAAGTTTATTATATCGCTGCCGAAGCAGAGGCTCGTCAGGGTCAATATGCTAAGGCTCGTACGCTCTTGGCTACAGTCATCGAACGTGCTGGATATACTGAGGACGATGTGAACGCTATTGCCGACAGTGATCTTCTGGGTGAAATTCTCAAGCATAAGTTGTGTGATATGAGTAACGAAAATCTGGAAGAATGGTTCGATCTTTGCCGTTATAACCGTCAGGGTGGTTTCGAGAGTTGGACAGAAGATGAGAAAGCAGAACTTCCTAGCTTCCGCCGATATCTTCTTCCTATACCAAAGGCATCTATGGGAGCCAATAATCTTCTGGTTCAGAATCCGGAATATGTGAATCAATAAACATTATATAATAAATAAAATCGAGAAAAAATGAATAAGATGAAAATGAAAACTTGCATGATGACACTTGCCGGTCTTGTACTTGCAATGGCTGCCAGCGCGCAGAATTTTGAGATGAAAGGCAAGGTTAAAGGTAACGTGGACGGCTGTTCTGTCATGTTGCAGAAGTATGGATTGGAAGGTGTTACCAATCTGGATAGCGTTACAATCAAGAATGGTGAGTTCACTCTCAAGGGGGTAGTTAACCAGCCTGAGCAGTATCAGATGGTTATTGATATGAACAAGCCTGGTACAGCTGAGCCTGACTATCAGAAAATATTCTCAACAAGAGTCTATGTAGAGAATAAGCCGATGACCTACGATGTAGATCTTACCGGTTTTCCTGCAGAGCGTGATATGAGTATGATAGAGCCTGTTGTAAAGGGCTCTACCACTCAGGATATTTATCAGGCTTATCTTGAACTGATGTCACCTATTCAGGACAAGATGCACAAGATGGATGATAGTATCAACCAGACTACCGATTTGGCACAGCGTGTATCCCTTGCCAAGGAAGCCATCAAGTTGCAGGAGGAAATGCGCCATCAGACCAGTCTGTTTATTCAGCAGCATACCACTTCTCTGGTAGCCTTCGACTTGCTTCTCGAGAGTTTCTCTTCTTTACCAACCCCATATACCTCTCAGCAGATTGACGAGATGATGGGCTGGTTGAAGAACGACTGGAGTTCTTCTGCACAATATCCGATGCTGCAGATGCAGGCAGAGATGGCAAAGCATACAGCTATCGGCAACCATTATATCGATGGTACCGTTGTCACTCCTGAAGGCAAGCAGGTGAAGCTTTCTTCACTTATCAAGAAGGGTGAATACACCATGTTGGAGTTCTGGGCTTCCTGGTGTCGTCCATGCCGTCAGGAGATTCCACATCTCAAGAAGGTACACGAGAAATACAAGGATTTCAACATCATCAGTATTTCCGTAGATGAGAGAGATGCCGACTGGAAAAAGGCAATGGCCAAGGAAGGAATGACCTGGACACAGGTTCGCAATCCTGAAGGTTTTGGCGGTATGGTGATGGGCGAGTATGGCATCAATGGTATTCCAGCCTGTCTCATCCTAGATAAGGATGGCAATTTCTATAAGACCAACATGCGTGGTGCTTATCTTGATGCTTTCTTATACGATTACTATAAGAAATAAAATAGTTTAGTGCATAAAAATATTCCCCGATATGAATCCTCAGTATTCCTGCAGGATTCGTATCGGGGAATTTTGTTGATGATTTGTATGAAGGATAGATTTTCACCTACTGAAAATCCATCATTGTAACTTTACCATGCTTCCAGTTTATCTGCAATCTCTGGCATCTTTTCCTTGGTGAATACAGGATTCTTACCTTCCTTCTTCTGTTGGCGATAGTCTTTCAACAGGAAGACGGCCTGACGGGAAAGCAGGACGATGGCTACGAGATTGCAGAGGGTGAGAAGAGCCATGGTGATATCTGCAAAACTCCATGCAAAATCCAGAGATACTACCGCTCCAACCATTACCATTGCTGCTACAGCAAGACGATAGACAAATACACCCAGCTTGGAGTCCCTGATATATCTCACGTTGGTTTCTCCATAATAATAATTGCCGATGATGCTGCTAAAGGCAAACAGCCATATCATTACCGCAACAAACGGATTGCCGATGCTTCCGATTTCGTGGGTCAGGGCATCCTGGGTGAGTTGAATACCATTTGAAGCCGTAAGATCTACACCGCTCACCAGGATGATGAAAGCGGTGCAGGAACATACCACCAGCGTATCTGTAAAAACGCCCAAAGCCTGTATCAATCCCTGTTTTACAGGATGACTGACTGTAGCTACCGCAGCTGCATTCGGTGCACTACCTTCACCTGCCTCATTACTGAACAGACCTCGTTTGATGCCCTGTATCACAGTAACGCCAAGAACTCCGCCAGCAGCCTGATTGAATCCGAAAGCATTCTCAACAATGGTAAGCAGAACCTTTGGCAGACTGGTGATATTCCAAACAACAACACCTACAGCTATCAGAAGATAAACGACAGCCATCACTGGAACCACGGTAGAAGAGAACTTAGCCACTCTATGGATGCCACCGAAGATGATGAGCAGGGTGAGTACAGTGAGGGCAATTCCCATGGTGGCAGGTTCTATGCCAAAAGCCTTCTGCCATGCCAGACAGATAGTATTGCTCTGCACTGAATTATAGGCAAAGCCGAAGGTAATGATCATCAGCACGGCAAAAAGAATACCCATCCATCCTTTTCCCAAACCATACTTCATATAATAGGCCGGTCCGCCATAGAAAGATGTTTTGCCTTTCCGCTTGTAAAGTTGGGCGAGAGTTGATTCTATGAAAGCTGATGCTGAGCCCAGTAAAGCCAGCATCCACATCCAGAATACTGCTCCCGGACCACCGATGCTGACAGCAGTAGCCACACCGGCAAGGTTACCGGTGCCAATACGGCTAGCCAATGCTACCACGAATGCCTGGAAGGAAGAAATGTGTTTCATTTCTCCATCCACTTTCACCTCCATCGACAGTTCATCGTGTCCTATCTCTTCCGGTTGTACCTTGTCGGGATGAATCAGCAGCCTGATCATCTCTCTGATAAGGCGGAACTGAACGAAACGGGTACGCCAAGTGAAAAACAGGGCACAGCATATCAAGACGGTGATGATGATATACGACCAAAGGAAATCGCTAACCTGAACTAAAATGTTTTGTATTGAATCTATCATTTATCTATTTAAACCTTATTATTTCTTTACTTTTTTATAACCTTCAGAACCTGGTCAGCAATACTTTTCATTCCCTTGATAGTAGGGTGACCGTTTTTCTTGTCAATATCATGAAGAGCAATGACAGGAACCTGATATTTGTTGCAGATCTTTTTTACCGACTCATTGATTACATCCTTGAGTTCAGAGTTTAAGATGAAATATATCTCTACATTAGGATAATGCTGTCGTATATCAGAAAGCAGCTTGGCCATGGCTGGGCGGAAACAATACAAATCTGCGCGCTTCCAGTCGCTATACTGATAGTTGCCGAGCGGGGCATTAGCCCAGTTGTCATTCGTAGCACCGCAAATCAGGATGATATCCGGATTGCCAAGAAGAGAACTTCGGGTGATGAAAGAACGGTCGGTATAATCTTCGTCACGGTAGCCAGTGTTGCAGATGGTAGCACCAGAATAGGAATTGATATTTCCCATCTTATAGCCTCCTTCCTTGATTACTTGCCACCACCAGGTTTGCTCAACCTTGTTTACATCTGTAGTTTCTGGTGGAGTAGTAGGTGAGTACCAGGTGGCATAACCCTTAGGAATGAACCCCTCGAAAGTGGAATACGAGTCACCGAGAACGGCAACGGTCTGCTTCACCTGTGCCATGAGCGGCATGAAGGTGAGCATAATGAAAGAAATGATAATCGTAAATCTTTTCATGATGCTTGTTCTTGTTTTAATGCTTCTTATGTAATTCTGCTGCAAAAGTAATATAAATATGTGAATAGACAAAAAATATCGGAGGAAAATTCATTTTTCTGTTTCTATTTTTGTCTAAAACTAAGCATGATTTGAGTTATACCATAATTTTATCATGTGCGCGCACTAGCGCATATACACGCAATCGTACGCATGCATATATATAATAATGTATACACAAAAAATCGTCATACTAAAACCTTTATAAATGTTAAATACTTGCTGAAAAAGCAACTTTTTTGCGAAAAGATTTGGTGGAATGGAAAATAGTTAGTACTTTTGCACTCGCTTTTGAGAAATACACTTTCTCTTAGCGATTAAAGAAAGAGTTCTTTGAAAGATTTTACATAAACAGACAA
>JAJWJX010000084.1:0-9712 GCA_021623045.1 Segatella copri | reverse complement strand
ACATGAAATCACGATAGTCAGTGAGGCCAACGTGATAAATATGAATATTATATGTAATAATTTATTTTTACTTATGTTCATTGCTTAACACATTTTTTATTCCAAATTTAGTGATTTTTTTGCCAACAATAGCTATTTTGTGCTATTTTTTACGATATTTTTCATCTTATTCGTCTATATTAACTTAAACTGACTCGTATCGTTTTAAACGAATCATTTTGAATTGCCTAACAACAAAGCCTCAAATTGCCTCAATCCAAGGAATATTCGTCTCGTAACCCATATCAAAATCAATTTCTATTTTCATTGAAGTATTAATAGTTTTTGAGTATCTATTTGTTCTCCTGTCGTTATAATTTATGTTGTATATCCAACTTACAAAATGCCCCATTGAGTCCACAAATCTTACGGGAAGCAGGCGGATTCTGTCAGTGCAAAGGTAATGTTTTTATTTCAATCCGGTATCACGGCAGAGGTGATTTTTGGTTGTTTATGCAAGAATAATTCGGAATATGTAAAATAAACGGTAAAATATCTGTTGTATTGGCGATTGGACTTACCGTGCAACGAGTTAAGCGATTACTAAAAGTACAATCACAGCAATAAAACTATTAATTTTACGTTCTTTTCAAAGAAAGGATTGTGCAATAGTGGCTTAAAGGCTAAAAGCACTATCTTTGCATACAATAATAAGTAACAACACGTTTAAGGTCACAATTTGTGATCTCAAAAATAAAGATAGAAATATGGCAGATAATATAGAACATCAAGATAAAGGAGAACTGGTCACAAATTGTGACCGGTTACAAAATGATGAAGTCGTAGTTACCACTCCTGTAGAAAGTCGAATAATGTCTATTCGTGAAAAGCAGATTATGATAGACAGAGACTTGGCTGAACTTTACGGAGTGGAAACTAAAAGATTAAACGAGGCTGTAAAACGTAATATAGAACGTTTCCCTGAGCGTTTCCGTTTTCAACTGACTAAGGAGGAAATGGCTGAACTGGTCGCAAATTGCGACCGGTTCAATAGTTTGAAGCACTCAACAGTTCGTTCATATGCTTTCACGGAGCAGGGAGTGGCTATGCTCTCCACTGTTCTTAGAAGTGAAACCGCAATTCGTGTAAGCATACGAATTATGGATGCATTTGTTGCAATGAGACGTTTCATGGTGACAAATGCAGAAGTTTTCCAACGTCTTTCAACAATGGAGTACCATCAACTGGAAATGCAGCAACATCAGCAAGAAACAGACAAACGCATAGACGAGGTATTTCGCAGATTGGATGAGGGCAATGCAAAGCCGAAACAAGGTGTGTTCTACAATGGTCAAATTTATGATGCCTATACTTTCGTGTCCGACTTGATTAAGAGTGCAAAGAAGCGTATTGTCCTTATCGACAACTATGTTGACGAGACTGTACTGACATTGCTCGATAAAAGAGACAATAACGTGTCTGCAATCATCTACACTCAGCAGATAAGCCGTCAGTTCCAACTCGACATAGACCGTCATAATGCTCAATATGCACCGATTGATGTTGAAACATTCCGTTTATCACATGACCGCTTCCTTTGTATAGACGATGATGTGTATCATATAGGAGCATCCATTAAGGACTTGGGCAAGAAGTGGTTTGGTTTCTCCAAGATGGAGATACTTACACCAGACGAATTGGTGGAAAGAATCAACAGGGGATAAGAAAAAAACAGAGTTTCTATTGAGTATGGAAGAACTTTTCAGATATTATTTGAGGAATATTATTATTCTTCGTATCGGTACAGGCTTACGCTATCTATGGCTACGCTTAAGGCATCGCAAGATTTCTTACCGAACCCTTTATGAAGGTAGTAAATCGAAGAAAACATCAGAATTATCTAATTTTGAGAATGAAATGTCAAATCGGGCATGGGGATGTGGCTTTATTCTTTTTGTGATATTCTTAATTATATTTTTACGCAGATTTTTATAATAAACATACAGAAAAAAATGATTATGCAACAGACATTGTTTATCGTAATACTTGCCGTTGTTATTGTTTTCGCTTTGGCGTACAGATGGAAGAAAAAGGCTGAGAACAAAATGGGCAACGATTTGAACGCTCTCATTGAAGCTAATGACTGGCGGGGAGTGTGTCGTATTTTACGCAAGCAACTGATTGTTTGGGGACTTGTGCTTGTGTTGTGTATTGGATTATTGGTGGCTCGAATAATGAGTGGCGGACAATTCTATACACCTATAATTGTTTGTGCTTTCTTGGCATGGAGATTCTTCAAGTTGGTAAACCTTTACATGATTTCGTACAAGAACATGAAAGTAGTGGAGGTAGAGAGTGAAGACAATATACCGCCTTTGCCTTCCATTGAGTGGCTTCTTCAAGGTTGTAAAGTTACCCATGTAGATGTACCTTCGCCAGAGATTAAGCAGTTGTGGCTTGATGCTTACGAGAGAGGCAAGCAAGAAGGCTTTAGCCCAGTTCTGTTGGCTGTAGACAGTTGTTTTTTCGACTCACTTGATGACAGTTCTGAATGTTATGATGAAACCAAGCGTCAGGAGTGGCAATCTAAAATGTTGGCATCAAACTTAAACGATGGAGCTTCTATCCTGCATGAAAGAATGGAACAGGTAAAGGAAGAATACAGCGATGCAGAATGGAAGAATGATGTTGTTGGTACAGATGAGGATATTGAGCCTATCAATGATTTTGAAATTGAAGAAGGCACGGATCTCTACCTTGTTGAAGTTCCCGTGAAAGAACCATGGAAAGTATTTGCGTATGTTCCGTTTGGTGACTGGAATGAATGTCCGAAAGCTGAAGAACACATGGCAATAGCCAAATATTGGTATGAGAAATATGGTGCGTGTGCAGCATATATTTCAAATGATGTTGTTGAGTATTATCTGCCCAGTTCAGTGATGGGTGATACAATGCCTATTGCAGAGGAACATTTGGGATATAGTGCGGATATTTTACAAGGAAACAATCTTACATCCCTTTCTTCTCAACTTAAAAAATCGACAGTATGGTGTTTTTGGTGGGATTAGGTAAACTTATAAAACGCATTTGGAAGAAGAAAACATACAGATGGTTGTCATATGCCATTTGTATAATTACATTCTCCACGTTATATGATTATATTCACAGTATTATTACACATACCATCATTTGTATCCCAATGTGGATATGGGGTATTATTCCAGTGGTAACAATCCTCATATTCTTTGCTAAATTTGGGATTAAGAAAAAATCTATATTTCTTCAAGTTGTATTGGGATGTTGCTTTGGAATAGTGGTTACTGGTGTTTTGTGTGTCTTGTTCTATACAACAAATTATTGGTTCACCAGTTCCCATACGTACCATCTTGACGCATACGTTGTTGGTAAGAGATATATTCAAAGACGTAGTGGTTATCGTAGTTGGGGACTTTCAAAATACTACGTGAACTTGAAATTTATAGACAACCAAGAAACATTTCGTCTGGATGATTCAAAAGTTTTCAAAAAAATTAATCAAGGTGATTCTGTATGTGTCAATTTTGTTAAAGGTCTTTATGGTATAAACATTATCAAGGATATATCTCCTAAAAACAAATAATTAATGTAATATAAAACATCCGCTGAAAAAGAAGCAGACACTGGAGAAAAGATTTTTAAGGATTTTAATAATTTTATAAATATGAAGATTAAAACATTATTTAAAACATTTTTTTGCGCAGGATTAGTTTTAACTCTTGTTTTGTATCTATGCCATTTATACGGCAACTATATAGAAAAAACACAGGAGCCTATTACTGGTTATACATATAATGGATTTGAGGAAAAAAGTAACTATAAGAGTTCAAATACAATTCTTATAACCTACAAATCAAAACAATATGTATTACATACGGGAGATCGAGTCTTAGACAAGATAAAGTCTGGGGATTTTCCTAAATTATACTATTCTTCAAAAACTGATTATCTTTTTTTTGAAGGAGATTATTTGCCTGTCGGTTATGCCCAAGCAGCTTTAATTTTCACGTTCATCTTTTCAGGTATCGGAACTTTAATCTGGAGGAAACAACTTGATGATGATATTAGTAAAATGTAAAAGTATCCAAGGACTATATTGTTTATTGAAGCGGAATCTCTCCTAATCCGCCTTTCAATAAAGTATTTGTCTTGTGCTATAAAAACTCATCACCCTGGAAGGGAATGCATACAACACACTATGCATATCCCTTCCAGAGTGAGTTTATTATAGGAATTCCTTGATTTAAAATGCTACACGATTTCTTGTAAACTTATCAAGAAAAGTTCGAACAATACCTTTATTATCGCTCTTATCTAAATCTTCTTCATAAGCAGATTGCAAAGAAAGCCAAAAAGAAGCAGGAATGCCCAAAAAACGTTCTAAAGAAGAAGCTATCTCAGGACTTAAACATAACGTCCCATTCAAAAGTTTATCTAATTCAAACTCTTCAAGCCCTATTTTATGAGCAAAGTCAGAAATTGGAAGACTGCGAGCTTCCAATTCCTCCTTCAAAATACAACCAGGACTAACCGGCTGGAAAGGACGCGGATTAATATTATTTCTTGTTTCCATAATGCGAATCGTCTAATTACGGCAAAAATACGCTAAATACCTGATACAACAAAAACTTTTTTCGATTTTAACATAAAAAAATACCACTTTTTTCAACCTTTTTTTCCCGAATCCCTGCAAATCGCACAAATCGCATAGTTGGGGGTTCGGGAATGTTGTATCTTTGTATCGTCAATCAGAGAGGTTGATGCAGCAACGGTCTCGGCGGAGACACAGACTGCTTTTACTAAAACTAAATTTTTAAAAGTATGATTCTCATCAAGTTAGTGAAGAACAAGAACAAGACAATCAAGGAAGCGTATGGCAAGTATTATGCGCGACCAGTAGTAACAGAAACCATCGGTATCGATGAACTCGCCGAACACATGGCGAGCCACAACACCCCGTTCTCGAAGGGTGCCATCAAGGGCCTTCTCACCGACATGGTGAGCTGTGTGAAGGAGCTCGTACTCCAGAATAAGGCAGTGAAGATAGACAACCTTGCCATCTTCTCCATCGGCATCATCAACAAGATGGGAGCTGCCAGCATCAAGGAGTGGAGCCTCGCCAAGTTTGTAGAGGGTTACCGCCTCAGAGCACGTGCTACCGGCAAACTCAGCAACACACAGCTCTCTCTCGATGCCAACGCCAAGAACGCCATGGATCTCCTCAACTCTAGCGAGAGCGCTGCAGGCGATACCACCACTGGCGATAACACACAGGGCGGCGGAACCACTGGGGGCGGCGGCACATCACAAGGCGGCAGCACCGACGGAACAGGCGACAGCGGAGACGGCCTGGAGTAGTAATCCGTCTTTCAAATATGCGAAACGACAGAAGAAGGAAGGAGTGAACTGACCGGCGACAGGGATATTCCGAAGGCACAAAGCGGCTGGTTTTCATCCTGACGATTACGGATAAACAGCAAATCATAACGACCCAAGAACCTGCCTTTTACGGGTATCCGGGCTGGCAATTCCTCCCCCGCCCTTCTTCTTCCAGAAACGCTTACTGAAACTAAATTTCAACCACTAAAACAAGCATGTGACTATCATTATCCACTTAGTATTAATCATTAAAAAACAAAGCAAAATGAAAAAGGTAAATTGGAAAACCATCATCAACTTCCTCATCACGGTATTAACAGCTGTAGCCAGCTCATTCTGTGTACAGAACTGCTAAAAAGAAAGGAGGTTGCCATGACACAGAAACATCGTAGCATTTCACTCATCGTGATTCATTGTTCAGCCACGAGAGTGACTCAGGATTTCACATTCGAGCAGTTGGAGGCGTGCCATCTTGCCCGCGGTTTCAAGAGTATCGGCTATCATTATTACATCACGAAGGATGGTGTGATATATCCGGGTCGTCCGGAATCAGAAGTAGGAGCCCATGCCCGTCATTACAATGCCCACAGCATCGGCATCTGTTATGAGGGAGGTCTCGACAAGAACGGCAAGCCTGCCGATACGCGCACTCCAGCCCAGAATCAGTCTCTGTATTCGCTTCTGGAGAGCCTCTGCCTCTCCTATCCTGATGCAGAGATACTGGGCCACCGCGATTTGCCAAACGTTCACAAAGACTGTCCGTCGTTTGATGTCAAGCGATGGCTGAAGTTGGTAGATTTCCACATCTAGCCGAATTTTCGGAAAGGAGTTCATCATATTTATTTTTTAAGTTGATTCAAGCCCGACAGGAAGCAGCAACGCTCTCCTATCGGGCTTTAATTATTGTGTAAAGAAGAGAAATTCAAAAAAATATGGAAAAGGATTTCATCATATTTATTTTTTAAAGTTGATTCAAGTTTCGCAAGTTCAGAAGTTGAATGAGTTAAAGAATTATAAACATTTATTCATATCAGCCGACATCGGATTTTATTCACTAACTTTGCATCAGATATATACATTAGAATTCTTTACAAACAATAAAATGGAGAATAAAATAACGAAAATGGAGCGGGGAATGCAGCGGCGCACCGAACTGCTCCTGGGAAAGGATAATCTTGAGAAAATTCAGAAGGCAAGAGTGCTCATCTTCGGTATCGGAGGAGTAGGATCATGGTGCGCAGAAGGACTCCTGAGAAGCGGCGTGAGAAACATCACTATCGTAGACAGCGACAGGGTATGCGTAACCAACTGCAACCGCCAGCTGATGGCTACAAGCCGAACCATAGGCGAAGTGAAGGTAGAGGCACTGCGCAACCGACTGCTCGAAATCAACCCCGATGCCAACATCACAGCCTATCAGAAAATATATCAGGCAGAAACTGCCGATGAATTCCACATGGAGCAATACGACTTCATCATCGATGCCATCGACTCGCTCAAGGATAAGGCTGACCTCATTCTGCGTGCCACTGCCCTGCCTAAGGAAATCACCTTTATATCTTCTATGGGAGCTGCCCTGCGCACCGACCCATTCATGGTAAGAAAATCTGAATTCTGGAAGGTGGATGGAGACCCGCTGGCAAGAGCACTGCGAAAGAAATTCAAGAAGAACAAGACCTTCCCACGACGAAAATTCCAGTGCGTATACAGTGAAGAAAAACCGATGCAGAACCAGGGGGTGAACAAAGCCTGCGGCACGGGCGGATGCCTATGCCCGAAAGCCAAACTCATTAGCGGAGAGAGGGGTACCGATACTGCCGTATATGATGCTCCGGGCGACCAGCAACTGGTAGAACACGAATGGTGCTCTACTAAGGCACAGATCAACGGTTCGCTCTGCCACATCACCGCAACCTTCGGAATGGCTATCGCAGGAATGGTCATCAACCACATCATTGAATAACTGTTTTCTTTACACTTGAAAAGAAACTTACTGAACATACGCAAAAGGCGAGGCGCTTTCACAAGCTCCCCGCCTTTATTAATTATTCAAGTTTCGCAAGGTTCAGAAGTTTCTCGGGAGTAGTCTTATCGGCATTCGCCTCTATTCGTCTCTTCATATCGCCAAAGAATAAAGGTTAAATCCGATAAATCTTGTTAAACAAATTCTATCTTACCTCTTATGTTTATACCTTTGCACGCAAATTTATAATCACAAAGGACATTTTCGTGTCCCAAAAAGGATAATATTTAATTTAAATAAGAGAAGAAAAATGAAAGAAAAAGCAGAAAGTTCAGTAGCCTGCAATCATCACAGAGTAGGCTTCCTGGGATTGCTCGTTACATTAGGCATTGTATTCGGAGACATCGGAACATCACCTCTCTATGTGATGAAGGCTATCCTGCATACGGGCGAAAGCATCAGCGAGAGCACCATCCTGGGCGCACTGTCATGCATCATCTGGACACTTACCCTCCAGACCACCATCAAATATGTATGCGTGGCGCTGCGTGCCGACAACAATGGCGAGGGAGGCATCCTCGCCCTCTATGCCTTGCTGCGCCGACTCAAGAGCAAGTGGATTTACCTACTGGCCATCATTGGCGCAAGCACCCTGCTGGCAGACGGAATCATCACCCCTGCCATCACCGTGACCACAGCCATCGAAGGACTCGAAAGCATCAGTCCCAACCTGCCAGTTATCCCCATCACCCTGGGCATCATCACCATCATCTTCTTCGTGCAGCGGTTTGGCACAGAGAGTATCGGCAAATCATTTGGCGTATTTATGCTGCTATGGTTCCTGCTGCTGGGCGTGGTGGGAGCTTTCAGCATCACGTCTTACCCATTGATACTGAAGGCTTTCAACCCCTATTATGCTGCCATGCTGCTGGCAAAATCGCCTGAATGGTTTCTAATTCTGGGTGCCGTATTTCTCTGTACCACCGGTGCCGAGGCTCTCTACTCCGACCTGGGACATTGCGGCAGAAAGAACATCGCCATCAGCTGGGGCTTCGTAAAGACCATGCTCATTCTCAACTATCTGGGACAGGGAGCATGGGTGCTGAATCATGCAGATACGGCACTGGCAGTGAATCCGTTCTTTGCCATCATGCCGCAGAGCATGCTGTTCTTCGCCATCATCATGGCCACGGGTGCGGCAATCGTTGCGAGCCAGGCACTCATCAGCGGAACCTTCTCCATATTGAGCGAAGCCATGAACCTGCACTTCTGGCCGCGCATGCGAATCAAGCATCCTACCCATGTTAAGGGGCAGCTCTATATCCCGATGATCAACCTCGCCATGTACATCGGCGTGGTTCTCATCATCCTGCTCTTCCGCGACTCCTCGCACATGGAGGCTGCCTACGGACTCGCCATCACCATCACCATGCTGATGACTACCCTGCTGCTCGGTTTCTACCTGCACAGCAAGGGAGTGGCACGGATTTTCACGATGCTGTTTATGGGCGCATACTGCATCATCGAAGCCATCTTCCTGACTGCCAATCTGTCAAAGTTTCTTGCAGGTGGATGGTGTACGATGCTCATTGGAGGAATCCTGTTCCTGATGATGTACGTGTGGGTGAAAGCCATGAAGATACGCCGCCATTATATCAGTACCAAACCGCTGGATGATTATTATCAGATTATCTCCGACATCAAGGCCGACGAGAGCATCCCTAAATACGCTTCCAACCTGGTTTATGTGAACCACGCCAACAAGGAAGGTGCCGTAGATGACAAGTTGCTCTACTCCATCATCAACAAGCAGCCGAAACGTGCTGACCATTACTGGCTTATCAACATGGAGTTTGTTGATACTCCTGACACGCTGGAGTACAACTGCGAGACCCTGATTCCCGACACCCTCTACAGCGTAACCATGCACATTGGTTTCCGCATAGAGCCTAGGGTGAGTCTCTATCTGCGACAAGTAGTGGAAGATCTGGTAGCAGACGGAAAGGTAGATTTGCAAAGCACCTATCCTTCGCTGCGCAAATACGGAATTCCGGGCGATTTCCGATTCATCATCATTCACCGCGTATATTACCCGGAGAGTTCAGATAATCGCCAACAGAACCTGCTGATGAGTATCTACGCTCTTATCAGCAAGATAGGTATTGACGAACCTAAGGCATTGGGCCTAGACACTTCCATGGTAGTGGTAGAAAGAGTGCCGCTCATCATCAACCATCCGGTCATTAAGGCCAAGGTCATTAAGGTCATTAAGGATACAGAAACATCACAAAGCAGACAATATCGGGTAGGAGGTAAATGCTAATCATAAAAGGCATTTGCCTCCTATTTTCACAT
>JAJWJX010000031.1:0-41347 GCA_021623045.1 Segatella copri | reverse complement strand
TCGGAAGACGAAAGTAGGAGAAAAACTACTTCGTTTTCCTCCTACTCGATTTAATGGCTGAAGCGTCGAGATGCCATCTTGATTAATCCTGTTTAACTGAACTTTCGCAAGTAAGCTCCACACGCCCAAATAGGGCAGAAGGTGCTGTGGTATAAGTCCGTAATACTGGTTTGCAAGTCCGCTAGGCGTTAGGGAGAAACGCAAGTCCGCAGGAACGCCTAATGGACTTACGAGCTGTTGATTTATGACACACCCTCTTGTGGACCTTCAGCCCGTACTTGCACCAAAAGTTACAGAAAAAGTTTCTATGGTTGCACGCAAGTACATGAAGAAGAATACTCAAGTGGCTCAGTCAGCCAGCTCAAGTGGCTCAGTTAAGCAATTCAAGTGGTTCAGTCAGCGAGTTCAGACGTCTCAGTTAGCTGATGCAGACGTCTCGATAAGCTTACAGATACGTCTCCGTTAGCCTACGCAGTCATATTCGTAACCCGATGCAGTCATATTCGTAACCCGATGCAGTCATATTCGTAACCCGATGCAGTCATATTCGTAACCCGATGCAGCCATATTCGTAACCCGACGCAGCCATATTCGTAACCCGATGCAGCCTTTATATGAACAAATTTTATGTAATTATCTATCATCCATCACGATTTGCATCTCTTACACATCTTGATATATTGACATACAGACACTTGAATGGCGTGATGGATAGCGTGATGGATATTGTAAACTTTTTGTCAATCTATCACGCTGAGTAAAAGAGATAATATCCTCATTATCAAATAGTTAAAGTTTTAAAAATAGAAAACGTGATGGATGTGAGGGATAAAACAGATTTTAAACTAAAAAAATGATGGTATTCTATTAGATACGCGAGTCCGTTAGGCGTTCTATTAGAAACGCAAGCCCGCTAGGCGTATCTCCCTAACGCCTAGCGGGCTCGCGTATACTTGATACGGCGTTTCGCCGTACATGGGTAGTTGGCAAGATACAGGCTCGTTTCTAGATTCTGAAGGGCTTGTAATGTCCTTTGTTGGCAAAGGCGAGCATCTCCTTGTCGCCTCGGCTGTCGCCAAATGCTTCTATCTCGTATTGCGTGCGGTCGAAAGATAACGAGGGGGTACCGTAGGCATTGGAGGTAGTGGTGGTCAGTGCTTCGCAGATGCGGCAAACCTTTTCCTCGCCATAACAGTTGTTGCTCTTGAACTTGCCGGTAAGTCTGCCGTCAATCACTTCTATCTGGGTGCCTAAAACCCTGACTCCATCTAGACCGCGAACTTTAAAGAACGGGCGGACCCAATTGTCGATGCTGGCACTCACGATGAAAACCTGAGCACCTGCAACCAGGGCTTCGTGTACCAGCGTAACACCTTTGGGGCGCAACAGATGCTGGTATTCTTCGGCAAAATCGCGGCAGAGCGCATCAAACTTCTCGATACGCATGCCGGCAAAAAGATGGGCAAAGATGAGTTGCTTCGCCTTCCAGTTGGGAAAGAGATGCAGCTTCATCAGTACCAGGAGCGGACTGTACATCAGGAAAACCATCAGAAAACGGCCGGTACCCTTGGCATATCTGATGAATTCCAGCAGGGTATCGCTTGTTGTCAGCGTTCCGTCGAAATCGAAACAATATAATTTTTTCTTCATTTTCTTATACGATATAAATAAGGATCAGGAAGGAGAGCAACCAGGCAAGCACGATAAACTGGGTGATGCGGTCGCGCAGGATAATCTTCGTAGGGTCACCACTCTTCTGGTCTACCACGGCTATCTGGATGTATCTCAGCAAACCGACCAGCACAAAGACACTCGTAAGATAAAGATTCTCGGTATGGAAATTCTCGATGACCTCCGGACTCACCGTATACATGATGTAACATACCAGGGTTACGGAAGCCGTAATCGTAATAGCCTGGTTGATGAAAGTGAGGTTGTAGCGGATGGTATTCTTGCGGGGAGCCTCGCCCGTCTTCTCCATGCGCAGCACATCATCGCGGCGCTTGGCAAAACTCATGAAGAGGGTGATGAGGAAGGTCATCAGCACAATCCACTTACTGAGTACGATGCCCGTAGCTACACCACCTGCCAGCAGACGGAGTACGAAACCGAAGGCCACGATACACACATCGATGATGGCATATTGCTTGAATTTGGCGCAGTAGCCGAGATTCAGAAGCCAATAGAAGATGATGATTCCCATCGTCTCCCATGAGCCGAGCAGGCTGCATATACCCATAGAGAGGGCAAACATCAGGAACATCAGTCCGTATGCCTGTTTGATGCTGACCGCCCCCGATGCTATCGGACGATGGCACTTGACCGGGTGGCGGCGGTCGGCCTCCACATCATAGATATCGTTGAAACAATAGATGCTTGATGCGGCAAAACTGTAGGCGAAGAAAGTAATCAGACCCGCCAGCAGAGCATCTGTATGCAACAGGGCGCCGCCAAAGAACAGCGGTAAGAAGATAAAGCCATTCTTGATCCATTGTTTCGGGCGAACCAGTCGCAGCAGCGCAGCAAAACCTTTACTGTCTTCCAATTTATTCTCGTTCATAAAACTCCTATTTTTCTTAATAAATAAACTCCTTTTTACTTGATAAACTTAGCTAACTCTTTAGAAATCCATCCGGTTATCTTGCTCAGAATCCATGCTGCAGGCAGGGTGATGCCTATGCAGATGAAGAAGGTAGGCCAATAGCCCAAGTGATGCGGTTCTAGGTATTTCAGCACGAAGTGGATATGGAGCAGATAACACTCCAGACTCAGCGCTCCCACAAACATGAACCCCTTGTTAAACCAGCTCGGGGTGCGGCGGAAGATGCGGTTCAGCAGCAGGATACTCGTGATGGTGAGCGGGATATAGAGCATGCGTTCCAGGAAGAGCGGAAACATGCCGTGCTTCTCCTGTTCCAGGAAGATGCTCGCCAGCAGCGTCATCAGGAACATGAGCCATATCATCCATATCGAAGCGCCGTCGAGCGTCTGTTTCTGTCTTACCATCTCACCCATGTTGATGCCGATGAAGAAGATAGGCACGCGGCTCCAGAAAATCTCCAGATGTCCTACAGCCTGATGTATCGGGGTAACATATTGTACCAGGATGCACCACATGATCATCACCACCGGCAGCCAGCGGTAGATAGGATGGCGCTTGATGAGTTCCATGTAGGCAGGGGCAAAGAGATAGAGCATCATCGTAGCCGGGATGTACCAGAAGTTGAGTTCATCATGCAGCCAGAACCCCCAGTTGATGGTTATCTCTCCAAAGAGATAGATCCAGTTCCAGGTGCTTCCGCCCTGGAAAGAAGGGATATAGAAGAGGCAGGCTATGATGAGCCAGGTAGGGT
The DNA here is from genome assembly GCA_021623045.1 of Segatella copri. Taxonomy (GTDB): domain Bacteria; phylum Bacteroidota; class Bacteroidia; order Bacteroidales; family Bacteroidaceae; genus Prevotella; species Prevotella copri_T. The sequence continues at coordinate 37,994 of JAJWJX010000031.1, read as the reverse complement.
AGATGCGCAGATAACGGCGGATGAAGAAATGCTTGGCAGAAGGATTCTTCATCCACGAGAACCAGAGACCTATTCCGCTGAGAAAGAGGAACATGTCTACACCGACATTGCCCATTCTGCGAAGCCCGAAAAAGGCATCTTCTCTAGGCAATGCCACATGAAAGAGGATGATGAACAGCATGGCTGCTCCCATCAACTCGCCGCGAAACCGGCTGATATTCGCCAGTTCTATATCTTTTATCTTCATGATTTTCTTTTAATATTTCGGGTTTGGAATCTTCTTCATCAGTTGGGTGAAGAGCCATGCCAGGCAGATGCTCGATATGATGTAGAGGAGCAGGCCGGCATAGATGTCGCCCTGACGGCTGATAGGGATGAATATCTTGCGGGTGATAGGATGGGTTACGAAGAGGGCGGCGGAGATGCTGCCCATCCACTCTAATACCTTGTAAACGCCTGATAACCAGATGGTGTTCTGGAGCAGGTCGGCTACCAATACGCTCAGCAGACAGAAGAAGAAAGGCACGAAGGTCCAGCCAACCATGCTGCCGCTCAGACTGTAGATAAGCGACAGACAGAAGATGCAGCCAAAGAAGTTGGTGATAGGCGAATGGAAGGTCATCAGAATCTTCTCGCCATAACGGGCATAGAGGATGCCCAGTCCGAATGGCAACATGCCGCCCATGAAGTTGTAGCGGTAGCGGTTCATCACTTCACTTTCTGGATTGTCAAAACCCAGGATGAGCTGGATGACGATGCAGATGGCCATCAATCCTACGGTCCATCCCCAATGGCGGCGATAGAGCAGCAGACGATAGATGATGTAAAGTTGCAGCATCAGACCGAAGAACCAGTACGGACCCGGCCAGATGATTCTGTCGGGATTCTCCAGCACATTGTTGAACATGCCCAACATCGATATGATATCCAGTACCTGATAGTGGTGAGGACCCTGCGTGATATAGTCAACCATCGTGAATGCCACGAAACCTACTATCATCATCTTGAAGAGCTTCAGATAGTGATAGCGGATAAAGTGGAGCGGTTCGCGCCAGTTGATGCTTCCTGTAAGTTTCTTGCCCGATATGCTGTACATTCTGGTCTGCTGTTCGGTAGAGAGATGAGGTTTTGCCTCATATTTCATTACCAGTCCGTAAGCACTCAGGAAGAGGAATACGGGCACACCGTAATGACCGAAGAACGAGAGCAGATGTACAGGCAGGTTGAGGTCCATATTGACCATCACCTGGTTCAGCCAGTCAACATTGTGCTGAAAGTACTGATACTCGTTCTCCTTGACGATAGGTCCCAGCCAATGGCAGTAGTTATGCATGAAGATGCCGATGATGGCGAGTCCTCTCAGGGCATTGCATGCCGGGCGTGATAGAATAGTACTATTCATAATCAGTTTCTCCTTTCTTTCTTTTTTACCTTTTTACTTTCTTCCTTTTTTATCTTTTCCAGATGCGCATCACGAAGTTTGTCGTAATCGGCAGAGTTTTTGAGGATACGTGGTCGCATCTCATCATATTTCGGACTCAGGATGTTATATTCCTCCTTATAGGTAGGTGTCTCAATGCCAGCCAGATACAGCAGGAGATGAGGCAGGGCATCGGTCATGAAGCGCTTATCCTTGGCCTTGCGTATCTGACGGTAGATATCGCGATGGTTCCTGATATATTTTGACGAACAGTATATCCAGAACGGAATTTCAAACTCATAGTGAGCCAGCGGCCAGTCGATTTCTGCAGAGTGGTTACGGCAGATGAAGCCACGGTTCTCTTCGTAGCATTCCTCGCCGTGGTCGGGCACGTAGATGACGATGGCATCCTGCTTCTGGAACCGCTTTACAATCTGGGCTACGATAGAGTCGTTGTAGAGAGTGGCATTGTCGTAATGACTCAGCATCTTGCGCTGGGCATTGGTCAGTTCAGGGCGCTTGTCTTCATAACTGCTTGCCCAGAACCGGGCTTGCTTCGTGCGGTAACGCTGCTTATAGTTTACATGCTGTCCCATCAGGTGGAAGATGGTGAGGTTGTGCTCCTTCTGGAAGTTCTTCAGACTGTCGTCGTAATCCTTCAGCAGTCCGTCGTCCAGATCGTGGAGCTGGGTGTTGCGATGGTCAAACTGAAGTTTGCTCAGTTCCGGGTTGTTCAGGAAGAAACCGCCGCTGAAGTCGTAAACCGCCTCCTTTGCCTGTGGCAGGAATTCGTTGGTGATGAAGGTTACGTTGTAGCCTGCCTTGCGGAACACTTCAGGGAAGAGCGGATAGTCGCACCATTCGCCTTTCTCGCCTACAACATGGGTAGAGAGCATGTTCTTGAAAACGAAACTGGTCAGGTTCCAGCAGGTTACCACATCGGTAAACTTGGTGAGTTTGCGCGATTTCTCCAGGGCTACCTGTTGTGGAGTGGTATCCATGAAATAGCCGTACTGCTGGGAATGATGGCGCCCGAAGCTTTCGCCGATAATCAGCACGATGTTTGGCGAGCGGTAGCTGCAGCTGTCAACCTTCACATCGTGGGCAGCATGAATGAGTTGGGTAATCTGATGCGCAGCCAGCTGGTTGGCATAGATACTGAATTGGAGTCGGTAGACAGGCAGATAGAGTACAGCATGATCCTTTTCTGTCAGAATATGCTCAACTTCGCCTATCGTTCTACCATTCATGAGTTTATGGTAAGCCATCTTGTTGTGCCAGGAGGTGCAGCATCCTATGATGAAGATGATGAGGCATAGGATTCCGAAGCTGGCAGGCATGGCTGCAGTCATGCGGGGGATAGCCATTAGCCGTTTCTTGACAGAAGCCAACTCCAGAACGGTAATGATGAAAACGTATAGCTTGATGAGTTGCTTGCAGAAGATGGCGATGAGAATCTGGATGAGAGCCAGAAGCAGGATCCAGCCCACACTACTGAAGAGAACCTCGGCAGAGATGAGGGCTGAGAGGAAACTGCTAGCCTCCGAACTGTTGGTCTCGCCCACCAGCATCAGCATAGAAGGGTTGAGCGTAGAGCCGAAATTCACGTAGCAATAGGTGTCGGCGGCAGCTGTACTATATAATATAAGGTATAGTACGGCACGCAGACCCCAGCGCACCTTCTTGGGGAAGATGGCGACAACGGCACACACAACATAGAGGTCGACAAAGAGTTCCAGGAACAGGTTGTCGTATAAAGTCCCCTTGGCAGGTGTAGTCACGATAGAACTGATCATGCCCAGCAGGTACATGAACACAAAGAAGTTGGCATTTCTGCGAATCGGCGCAGAAGCCACGTTCAGACACTTCTTAATGATTTCTTTCCAACTCATTTTTTGCTGTTTGTTGTTTAAATATGATTTAAAGCGTTTTCGGAGAGAGGGATGCCTAGAGCTGCCTGTAGTTTCTGACAGCCAGTTGCTCGATGCATTCCGGCACCATTCCCCTGATGCTTTCCTCCTCTTTGATACGCTTTCTGATTTCCGTGCTGCTGATGTTGAGCAGTGGAGTTTCTACGATGGTAACGCCTTCAGGCACATTGCCTATGTTGGCTCCCTGACGCGGATAAACCACGATGGGATAGTGGGCTAGGATGTCGTCGTGGTGATACCACTTGTCGAAAGCTGCCCAGTTGTCGCCACCAATCAGCAGGGTGAACTCGTTTTCCGGGTAATCCTTGCTGATGGCTTGCAGCGTGTGCCAGGTATAAGACGGCTTAGGCAGGCGGAACTCATAGTCGCATGCCTTCAGTTGTGGCTCGTGCTCCAGCGCTTTTTCTACCATTTCCAGGCGCAGCTGGTCGTCGAGCAAGTCGGTAGCGGTCTTCTTGAATGGGTTCATGGGCGAAACCATGAACCACACCTCATCCAGGCAGGCCTTCTCGCAAAGGCTTTTCGCCAATGAGATATGGCCCGTATGGATGGGGTTGAAGCTACCGCCAAAGATTCCTACCTTCTTCATTTCTTACTCTGCGTCTAGGAAGGCCTTGACGAGCTGATAAACCTCCTGCTGAGCCTTCTCCAGGTCATCGTTTACGACCACGTGGTCAAACTGAGGGGCGAAGGTCAACTCATAGCTTGCCTTGGCAAGGCGCTGCTCAATCACCTCAGGCGCATCAGTATTGCGGCCAACCAGACGGCGGCGCAATTCTTCTACCGAAGGTGGCTGGATAAAGATGCTCAAGGCACGCTCACCATAAAACTTCTTGATGTTCACACCACCCTTCACGTCAACATCGAAAATCACAGACTCGCCCTTGGCAAGCTGGTTTTCTACCTGTGACTTCAGGGTGCCGTAGAATCTGTCCTGGTAAACCTCCTCATACTCCAGAAATTCGTCAGCCTCAATCTTAGCCTTGAATTCCTCTGGAGAGAGGAAGAAATACTCAATACCATTCTGTTCTGTACCGCGCGGAGCACGAGAGGTGCAGCTGATAGAGAAAGCCAGCTTCAATCCCGGGTGCTCTTTCATCAGCCAGTTTACTATTGTGCTCTTACCGCTGCCCGATGGGGCGCTGAAAATTAACAATCCGTTCTTCATTTTTTATTCTTCTTCTTTTCTTTATTTGCTGTTTGATAGGGGGCTTTTTGGACAGGCGATAGAATCGCCTGGAACGGGGGCGAGGCTTTCAAAAACGCCACTTGAGGGGCTTTTGAGGCGGCTCTCGGGGAGAGAGAAGGTGCCTGTCTCTTGTTTAGAGGGCATTCAGCACCTGCTCCTTGATCTGCTCCAGTTCGTCCTTCATCTTCACCACGATGTTCTGCATCTCAGCCTGGTTGCTCTTAGAGCCGGTGGTGTTGATTTCGCGTCCCATTTCCTGTGCGATGAAACCGAGTTTCTTTCCTACACCATGACCTTCCTCATTCATGGTCTCGCGGAAATACTTCAGGTGGTTGGCAAGGCGCTGCTTCTCCTCACTGATGTCGAGCTTCTCGATGTAGTAGATGAGTTCCTGCTCCAGGCGGTTCTTGTCGTAATCCACATTCGGAATCTGCTGCAGTCCGTTAACGATGTTCTGTCTGATCTTCTCCACGCGAGCCTTCTCGTATGGCTCGATGCTGGCAAGGAGAGTCTGGATGTTATCCACCTTCTCTGTGAATTTCTTCTGGAGAGCGGCTCCTTCCTGCTTGCGGAAGGCTACCAGATGGTTCACAGCCTCGCAAATTGCATTTTTTGCCACTTCCCACTCCTCATCGCTCAATTCTTCCACATCCGTCTTCGTTGTTACATCAGGAAGACGCAACAGAGTGCTGTACCAGTCGGTTGGCTCAGGAATGCCTGTTTCAGCCGAAATCTTCTTGATTTGCTGGTAATAATTCTGTACAAGCGCCGCGTTGATAGGAGTGGCATCTGTAGTAGCATCCTTATCAATCCAGATGGCGAAGTCAACCTTGCCTCTTTCTAGATTTTTAGAGATATACTGACGGATTTCCATCTCCTTCTCTCTATAGAGCGGAGCAATACGAGTAGAGAGGTCAAGCGTCTTGCTATTTAATGACTTTATCTCTACATTAATCTTCTTTGTTTTAAAGGCCGCGGTAGCTTTTCCGAAGCCTGTCATTGACTGTATCATATAATCTTTCGCGTTAAATTTCTGCAAAAGTACAAAAAAAAGCGAGAAAATGAGTATATTTGCACCTTATTTAAGAATATATTTTTTAATTATGTCGTGTATTTTGAATATTGAGACGAGTACGGACGTGTGCTCAGTGGCAATTAGTGATAGTGGACAGGTGATTTTCAACCAGGAAGATCACACAGGTCCTAACCATGCTGTTAAGTTGGGTGTGTTTGTGGATGAGGCTCTTGATTTCCTCGATTCTCATGGTCTTCCGCTGGAGGCTGTGGCGGTAAGTTGTGGTCCGGGTTCCTATACCGGATTGCGTATCGGTGTGAGTATGGCGAAGGGCATCTGTTATGGTCGCGGTGTGAAACTCATCGCTGTTCCAACACTCGAACTGATGGCAGTGCCTGTATTGCTTGGCGAACATCCTGAGGAGGAAGACGCCCTCATCGTACCTATGCTCGACGCCCGCCGCATGGAGGTATATGCCGAAGTGCTCGACCGCGCCCTGAAGGTGGTTCGCCCTATTCAGGCTGATATTGTGGATGCTGATACCTACAAGGAATATCTGGACCAGCATCCTGTGTACTTCTTCGGAAATGGCGCTGCCAAGTGTATGGAGACCATCAACCATCCGAATGCTCACCTTGTAGAGGGCATTGAGCCTTTGGCAAAGAATATGGCTCCGCTGGCAGAGAAGCGTTTTGTAGAGGGCAAGTTCGAAGATGTGGCATATTTCGTGCCTTTCTATCTCAAGGATTTCGTGGCTAAGATGCCAAAGAAACTGCTCTAGAATTATTGATTATATAAATATTGTAAGAATGAATATAGAAGGATTAGACTATAATACCCAGAGAGCTAAGCTCATTCTGCCTGAGTATGGCCGTGAGATTCAGCAGATGGTAGACCATTGTCTGACGCTTACCGACCGTGAAGAGCGCCAGCGCTGTGCAGAGACCATTATTGCAGTCATGGACCGTATGTTCCCTGAGAACAGAGGGGTAGAGGACCATGAGCAGAAACTCTGGGACCAGCTTGCCATCATGAGCAATTTCCAGCTCGACATCGATTTCCCTTATGATGTATCGGATGCTGTGAAGATAGCAACCAAGCCGGAGCCTTTGCCATATCCTATGCAGCACATCCCGGTGCGCCATTATGGAGCTATGCTCTTCGAGATTTTCGAAAAGCTGAAGACGATGGAACCAAGTGAGGAGCGCGATAAACTCGTGGAGCTTACTGCCAACCAGATGCATCGCGACCTGGTAACCTGGAGCCATGGCTCCAGTGATGTAGCCAAGGTAGCTTCCGATCTGGCACGTTTTACCGATGGCAACATCCAGCTCGATCTCGATACCTTCGTTTTCGAGAAGATTGAGGCACAGCCTAAGAATGTAAATAATAATAAGAAGAAAAAGTAATCCACATTATTATATATAGTAGACAAGCTTATGGAGTCTTTCATCATAGAGGGCGGTCATCCGCTCAAAGGTACTATCACACCTCAGGGCGCCAAGAACGAGGCGCTGCAGGTTATCTGTACCACAATCCTTACCGACGAGCCTGTGCGCATCACCAACGTGCCGGACATCCTGGATGTGAACAACCTGATTAAGTTGCTCCAGGAGATAGGTGTCAAGGTAACCAAGCACAGTCGTCACGACTATACATTCCAAAGTGATGAGTTGAAACTCGATTATCTCGACAGTCTGGAGTTTGTGAAGAAATGTTCTTCTCTTCGTGGTAGTGTGCTCATGATAGGTCCGCTGCTCGGTAGATGTGGCAAGGCTACCATAGCTCAGCCGGGTGGCGATAAGATAGGTCGTCGCCGTCTGGATACCCACTTCCTGGGCTTCAAGTATCTGGGCGCCAACTTCGTTCACGATGATGAGCGTAATGTTTACCAGATACAGGCAAAGAAACTGAAGGGCTGCTATATGTTGCTCGATGAGGCTTCGGTTACCGGTACCGCCAATATCATCATGGCATCAGTATTGGCAAAGGGCACTACCACCATTTATAATGCAGCTTGCGAGCCATATATCCAGCAGCTCTGCCATCTGCTCAATGCGATGGGTGCTCAGATCAGCGGCATCGCCAGCAACCTGCTTACCATCGTGGGTGTTGATAAACTGCATGGTGCCGAGCATCGCATCTTGCCTGATATGATTGAGGTAGGTTCGTTCATCGGCATGGCGGCAATGTGTGGTGAAGGTGTGCGCATCAAGAATGTGTCTGTCAAGGATTTGGGTATTATTCCTGATGCATTCCGCCGCCTGGGAGTGAAGATAAAGATAGAGGACGATGACCTTGTGATTCCAGAACAGAAACATTATGTCATCGATTCATTTATTGACGGCACCATTATGACGCTTGCCGATGCCCCTTGGCCAGGACTCACTCCTGACCTTCTCTCCGTGCTCCTCGTAGTGGCTACCCAGGCTCGCGGCAGCGTCCTCTTCCATCAGAAGATGTTCGAGAGCCGCCTCTTCTTCGTGGATAAACTGATTGATATGGGTGCGCAGATTATTCTCTGTGATCCTCACCGTGCTGTGGTGGTTGGTCATGACCATAAGATCAAACTGCGTGCTGGCAGAATGACCAGTCCTGATATCCGTGCCGGTATTGCCCTGCTGATTGCTGCCATGAGTGCCAACGGTACCAGCCGCATTGCCAATATTGCCCAGATAGACCGTGGTTATGAGGATATCGAGCATCGCCTTAATGCGCTGGGTGCCAAGATTACCCGTGTCAGTGACTAATCAATGTTAAATGTTAAATGTTGAATGTTGAATGATTAGACGCGATGAAGTATATAAGATAGGCAAGTTGGGAAAACCTCATGGTGTGAAGGGCGAGATTACTTTCGCCATTACAGATGATGTTTTCGACCGTGTAGATGCCGAGTACCTGGTACTCGACATCGATGGCATCCTCGTGCCTTTCTATTTAGAGGAATATCGTTTTAAGAACGATGATAATGTGCTCGTGAAGTTTGAGGATATCGATACCCAAGAGCAGGCACGCAACTATACCGGTTGCGAGGTTTTCTTCCCACGTCATCTCTCTGACAGTGACGAAGAGAACATGAGCTGGGCAGAAATCATTGGTTTCCATCTGGTAGATGCTGTAAGCGGCAAGGTGGTAGGTACCATAGAACATGTAGACGATTCTACCCTCAACCTTCTTTTCGAGGTAACAACCGATGCAGGTGATGAAATCCTCATCCCTGCCAGCAACGACCTCATCGAAGAGGTGAGCGCTGAAAAGAAAGAAATCAGAATGGCGATTCCGGAAGGATTGCTCGACTTATAAAGTGAAGAAATATGAAGAAACAACAGATATGTATTCTCGGTTCTACGGGAAGTATCGGTACACAGGCGCTTGATGTCATCGAGCAGCATAGTGACCTTTACGAGGTGTATTGCCTCACCGCCAACAACCGAGTGCAGGAACTTGCCGAGCAGGCTCGCAAGTTCCATCCGGCTGCTGTGGCCATAGCCAATGAGGCTCGCTACGAGGAGCTGAAGGATATGCTCAGTGATGAGCCTGATATCAAGGTTTATGCCGGTGCTCAGGCTCTTTGCGATATCGTACAGGCTGAGCCTATCGATATGGTGCTGGCTTCCATGGTAGGCTTCTCGGGCCTGGAACCAACCATCCATGCCATCAAGGCGCGTAAGAAGATATGTCTTGCCAACAAGGAAACACTGGTGGTAGCGGGTGAGCTGATCTGCAATCTTGCACAGGAATATCATGTGCCTATCCTCCCTGTTGACAGCGAGCATAGTGCTATCTTCCAGAGTCTGGTGGGTGAGGGCGACAACGAGGTAGAGAAGATTCTCCTGACCTGTTCGGGTGGTCCTTTCCGTAATTATACCCACGAGCAGTTGGAGAAGGTGACTGCTGCCGATGCCCTCAAGCATCCTACCTGGGATATGGGTGCCAAGATAACTATCGATTCGGCTTCGCTCATGAACAAGGGCTTCGAGGTGACAGAAGCTAAATGGCTCTTTGGGGTTCCGGCTGACAAGATAGAGGTGCTTATCCATCCGCAGAGCGTTGTGCATAGTGCCGTTCAGTTTGTTGATGGTGCTGTCAAGGCTCAGTTGGGTGTGCCAGATATGCGTCTGCCTATCCAGTATGCCTTCTCTTTCCCTCAGCGTCTGCATCTGAATGGCGATCGTCTCGACCTCTTCAAGACGCAGGATTTGCAGTTCTTCAAGCCTGATTATCAGAAGTTCAAGTGCCTGCAACTGGCTTTCGATGCCATCAGAAAGGGTGGTAATATGTCATGTGTCGTGAATGCTGCCAACGAGATAGTGAATGCCGGCTTCCGCAAAGGTGAGTGTGGCTTCCTTCAGATGGCTGATATCATTGAAGAGACGATGGCGAAGGCTACTTTCGACAGTAATCCCGACCTCGATGTCTATCTGCAGACCGATGCTGAGGCTCGCCGCATAGCTACAGAGCTGATGCTCAAGTAATAGTTAATAGTTTATAGTTAATAATTAAAATGAACGTAGGATATAGGGCTCATCATAAAGTTCAAAGTTCCAAGTTCAAAGTTCCAAGTAAATAAGTTCAAAGTTCAAAGTAAATAAATGGAAGTATTTTTGATCAAAGCGTTGCAGTTGATGCTGTCGCTTTCCATCTTAGTGTTGCTCCATGAGGGCGGACACTTCTTCTTCTCCAAACTCTTTGGTGTAAGAGTGGAGAAGTTCTATCTGTTCTTCGACCCTTGGTTCCATCTCTTCGAGTTCAAGCCAAAGAATTCGGATACTACCTATGGTTTGGGATGGTTGCCGCTCGGAGGATATTGTAAGATTTCGGGTATGATAGATGAAAGTTTCGATACCGAACAGATGAAACAGCCGGAACAGCCATACGAGTTTCGCAGCAAACCGGCATGGCAGCGCCTGCTCATCATGATAGGTGGCGTGCTGGTCAACTTCGTGCTGGCTCTCTTCATCTATTCCATGATTCTGTTCCATTGGGGCGACAATTATGTGGCTACCCGCGATATGAGTTATGGTATGAAGTTCAATACCGAGGCAAAGGCATTGGGCTTCCAGGATAAGGATATTCTGGTAAGCACCGATCTGGGTGAGTTCAAGACCTTTGATGGCGATCTGTATCGTAATCTCTCTGAGGCTAAGCAGGTCAATATCATCCGTCAGGGCAAACCGGTGACGCTTAATCTGCCTGGTGATCTCAACATGCTCGATATGATTAAGAGCAGTCCTCGCTTCGTAGATGTGTATGTACCGCTGCAGATTGATAGTGTGATGAAGGATTCACCTGCCAGCAAACTCGGTTTGACAAAGGGTGATAAGATTCTTGCTATTAATAATAAAAAGGTAGTCTCTTTCAACGAATTTCAGATTGAATTGGGCAGAGTAGAGGATGTGCTTGCTTCGGCTGAGACGCCGCAGGATAGTGCCAGAGCACTTACAGCTCAGGTTACTTATCTCAAGGCTTCTGGCGATACCGTCAAGTCAAATGTTCTCCTGAAGTCTACCGAAGAGGGTGTGAAGTTTGGTTTCTACAATCATCCTGTCATGCTCGATTATAAGATTACTCATGTTAACTATGGCTTCTTCGAGAGTTTCCCTGCCGGCATCAAATACGGCTGGAATGTCTTGGCCGGTTATGTGGGCGATATGAAGTATGTCTTCTCTAAGGAAGGTGCCAAGAGTCTGGGTGGCTTCGGTGCGCTGGGCAGTCTCTTCCCATCTGTATGGGATTGGCATGCATTCTGGCTTATGACAGCGTTCCTGAGTATCATTCTTGCCTTCATGAACATTCTTCCTATCCCTGCTCTTGATGGTGGACATGTGTTCTTCCTTCTCTATGAGATTATCACAGGTCGCAAACCGGGCGATAAGTTCATGGAGCGTGCTGAGTATATTGGTTTCGGCATACTGATTCTTCTGCTTGTCGTTGCCAACCTGAACGATGTATTGCGACTCTTCGGCATCTTGTAATGCCGGGGAATCGCGAAAATAAAGGTCAAAAAAAGAGGGTGTGTCATAAATTAATGACACACCCTCTTTTTTAGAGTTTATTCTTTTATACGTATTATACGTATCTGATAATCTGTCCTACACTAACCTTCTTGTCTTTGCGGTAGCCGTTTAGTCTGCAGATCTGCTCTACAGATACGCCGCGCTTTTCAGCGATAGAACTAAGCGTTTCGCCTGGCTTCACCTTGTGGTAGAGCTTCTCGTGGCCAGCAGGCAGTTCGTAGTATCTTCCCACTTCGCCGCCGTTAACCTGCTCTCTGGTGTAACCACCGTTGCCAACCTTGCCGCGGGCAGCATTGGCATCAGCTGATTCGCTTTCGTAGGTATTACGGTTAAAGCTGTAGAAGTCGCCTGTAACGTCCTGGTTGCGGAAATCGAAGAAGAGTGCCGGGTTCAGAGCCACACCACAGAGACGGGTCTCAAAGTGGAGATGCGAACCGGTACTTCTACCCGTATTACCACCCAAGCCAATCACATCGCCGGCTCTTACCTCTTCGCCCTCAGTAACGAGCTGCTTAGAGAGGTGACCATAGATAGTCTCCAAACCGTTGTTGTGACGAATCACGATGTACTTACCGTAACCACCACCTTCATATCTTACGATGCGAACTCTGCCTGAAAAGGCTGAGCGGATTGAGTCGCCAATATAAACCTTGATGTCCATACCTTTATGTTGGCGGCCAAAGCTAGCACGGTAACCGAAGTTACTTGTGACAACGCGACTAGGAGTTGGCATGCAGAAATGACGGAGATCGATGCGGAAGTGCTCAGGCAAGGTTGTAGCCCTGTGAGCGTACTTGTTAGAGAAATCCTCATACAGCTCGGCTGCAGGGTTCTCTCTGTCTTCAATCATTCGATAATGCGACACAGTGAGTGTGTCGAGCGATTTCATTCTGTGGTCTACAGGTGCCTGTCTTGCCAACAAATCTTGTCCGCAAACGGGAGAAGCTGTTAGCGCCAACAATGCAACGACCGAAATTTTCTTTATACTCTTTTTAAAACTCATACTACTTTTTCTATTTTCTTTTTTAGGTTCGTGTCAACAGCGCAGAATCATACAAGAAATTCTGCAAAAACCACTAAGGCAAATGCCTTCATGTAGCGGTTTTGTTATATAGACGTTGCAAATATAACAAAAAAACTTCAAAAAACCAAAGTTGTTAAAGCCAAAAGGGCGATATTTAACGCCCTAGCCTTTTTTTTAACTTACATTAGGAAAATGAGATGCAAGGAGTTGACTTTTAATACGTTTCATGCTTTTGTAGCATTCTCAACAGAGCTACGGCAGGAGAATGCCCCATGAAAATATACTTTTTTACCTCCGGACTGGTGAATCGGAGGCATTCCTGATAAGCGCGGTAGAGGTCGTTGAGATTGATGGTAAATTCCTTACCCGATGACTCTCTGATACCGATAATCATCTTTGCCGTTACATGCAGTTTGACGTATCTGATGCCTGTTGCGCTTTCTATTTCCGTAATGTTTTCGAGAATGGCTCTCATTTCTTCCAGGGTTATTTCTGGTCGCGGCTCCCTGATAGCCGGCTTTCTTCTTCTATCCATAATTATACTTTTTACTTTTGGGACAGGCGATGGAATCGCCTGGAACGGGGGTGAGGCTGCTTGATAGCTGAAGCCACCTTTTAGCTTTGCTTTCTGATAACAGGAACTGCTTTTGCTTGCTTTCTGATAACAGAAACTGCTTTTGCTTGCTGCTTTAGCTGATGGCTGCCCAGTTGATATGGGTTTTCTTCAATTCCTTGAGGCGGTTCCAGAGCAGGGCGTTGTGAGGAGCATTGCATTCGGGATCGTTGTCGATGATTTCCTGTGCTTCTGTGCGCGCCAGTTGTACCAGCTGACCGTCTCTGGCAATATTCGCTATCTTCAGGTCGAAAGCCATGCCGCTCTGCTGCGTTCCCTCCAGGTCGCCGGGACCACGGAGTTTCAAGTCGGCCTCGGCGATACGGAAACCGTCGTTCGTATCGCACATGATATCAATACGTTTGCGGGTTTCTTCTGAAAGCTTATAGTTGGTTACCAGAATGCAGTAGCTCTGGTCGCAGCCTCTTCCTACACGGCCTCGCAGCTGGTGCAACTGGGAGAGACCGAAGCGTTGTGCGTCCAGGATGACCATCACAGAAGCATTGGGCACATTTACACCAACTTCTATTACGGTGGTGGCAACGAGAATCTGTGTTTCGCCCTTTACAAACTGCTCCATCTCTACCTCCTTCTCGGCAGATTTCATCTTGCCATGAATCTTACTCAATTTGAATTCCGGGAATGCCTGTTTCAGCGTTTCGTAACCTTCTTCCAGATTCTTCAGGTCGCTCTTCTCGCTTTCCTTGATCAGCGGAAAGACGATATATACCTGTCTGCCGAGATTAATCTGGCGGCGGATGCTCTGATAGAGACTGGTGAGTTGGGTATCAAACTTATGTAGCGTCTGTATCGGTTTTCTGCCCGGTGGCAGTTCATCAATCACGCTCACGTCCAGGTCACCATAAATGGTCATGGCGAGGGTGCGGGGGATAGGAGTGGCGGTCATCACGAGGATATGAGGCGGATTCTCGCTCTTGTTCCACAGCTTGGCTCTCTGTGCCACACCAAAGCGATGCTGCTCATCGATGACGGCTACGCCTAATCTTCTGAAAACCACCGGGTCTTCGAGGATGGCATGGGTGCCTACCAGAATCTGGATGTCGCCCGTAGCCAGGTCGGCAAGAATCTTTTCTCTCTTCTTTCCCTTTACGATGCCTGTGAGCAGTTCTACCCGGATGTCCATTCCCTGCAGAAAGTCGCAGATAGTTTGCAGATGCTGCTCGGCAAGAATTTCGGTAGGTGCCATCATACATGCCTGATAACCGTTATCCAGCGCAATGAGCATGGTCATGAGAGCCACGAGCGTCTTGCCCGAACCTACATCACCCTGCAGAAGACGGTTCATCTGTCTGCCGCTGCACATATCGGCTCTGATTTCATGCATCACCCGTTTCTGGGCCCCTGTCAGTTCGAAGGGCAGATGATGGGCATAGAACCCGTTGAAGATGTCAGCGATGCGGTTGAAGACATAGCCCCTGAACTTGCGGCGCTGGTCGGTGGCATACCTTATTATATTAAGCTGCACATAGAAGAGTTCCTCAAATTTAAGGCGTACCTGTGCTTTCTGCATCTCCTGATGGGAATGCGGATAATGAATCATGCGGATGGCTGCATCGCGCGAAACCAGATGCAGACGGTCTACGATATGGCTTGGCAGCGTTTCGGGAAGAGGAGGAAGGATGGTGACCAACTGCTTGGTCATCTTCTCTATGGAACGTGAGGTGTAGCCACGCTTTCTCAGGTTCTCGGTAAGCGAGTAGTAGGGTTGCATGCCCATCTCTGAGATCTGGAGATTGGTGGCATCGTCCATATCGGGATGGGTAAACTGGAATCTGCCGTTGAAGACGGTTGGCTTTCCGAAAACGAGATATTCGGTTCCCACCTTATAGGTCTTCATGATGTATTGGGCGCCGCGATACCAGATGAGGTCAGCCACACCGTAGCCGTCTGAGAAATGGGCTACCAGCAGCTTGTTGCGCTTACCGGTATCAATCTCATCGTAGCTGAGTATCTTGCCTTTGAGCTGTACAAAGGGCATGTCGGCATTGAGTTCGCTGATGTGGAAAACCTTGGAGCGGTCTACATATTTATAAGGATAGTATTCCAGCAGGTCACTATAAGAGTTGATGCCGAGCTCCTTGCTCAGTATCTCTTTCTTCTTGGGTCCTACCCCCGGCAGGAACATGATGTCTTGGTCTAAAATACTATTCATAATGATGCAAAAGTACAACATTATGGCAAAACAGCCAAAATGTTTAACGCTTTTTTTCCGCAATTGTGGCTTTTTTATTTGTTTATATTGATTTTTCTTCGTACCTTCGCACCGAATAAGATTAAAACTTTCATGAATAGTAAGAAAAGATATATGGTGATAGCTTTGCTGGCGCTTCTGGTTGTGTCGGCAATGGCATATAATGACGAGGCTAAGCCTTGGACCTTCTGGAACTGGAAGTATGGCTCCGTTTCCAGACCGGGTATTCATGCCGATCTGACGGGTATGAAGAATGTAGGTATGGGTGGTATCTGGCTGATGCCGGTACGTGAAGCCGGCGAGCGTCTGGAATTTCAGAACGGGGTGGCACAGTTGTCGCCTGAGTTCTGGAAGATGATGGATTATTCCTTCCAGCTAGCCGACTCTCTCGATTTTGATATGGGTATCCATGTCCTGCCTGGCAATCCGCTTGTCCTCCCTGCTGAATCGATGCAGAAGGTTGTCTGGACCGATACCATCATGAAGGGCGGAAAGAAGATAGAAGGCTTGCAGATGTGGCAGCCCGAGAGTTATAAGGACGGAAAGATGCAGTCTGCCGGAAGCGAAGGTGGATATTATCAGGATATTGCTGCTTTTGCTATCCGCTTTAAAGGGAAAACGGGGCCTGCCTGGCGCAACGCAACCGATTCGGCTGCCCGGAGCGAGGCGGTGCCGATGACTGATGTGCTTCCCTTGAAGATGGAAGGGGGAATGGTGATGGGTGTCATGGTGAATGGTATCTTGCAGAATAAGTTGCCTAAGGGCTCCTGGTGCCTGTTGCGGATGGGACATACCTCAACGGGACAGACTCATGCAACGGATGGGAAAGGTATGGGACTTGAGGTGGACAGGTTCTCACCGGCAGCCGTAAAGAAACTATTCGATTCCTGGTATGCGCCGTTACTGAACCGTCCGCATGGCGATGTGGTGTCGTATCTGTATATCGACCCGAGAGAGTGGGGCAGCCAGAACTGGGGCTGTCAGTTTGCTGAAGAATTCAAGGTGCGCCGCGGCTATGATCTCATCCCCTATCTTCCTGTCATGGCAGGTGTTCCGCTGGAGTCGGCTTCCCGATACGAACAGGTACAGAATGATATCCGTCTCACCATCGAGGAACTGGTAAAGGAGAAGTTCTTCCAGACCTTCACCCGTCTGGCAGAAGAACAGTATGTTGAGGTTTCTTGTGCGCCTATCCCGCGTACCGATCATCCCGACGATATGTTCCGTGCCGTAAGCAGAGCCCATATCTATAATGAAAATCCGGTCCAGGCTGTGGCTTGTACAGGAAACTATGGCGCACGGAACGGAACGCCCGCCTCGCTCAAACCTTTGACAGACAGCCACCTGGCGCTTGGCATCAACAGGTTCATTTTCCAGCATGATATTGTCCGGCATCCAGAGGCTCGAGGTTTCATGGATTACATCACCATGTGTCAGCATTATCTGCAGCAGGGCAGACCGGTGGTTGATATCGCTGTGTTTCATCTTTCGGGAACCCCCGAACAGAAGAACAGCTATCGTGCCCCTCGTGGTTACAAATACGATTTGATCAACAAGGATGCCTTGCTGAAATGGAATTTCGAATACAGTCCGAAAGGTAAACTGCCTGGAAATCAGGATTATCGCATTCTCGTGGTTTCGCAGCCGGATAGCTCTCTCTCTGCTGAGATAAAAGCGAAACTGGAGGAATTGCGTGAGGAAGGCATCGTCATCATCGACAAGCCTTATCAGGCGAAGAACTTCTCGCAGTATGGCATCGATCCGGATGTCATACTGCCTGAGAATATGGATTATGTCCACCGTCTGGTTCTGGAGGCAACGGGCAGGAAGGATATCTATTTCCTGATGAATCAGGAGAATAAGGAACGCCAGATTACGGCAACCTTCCGTACCGGTACTTCCAGAATCCGCCAGATAGTGAACTTGAACTTGCCAGCCTATGGCTCAGTCTTCGTCATCCTGTCTAACAAGGACGACATGCAGATTGTCAGCCCAGCAAAGCTTCCGCTACCTTGATGTCGAATGGAGTGGTAATCTTGATGTTCTCACGGTTACCCTCTACCATTGCAACCTGACAGCCAAGACTTTCTACCACCGAAGCGTCATCGGTAAACTGTTCCTTATATTCCTGGTTGAAAGCCTGCTTTGCCAGACCGATGTCGAAGGTCTGGGGAGTCTGCACCACTCGGTAGTCGCTGCGCAGCACGTTCTTTCCGCCTCCGTGCTGGTCGATATAGCGCAGGGTGTCGGTTACGGCATATACAGGGATGGCTGCATATTCTTCGCGAGCCGTCTCGAAACATTCCTCGATGACTTCTTTAGATACGAATGGGCGCACGCCGTCGTGAATACCCACTACGCCATCTTCATCATCAGGAATGAGTGCCAGTCCGTTTTTGGAAGACTGGAAACGGGTGTCGCCACCGTTGGCTATCTGGTGTTTGATGTCGAAATGATGCTCCTCGCAGAGCTGGTGCCAGTATGCCTGCTGATTCTCCGGCAGAACCAGGATGATGTTCAATGCAGGGTCGTATTCATGAAAACGCTCGATGGTGCGCATCAGGATAGGCTTGCCCGCTACCGGCAAGAACTGCTTTGGAATCTCACTTCCCATGCGGAGGCCCTTGCCTCCGGCTACTATGATTACGTAATCCACTTTGTTACTAATTAATAGTTTATAATTTATAGTTTATAGGGCTTACTTGCTTTGCATGAGATGATCATACATCATGCCATCCTGCAGGGCAGCTACGGTTTCCTTGCTTACGAAATAGCTCAATATCTTATAGGCGTATGGGAGGGTTGCGGCAGGACCTTCGCCCGTAATTACGTTGCCGTCTTCCTGGAAGAGGGTGGCGGTATATTCGGTGTTCTCGCCGAAATACTGCTCAAAGCCAGGATAACAGGTAGCCTTCTTTCCTTCGAGGATGCCTGTGCTTGCCAGAACCATTGGGGCTGCGCAGATGGCACCGATTCGCTTGCCAGCCTTGTGCTGTGCGATGAGCGCCTGGCGCACACCTTCGTGTTCGTTGAGGTTTGTACTGCCTGGCATTCCGCCTGGAATCATCAGCATGTCAGCATCTTCAAAGCTGGCAATATCCTCAAACTTCAGGTCAGCCTTGATGGTAACACCATGCGATGTTTCTACCCATTCAGTACCCGTTACACTTACCGTCTTGATGTCAACACCACCTCTGCGGAGGATGTCAACCGGAGCCAATCCTTCGATTTCCTCGAAGCCATTGGCAAGAAATTCATATACCTTAGCCATAATTTATTTATTTTTTGTCTTGTTATTCAAATAATATGATTACCTTTGCAAAAGTAAGAATAATTATTGAAATAACAAAATAAATGGCACAGCAACATTTAAAATTCGCAATATTTGGTAATGAATACCAGGCTAAGAAGTCGGCTTCGATAGAGAAAATCCTTCTTTATCTCGAAAAGAAGGAGGCTGAAGTTTATGTGGAGAATGCTTATTACGAGTTTCTTACCCGCGACCAGCATCTCGATGTGAAGGCAGCTGGGGTGTTCGAGGATTACAACTTTGATGTGGATTACGTCATCTCTATGGGTGGTGACGGTACCTTCCTGAAGGCAGCGAGCCGTGTGGGAGCTAAGGGTACGCCTATCATCGGTGTGAATATGGGCAGATTGGGCTTCCTTGCCGATGTGCTGCCAAGCGAGATAGAGTCGGCGCTGGACAGTCTTTATGCCGGTGAATGTCTGATAGAGGAGCATGCGGTGATTCAGGTGGAGGCAGAAGGTGGCATTCTTGCCGGCAATCCGTTCGCCCTCAACGATATCGCCGTACTGAAGCGTGATGATGCTTCGATGATTTCCATCCGTACGCAGGTTGATGGCGAATTTCTCGTCACTTATCAGGCGGATGGTCTGATTGTTACTACGCCAACAGGTTCTACGGCATACAATCTTTCGAATGGCGGTCCTATCATCATTCCGCAGAGTGGCAGCATCTGTCTTACTCCGGTTGCTCCTCACAGTCTGAACATCCGTCCTATCGTCATCAACGATACGGCAGTCATCACGCTCGATATCGAGAGTCGCAGCCACAACTATCTGGTAGCCATCGATGGGCGTAGTGAGCGTATGACCGAGGAAACCCGCCTTATCATCCGCAAGGCTCCTCATAGCATCAAGATTGTGAAGCAGCGCAACCAGCGTTATTTCTCTACCCTGAGAGAAAAACTGATGTGGGGTGCAGACCAGCGCGAAAGATAATTAGAATAAGAAAATAATTAAAATAAGAAAAGAGGTATATCCCGAAGACGAATCTTGGGTATACCTCTTTTTCCTAACCTAAAACAACTAACTAATAATTTTGTTCACACAAAACTAAACCTAAAAACATAAACCTTAATAAACCTAAAAACTTAAAAACTTAAAACTGAAAAACTTAAACTAAAAACTGAAACTATTCTTTGAACTTATTTGTTGTATTCTTATCTGATAATCACTTTCTTTCCCTGGTGGATGTAAACACCATTCTCTGCAGGCTTCTTACCCAATTTCATACCGCTAAGCGTATACCATGCATTGTCTGTTGTGGTATTGCTTATGGTTGGAGTTCCTGTGATACCTGTTGGTGCCCAGATAGCGGTAACATCTTTGCAGGTGTATTTGCCATTACTCATTGTAGTGGTAATCTCATAATACTTGGTGCTGTTGCCGGCATTCAAGTCTACAGTCTGCTTCTTGCCTGTTCCATTTCCCTGATTGAAGATGATATTTACGATAGCATCCTTGCTCTTGATCTTGAAGTCCATGTAGTACCACTTCTTTCCGTTCAGAGTCTTGGTTGCTGTAGCAGCTGTACCTGGCCAGGCTTTTGTAAAGGTTTCGCTGGAATTCCATGCGTAGAAATATATGGCTGAACCCCAGTTTGTTACCTGGTCTGCATTGGCATATACGGTGATGGTATATGGTTCGAATGCCTTGACGGTATAATTGTAGGTACGGATACCTGTTACGTTTCCATTGATAAGCAAGCCAACCTTCAGGGTGCAGGTGTTGTCAATATTGATGGTGTTACCAGTAGTAACCTGCTTGCTCTTGGCTGTAGGGTCTGTGCCGTCAGTAGTGTATACCAGTTTGGCATTGCTGTTCTGGCTCACAGCTGTAAGCTTAGCCTTGAAACCTGCCTCATATTCGCCTGATGGAATGTTGCACCATGCTGTTTCTGCAGATTTTGAAAGATAATAACGGTAGTGGTATCCTTCGAGAATCTGTGCATAGTCGGTACTTGGCGTATATGCCTTGGTGTTATTTCCAACAACTACGATAAGTTTCGCCTTGTTGCCAGTAGTCTCA
Source organism: Segatella copri (assembly GCA_021623045.1). Lineage (GTDB taxonomy): Bacteria > Bacteroidota > Bacteroidia > Bacteroidales > Bacteroidaceae > Prevotella > Prevotella copri_T. Next base: position 17,239 of record JAJWJX010000031.1, on the reverse strand, counting down.
TTGGCAAAGCAAGTGGTCTGCGCCATCTTGTTGGTATAATTGCTCATGTTGGTGATGCCTGCAAGTTTGCGGGCTTCAATCATGCTCTTGATTTCCTGTTTGTATGCTCTCCAGTGTGGCTGGAACACGCAAGGAGTTCCCGGCATGGCGAGCATATAGGCATTGGCAGCCAGCGTATCTTTGCGCAGAGGGTCCAGCGGCTCATCTTTAGAGCGGTATTGCATGTCGTGATTCTCTACGAATGTGATGGCATACTGACGGTAAACTGGGTCATGCATCAGATTGTAATCGCTCTTCAGTTTCGACCAGTTTTGCGCTGAAACAACCTTATTGTCTTTTACGCCTACTGCGTCACGAACATTATAACGGAACTGGAAGTCGAAGGCTGCACTCTTCTTGTTAGTCTTGTTTATCCAGTTGATGATAGATGGGTTTCCGTCCCAATATTCACCCACCGAGAATTTTACACCTGTTGCATCATTGTAGTCAGCTACGTGAGAACCACTGAATCCCTTTACCATGTCGTAGCGAAAACCGGTATATCCTATATCCTCCTTCAGGAATTTCAGATATGCCTTGATAATCTTCTGTACGTTCTCGCTCTTATGGTCAATATCACGGCATCCTCCAAAGTCGGTTCCCTCATCATAGTTATTGCTGAGGCTTACCCCCTCTTTGGTTGCCTGTGTTGAAGTATCTCCTCCATCATCATTCTTGCAGATGTCGGTAGATAACATCTTGTATGTCACTCCATTGTATGTCTCTGCAGGGAAGGTGAACCAGCCGTCTGTATTGCGGTGGTTGACCACAATATCAGCAATAGCGCCAATGCCGTTGGCTTTGAACTTAGCAATCAGACTCTTGAGTTCTGCCTCTGTTCCGAAAGAAGAATTCTGGTTGAAATAATAATATGGCTTATAGCCCATTACCTTTTCGGTCTCGATGCATTTACCGCTTTGTGGAAGCCATACAAGGTCGATGAATCCTTTCATATCATCGGCTTGTTTCTCCAGGACAGTCCATTGGGAGTAGTCGTAAGAATCCCATGAGAATCCTTGCAGCATGACGCCACTATAGTTAGCAGGCCAACCTTGTGCAAACATATTGATGCTTGTCAGTAAGGCAATGAGTATAAAGTATATCTTCTTCATAATTATCATTGTATTTTGCGATTACTATCTTATGTTTAATTGTAAGTTGTATTCTTTTTCGTTGGCAAAGTTACGATTTATTTCATTAGCTTGTTCAAAAATTGATGCAAATCAAGCGATTTTCTTGTGCAAACGTTTGCATTTACTAATAAAGTTGTTTCTTTAGGTACGTCTTTAGGTACTTTAACTTGAAAGACTTGATGAAGATATATTTTGCTTATAATTTTGCACAGATGAAACAGTAAAGATTATGGCGAAAAAGAGAACTAAAACAAAAGCAAAGGAACCCATCAAGATTTGGGTGAAACCTTTGAAGAATGGCAACAAGGCAATCTATCTGCGTACTTACCAAGCAGGAAGCAAGGGTAGAGGCTATACCTACGAGCGGTTGAAGGGATTGTTGCTGGTAGATGACAAAAGAGGAAGCGACAAGGAGGCTAAGGCAAAGAATGAAGCTACTTTGCGCACCGCTATGCTCATCCGATGTGAGCGAATCAGGGAGTGGAGTATGAGCCACGGTAACTATCAGCGAGAGATGGTGACCAAGGATATGCTCTTAAAAGACTGGATGCTGCTATATGCTGATCAAAAAAGACAGCAGGGACAGAGCGGCAGTCATGCTGTCAACATCCAGCATGCCCTCTTACATTTGATAAGATACAAGGGTGAGAATATTCGCATGGCACAACTGGACAAGGTGTATTGCGAAGGCTTGGTACAGTATCTGGCTCATGCCAAGACCATTGGTACGGATGTGCCCAAGCGGGGCGAACATCATGAGAAAGACTTGGCGAAGGGTACGGCACGCCTCTATTACAATACGTTTGTTACTGCATTGAATGAGGCGGTGAGAGAAGGTATCATACCTGAGAATCCCACCAAACTACTGAAGAAAGAAGAGAAAAAGCTGATTGGTCAGGGAGAGAGCCGACGCTGCTATCTCAGCATCGAGGAAATCAGATTGTTGATGGCTACTCCTTGCAAGGATGAAACCGTGAAGCAAGCTTTCCTCTTCGCTTGTTTCTGTGGTTTGCGCATCAGTGATGTCAGGACATTGCGATGGGCAGATATCGGAAAAGGTACGGAGGGATACTATATTAGCAAGTTGATGGTGAAGACCCGTCATGTGGTAACGGTACCCTTGTCGGAGAATGCTTTGTCGTGGATGCCAGCAAGAGGACAGGCAAGGGCTGATGACAAGGTATTTGAGCTGCCATCGTTCTTCTCGGTCAACTATCGATTGAAGCAATGGGCTAGGGAGGCAGGCATTGACAAGCCAGTTACTTTTCATGTATCTCGTCATACCTTTGCCACCACCTTGCTCACGATGGGAGTGGACCTCTATACCACCAGCAAACTGTTGGGACATCAAAACATCATAACCACGCAAGTATATGCCGAGATAGTGAACAGAAAGAAGGTTGAGGCGGTGAACCTTTTGGACCAAATCAAGCCTCTTTAGGTACGCTTTTAGGTACATGATGCTTTCAGAAGCTTGAAGGAGAGGGCAAGTTGCAAACTTAAAAATCAAGCAAATGATGAAGCAGGTAAAAATTAAATTGCCTCTCAGAGCGTTGACCCTAGCAAGCGGTCTGCTTCTGACGGTGAGTTCCTTTGCGCAGACAAATGCAGTTAAGGGACATGTGAAGGATGCTTCTGGTGAGCCTATCATGGGCGCTACCATTACAGTGAACGGTAAGGCAGTAGGCATTACCGACATGGATGGTAACTTCTCAGTTGATGCAGCGCCAGGTGCCAATCTTACTTTCACCTATCTTGGAATGACACCAAAAACAATCAAAGCAACATCTAACATGATGATTACCTTGGTTGACGACCAGAAGTCTTTGAACGAGGTCGTTGTCATTGGTTATGGTCGCGCAAAGAAGAACGACTTGACTGGTTCTGTTACAGCTATCAAGCCAGATGAGATGTCAAAGGGTATCACAAGCAGTGCCTCTGATATGTTGGTAGGTAAGATTGCCGGTGTTGACGTACAGACTGGTGGTGGTCAGCCTGGTTCTGGTGCACAGATTCGTATCCGTGGTGGTGCCTCTCTGAATGCTTCTAATGACCCTCTCTACGTAATCGATGGTTTGGCTATTGACAACAATACCAATAAGGGTATGAGTAACGTCTTGGCTATGATCAACCCTAACGATATCGAGAGCTTCACCGTATTGAAAGATGCTTCTGCTACAGCTATTTACGGTTCCCGTGCTTCTAATGGTGTCATCATCATTACAACCAAGAAGGGACGTTCTGGCCAGAAACCATCTGTTACCTATAATGGCGATGTAACATTGTCTACCGTCCAGAAGAAATATAAGGTAATGAATGCCAGCGAATACAAGCAGGCTCTTACCAATCTGGGTATTGACACTAGCGGTTTGGGTACTGCCGATACCGACTGGCAGGATGAGATTTTCCGTACAGCTATCTCTACCAATCACAACGTCAGCATTCAGGGCGGTCTGAAGAACATGCCTTATCGTGTCAGCTTAGGTTTCGAAGATAACAACGGTATCGTTAAGACCACTTGGATGAAGCGTTTCAATACATCAATCAACGTTGCTCCTACTTTCCTTGACAAGCACTTGAACGTTAACTTCACAGCGAAGTATATGTTCGAGAAGGACCGTTATGCAAAGGTTGGTGATGCCATCGGTGGCGCACTTACCATGGATCCTACACAGCCTGTTCGCGTAGATGATGCTGCATATGATTGCGTCGGTGGATATTTCCAGTACTTGCAGGCTAAGGACGACAAAGTTACCGATCCTAGCTGGACAAGTATTGCAAAGGCTCAAATGCCACAGAACCCTGTGGCAGTTCTTGACAACTACAAGTGTATCGCCAAGTCTAATGATATTTCAGGAAACCTTGAGGTAGACTACAAGATTCATGGTTTCGAAGACTTGCATTTGCATGCTGCCATCGGTGCCCAGTATACAGATGGTAAGCAGGATGAAACTATTTCCAAGTATTCTTACTCCAACAACTATTTTGGTTATTATGGCTATGACCACGCCTATAAATATAGCATAGAAGGTAAAGCTTTTGCAGAATATGCACACAAGTTTGGCGTTCATGACATCGACATCATGGCAGGTGCAGAGCAGAGCCACTACCACAGAACAGGTTATAACTACGGAACAGGTACCGATGAGTACTTGAAAGCGAACAATCCTCTGTATGAAACAACAGAAGGCAAGTGGAATTACGAGCATGACCCAGTAAGCAAAGATGACGAAATGTGGAGAACCCACAACTCTCTGGTATCTTACTTCGGACGTCTTAACTACAACTTGCTCGATCGCTATTTGTTTACAGCTACATTCCGTGCCGATGGTTCTTCTCGTTTCAGAAAGGGTAAGAAGTGGGGTTACTTCCCAGCAGCAGCCTTTGCATGGAAAATCAACAACGAGCCTTTCCTGAAGGATGCAAAATGGCTCGATGAATTGAAACTCCGTTTGGGCTGGGGTAAGACCGGTCAGCAGAATGGTATTGATGACTTCTACTATTCTACTCTGTACAGAGTCAGCAATGGTTATGCACAGTATCCATTCGGTGATAATTATTACCAGACTTTACGCCCAACAGCAAGCAATCCAGACTTGACATGGGAAAAGACTACAACTTATAATGCAGGTCTCGACTTTACTGCTCTCAATGGTCGTTTCGGTGTGAATGTAGATGGTTACTATCGTAAGACTACCGACCTTTTGGCAAGCGTTGCCATTGCTGGTGGTACAAACTTTGGTGACCAACTTCTGAAGAACATCGGTTCTTTGGAGAACTACGGTATTGAGTTGGCATTCAACGTTAAGCCTATCGTTACAAAGGACTTCATTTGGGATGTAACTTACAACGTAGGATGGAACCACAACGAAATCACAGAATTGGAAGCAGGTTTGCAAGACTGGGTATGGACAGGCGACAAGGTTTCTCGTGGTAACAACACCAAGATTCAGGTAAACAAGGTTGGTCAGCCAATCAATTCATACTATGTTTACCAGCAGGTTTACGATGAGAACGGCAAGCCTATCGAGGGTGCTTATGTTGACCGCAACGGAAATGGTACAATTGATGATGACGACCGTTATTGCTACAAGAGCCCAGCTCCTGATGTCATCATGGGTCTCACTACCAAGTTCATCTACAAGAACTGGGACTTCAGTGCAGCCTTCCATGCATCAATCGGCAACTATGTATACTACGACTTCTTGAATAGCAAAGCAGTTCTGAACGAAATCAACGCAAGTGGTGCCTTCAGAAATACGACAACAGAAGCTGTTAATCTTGGTTTCACGGGTACAGCAACAAACCCAACCAATACCAGCGACTATTTCGTACGCAATGCTTCATACTTGAAGTGTAGCAACATGACATTGGGCTACAGCTTCCCAGCCTTGATCAAGGTAGGTGCAGAGAAGATTTGCAGTGGACGCATCTTCTTCACAGTCCAGAATCCATTCATCATTACCAAGTATAAGGGAATCGACCCAGAGGTAAGCAGCGGTATCGACAGCAATCCTTACCCACGTCCAATAAGCTTCCAGCTTGGTTTGAATCTTAACTTCTAAAATATTTAAAGGAGACTATTATGAAAAAAATATTGATTAAGACTGCAATGGCAGGTATGTTGTGCATGGGCTTTGTCTCTTGCGCAGACGAACTGAACATCAAGTCTGTTGACCCACATAATTACCCAACATACACAGTAGAGGGGCTCTTGGCTAAGCAGTATGCTACTCTTGGTCTTACAGGTCAGAAAGGTCCTGCAGGTATAGCAGACTTAAGTGGCGATGAAGGTGAAAGCGGATTTATCCGTACAGTTTTCAACTTACAAGAGTTGATGACAGACGAAACTCTGTGGGCATACCAGGACAATGAAGCCATTGCTCCTATCACCCACATGAACTGGACCAAGGATAATGCTCGTGTAAACTGGACATACCAGCGTCTGATTTTCAACATTACCTTGTACAACCAGTTTATTACAGAGCAGACTGGCAAACTGGAAGAAGACAAAGTTGCAGAGGTTCGCTTCCTCCGTGCCTTGAACTACTATTATTTCCTTGACCTTTATCGCAAGGCTCCTTTCAAGGATACCTTCGATGATTCTCTCCCTGTAGAGAAGTCAGGAGTAGATCTCTATAATTGGTTGGACACTGAGTTGACAAACATCGAGCCATTAATGGCTGAGGTTGGTGCTTATAACAATTCTGAGGATTTCGGACGTGCTGACCGTGGTGCAGCTTATGCGCTCCATGCCCGTTTGGCTCTTAACTCTTCCGTTTATACCGATGGTCAGGTGAAGGATTACCAGAAGGCAATCGATTATTGCGACAAGATTATCGATAGCAACAAATACGCACTTTGCCGTAATGAAAAGAATGGCTACAGCGGTTACCAGCAGTTGTTCATGGGCGATAATGACAAAAACCCAGAAGCAATGAAGGAAATCATCTTCCCTATCCGTCAGGATGGTGTTAAGACTCGTGCTTATGCAGGTACTTCTTACCTTGTAAATGCTACAAGCATAGCAGGCATGCCTTACGTAAGTACAAGTGATGCTTGGAAATGTCTGTTTGCACGTGTAGACTTGGTAAAGAAGTTCTTCCCTAACGAGGAGGATATGCCAAAGGCTGAGAAAGAAGATCTCATAAATAATCCTACCAAAGAGCAGGTTATTGCTAAGGATAACGAGAAGCATATCAGCACTGCAGATGTTATCGCAAAGGCTAAAGACGATCGCGCCCTGCTCTATATGGGTATAGGTGGCTGCGATGGCAAAGTACGTACTCTGACACCAGGCGATGCTATTACAGGTCCTCTGAATGGTGCATCTATCGTTAAGTGGAGCAACTTCCACGCAGATGGTGAAGCACAGCACCACCAGAACTATTCAGATACCGACTTCCCAATGTTCCGCTTGGCAGAAATCTATCTGACCCGTGCAGAGGCTAAGTTCCGCCTTGGTGATGTCAACAAGGTAGGTAATGATGGTAAGAAAGCTTTGGATGACATCCAGTATGTTCAGGATCGTGCCCATCGTACTGCATTGGCAACAACTGTAGATGATCAGACTCTTATCGACGAATGGTGCCGTGAGTTCTACTTGGAAGGTCGTCGCCGTTCAGACTTGGTTCGCTTTGGATTGTTCACAGGTTCTAAGTATCTCTGGAATTTCAAGGGCGGCGTATCTAACGGATCTGGTATTGAGTCATACTACGACATCTATCCTATCCCAGGCAATGAGACAAAGAATAACCCTAACATGACGCAGAATCCAAAATACTAATTGTTAGGAAACCAGATTTAAAATAAAAGAAATCAATTATGAAAAAGATATATAAATTCATGTTGCTGCCAGCAATGGTTCTTCCTTTGCTCTTTACATCATGCGATGATGATAGAGACAGCAACCCAACAATAGACTTGAGTCATGTTGATGAGGAATTTGTGTTGAACACTCCTGCACTTGCAGAAAAAAATACTTACGACCTCGTCAGTGCCAAAACTCTGAACTTGACATGTACTCAGCCAAACTATGGTGGAGCACCTTACGGAGTAGAATACTATGTACAGGTCTCTATCGATCCAGAGTTCAAGAACGACTCAACTGTTACTCATACCCAGTTGAAGACATTCTACAAAAGAGCAAATATGGATGTCGACGCATCTGAAGTAAACAGTGCAGTGGTTGCACTTTTCCAGGATGCCCATCCTGACACAAGCGTTCCTGAGGAAATGCCTGTTTACATCCGTCTTCGTGCGGTTATTGGTGGTACTACAAACCCTAATTATGGTCAGACATTCTCAAATGTAATTACTTTGCCTTCTGTAAAGGCGACCTACAAGGCTCCTGACGCTGAGTTCACAGATAACCTCTACTTGATAGGAAGTTCTATCCAGGAAGGATGGAAGAGTTGGAAACCTATTCCTGAGGTACAAGGTGTACCTGGACAATACTATGGAGTTGTCTACCTGCCTGCAGGTGGCGAGTTCAAGTGGGGTACAAAGAACAATGACAACCGTGGATTCAACCGTATTAAAATCACTGATGAAGCCGAAGCAGGTGTCACTGAAGGTGATAACCAAAACATCAAGGTAGCTAACGCAGGCTGGTACACCCTCTATTTCAAGGGTAAGATTACAGAAGATAAGAAGAACATTGACTGGACAATGACTGTTTACAAGACTCAGGTTTGCCTGATTGGTGCTTGTATGGGTCAAGAAACCTGGGGCTTTGCAGACAACGTTGCTCTGACACCTCCAGCCGACCAGAATGGCGAATGGGTTTCTCCTGCATTCACTGCCAGCGCAGAGCTTCGTGTATCTGTCAAGGTGGGTGATATTGACTGGTATCGTACAGAGTTCACCATTTATAAAGGTAACATCTTCTGGCGAAATAAAGATATGCCAAACAACTGGGCAGAGACCTTTGGCGCTGATTACAGTGTATCAACCGCCGCAGGTAAGAAGTTGTATGTCAACTTCGATACTAATAAAGCAGAAGTTAAATAATTAAGACCAAAGCACAATGAAAAAAACATTATTATATAGCTTAGCAGTCTTGGCAAGTGTTACACTTGCCAGCTGCAACGGCGACTACGATGATTGGGCAAACCCACAGGCCAATGAGTAGGAAGCCTCAGCTGCAAAATACGGAATCACCTTTGCAGCGGGTCCTGAAGCAGAGAGTAGTATGCCAGACGCAGATGGAGTCATCAATCTCGTCACTGTCAACACAACAGATGCAAATGTAACCGGCTACACGCTTAAAAGTCTGAAAGTGAATGGTGAAGCCATCAATGGTGAAATCGATGGCAACAACATTCAGGTAAACGCAGCAGAATTAGAGAAGATTCTTTGCAGTCAGAATAATTCACGCGCCAGCGTTGCACGTGATATGAAAGTTGAGTCAAAGGTATCTGTCAACTTGGCATCAGGCGATGCCGTTGCCATTAATTCTGTAGGTGAAACTACAGGTAAATTTACTCCAACAGCAACACCTCAACTCGATGAGAAAGGCTACTATATGCTCGGTCAGATAAACGGAAATGAGTGGGATGCAAAATCTCCTGTCTGGATGAACAAGATTAGCGATGGAGTTTATCAGTTGAAGGTTACAACTACTGCAGACAAAAACTGGTTTAAGTTCTATGCTGGAAGCAACTTCGTAAGTAATGACTGGGATTCCATCAACAAGGGAGCCTTGGGCTGCAAGGAGAATGGTTGCGAAGATGGTTCAGGTTACATTTATTATAACGGCGACAGCTGGGGTGAATTACAGACCATGGTTATTCCAGGTGCTGGTACATGGATTGTAACACTCGACATGAACAATCTGACATACTCTTTTGCTAAGCCTGTACTTTATATGGCAGGCGATGCTAATGGATGGAGTCATATTGACTACCTCTCAGGTGAGGATGGTGTTAACTACACTGGTTTCATGTATCTGAACCAGAATGGTTTCAAGTTCTGTTCTCAGCAAAACTGGGATGGTACTAACTATGGCGGTGCATTCTTCGGTCAGGAAAGTGACAACATCATCATGGACGAAACAGAAGGTTACTATAAGGTAGATGTTGATTTGTCTACAAAGAAGTACACTCTGACTCCTATCACCACTATTGGTATCATTGGTGACGCAACAGAAAATGGTTGGAGCGGCGACGACATTAATATGACTTATGTTCCTTACAACAAGGAAACTAAGGAAGGTCGCTATTGGGAAGTCAAAGACATCAAGTTGAAAACTGGTGTAATCAAGTTCCGCGCTAACGATGGTTGGGACATCAATTGGGGTGGAGAGTTAGATAACCTCACTTCAAAAGGTAATCCTGCAAACATCGCTGTAGAAGAAGGCACTTACGACATCAAGCTTTATCCTTGGGCTGAAGGCTATGCAAAGTGTGAAATGACAAAGAAGTAAGCATTTGCTTCATCAAATAAACTAAATATCAATAGGCGGCTCTCAATTCCGGGAGTCGCCTATTTTTTCTTTCTCCTCATGATTTCTCTATTATTTCCTTTATAATCTATAAAAAACTCAAAAAAACTTTGGTATTTTCAATTATTCAGTGTATCTTTGCAAACGTTATAATACTAAAATTATGGAGGAAACAATATGAGAACAAACCGTACTATACTTAATGAAGCCCAACTCGAACTTCTTGACCTTGTGTCCGTTATGGACTCAAAAGAAGAGATAGAAGGATTGCGTAAAGTAATAATTGATTACTTGGGGGCACAACTAAAAGAAGAACTTGACAGACTTTGGGCGGACGGAACACTCAATGAGGAAAAAGTAGAAAGTTTCCGCACACTTCATGAAAGAACTCCTTATCATAAGGCAAAAATATCATGCTAAAAGAGAAAATTGTACTTGACACAAATTGTCTTGTCATGTCACTATCTGAGCATAATCCATATGCTGAAATTTGGCAGAAATTTGTAAACGGTGAATACGTTTTATGTGTATCCAATGACATATTGGAAGAATACGAAGAGGTGTTAGGTCGTAATATCAATTCCAAAGTAGCAAGATTTGTATTAGCCCATATTCAAATTCTGCCTAACGTAAAGTTTATCGACCCTCATTACAGCTTTGGTTTGATAAAAGCTGACGAAGATGACAACAAGTTTGTTGATTGTGCCATTGCCAGTAATGCTATTTTTATTGTAACAGAAGATAAACATTTCAAAGAGTTAGAAAACATTCCTTTCCCAAAAGTGGAAATAGTAGGTATTGATGACTTTTTGAAATATCTCAAGAAATAATTCTTTATCAATAGGCGGCTCTCAATTCCGAGAGTCGCCTATTTTTTTTCGTTCTCCTCCCCCTTTTCAAGTATTTTTTCCCTAAAACCTTGGAAGTTACGAGGAAAAGTCGTATCTTTGCAGAAGAAAAGCTGCACTCGGCAAATTGAAAGCAAGCTTTCTTTGCGCTCGTTTGCATTTTCTTTGTCCCAAAATCCGTATGCCTTCTGTTAGAAGACCAAATTAAAACATTACTCTATGGATAGTTTGATACAATATAACAATGCTGTCAACGCTATAAAGACAGCCATACTTCAAGGACAATATGAAGCAGCCAAAGGTGTGAACCGCATACAACTTGCTTTATATTTTGCCATCGGAAAATATCTTTCACAACATACCCGCAAAGGAGTATGGGGCGAGGGCGCATTAGCATCCATCAGCGAACAACTTCGCAAGGAACTACCAGGTCTTCGAGGATTCTCGGAAACTCAACTAAGAGACATGAGACGTTTTTATGAAGCATGGGATATGCTTGACAGTAATTCAACGGCAGCAACCGCTAAATTGTGCTTTGAGAATTCAGCGGTTGCAACCGCTGAATTACAAAATAGTGAAAATCAGATAGATATATTCCATACTTTATCTATTACTAATATTCCGAATTTTCCTGTTGAGGACTTCTTTAAAGTACCATTCACACACCACTCTGCCATCATTAGTGGACCAAAAGAAACTTCGGCACGCTTTTATTATATTCACCGCACTGTAGAGGAACATCTTTCCGTAAAGAAGCTCCGCCAACTTATAAAGGAGGATGCTTACCATAGCCAAGGACGCATGCCTAACAATTTTACCAGGACCATCAACAATCCTAGGGAAGCTCGACGTGCAGTAGAAATGTTCAAGGATGAATATCTACTTGACTTTATCAATGTAGAAGAGATTGGGGAACGCGAAAAAATAGATGTCGACGAACGAGTTGTAGAACAAAGCATCGTTCAGAACATCAAGAATTTCATCATGACCTTTGGCAGAGACTTTGCTTTCATCGGCAACCAATACCATTTGGAAATCTATGGTGTTGAACAATTCCCAGACCTGCTGTTTTTCAATCGAGAATTGAACGCCATGGTTTGCATAGAGCTAAAACTTGGCGAGTTTAAGACCTCTTATCTTGGGCAACTTTTTGGCTATCTCCAAATTCTCGACGACAAGGTGCGTAAGCCACACGAGAATCCGTCTATTGGAATCATTCTTTGCCAATCAGCAAACTACTCTTATGCAGAATATGCTGTTCGAGACTACAGCAAGCCGATGGGAGTTGCTACCTACAAGACGTTGGATGACATGCCTGAAAGGTTACGCAAGGCTTTGCCTGATATGAAGAAAATGATGGACTTGCTAAAAAACAAGGAAGAATAATATCCACCCTAAACATTTGGAGATTATTAGAAGATTAAAGAATAACATTCAATGGGCGGCTCTCAATTCCGGGAGCCGCCTATTTTTCTTTCTCCCCATCCTTTTCGAGTATTTTTTCCCTAAAACCTTGGAAGTTACGAGGAAAAGTCGTATTTTTGCAGAAGAAAAGCTGCACTCGGCAAATTGAAAGCAAGCTTTCTTTGCGCTCGTTTGCATTTTCTTTGCAGAAGAAAAGCTGCACTCGGCAAATTGAAAGCAAGCTTTCTTTGCGCTCGTTTGCATTTTCTTTGCCACCAAATAGCTTAAAAAAAAAATTCGTTTATGTAAAACTTGGGTTAAAGATAATGAATCTGTGTGAATCTGTGAAATCTGTGGGAGTTTTTTATGTCCCACGGATTTCACAGATTTACACAGATTTTTTATGCCCTGGGCTAGCAGCTTCAGCCTTTACCTTTCCGCAGAGTGCAGTGTGAAGTATTTTTGCTTATTCCGTTGTCTGTACATCAGAGGCGGCTTTAGGAGATAATTATTATTAAAAAACTAGAAAACATTTGGCGGTCTCGTTTTTTATTGCGTAATTTGCGTTGCGTAAAAAGCGCAATGAACGTTTGTATAATGAATGATAACAAGATATGGCAAGATTGAACAATCCTTTTGTGGTATATGGCTATAAGGGCGCAGAGTATTTCTGTGACCGCCAGAAAGAGACGGAGAAAATGATTTCTTCGCTGCATAATGAACGTAACATCACGTTGGTTGCCCCACGCCGTATGGGTAAGACGGGATTAATTCATCATGTATTCCATCAGATGGAGGAGCAATACGCGGAAGTGAAGTGTTTCTATCTCGACATCTTTGCCACCAAGAATCTGGAGCAGATGGTGCAACTGATGGCTTCTGAAATCATCGGAAAGCTGGATACTGTTTCTCAATCTGCTCTTCGGAAGGTACAGGAATTCTTCAGCAGTTGGCGACCTGCTCTGACGATAGATGAATTGACTGGCATTCCTTCTTTTTCTTTAGACTTGAAACCGAGTGAGGGGAAGGAGAATCTGAAGCGAATCTTTGAGTATTTGAAGCAATCGGGAAAGCGATGCTACATTGCCATTGATGAGTTTCAGCAGATATTAAGTTATCCGGAGGATGGGGTTGAGGCGATGATCCGTTCTTATATCCAGTTCTTGCCGAATGTATATTTCGTGTTTTCGGGCAGTCAGCAGCACATGATGCAGGAGATGTTTCTGTCGGCAAACCGTCCTTTCTTCCAGAGTTCGCTGGTGTTGTCTTTGCCTTGCATCGGGGAGCAGGTGTATCGGGAGTTTGCCAATCGCTTGTTGGCATCTCAGCACAGGTCGATAGATGAATCTACCTTTTCTTATATTTATCAGCAGTCTGATAGTGTAACCTGGTATGTGCAGTCGATATTGCATGGCATCTACGAGCATGCTTCTTCCGAGATTACGAAGTCTCTGGTAGATGAGGTGATTCTGGAGCTGATAGAGGAGCAGGCGATGACTTATCAGAACTATTGTGCCTGGCTAACCGAGAACCAGCAGATGCTTTTGGGGGCGATAGCTCGTGAGCATCTGGTAGCTTCGCCGTTGAGCCAGCAGTTTATCAGCACCCACCATCTTCCAGCTACGAGCAGCGTGAAAACGGCATTAAAGGCATTGGTAGATAAGCAGCTGATAAGCAAGACTCCGACTGGCTATCTGGTTAGTGACCGCTTCTTTGCGAAATGGCTGGTGAGAGGAGGAATCATAGCCAACTGAGGAAATGAAAATTACGTCCCGATGCAGCATTTGCTACGTCCCGACGCAGCAAAAGATGCGTCCCGACGTAGTAACAGATACGTCGGGACGTAATTTCAGAAGCATCCTGGTTCCCATCAAGTGAGCCTCTTTCGCATCATGCACGTCATTGCACAAGTTCATACGTTTCATTGAGGTGACGGATACGACTTCGCTGGGTTAAGGATACGACTTCGTTGGGTGATGGATTCGACTTCGCTGGGTGGAAGAGTCAATTTCGTTGGGTGAATGAAGCACTTGATGTTGCAGAATGAAGTGGTTGAAGTTGCAGAATGAAGTACTTGAATGAGGCGGTTGATGTTACTGAATTTTCAACTATAAGTTGACTCAAGTTTAGCATGCGGTTCAAGAACGGGCTGAAGGCCCAAAAGCTCCTAGCCCAGGGCATCGCCCTGGGTATAATAGCAAACAGCAAGGCGCCCTGTAAGGGCAAAAGCTTCGTAAATATTTGATTCTTTGAAGCTTTTGCCCTTACAGGGCGACAGGTTTGCGTCCATGATTACCCAGGGCGATGCCCTGGGCTAGGGGCTTCTGCCCCTTCAGGGCGTGTGGGGCAAAACTTGCGAAAGTCCAGCTAGCCTCTACTTATTCCTTCAATTTCTGGATTTCCTCCAGTGGAAGTTCGGTGGCTGTCGCCATTGGTGATTTTAATATTGTGGCAAGCATATAAAGTCCTTGCTCGGTAAATCCCTTTACTGTTGCATGAGAAAACTTCAATGTTTCGAGGTGGTCAAAATTTTTGACCACATGCTCTTTCTCGCTGTTAGTCAGTTCGATAACATATCCAGAAGGAAACTTATCTGGATTGTTTCTTATGGCTTGGTTAACCACCTTGGTTGTTACGCCATACAATTCAGCAACATCTCTGTCAAGGATAACTTGCGTATCCCTGATGACAATGATTTTACTTTCTGTTTTACAATATCTTCTTGATGTCCCATAATTTCTTTTTTATAGCTTTTCTTATGCAAAGATACGACTTTTCCTTGTAACTTCCAAGGTTTTAGGGAAAAAATACTTGAAAAGGATGGGGAGAAAGAAAAATAGGCGACTCCCGGATTGGAGGAGAGTCGCCTATTCTATGAGTTTTTAACCAAATCAGTAAAGTTCGACCAACTTTCAACTTTGAATCCTCTTAGATCTCTGACTGATTTCTTAAACCACTCTATTTTAGAAAGCTCCATAACTGTTTTTACAAGTGCAGTCAAATCATCATTCATCGTCATGTATGTACTGCCTTGCACCCACTCGAAACCATTCTTCTTTAGAAGCTCTTTTATTTCGTAGTAAGCTTTGTTGTAAGGTTCGCCATAGTATTTCTGTAAATCAGAAATTACCATATCAAATGCTAGTGCGTACATACTGCCTCCTTTACTGGTTCAAATAAGTCTTTATATCCAAAGAAGATGTTCCCATCTGCGGTTTTTGCGGAGATGACAATTCCTACGAAAGGATTGTTCTCAACTTCAATCACTTCGCCCTGTGTCCAGTCTTTGGCATGTGTCAAGTCTGGAGATATTAATACTTTGTCGCCTGTTCTCATAATCATAAAAATATAAATGTTGTACTTTTTCGTCTGCAAATATACGACTTTATCCTGAAACTCGCAAGGATTTAGGGTGGAAAAGTTTTTTTGAGAAGAAAATAGGCGGCTCCCGATATGTTCGAGAACCGCCTAGTAATCTCTTCTTATTCCTTCATTTTCTGAATATCCTCCAGTGGAAGCTCTGTGGCTGTTGATACTTGCTCATCAGAAAGGCCCATTGACAGAAGGCGGCGAGCTGTGGCTAGCTTTTCTTTTTCCATACCTTTTTCCATCCCTTTCTTTTCATCAAACTTTCTGGTGGCATATATATCACGCATATTCTTGATGTCCTCGTCATACAGCTCTAGTTCCTCTCGGGAGAGCTTGCGGAGGTCGCCTATTTCTGCCAACTTGCGGAAGACTGGATACTTCTCGCTGAATGGCATCTGTTCAAACATGTTCATATTCTTCACTATATAAATCCAACAATCAAATATATCCATACACTCTGCCTCCGTGTGCTTGTCGAACAATGGCTGTTAGATTAATTATAATACAATGTTTGTAATAGAGTATTTCATTCTAAGCACTGTTTGATTAAGTCGTGAGCATCTTTTGCATGATATACTCAGCCAGCTTTAACATCTTCTAGGGCTTCTTCAATTCCACTTTTCTTTTCGGTTTGAATAACCCAGCCAAACTTCTTTGCCAGTTCCTTTAATAAGTTGAAGTCAACTTGCGGAACAGTTATAGTTGTTTTTATATTATTTATAGCTACATTCATATTGCTTTACTTTAATGTTATTTCTAATTTGCCGCAAAGATACGACTTCTCCTCGTAACTTCCAAGGATTTATGGAAAAAATACTTGGGGGGTGGAGAAGATAAGTTTACTGATGTAATTGCGCAACCAGCGGTTGCGCAATTATAGAATGTTTGAGTTATTGAACCGATCAAAATCTTTGATCAGTTCGTCCTTATTTATCGGTTGCTTGTTGTAGTTTATATACTCATATAAGAAGCTGATTTCAACTAAAAGTTCCTTTGTGAATTATTAAACAGAAATTTCGCAAGTTGGCTCCACACGCCCCGAAGGGGCAGAAGCTCCTAGCCCTGGGCTATTACGGGCGAAAAACCTGTCGCTCTGTAAGGGCAAAAGCTTTAAAACTCTAGGCAATACATAAAGCTTTTGCCCTTACAGGGCGCCTTGCTGATTGCTATTATACCCAGGGCGATGCCCTGGGCTAAGAACTTTTGGACCTTCAGCCCGAACTTAAACCACATGCGAAAGTTCTGTATATGATTTTTATTGTTTTGTAATTCGGCGGTTGCAACCGCGAAATTATAGTTAAGCATATCCTATGCCTAATAAAAACGTCTCATATCCTACATTTGAGTTCCTGAAAGTTCTGCCAGTTTCAGGCTTATTCCTTCAATTTCTGGATTTCCTCCAGTGGAAGTTCGGTGGCTGTTGATACTTGCTCATCAGAAAGGCCCATTGACAGAAGGCGGCGAGCTGTGGCTAGCTTTTCTTTTTCCATACCTTTTTCCAT
>JAJWJX010000083.1:0-9734 GCA_021623045.1 Segatella copri | reverse complement strand
TTAAAGCTTTTGCCCTTACAGGGCGACAGGTTTGCGTCCGTAATTACCCAGGGCGCTGCCCTGGGCTAGAGGCTTCTGCCCTTTCAGGGCGTGTGGAACTCACTTGCGAAACTTGAATAAACTATAAATTATAGAAAGAATGTATTTCGACGAATTAGATTTAAACGACAACGTGCTCGACGCATTATACGACATGCGATTCGACACCTGCACTCCTGTACAGGAAAAGTGCATTCCAGAGATATTAGAAGGTCACGATGTCTTGGGTGTAGCCCAGACCGGAACCGGCAAAACCGCAGCCTATCTGCTGCCAGTATTGAGCAAGCTCGATGACGGCGGTTATCCTAAAGACGCCATCAACTGCGTCATCATGTCACCAACCCGCGAGCTCGCCCAGCAGATTGACCAGGCGATGCAAGGCTTCGGCTATTACCTGCAGGGCGTGAGCAGCGTAGCCGTATACGGCGGCAACGACGGCAACCGTTACGATCAGGAGTTGCGCAGCCTCCGCATGGGCGCCGATGTAGTCATCGCCACCCCGGGCCGTCTCATCTCCCATATCTCTCTGGGCAATGTAGACCTCAGCAAGGTAAGCTTCTTCATTCTCGACGAGGCCGACCGCATGCTCGACATGGGTTTCTCAGAAGACATCAAGACCATCGCAGCCAAACTGCCAAAGACCTGCCAGACCATCATGTTCTCGGCAACCATGCCTGAGAAGATAGAAGAACTGGCTAAGACCCTGCTCAAGAATCCGGTAGAAATCAAACTTGCCGTCAGCAAGCCAGCCGAGAAAATCAAGCAGGAAGCATACGTATGCTACGAAACCCAGAAGATGACCATCATCAAGGACATCTTCAAGGCGGGCGACCTGAAGCGCGTCATCGTCTTCAGCGGCAGCAAATTCAAGGTGAAGCAACTCGCAGCTTCCCTCCAGCAGATTGGAGTAAACTGCGGAGCCATGCACAGCGACCTGGAACAGGCTGAACGCGACGATGTGATGTTCAAGTTCAAGAGCGGACAGTATGATGTTCTCGTAGCTACCGACATTGTGGCGCGCGGAATCGACATCGATGATATTGAGATGGTCATCAATTACGATGTTCCTCACGATACAGAAGATTACGTTCACCGCATCGGCCGTACAGCCCGTGCCAACCGCGATGGTAGAGCCATCACCTTCGTGAGCGAAGAAGACCAGTACTGGTTCCAGCAGATAGAGAAGTTCCTGGAGAAGGTGGTAGACAAAATGCCTCTCCCTGAGGGATGCGGCGAAGGTCCTGAATACATCAAGCTCAACAAGCCGAAGAAGAAAGGCGCAAACGGAAGAAACAACAGACGCGGTAACGGCGGAAACGGCGAGGCCGGAAAAAACAGCGCCAAGAACCGCCGACAGAAAGACCGCGACCAGACTTCTCACAAGCGCAAGCCAAACAAGCCAAACGAGCGTCAGGAAAAAGCGCCACGCAACAACGAGCAGCAGCCTCAGCAGGGCAACAGGCAGCAGAACACAAAGCAGCAGCCACAGCAAGGTAACAGGCAGCAGAACGCAAAGCAGCAGCCTCAGCAGGGTAACAGACAGCAGAACGCAAAGCAGCAGCCTCAGCAGGGCAACAGGCAGCAGAACGCAAAGCAGCAGAACAGAAAGCCAGCCCAGCCAGGCGAACAGCCAAAGAACAGCAACAGCCAGAAGCGCCGCAATAACAGCAATAACAGCAACCAGCAGCGCCCAGGCACCGAGAACAATGTTCGTCCGGGCAGCAACGGCCGTGGCAGAGGCGTAGCCCAGAAAAAGGGCGACAAGCCGGCTGCACGCAAGCACACCCCTATCGTAAATCCACAGAAGAAAGAAAACGCTGTGAAGACATTCATCAAGCGCATCTTCGGATTCAAGAAATAGGAAATAAATCATCTTTTTAAAAAGGAAAGAGGAATGATGAAAGAGCTACCCCTCACCCCGCTCATGACCATCAGCCTCACACTGACGATCGGAATCATCATAGCCAAATGGGGCTATGATGATTTCAATATGCCCTTCTGGCTCATCATCTCCATCATTTCATGCGCCCTTGGCAGCATCATCTTTTTCCTTACTGAGTTCTTAAGCCAAAAAGCTTACTTCAGCAGGAACCACCAGTTTCTCATCTTCTCCCAATGCGTGATGATTCATTTATGCATCCTGAGCCTTGGGGCTTTTCTTACCTGTAAGCAAATAGCTGATTCCCAAACCTCTACACAACTGAAAAACTGGCAGGAACTGTCTTACCTCACACGGGCAAAAATCAATACCGAACGCTATAAAAGCAATATTGAAAGCAAACTGGTTTCCCTTCACGTAAAACAGCAAGACTATGCAGTCATCGCAGCCATGGCGCTGGGCGACAAGAGCGCACTCGACTCGAACACCCGAAACAGTTACTCCATTTCCGGAGCCAGTCACATCCTGGCAGTAAGCGGACTTCATATAGGCATTATCTTCCAGCTTTTCATCTTTCTGCTAGGCGGCAGAAAGTACTCAGTTTACACCATCATCCTGTCCCTCATCTCCATCTGGACCTACGTTTTTCTCATAGGATTGCCGGCAAGTGCAGTCCGTGCAGCCATCATGCTTTCAGCCTACAGCTTAAGTTTAGCCTTCCATCGTACCGGTCTGCCGCTCAACACATTAGCCTCGGCTTATGTATTTATGCTCTTCATCAGTCCGCTCTACCTTTTCGAGTTGAGTTTCCAGCTTTCGTTCCTGGCTGTAGCCTCCATTCTGCTGTTCTTCACACCCCTTTACACCCTCCTCCCCATCCGCAGCCGTTTCATCCGTTGGGCATGGGGACTCCTTTGCGTTTCACTGGCAGCCCAGATAGGAACCCTTCCGGTCATCGTCTACACCTTCGGCAGAATATCGTGCTATTCACTTCTCACCAATTACATCGCCATTCCCGCAGCAACCCTCATCCTATATCTTGGAGCAGCCTTAATCCTGTTCTCCCCACTCACGTTATGGACGCCCATAGCACCGGTTGGCGCCCCACTCATCAGCCTTACATCAGGCGCCCTGACCAGCATCACCCAGTTTTTGAATACAGCCATAAAACTGATCAGCATGCTGCCTGGAGCAAGCATCGAAAACGTAAAAATCAGTCTGCCTCAGGTAATCGGTCTCTACGCTATCATCCTGCTCATTTATGCCCTATGGCGCAGGATAGATAAACAGAAGTCGTCAGAATGCAAGATTCCCTAAAACAGAGATAAAGGCTTAAACCCCGAAAAACGTCTCTTATATAATAAGGTGTGCGTACACAAATGCGCTACAAAACGTGGCTAAAAATGTTAAAAAATAACTTTTTTCTACTTTTTCTGCATTTTTTCTTTCTTTTTGTTGGTGTTTTCAAGAAAAACATGTATCTTTGCAATCAGAAATTAAAAATAAGAATTTAAACACAATAAAAGATTAAAGATTATGAAAGCATCTGAAGTAATCGCGAATCTCCAAAGAAGATTCCCAAATGAGCCTGAGTACATTCAGGCAGTTAGTCAGGTTCTCGGTACTATCGAGGAAGAGTACAACAAGCACCCAGAGTTTGAGAAGGCAAACCTCATCGAGCGTCTCTGCATTCCAGACCGCATCATCCAGTTCCGCGTATCTTGGGTAGATGATAAGGGCAACGTACAGACTAACATGGGTTACCGCGTACAGCACAACAACGCGATTGGCCCTTACAAGGGAGGTCTTCGCTACCACAAGTCAGTAAACTTGGGTATTTTGAAGTTCTTGGCTTTCGAGCAGACATTCAAGAACTCTCTTACTACTCTCCCAATGGGTGGTGCTAAGGGTGGTTCCGACTTCTCTCCACGTGGCAAGAGCAACAACGAGGTAATGCGTTTCTGCCAGGCTTTCATGACAGAGCTTTACCGTCACATGGGTCCAGACGAGGATGTTCCAGCTGGTGACATCGGTGTAGGTGGCCGTGAGGTAGGTTACCTCTTCGGAATGTACAAGAAGTTGACACACCAGTTCCAGGGCGTCTTGACCGGTAAGGGTCAGGAGTTCGGTGGTTCATTGATCCGTCCTGAGGCTACAGGTTACGGTAACGTATACTTCCTCTGCAACATGCTCGCTACCAAGGGTATTGACATCAAGGGCAAGACTGTTTTGGTTTCAGGTTCAGGTAATGTAGCCCAGTACACTATGGAGAAGTTGCTCCAGTTGGGTGCTAAGCCAGTTACATGTTCAGATTCAGACGGTTACATCTACGACCCAGACGGAATCGACCGCGAGAAGCTCGATTACATCATGGAGCTCAAGAACGTAGAGCGTGGCCGTATCAAGGAGTATGCAGAGAAGTATGGTGTAAAATATGTTGCGGGTGCTAAGCCTTGGTTTGAGAAGGCAGACATCGCTCTCCCATCAGCTACTCAGAACGAAATCAACGAGGAGGCAGCCAAGGCTCTCATCGCCAACGGCGTAATCGCAGTAAGCGAGGGTGCTAACATGCCTTCTACTCCAGAGGCTATCAAGGTATTCCAGGATGCTAAGATTCTCTACTCTCCAGGTAAGGCAGCCAACGCAGGTGGTGTTGCAGTATCAGGTCTTGAGATGAGCCAGAACTCAGAGCGTCTGAAGTGGTCTCGTGAGGAGGTTGATGCTAAGCTCCACGACATCATGAACGATATTCACGCTAACTGCGTGAAGTATGGTACTGAGCCAGACGGTTACGTAAATTACGTAAAGGGTGCAAACGTAGCCGGCTTCCTGAAGGTAGCTAAGGCTATGATGGCTCAGGGCATTGTATAAGGCAATAAATTTTCCAATAAAATTAATACAATAGGAAATTAGGAAATAGCGGGTCTGTGAAGATCCGCTATTTTTGTGTTTACTCCTTCCCCCACTCCTTCTTTACATCAAAGCAGGGACAGGCTTTGTTGGCAAATTCATTATGACCATGAATCGTGGCTAATGGATATTCCTCCTTCAGCTGCTCGATGAGCGAGCGCATTGCCGCTTTCTGGTCTCGGGTTCTTGTATCCTTCGGCTTGCCTTTCTTTGATAAGCCGCCGATGTAGCAAATGCCTATACTGATGGAATTATGGCCCTTGCAATGGGCGCCAACCTCCTCTATCGCACGGCCTACATGAATGCTGCCGTCACGATAAATCACGAAATGATAACCTATGCAGCGCATTCCGCGCTCCCGGTGCCAGCGGTCAATATCCGCTACGGTGAAGTTGCGACCTTCCTTGGTCGCACTGCAATGAATGATGATTTCCTTTATCTTACGCATGATATTGAATATTAATTATTGAAAAATAAGCAGATAATTGAGGGGGATTTCGTCAACACCCCAATCCCTGATACACAGATTGATTCTGCACGGTAGATGCTTTTTCTTCATCCTCTTGAATTCCTCATCCAACAACTGGCAAAATTCATTATAGCATTTTTCTGATTGCGTAACGATTCCGGTATAATGAGACTTGCCCAGAATGATACTCTTGTTTCTCAGACGTAGCGGACCGTTGCCAGGCACGAAGCGAGCTCTGCGCCTAACAGTACGAGGCACGTAATTGGATCTTAACAGAATAACAGGCTTGATAACAATTTCATATTTTCCTCTTTCATACTTATTTTTCTTCTTTGTCTCCGACACCTTCTTTTGCTTGGTAGGAATGAGAGAAATCTTATAACGTCCTGCTAACAAATGACGGTTAGGACGTTCTAAGGTGTCGCAGAAAATCTTGCCACCTATAACCATTGTGCCATCCACACTCCATGGAGTGAAGCGACGGCGGAATATATTGATGTTCATGATAATTTACAATTAAAAATTGATAATGAATAATTGGATCAAGGCCGGCCATTAAGGCTGATTTAAGAACCGAAAACCAAAATGACCGGAAATGACCATGACCGGAAATGACCGGATTTTATATGATAGAAGTAACTTTCTGATAACGCTTGTCTGGTAAAATACTGATCAAACCTTGACGCTTCCAATTCTTCAGCATCTGCCTTACCGTCTCATGGGTAGCAGTTGCGCCCTTTACGGCAACACTCTGCTGCTCTGCCTGCTCAAAGGTGAAAGTTACGTCAAGACGTTCGAAGATGGAATCATTCTTACCTCTATGTGTACGATCGTAGGGCGACTGACTGCAATAATTCTTGGATGAGAACGCATCCTCTATGCGACTACGGAAGAAGTAGAGTGCATTATCCAACTGATAATCTGCCAGGATATTGAAGGTTTCGAGCATGGTTGGTGTCTGCGTCTTTACGAGCATTCCCTTCCACAAATCAGGTGACTCCTTCAGCTGTTTCTCGGCTCCATTGAAACCATGCTTCTGAATCAGCGTTTCTAGAACCTTGCAGAGCATGATGCAGGTCATCATTCGCATGGTGGTTGGACAGATACGGAAACGCTGGCGGGCTTTCACCTTGTCGTCATTTTTCATCGTCTCCAGTCTGATCTGTTCCAGCCATTTTCTACCCTTTTCCTCCAGCTTCGGCAGCACTACCTCACCCGACATCAGCGGCAGCAGATGAGCTATCTGAAGAATGCGGTCGCGCTGGCGTTCGTTCATTACATACATGTTGTCTGAAAGTGGAGTGAAGGTATTATCGGGCGTTTTTGCCACGATGATACGGCTCTGAAAACCATCCGTATAATTGCTTACCACTCGATAGAGCGCATCAGGCGTTCCACACATCACCACGTTCCATAACAGTCTGTCTATATGAACATTCACTGCATCCGCACTTCTTGCTTCACGCTCATAGCTTGTTCCGTCATAAGCCTGTCTCAACATGACTGAAAAGTCGCTCATCGCCGATTTCCACTTCTGCGCTACGGTGTCAGCTTCCGGAGTAAACGAGAAGGCGTGCTTGCCTTCCGTGTTCGCCAGTCGTTCAGCCAGATTCGCCACCGTATTGTTCAGCGTCAGACATCTTACAGGCAGTTTCGGTTCTTCCGGCTGCTCCTTCTTGTTCTTTGCTGCACGTTTCTTGGCTCGCCATTCATCCTCCTTCTGCTGGTACATTTTGTCCATTTCCTTCACTTCCGAAGTCCATGCGTCAATCACGGGGTCAATACTTCCCTTGCCAGATGCAAAATCACCGGCAATGTAGGAGATGAGGTTCAGCGAGTTCATCTTGCCGTGAACGGAAACCTTCACGCCCGTTGCGAGCATTCCGATGGCAGGACAGATGGCTGTGATTACAGGCAGCGCCAATGCCGGACCAACAGCGCTGATAGAGTCCCGAATGCCTTGCGGCAACTTAGGCAGCGCATTATAATAGAACAGATCATCCTTGGCGTTAGCCTCGTCCAGCGCATTTACCAGCGCCTCATTGTCAGCCGCCGAGCCATTACCCGCAGTCCCCTGTTTCATCCTTTCCTGACGGATAGCCGAAAGCACATCCTTCAGTCGTTTAGGCATTTGCGTGATTTTCTCGTTCAATGCCGAGTTGATGCAAGCCATCTTTTCCTGTTCGGGAAACCCATCGTAGCAGGGAATAATCTGAGCCAGCAGATTGCGGTCAAAACCACAGATGTGGCGCAGGTTCACTGCCAGCTCAAAGGTCAACGTATTGCGGTTGGAGCGCATCGGCTCCTGCCCATCATTATACAACTGCCACCACTTCTTAATGATTTCCCCATAAGGAATCCCGAGATAATTGTCCTGAGCAGCAGCAGTAGTTGACGCAGTAGAGGCTGAAGTAGCAGAAGTAGAAATTCTCGAATTCTTAAATTCCTGACCCTTAAAAACCCCTTGAGAATCCTTCTTGAATTCTTCCTTCCAGGGCTCATAATGCTTGTTTGCCTTGTGCGCCCCTTCCGGCAGTTCCTCCTGTCCGTATCTTTCACGCTCTTCCAGGACTTTCCCTTCAGCAGCCACGGCAGCCTCATCGTATTCATCCTTGAAGAGCCGTGGCGAAAGAAAGAGCAGATCTTCTCCATCCGATGTAGTAGTGAAGTAAACCCGGTTAATGTCGTGAGCCGAAGTATCCATTTCGCATTTCAGCATCGTAGCAATTCGTACCTGGTTCTCCAGAATTGTCTTGCCCTTTTCGCGCTCAAACACCGCATGTCCACCCTGTCTTGCGCTTCGCTCCAGCATCAGCAATCCGTACTTGTCCGGTTCCTTCAGCAGCAGCTTGGCTGCCTTGGCGAAAGCCTCCGGCTCATCCATATCAAACCCGAATGCACAGCTTGGCAACTTCATTCCCTTCACTACCCCTTGCGGATACTGCCCGGAATAGTTAAACTGTACCAGTCTCCGTTTCGCAGCATCGTTTCCGGCACGAGCAAGACGAAGGTTCGCTTTCTGCTCATTGCTTCCACGCAGCTGCTTATACTCCTCTTCCGAGGTGATGGAGCGGGCAACCTTGTGCCCATTCTCCACCTTAATTAAATAACAACTCATCTGTCTGTTTCTTACTTATCGTTTTAAGTTGAAGAGAAAACATCTTAATGTTTCAGTTGGTAATCCAATACCGCATCAGCCCCTTCAGCTGCCTCAACAGCCAACGTTTGGGCGATGTTGATTCCCTCATGGCAGAACACCTTCAGCGTAAGCTGAACAGCTCCGTCCTTAGTCTTGCTCACACGACCATGCGCCAGTTTCTTAATCAGTTCCGACTGAGTTCTGAGGCGGTGCTGAACCACGAAATCAAATGTTCCGTCAGGCATTTGCTGAGCCACGCCCATCGAACGGAATCGAGGAACCTTATTCACCCCCGATTCCTGAGGACTGAAGAGGAAATACTGCTTCGCATCATAGTAAGCCATTCCACCCAACTGCACATGCTGGCAGTCATTATTATTCACCTGCTGGTTCTGAACATTATTCTGAGCATTGTTCTGAACCTTATTTACTTTCTTAACCATAATCTGAATTGAATTTTTAGGAGAAGAAACATCCGGATTGTTGCGCGCTTTACCATGGAAAATCCTCCTCAGTTTCAACTCAGTTTTACTTTTTACCCTTTATGGTAACGTGGTTGCAAAGGGTTAAGGTTCTTTTTACCCTTTTACTTTTTTACCCTTTTACCTTTAAAAAGCCTTTTTACCCTTTTACCTTTTCAATGTCCGTAACCAGAATATCCTGATAAACCTGACCATTGTGCTCATGGGTAGTAAAGCGGAGCGTTACCGCCACCAGCTCGCCCGGAGCATACTTACACTGGGCCATATTACCCAACATTGCCGCAGCATACTGATTCTCATACTTGCCGCCCATCTCTTGGAGAACGATGTTGCATTTCATCATCTGTCCGTTCTCACTTTTCTGACTCTGCACAGCGAAGGTCTCGCCCTGCTGCACCACTCTCATAATCTGAGTATACATATTATATAATGTACGAAGAGGTTTTCAAGAGCACCAAACCATTTCAGCGTTGTCTTGTTTCTTCGACGCTGCAAAAGTACTGCGAAAACAAAGGCAAAACAATCCCTTTCCCACAACTCCCCCGAAAAACCCACAATTTTGGGAAAAATCGGGCATTTCTTGGGAAAATAAAAAGCCTACACGCTCAGCAGGGAAAAAACAAGAAAAAATCGCATATTATTAACAAAAAGGCAAGAAAATACCCTCATTTTCCTGCAAGGCTTCCCCCACACTTTTCCCGATAAACTGCTGTATTTGGGAAAAATCGGGGCTTTCTTGGGAAAAATCGGGGGCATTTCTGGGAAAAAGAATGACTAAAAAAGCAAAAAATAGCAGATTTGGGCTTTTGTTTTGAG
>JAJWJX010000030.1:0-41969 GCA_021623045.1 Segatella copri | reverse complement strand
TTCATCGTGATTCCGTTGGGGTTCGAACCCAAGACCCACAGCTTAGAAGGCTGTTGCTCTAATCCAACTGAGCTACGGAACCAACACTTTTCAAAACGCAAACTAGCTAACCAATATAGCAATCAGCCACTTTTCTTATTTGCGGCTGCAAAGGTACATATATTTTTTGAATACACCAAACTTTTTCTCACTTTTTTCAGTTTTTATGCTTAAATATCGCAAAAAATAACTACCTTTGCATCCGTTCGGAGCATGATTCAGCTATCAGGCTCCAAAAGAAGACGAGATTTTTAATAACGCATATTGAAACATAAAACATACGCAAATGAAAAAGTTAATCTTTTCAGTAGCTCTGCTCTCGGCAGCACTCTCAGCCAGCGCAGAAGAACATCCACTCTGGATGCGCTACCCAGCCATCTCACCCGATGGCACAACCATCGCCTTCGCTTATAAAGGCGACCTCTACAGTGTTTCTGTCAACGGCGGTGAAGCACGACAGCTCACAACCCATGCAGCCTTCGATTCGCATCCTGTATGGAGCCCTGACAGCAAGAAAATTGCCTTTCAATCGAACCGCGAAGGAAGTCTCGACATCTTCGTTATCGATGCAAAAGGCGGTGCTCCTACCCGACTCACAACCAACAGCGGCAGCGAAACGCCTATCGCCTTTGCTGACAACGACCATGTGCTCTACTCTGCCAGTCTGCAGCCTACAGCCCAGAGCATCATCTTCGGCGACAACACATTCCCACAAATATATAAGGTAAGCACCAAGGGCGGAAGACCGGAACTCTTCTCTACCCTCACCATGGAGGACATCAGCATCGCCAAGAACGGCGACATTCTCTATCACGACAAAAAGGGATATGAAGACCCTTGGCGCAAGCATCAGAAATCGCCTATCGCACGCGACATCTGGCTGAAGAGCAACGGCAAGTTTACCAAGCAGACTACCTTTGCCGGCGAAGACCGCACGCCAGTATGGACATCAGACGAGAAATCATTCTTCTATCTGAGCGAGCAGGACGGCACATTCAATATCTACCGCCGCAGCCTCAACAGTTCAAGCGACAAGCAGATTACCCACCACAAAGGCAATCCGGTAAGATTCCTCACTGCATCCAGCACCGACCTGCTCTGCTACGGATATGATGGCGAAATCTACACCGTGAAAGAAGGTGGAGAGCCTCAAAAGGTGAACATCTCCATTACAACAGATAATGATGCTCCAAGTCTCGTACGTCAGATTAAGAGCTGGGGAGCTTCAGAGATTTCTGTTTCGCCAGACGCCAAGGAAGTGGCTTTCGTGATGCATGGCGACGTATACGTTACTTCTGTGGAATACACCACTACCAAGCGCATTACCAACACCCCACAGCAGGAGCGCGACCTGAGTTTCTCACCAGACGGCAGAGCCCTGGTCTATGCAGCCGAGCGCAACGGCGTTTGGCAGATTTACCAGTCTAAAATCAAGAACGAGAAAGAAAAGAACTTCACCTATGCTACCGACATCGAGGAAGAGCAGCTGGTGAAAACAGGCATTACATCGCAGTATCCTCAATACTCTCCTGACGGCAAGGAAGTGGCTTTCTTCGAAGACCGCGCTGCACTCCGCATCGTCAATCTGAAATCGAAGAAAATCCGTACCGTGCTCGACGGCAAATACGTCTACTCTTACAGCGATGGAGACATCAGTTTCGAATGGTCGCCAGACAGCAAATGGCTTCTTTCTACCTATCTCGGCAA
The DNA here is from genome assembly GCA_021623045.1 of Segatella copri. Taxonomy (GTDB): domain Bacteria; phylum Bacteroidota; class Bacteroidia; order Bacteroidales; family Bacteroidaceae; genus Prevotella; species Prevotella copri_T. The sequence continues at coordinate 40,223 of JAJWJX010000030.1, read as the reverse complement.
CGGCGGCTGGAACAACCAGGATATTGCGCTGGTAAAGGCTGACGGCAAAGAGGTTCACAACCTGACCAATTCGGGCTACAGCGACGGCAACGGCAAATGGGTGCTCGGCGGCAAGGCAATGCTCTTCCAGAGCGACAGAGCCGGCTACCGCAGTCATGGAAGCTGGGGAGCTGAAGACGATGCCTACATCATGTTTTTCGACCTGGACGCCTACAACCGCTTCAACATGAGCAAGGAAGAGATAGAACTGGCTGACGCCAACAAGGACGAAAAGGAGAAGAAGGAAGACGAGAAGAAGGAAGAGGCTAAAAAGAAGGCTGACGAAAAGCAGAAGAAGACCGGAAAGATAGAGGTGGAAAAGGTAAAGCCACTGGAACTGGACATCGAAAACTGCCGCGACAGAATCGTACGCCTCACCGCAAACTCTTCGCACATGGGTGATGCTGTTCTCTCTAAAGACGGCGACAAGCTCTACTACCAGGCAGCCTTCGAGGATGATTACGACCTCTGGCAGCACGACCTGAAGGACGGCTCTACCAAGCTCGTGATGAAGGGCGTAGGCCAGGGCAACCTGCAGACCGACAAGGATGTGAAGAACCTCTTCATCTGCAACGGAAGCAGCATCAAGAAGGTGGATCTGAGCGGTTTCAGCACCAAGAACATCAGCTTTGAGGCTAACTTCAACTATAAGCCAGCCGAGGAGCGCCAGTATCTCTTCGACCACGTATGGCGACAGGTGAAAGACAAGTTCTACGACCCTAAGATTCATGGTGTTGACTGGGAAGGTTACCGCAAGACCTATGAGAAGTTCCTGCCTTACATCAACAACAATTTCGACTTCCAGGAGATGTTGAGCGAAATGCTCGGCGAGTTGAACGCTTCGCATACAGGAGCCCGCTACTACGCTTCGAACAGCGCGCTTACCACCGCCAACCTGGGTGTATTCTTCGACCCTCAGTATCAGGGCGACGGCCTGAAGATTCAGGAGATTATCAAACGTGGTCCTTTCGATGTGAAGAATACAGGCGTAACAGCCGGCAGCATCATCGAGAGCATCGACGGCGAGGAGATTAAAGCAGGAATGGACTACTTCCCATTGCTAGACGGAAAGGTTGGCAAGAATGTACGCCTTGGCATCAGAAACGCCAAGGGCAAGAAGATGGAGGTTACGGTGAAGGCTATCTCTCAGGGCAAACTCAACAACCTGCTCTACAAGCGATGGGTAGACCGCAACCGCGCTTTCGTTGACAGCATTTCGGGCGGACGCATCGCTTATGTTCACGTTAAGGCAATGAATTCGGAGAGTTTCCGCACCGTTTACAGCGAACTGCTGAGCGACAAAAACCGCAACAGAGACGCTGTAATCGTAGACGAGCGCCATAATGGCGGCGGCTGGTTGCACGATGACCTCTGCACTCTGCTCAACGGCAAGCAGTATCAGGAATTTGTGCCTCATGGTAAGGTAGTTGGCCGCGATCCGTTCAACAAATGGGTGAAGCCATCTTGCGTCATGATCTGCGAGAACGATTACAGCAACGGTCATGGTTTCCCATGGGTTTACAAGGAACTCGGAATAGGCAAGCTGATCGGTGCTCCTGTAGCAGGAACCATGACAGCCGTATGGTGGGAAACGCTGATGGACAACACGCTGGTATTCGGTATTCCTCAGGTAGGTTGCCGCGACATGCGTGGCGTGTTTGGCGAGAACACCCAGCTGAACCCAGACATCGAGGTTTACAACAGTCCGGAAGATTTCATCAATGGCCATGATACTCAGCTCGAAAGAGCCGTAAAGGAAATGATGAAGAAATAAACAGAACGCCCTGCAAGGGTCCAGAAGCCAAACCGCTTCTGTCCCTTTGCAGGGCGAATTGTTTTTGTATCTGACAACATTATTTATTAAACCTTATTAACCCACAATATCGGCGAAAACCCTTCTGTCATGACATAAAACCCTCTAAATCTTTACTTTTTTTCTTGAAAAGGGCGAAAAAGCAAGTGAAAAAGCCATAAAATAAAAAAAAATGAGTATCTTTGCAGAAGATAAAAAACAAGATTATGGGATTATTCGGATTATTCAGCAACAAAAAGAAAGAAACTCTCGATAAGGGACTTGAAAAAACCAAGGAGAGTGTGTTTGGCAAACTGGCGCGCGCCGTTGCCGGAAAGTCTACCGTCGATGATGATGTGCTCGACGATCTCGAAGAGGTACTCATCACTTCAGACGTAGGTGTAGAAACCACGGTCAAGATTATCCGCCGCATCGAAGAACGTGTGGCCCGCGATAAATATGTTTCAACCAGCGAGCTCAACCGCATTCTGCGCGAGGAAATCGCCATTCTCCTCTCCGAGAATCACAGCGATGACCTGGCAGACTGGGAACTTCCTGCCGACCATAAGCCTTACGTTATCCTCGTAGTAGGCGTAAACGGCGTGGGCAAGACAACCACCATCGGCAAGCTGGCTTACCAGTTTAAGAAGGCTGGCAAGAAGGTTGTTCTGGGAGCTGCCGACACCTTCCGTGCCGCTGCCGTAGAGCAGATTTGCATCTGGGGCGAGCGCGTGGGCGTGCCTGTAGTGAAACAGCAGATGGGAAGCGACCCGGCAAGTGTGGCTTTCGACACCCTGCAGAGCGCCAAGGCAAACGGCGCCGACGTGGTGCTCATCGATACGGCAGGACGACTGCACAACAAGGTGAACCTGATGAATGAGCTCAAGAAAATAAAGGAAGTGATGAAGAAGGTAATGCCTGAAGCACCAGACGAGGTAATGCTCGTGCTCGACGGAAGTACCGGACAGAATGCATTCGAGCAGGCTAAGCAGTTCTCTGCCGTTACCAACATCTCCTCGCTCGCCATCACCAAGCTCGACGGAACCGCTAAGGGCGGCGTTGTCATCGGCATCAGCGACCAGCTCAAGGTGCCTGTAAAATACATCGGACTAGGCGAAGGTATGGAAGATCTGCAGCTCTTCAACAAGACAGAATTCGTAGACTCGCTCTTTAAAAATTAGAAAATGAAGAAAAATCAGATAGATATTATTACCCTAGGCTGCTCGAAGAATCTCGTAGACAGCGAGTTGCTGATGAAGCAGTTTGAGGCAAACGGCTACCATTGCGTTCACGATTCCAAGCGCCCTCAGGGCGAGATAGCCGTCATCAATACGTGCGGATTCATCGAGGATGCAAAGCAGGAAAGCATCGACACCATCCTGGAGTTTATCCAGGCTAAGGAAGAAGGCCGACTCAGAAAGCTCTACGTAATGGGCTGCCTCTCGCAGCGCTACCAGAAGGAACTGGAAGAAGAAATGCCCGAAGTGGATAAGTTCTACGGCAAATTCAACTACAAGCAGCTCCTGCAGGAACTCGGCAAGGCGGAAGTTTCATCCTGCAACGGCCAGCGTCATCTCACCACTCCGCGCCATTATGCCTACATCAAGATAGCTGAGGGCTGCAACCGCCACTGTGCCTACTGCGCCATTCCTATCATCACCGGCAAGCACGTTTCCCGTCCGAAGGAAGAGATTCTGCAGGAGGTGCGCGAACTGGTGGCAGAAGGCGTGAAGGAGTTTCAGATTATCGCTCAGGAACTCACCTACTACGGCGTAGATATTGACGGCAAGCATCATATTACCGAACTCATCAGCGAGATGGCTGATATTCCGGGCGTGAAATGGATTCGCCTGCATTACGCTTATCCGAACCAGTTCCCTATGGATCTTCTGGACGTGATGCGCGAGAAGCCAAACGTATGCAAATATCTCGACATTGCCCTCCAGCACATCAGCGACCACATGCTCACCAGCATGCATCGCCACGTAACGAAGCAGGAAACCATCAATCTGCTGAAGGCCATCCGCGAACGCGTGCCAGGCATTCACATCCGCACTACGCTGATGGTTGGTTTTCCAGGCGAGACAGATGAGGATTTCCACGAACTCCTCGACTTCGTACGCGAACAGAGATTTGAGCGCATGGGCGCCTTTGCCTACTCTGAGGAAGAAGGAACCTACAGCGCCACCCACTACGAAGATAACGTGCCTGCCGAGGTAAAGCAGCGCCGACTGGACGAACTGATGATTCTGCAGCAAGACATCAGCTCTGAGGTTGAGGCTGATAAGGTGGGCAAAACCATGACCGTTATCATCGACCGCAAGGAAGGCGATTACTACATCGGGCGAACAGAGTTCTGCTCTCCGGAAGTAGACCCTGAGGTTCTGATCCGTGCCGATGAGAAGCGTCTGCGCGTGGGTTGTTTCTATCAGGTAGAAATTACTGCAAGCGAGGAATTTGACCTCTATGGCAAGGTGGTGAAATAATCATTCTCTCCCCCATAGCCTGGAGTTTTAGAAATTTTGACTACATATTAAATAAATATGAACAATAAGGAATACATCGCTGAACTGGCTCAGCAAACCGGCTACTCGCAGGAAGACACCCAGAAGTTGGTGCGCAAGGCGATAGACGCTATGATTGCCGAGTTTGAGGATGGAGAAGCTGTCTCTATCCCCAATTTTGGCACCTTCGAAGTGAAGAAGCGCATGGAGCGAGTGGTGGTTAATCCTACTACCAAGAAGCGCCAGCTGGTGCCGCCTAAGTTGGTGTTGGGTTTCCGACCGGTTGCTTCGGTCAAGGAAAAACTAAAGAATGGAGGGGATGAGCAATGAGCAAATTCAGTTTAAATACACTCGGAAAACTGCTTGCAGATAAGAGCGGTCTGAGCCAAGTGGAAGCAGAACTCTTCATCCGGAAGATGTTTGATGTGTGCAACCAAGGACTCGATGCCGACAAGCAGGTGAAGATAAAATGGCTGGGCACCTTTAAGGTACAGGCCACGAAAGACCGTGAAAGCATCAATGTGAACACGGGCGAGCGCTTCACCATTGAAGGCAGAGACAAACTCACCTTCACGCCTGACAACATCCTGAAAGAAATCGTGAACAAGCCATTCGCCCAATTTGAAACGGTGGTGGTAAATGACGGCGTAGATTTCGATGAAATAGATGAGAAGTTTGGAGAAGAACAGACAGAAGATGCTCCTGCACAAGTAATCGATTTTCTGGACGAAGAAAAAACTGCAACTCCAAATCCGGAGGTTGTCGTAATCGGATCAGAAAAGGAAAAGGAAAAAGAAGCCGAAGACGAACTGGCAAAGCAAATTGCTATTGAACAAGCTAAACTGGAAAGATTAAAACAAGCCCAACTGGAGCAGGAAAGAATACAGAAAGAAAAGCTTGAAAAAGAAAAGCAAGAGCAGGAAAGACTGGAGCAAGAAAGACTGGAACAGGAAAGACTGGAACAGGAAAGACTTGAGCAAGAAAGACTGGAGCAGGAAAGACTGGAGCAGGAAAGGTTTGAGCAGGAAAGACTGGAGCAAGAGAAGCTTGAATTAGCCCAGCAACAGCAAGCCCTGAAAGCAGTTGTTGAACCTGCAGTACCTGCATCAGATGAATCTGAAGAAGAAGAGGAGGAAGAAGAATCTTCCAATTCTCATCATATTGTTATTCCTCGCTATCTAGTCGTTGCAGTCTGTCTCATCGTAGTAGCTTTGATTGGCGGAATGGGATGGTTTGCCTTCAACTATGGTCAGATGACCGCCCAGCGTGATCATCTAGCCATGCAGCTAAACCAGTATCACCAGGCTCCAGCCAAGAAAGTCCCAGCCAAACCAGCTGCCGCCCCACTCTCTCAGGAACAGAAACTCCGCCAGAAAGCGATGGAAGATAGTATCCGTATGGCTAAAACTGCAGAAGCAGTAAAACTGGCTGAAAATTCGGATGAGGAAAGTGCTAGCGCTGAAAAAGCTAAGCAGACTGAAGCAAAAGCTAAGGCTGAAGCGAAAGAAAAGGCTGAAGCGAAAGAAAAGGCTGCTTCGAAAATAGCATCATCCCAGTATGATAAGGATGCTCGCGTACGCACGGGAGCTTACCGAATCATAGGAGTTGCCCAGACCGTTACGGTTGGCGCCGGTCAGACCCTCGAACAGATCAGCACCCGCTATTTAGGTTCCGGCATGGAATGCTACGTAGAAGCCCTGAATGGTACAAACACCGTAAAAGCCGGACAGAAAATCAAGATTCCGAAACTGGAATTGAAGAAGAAAAAGAAATAAAAATACAAAACAAAAAATCGCCCTGTAAGAGCAAATGTAATTTTGCACTTACAGGGCGACATTGTTTTATGTTAACATTACTTGCCCAACACTTCATCAAGCAATGTGTAGAAAGCAGGATCCTCACCAACAATAGTCTTGATAATCTTACCATTAGCATCAATCATAATCTTTGTAGGGAAGCCCTGAACAGCGTAATCGCTGAGAACCTTACTGTCCTTTGGATTGTAAACATGAATCCATGGCAACTGGTGCTTCTCAACAGCAGCCTTCCACTTAGTCTCTGTATCATTACAATCTACACCAAGAATTTCAAACTTACCCTTGTACTTCTCGTAATACTCCTTCATCTTAGGCATTCCCTTGATGCACCATCCGCACCATGAACCCCAGAAGTCGAGAACGACAATCTTACCGCGAAGGCTGGAAAGCTTGAAATCATTTCCTTTAATATCCTTCAGCGTGAAGTCAGGAGCCTCAACACCGGCAGCCTGCACCTTCTTAGCCTTCTCCTCAGCCTCAGCACGCTTCTTAGCCATATCAATCATTGGCTGGTAGAAAGCCTTCATTCTGCCGTTCTTCACATTCTCAGAGAGCAAGCCCAGCAGTTTCTCCATTTTGCTGACATCATCAAACTGCTCTATGATAGTAGCACAAGCCTCATAATCAGGATGCTGTTTTACGAAATCGAAAATCTTATCGTCCTTTGCCTTTTGCAGGGCAGGAGCCTTCTGCTCATATTCTGCCATGATGCTCTGCTGGGTCTCACCATTCTTGATTCTCTGGTTCAGGGAAGTTTCGTAATCTCTCAACTCCTTATTAGCATTCTCCAGCTGAACATCTACTTCATGATACTGCTGATAGAACTTAGAACCCGAAATATCAAAGCGGGTCTTTGCATCGCCCTTAACTTCAGCCTTCTCGCCAGGAACACAAGGCAGATTGAACATAAACTGACCTGCGCCACGATAAGTTTCAGGTGAGAGGAAAACGTATCCGGCAGCCTTATCAAGGTTTGCAGAATAGGTAAACTTGCCATTCTTCACCAAAACCGTATCCATCTTAACATTTCTGCCCTTGTAAACAAGTACAGAATCGGAATTGAAATTCTTCAAATCCACCTTCAACTGGAAGTTGCTCTTCTGAGCCATTGCAACGGTTGATGCAAGCATCAGAGCCGCAGATAAAATCGCTGTTTTCATTTTTCTTTTATTATATTTATTCTGATTACACCTTATTATATAGGGAACGAAGAACGCCTGATTCCTCTTCATCCTTATTCTTCATACTCGGTAGTATCCTCAATACCCGCCTCGGCCAATGCCTCCTTGCGCTCCACACAGGTTCCGCATTTGCCACAATGCTTCTCACCGCCCTTATAGCAGCTCCAGGTTTCAGCATAGTCAATGCCCAACTTCTTGCCAATCGCCGCAATCTGACCCTTGGTAATATTCGTATAAGGAGCCACCACACGCACATCAACGAACGTTCCTGCTTCAGCAGCCTCATCTATCGCCTTGATAAACTCCGGACGGCAGTCTGGGTAAATCGTATGATCGCCACCATGGTTCGCAATGAAAACTTTCTTCAGATTATTACTCTCAGCAATGCCGATGGCAATGCTCAACATGATTCCATTACGGAAAGGAACCACCGTACTCTTCATATTATCAGCAGCATAATGACCTTCAGGAATCGCATCGGCACCTTCAAGAAGAGAACTCTTGAAATACTGATGCATGAAACCTAAATCTATCGTAATATGCTTGATTCCCAAACGCTCACAATGCATCTTGGCGAAAGGAATTTCACGCTCGTTATGATTACTTCCATAGTTAAAACTAATGCCGAGTGCAATCTCGTCTTTCTTATCGTAGAGCAGCGTGATGCTATCCATGCCACCGCTCACAATGATTACTGAATCCTTCATTTTACTTTGAATTTTGAATTTTGAACTGTATGATTACTTTTTACTTCACCCGAACAGGCAGCGGAATGCTTCTTCCACCTTCCTTACGGGATGAATTTCTATCTTATATTTCTTATGGTCGAAACCATGATTGTTGTACTTCGGAATGATGATGTGCTGGAATCCCAGTTTCTCAGCCTCAGCAATACGCTGCTCGATACGGCTCACCGGACGGACTTCACCGCTCAGACCTACCTCGCCCGCCATACACCAGCCTTGCTCGATAGGTGTGTCAACATTGCTGCTCAATACGGCTGCCAACACACTCAAGTCCATGGCAGGATCGGTTACTCTCAATCCTCCGGCAATATTCAGGAACACGTCCTTCTGCATCAGTTTGAACCCCACACGTTTCTCTAGAACCGCCAGGAGCATGTTCAAACGGCGCTGGTCAAAACCCGTTGCCGAACGCTGCGGAGTTCCATAAGCTGCTGTTGAAACCAAAGCCTGCGTCTCTACCAGGAACGGACGAACACCCTCGATGGCTGCGCTGATGGCAACACCCGAAAGCCCGTCATGATCTTCAGTAAGCAGCAACTCTGAAGGATTGCTCACCTGTCGGAGTCCGCCTTGCATCATCTCGTAGATTCCCAACTCAGAAGTACTTCCGAATCGGTTTTTGATGCTTCTCAAGATGCGGTACATGTAATGCTGGTCGCCCTCAAACTGAATCACCGTATCTACGATGTGCTCCAGAATCTTTGGTCCGGCAAGTGTTCCCTCCTTATTAATATGTCCTATCAGAATAACCGGAATGCCACTCGTCTTGGCAAATCGGAGCAGGGAGGCTGCACACTCGCGAACTTGGGAAACAGAACCCGGCGAACTGTCTACTTCTTCCGTAGCAATAGTTTGTATAGAATCTATAACTATCAACTGTGGAGCCACTTCCTGAATATGGCTGAAGATTTTCTCCAACTGCGTTTCGCAGAGAACCGTAATATGATCAAAGGCTCCTTCTGATGAAAGAGAAGCCGTTTTCTGTGTGTCCGCAGATGAACCCTCTCTGAGCATCGCCTGTCCTTTAGCCAACCGGTCGGCACGGAGTTTAATCTGATGGGCACTCTCCTCTCCGCTCACATACAGGATGCGGCGGTCAGTCATGTTCAGAATGGTCTGCAAGGTGAGCGTACTCTTACCGATTCCCGGTTCACCGCCCAGGAGCGTAATGCTGCCAGGAACCATTCCGCCACCCAGCACACGGTTCAGCTCCTCGTCCCTCATATCGATGCGCGGTTCATCAATCGCAGAAATATCGCGAAGCTTCATCGGCGCAGCGTCATGCTCGCTGTGCTGCCCGCCAAACATCGTGGCAGCCCCACCATGACGCATGGTCATTCCGGCATTCTTCGCAGCCTGCGATCCGGAATCGGCAGCAATACGAATTTCCTTAAATGTATTCCATTGTCCGCAGCTAGGACATTTGCCCATCCATTTGGCACTTTCCTGTCCGCAATTGCTGCACACAAAAGCAATCTTATCTTTCGCCATTTTATCTCATTTATATGTAATAACGTTTTAACTGCGCACAAAGGTACTATTTATTATCGAAAAATCCAAAAAAAAAGTAATTTGTTAAGAATATATTTCATTTCTCTCCATTTTGTTTAACAAATCAGGCAGAAGGAAGCGCAAAACACGAATTTTGCAAACCCGATATAGCAAACAGACGATTTCATCTACTAAAAATCATAAAAACCGCTACTATATTTTGCTGATTCAAATATAATTTGTATCTTTGCCTTCGGTTTTTGAAACCAGCAGAAAGGTTTAGAACAATAAATTAGTACATAAACTAAATAAAATTTAGGTAAAATGAAAATTGAAGATTTTAACTTTGCCGGTCACAAGGCAATCGTGCGCGTTGACTTCAACGTGCCATTGGATGAAAATGGTAATGTAACAGACGACACTCGTATCCGCGGTGCCCTTCCTACATTGAAGAAGGTACTTGCAGACGGCGGTGCGCTCATCATGATGAGCCACATGGGTAAGCCAAAGGGCAAGGTTAAACCAGAGCTTTCTCTCTCTCAGATTGTTAAGAACGTATCAGACGCTCTCGGCGTAGACGTTAAGTTCGCTAAGGACTGCGGTAACGCTGATGCTGAGGCAGCTGCCTTGAAGCCAGGTGAGGCTCTCTTGCTCGAGAACCTCCGCTTCTATCCAGAAGAGGAAGGCAAGCCAGTTGGCGTAGAGAAGGGTACTCCAGAATTCGATGCTGCAAAGGCTGAGATGAAGGAGCGTCAGAAGAAGTTCGCTGCCAAGTTGGCTTCTTACGCTGACGTATATGTAATGGACGCATTCGGTACAGCTCACCGCAAGCACGCTTCTACAGCTGTCATCGCTGATTCTTTCGACAAGGATCACAAGATGCTCGGCTTCTTGATGGAGAAGGAAGTTAAGGCTGTTGACGCAGTTCTCGGCAACATCAAGCGCCCATTCACAGCTATCATGGGTGGTTCTAAGGTTTCTACCAAGATTGGTATCATCGAGAACCTGTTGACTAAGGTTGACAACCTGATTCTCTGCGGTGGTATGACTTATACATTCTCTAAGGCTCTCGGCGGCAAGATCGGTATGTCTATCTGCGAGGATGACAAGCTCGACGTTGCTCTCGACGTAATCAAGAAGGCTAAGGAGAACGGTGTAAACCTCGTACTCGGCACAGACTCTATCTGCGGTGACGACTTCAAGAACGACTGCAATACTCAGGTTTGCCCATCTAACAACATCCCTGACGGATGGGAGGGAATGGACGCAGGTCCTGAGACTCGCAAGGCTTTCGCAGCTGCCATCAAGGGTGCCAAGACTATCCTCTGGAACGGTCCTGCAGGTGTATTCGAGTTCGACAACTTCGCTGGTGGTTCTAAGGCTATCGCTGACGCAATCGCTGAGGCTACTAAGGAAGGTGCATTCTCACTCATCGGTGGTGGTGACTCTGTAGCTTGTATCAACAAGTTCGGTTTGGCTGATCAGGTATCTTACATCTCTACAGGTGGTGGTGCTCTCCTCGAGGCTATCGAGGGTAAGGTATTGCCAGGTGTAGCAGCTATCGAGAAGTAATCTCATGTCAAAAAGAAAGCCATTTGCAAAAAGGGCTTGATTTTTTACAAGAAAAAATAGGTTGGAGGGCATCCTATGTGATGTCCTCCAATTTTCAGTTTTAACTGAATCCCTAATAATCTACAGATTCTCTCTATAAACAGAACTGTATCTTTCAATTAAAACAAGCAACAGAAAACATAAATTCTAAAATTATTTGGTAAACTACAAGGAATATAATTTTCTGATTTTAAAACGAATACATGGATTGGATTGTTAATCTCTTCACCAATACCGAGTCGGTGGCTCACATCGCCCTACTCTACGCTATCGTGATAGCTATTGGTGTTTACCTCGGAAAAATAAAGATTGGCGGCATTTCGTTAGGTGTCACCTTCGTTCTCTTCGCAGGTATTTTGGCTGGCCACGTTGGCTTCACCGGTCCAAAGGAAATTCTCACATTCGTGCAAGACTTCGGCTTGATCCTCTTCGTCTTCATGATTGGTCTCCAGGTAGGACCTGGCTTCTTCGAGAGTTTCAAGAAAGGTGGTGTTACGCTCAACATGCTTTCGGCTAGCGCTATTCTGCTCAACATCCTCGTGATGTTTGGTTGCTATTATCTCTTCTTTGATACGAGCAACCCTAACAACTTGCCTATGATGGTAGGTACTCTCTATGGTGCGGTTACCAATACTCCGGGTCTTGGTGCTGCCAACGAGGCTTTGCTCAGCGTCTTCCCTAATGGTGCTCCAAGTATTGCCAATGGTTATGCTTGTGCTTATCCTCTTGGTGTGGTGGGCATTATCGGTGCTACTATCCTTATCAAGTACATCTGTAAGATTAATACTGCTGATGAGGAAGAACAGCTTAACGAAGAAGATGCTGCAAACCCACACGCTAAGGCCCACAACATGCACTTACGCGTGGAAAATGCTTATATTACAGGCAGAACGCTGAGAGAAGTTTCAGAATTCTTGAACCGTGACATTGTATGTTCACGACTGCTCCACAATGGCGAGGTGAGCATTCCTAACAGCAAGACTAAGTTTGAGGTTGGAGACGAATTGCTCGTTGTATGTGCAGAGGCTGATGCTGAAGCCATCAAGGCTTTTATCGGACCAGAGGTTGAGGCTGAATGGGACCGCGAGAAGGATGAAGTACAGCACTTTGTTTCTCGCCGTATCATCGTTACCCGTCCGGAAATGAACGGTAAGACCTTGGGTAAGATGCACTTCTCCAGCGTATACGGCGTTAACGTAACCCGTATTTCCCGTCAGGGAATGGACATTTTTGCAGGCAGAAACCACCACTTCCACGTAGGTGATAAGATTCTGGTTGTAGGTCCTGAAGAGAATGTGAACCGTGTGGCTGAAATCATGGGTAACTCTGTAAAGCGCCTCGATGCGCCTAACATTGCCACTATCTTCGTAGGCATTATGGTAGGTATTATCTTCGGTTCTCTCCCATTTGCCATTCCGGGAATGCCGGTGCCTTTGAAGTTGGGTATTGCCGGAGGTCCGCTGATCATCGCCATCCTCATCGGCCGTTTCGGCTATCGCATGAAGCTGGTAACTTATACGACGACTTCGGCTAATATGATGCTGCGAGAAATAGGACTTGTACTCTTCCTGGCGAGTGTGGGAATCAAGGCTGGTGCCGGATTCTGGGACACAGTAGTACAGGGTGACGGTTTGAAATATGTGGGATGCGGTTTCCTCATCACCGTTATTCCTATCCTCATCATCGGTACAATTGCCCGTCTGAAGTTTAAGTTCAACTACTTCACCATCATGGGTATGCTCGCCGGTACTTACACAGACCCTCCTGCATTGGCTTATGCAAATGCTTCTTGCTCTAAGGAGGCTCCAGCTGTAGGTTACTCTACAGTTTACCCTTTGAGCATGTTCCTCCGTATCTTTACAGCCCAGATTGTGGTGCTGTTCTTCTGCGGAGCGTAAGACTTACAAAAGTTAACAAAACAACTGGAAATAGTTATAAATTATAAAAGAGGTGCACAAAGACAAAAATTTGTGCACTTTTTTTGTTGTCTTTTCAGAAATTCTTCGTACCTTTGAGCACAAGAAACAAACCTAATGAATCTTCTAGGAACAGCAACAGTTCCTACATGATGCAGTTTTTTCGAAACATGAAACAATAACCCTATAAACGTTAGTAAGCGTATGAAGAAATTGGGATTTCTGATAACCATGCTAGTCATCACTTCCTTGCCCGCTTGGAGTCAAGGAGCCAAAAGCATCCGTATAACGGAGGTGATGACCGACAACCGTACCAACCTTGTAGATGAGTACGGGCAGCACAAACCATGGGTGGAATTGAGCAATTCCTCCTTTACCACGTATAATGTGCGTGGTATGTTCCTAACCACCGACCGAAGGGTTCTCGACAAGAAAATGTCGCCTGAAGCTCGCCGACAGCTGATGTGTCCATTGCCTAACAATGAACCACGAACCACACTGGGAGGCAAGAAGAGCATCGTTATCTTCGACAGCAGTTCCTGGTACCAGGATGGCAGGAACGGACAACATTGGAAGGCAAAGAATTCTTCCAACTCGGGACCTTTTCATCTCAATCTTATTCTACAGGAAAAGATGCCCAACTGGATAGCACTCTATGACGGAAATGCCGTTGACCTGATAGATTCCGTAAGCGTGCCAGTGTTGGCTGCTGATGAGAGTTTTGAACTGAGTAAGGACTTCAAGACATGGGAGAAAGCCATTGCCGGATCAGTAACTCCAGGCTATCTGCCTCAAAACACAGGTTTGAGTAAAGCCCAGCAATTGAAGAAAAGCGATCCATACGGAATAGGAATCGCCGTACTTTCAATGGGAATCGTATTTGCCTGCCTTGCTCTCCTCTTCATCGTGTTCTGGGGTTTCGGAGCCTACATGAAACATAAACAGCGCATCGCCCGTGCTACTGAGAAGCACGCCACCTTATTATATAAGACAGGAAAGAAGACCATCGAGGTTACTCAAGACCTCAGTCATAAGACCAACGTGATTCTGAAAGATGGTTTAGAAACCAAGGGTATTGATAAGGAGATTTACATGGCAGTCATCTCCCTTGCACTACAGGAATATCTGGAAGATGTTCATGATGTAGAATCCGGCATTATCACCATCAAGCCAAAACAGACCAGATGGAATGCTCCGAAATTCAACAACAACAATAACAACGTTAAAATATAGAAACTATGGCAAAGTACGAATATAAGGTTAAAGGCGTAGATTACGTCGTTGAAATACAGGATATTGAAGGCAATATCGCCAATGTAACCGTGAATGGAATTCCATTCGAAGTGGAAATGAAACAGCCGGTTAAGAGCAGTAAGCAGAAAGTAAAGTTAACTGATGGACAAAACAACATTTCTGCCAGCTCTGTTGCAAGCGCAGGTTCTGCTGCAGGTTCAAGTTCTGCAGCAAGTTCTGATTCTGCTTCATCAAGCAAACAGGCAACTTCTGCTGCAGGCAAACCAGTTGTTGCCCCTCTGCCTGGCACTATCAACGAAATCAAGGTGAAAGTCGGTGACAAGGTGAACACAGGCGATACTGTTGTCGTTCTCGAAGCCATGAAGATGCAGAACAACATCGATGCAGAAACTTCAGGAACCATTACCAGCATCAACGTGAACAAGGGAGACGCAGTAATGGAAGGAGACACGCTTGTTACAATCGCGTAATAAACTGTTTAGACAAAAGCTAGTGATTACTCTTCCAATCAAAAGACTAATCATAAAGTTCAATGTTCAACTTTCAAAGTTCAAAGTAAATTATGGATTTCATCATACAAAACTTCAATGAGTTTCTTACCTTTACAGGCTTTGCCAACGCCTCGGCAGGAAACCTCATCATGATTCTGGTGGGAGCACTCTTTATCTGGCTCGCCATCAAGAAAGATTTTGAGCCGCTGCTCCTGGTTCCAATCGGATTGGGAATCATTCTTGGCAACATTCCATTCCGTGCCGATGCAGGACTCGAAATAGGTTTATACGAAGACAACTCCGTTCTGAACATCTTCTACCAGGGAGTGAAACAGGGCTGGTACCCGCCACTCGTATTCCTGGGCATTGGAGCCATGACCGACTTCTCTGCGCTCATTTCCAACCCGAAGCTCATCCTGATTGGAGCCGCTGCCCAATTTGGAATCTTCGGCGCATATATGATTGCACTGGCTCTGGGATTCGAACCTAACCAGGCAGCTGGCATTGCCATTATCGGAGGAGCAGACGGACCAACCGCCATCTTCCTGAGCAGCAAACTGAGTCCGAACCTCATGGGAGCCATTGCGGTTTGTGCCTACTCTTACATGGCACTGGTGCCTGTAATCCAGCCACCTTTGATGCGACTGCTTACAACCAAGAAAGAGCGCGTCATCAAGATGAAACCGGCACGTCAGGTTTCACAGACCGAAAAGATACTCTTCCCTATCATCGGTCTGCTTCTCACCACCTTCATCGTTCCATCCGGTTTGCCATTATTAGGAATGCTGTTCTTCGGAAATCTTCTGAAAGAGAGTGGAAAGACAACCCGACTCGCCAAGACAGCAAGCAGCAGCTTGAATGATATTGTCGTCATTCTCCTCGGTCTGACCGTAGGCTGCTCTACTCAGGCTTCAGAGTTTCTGACATTAAATACCATCAAGATCTTTGCTCTCGGTGCTCTTGCTTTCATCATCGCATCGGCAAGTGGAATATTATTCGTCAAACTGATGAATCTCTTCTTGCCAAAAGGTAAGAAACTGAACCCACTTATCGGAAACGCCGGAGTGAGCGCCGTACCAATGAGTGCGCGCATCTCCAACAACCTGGGTCTGGAATACGACCGCCACAACTTCCTTCTCATGCACGCCATGGGTCCAAACGTTGCGGGAGTCATCGGATCTGCTGTTGCAGCCGGAGCTTTGCTGGGATTCTTCAATTAAAATCTAGCCCAGAGCTTGCGCTCTGGGTTAAGTACATAAAACAAAATAAGTACATAAAACAAAAAATCGCCCTGAAAGGAGAAAAGCATCTTACATCCAATGCTTTCCCTTTCAGGGCGACTTTTATTTCATTTTAACTCTTAACCCGCATGTTCATTTTTCCTTCGAAGGAAATGATTACCTCAACCTGATAACTCAAACTGCTGTCAGGCATTGCCAGCGCAGCAAGATAATGAATGCCAGATTCATCAATTTTACTGAATACGATGTCGCTCAATATAGCCTGATCCAAAAATGAAGCAGGAACCTGCTTTTCGAAATCTTTCTTATGGAAATCACGAGAGAACAGACAGTTGGCACCATGATAAACATGCAAGTTCACAATATTATCATAATAAACATTGTCTACCTCAACACCATCATCATTATAAGAACTCTTGTAGACCTTATAACTTGTTGGGTTAACCTGTACGTAGAGATGATATTTCTCATCGCCCCTTACAACCACCGTATCACGTTTAATCAGCGTATTCTGATTCAGCGCCACGGAAACATGGTTGTGGATGAACTGCTGCAAATAAGACTTATCTTCCGTCTTCACCAGCTTAACCACATCCCCATTCTGCACCTTAAACTGGAAAATATGCTCAGCCTGTTTTACGATCGGATATTTTGCAATATTAGCACCCTTCATTACAAGCGTATCGCCAGCAATGTAGAAGTAGACAGGCTGACTGGTAGAATCAGGATAATAAATCGTATCGCCTTTTACGCGGAACGCCACATCATCCTCATCGTCATCGTTCAGCCAAATGCCTTGCAACATCTTCTTAGCCGCAGTATCTTCCTTCACTTCCTGTTGCTTTTCGGTCTTCTGCCCACAAGCAACAAGAGTCAAGATACAACTGAGCAGCCATAAATTAACTATCTTTTTCATGATGAGTTCTTTAAATAAATTAATCGGTAAAAACTGATACCAATTCTACTCGAAATAATCAGCCTCTTCGAAAGACTTTGCCTTGGTTCTGTCTTTTTCTGACGTAAGCACCTCAACTCCTTCAACAGGCCATTTTATTCCGATGGTAGGATCATCCCAATGAATACTGGCTTCGTAATCAGGAGCATAAACATTATCTACTTTATAAGTAAAGATGGCTTCGTCACTCAGTACCAGAAAACCATGGGCAAAACCGCGAGGAATGAAAAACTGTCGTTTGTTCTCTCCACTCAGTTCAACCATTACATATTTACCGAAAGTCTTACTGCCCTTTCTCAAGTCAACAGCTACATCCAGCACGCGGCCTTTGATGACACGCACCAACTTAGCCTGCGAGAATTCACCTTTCTGATAATGCAAACCTCTGAGCACACCACGAGCCGACATAGATTCATTGTCTTGCACAAACTCCACATGCCCGCCAACGTGAGCATCAAAGTCAGCCTGCTTCCATGCTTCAAAGAAATAGCCGCGAGCATCATCAAATACCCGAGGTTCTATCAGCCAGACTCCTTCAATTTCTGTCTCTGTATATTTCATTGATTTATACCTTATTTATTTTAGGCACAAAGGTAATACTTTTTCCCGAAACGACAAAACAAATTAGACTTTTTATGATTTCATCGAAAATTTTCTCTATTTTCTGTTGGTCATTTCCGAAAAAATCACTACCTTTGCAAACGTGAATAGACTAGAAAGACATATAGAGATCCTACTTTTGAGCAACGATTGCGTGATTGTCCCAGGATTTGGTGGCTTCATGGCTCATCATGTAGATGCGCGTTACGATGGCAGAGACAGCATGTTTTTGCCACCGCTGAGAACTATTGGCTTTAACCCACAGCTCCAGATGAACGATTCTCTCCTTGCACTTTCGTATGTTGAAGCATACGACATCAGCTATCCGGAAGCTTTGAACCGCATTGCTGATGAGGTGACAGAGATGCGCCAGACTCTGGAGAATTCAGGAAAATTTGAACTGAATGATATTGGCACCATCATATTGAACGAAGACGGAAATTATACCTTCGAACCATGCGAGGCAGGCATTCTTACCCCTGAGTTGTATGGTTTGGGCGGCTTAAACATGCTCCCACTCGCGCAGATTTCTGCAGAAGAGGTTCAGAAGGCTGAAGATTCTGCTGCTTCAATCATTGAAATGCCAGCAAAGACAGTAGAAAACAATCGTACAGAAAGCGAAGTCAAGAATCAGGATAGTAACCAGAAGATGGAGAGTGGACTCTCTGTCAACAATTCTGTGTTCGTTAACGAAGAAGAAGAAGAATCAAATGCCGAATTCATCAGCATCAAGAAGAGTTGGTTGCGCAATATTGCAGCAGCCTGCATCGCTCTCATTGCATTCTTCACCTACTCTTCTCCATTGGGAACCCCAACCGTTCAGAAGAGCCAAATCGACACAGGCATGCTGAACCGCATCATGCCTAAGGAGATCAATAAAGTTGCGCAACCTCAAGAACTGGTACTTAGTACAGAATCACAGGCAGAAGAGAGCATTCCTGCCAAGTCTGTCAACATGGCTCAGGACAACGAATTGCAAACAGCTTCTTCTTACTACAGCATCGTTTTGGCAAGTCGTGTTACCAAGCGCAATGCAGCCTGCTATGCTGAACTCCTCCAGAACAAAGGATTCAAGGAAGCTAGGGTGTTGATTACGGATAATAATGTGAAAGTTATATACGGAACATACTCTACCGAGGGCGAAGCTTATACTGCTCTCAACCGTTTACACAACTATGATGCTTTTACTGACGGCTGGATTACGAAAGTGAAAGAATAGTTGACAGTTAAGAGTTTATAGCTAGAACAAAGAGCAAGGAGTATCGGAAACTTCTACAACACATTATTATAATAAAGACAGAAAAGTAAGAAAAAGAATATGAAAAGAGTACGTTGTCCTAAATGCGATAATTTTATCACCTTCGATGAGACCAAGTATCAGGCAGGTCAGAGTCTCGTTTTCGTTTGTCCTAATTGCAATAAGCAGTTTGGCATCCGAATGGGAGTTTCCAAGCTCCGCGAAACTCGCAAGGAGGAAAAACTTGACGAGAATGCCAACGAGAAGGGATACGGTTCTATCGTTGTCATCGAGAACGTATTCGCTTACAAACAGGTCATCCCGCTGCAGTTAGGCGACAACATCATCGGCCGCTACATGAAGAACAGCGGAATCAACTGCCCTATCGAAACCGTAGACCCAAGCGTTGACATGAACCATTGCGTAATCAATGTTAGCCGCGACAAGAAAGGCAAATTGAAATACGTACTCCGTGATGGACCAAGTTATACAGGAACTTTCGTTGACAATGAAATTCTGGGCGACAGAGAACGCCGCGTTATCGAAGACGGAACCCTGTTCACCATCGGAGCAACTTCTATCATTCTCCGCACAGCAGACAGTGAAGAAGAAAACTAAGAAGTTTCGATTATCAAAATAAACACTTCAAAAGGAGCAATTAGATGTTGGTTTACATCCAATTGCTCCTTTTTCACTTAACGAAAACGTAAAATCCCGCCATATTTCTAACTTTCTGAAAGAAATCTACTATATTTCGTAATCTTTTTGCTTTTATTTTCTTTAAATTAAAAGAAAATGTGTACCTTTGCATCGGAATATAAGAAATAGAAATGAATTACGTTAGGTTATGGATGTAGCAATCGTAAAATATAATGCCGGAAATATCTATTCCGTAGTCAACGCCATGAAGCGTTTAGGCATCGAACCTGTACTTACAGATGATGCAGAAATGCTCCAGAAGGCTGACCGCGTTCTCTTCCCTGGACAAGGCCAGGCAAGAGAAGCAATGGAATATCTGAAGGCTCATCAGCTTGATCAAGTAATCAAGAACTTGAAGCAACCCGTCCTGGGCATTTGTGTAGGACAGCAGCTTTTGTGCCGCCATTCGGAAGAAGGTGACGTAGATTGCATCGGAATCTTTGATGTAGATGTAAAGCGATTCCAGCCTCAGAAACACGAAGACAAGGTGCCTGCTATGGGCTGGAATGAAATCTATGATTTGAAGACTGACCTTTATAAGGGGTTCGGAAACAGAATGGATTCTGACTCAGACAAGTCTACCGCTGATGCGCTGCTTCATCCCTACTCCTATTTCGTACATAGTTATTATGTGCCACTCTGCGAGGAGACCATTGCCAAGGCAGAATACATTCTTCCTTATAGCGCATCGCTCCACAAAGACAATTTCTATACCTGCCAGTTCCATCCGGAAAAGAGCGGAAAAGTGGGAGAACAGATTTTAAAGAACTTTTTAGAGATAAAATAAAAGAGGAAATACTAATATGATAGAATTAATTCCAGCTATCGACTTGATAAATGGCCAGTGTGTTCGTCTTACAAAAGGCGATTACGACCAGAAGAAGGTTTACAATAACAATCCTGCCGAGGTTGCAAAACAGTTTGAGCAGATGGGCTTCAAACGCCTTCATGTAGTAGACCTCGATGGAGCCAAGTCAAAGCACATCGTAAATGATGCGGTGTTGAAGGCCATTACCACAGAAACCTCTCTCGTGGTTGATTTCGGTGGCGGAATCAAGACCGAAGAAGATATTGAGAAAGCTTTTGCTGCGGGAGCAAGCATGGTTACAGTGGGCAGTATTGCCGTCACTAATCCGGATCTCTTCATGCAATGGCTGGACAAATATGGAGCCGACCGCCTGATTCTGGGAGCCGACGTAAGAAACGGTAAGATTTCTATCAACGGATGGAAAGAAGATTCTTCTGAAGATCTCCTTCCTTTCCTGAAAAAGTACATCGATAAAGGAGTACGCTATGTTCTCTGCACAGAAATCAGCAAAGACGGAACGCTGCAGGGACCTGCCATAGAACTCTACAAAGAAGTAATGGCTGCCTATCCTCAACTGCATCTTATCGCCTCAGGCGGAGTGAGTTGCAACGAAGACATCGAAGCATTGGAAACTGCAGGAATTCCTGCCGTAGTATTTGGAAAAGCTTTCTACGAAGGGAAAATCGATGTTAAGAAACTAGTTAACAGTTAAATAGTTGACAGTCAAAAAGTTTATAGTTAGGAGTTAAGTAATCATAAAGTTCAAAGTTCAATGGTCAAAGTTCAAAGTAACAAAGGATTGGCTAAACGAATCGTTCCTTGTCTTGATGTAAAGAACGGCGAGACGGTAAAGGGAACCAATTTCGTAAACCTTCGCAGCGCTGGTGACCCGGTAGAACTGGGAAAAGCTTATAGCGATGCTGGAGCCGATGAGCTCGTATTCCTCGATATTACAGCGAGTTTCGAAGAGCGCAAAACCTTTACGGATATGGTAACCCGTGTGGCTGCCGAAATCAATATCCCATTTACTGTGGGAGGTGGAATCAACGAACTCAAAGATGTTGACCGCCTGCTCAACGCAGGAGCTGACAAGGTTAGCATCAACAGTGCTGCCATCCGACATCCGGAGCTCATCAATGAAATTGCCAACCATTATGGCTCACAGGTTTGCGTATGCGCCATTGATGCACGTCTCGATTCTGACGGCTGGCACTGTTATGTAAAAGGCGGAAGAGAACGGGTGGAACTAGGACTGTTTGACTGGGCTAAGGAAGTAGCCGACCGGGGTGCCGGTGAAATTCTCTTTACCAGTATGGATCATGACGGTGTAAAACAGGGATTCGCAAACGAGGCCCTCGCCCGTCTTGCCGAAGAAGTAAGCATTCCTATCATCGCCTCAGGAGGTGCTGGAAAGATGGAGCATTTCCGCGATGCGTTCACCCAAGGCAAGGCAGATGCTGCCCTGGCAGCCAGCGTGTTCCACTTTGGCGAGATTGCCATTCCTGACCTCAAGAAATACCTGAGAGAAGAAGGAATCAACGTGAGAATATAGAACACGTAAGGATACTGAGACACGTGAATATAATAATGTAAGAAAATAAAAACAAGATAAAATGGAAATAGATTTCGAAAAATTAGGCGGACTGGTTCCTGCCATCATCCAAGACGCAGTTACAAAGAACGTCTTGATGCTTGGTTTCATGAACCAGGAAGCATACGATAAGACAATAGCAACCAAAAAGGTTACATTCTGGAGCCGTTCACGCAACTGCCTCTGGACAAAAGGTGAAACATCAGGCAACTTCCTGAATCTCGTTAGCATTCAGAACGACTGCGATAACGACACCTTGCTGGTTAAGGTTCACCCAGACGGTCCAACCTGCCACAAAGGTACAGACACCTGCTGGGCAGAAGAGAATACACTCAACCCAATCCTCTTCCTCTCAGAGCTTCAGGACTTCATCAACAAGCGCCACGAAGAAATGCCAGAGGGAAGCTACACTACCAGCCTCTTCAAGAAAGGCGTTAACAAAATGGCACAAAAGGTTGGAGAAGAAGCTGTTGAAACCATTATCGAAGCCACAAACGGCAACAACGAGAAACTCATTTACGAGAGTTCAGACCTTCTCTATCACCTCATCGTACTGCTCACAAGCAAAGGCTTGAGAATAGAAGATGTTGTGAAAGAACTTCAGATGCGTCACGATCCGGAATGGGATAAGAAACGCCGCGTTGCCAAGAGCAAGGGCGAAATGAAATAACAAACCAACATTAAGGAGAAAAAAATAGAAGATGTTAATAGATTATCAGAACGTCAGCATATATCAGGCCGACAAGTGCGTGCTCCAAAACATCAATTTTCATATTGACGAAGGAGAATTCGCCTACCTTATTGGAAAAGTCGGCTCTGGTAAAAGTTCGCTATTAAAGACACTTTATTGCGAACTAGACCTTGTAGAAGGCGAAACCGAGAAGGCTGAAATTCTCGGCAGAGACCTCAAAACTATCAGGCGAAAGGAGATTCCGGCTCTGCGCAAGGAATTGGGAATCATCTTTCAGGATTTCCAGCTGCTACACGACCGCACCGTTCGCAAGAACTTTGAATTCGTACTCAAGGCAACAGGCTGGAAAAACAAAAAAGACAGAGAAAAGCGTATCGAAGAGGTGCTCAACGAAGTAGGCATGATTGATAAAATCGACAAAATGCCTCATGAGCTCTCAGGTGGTGAGCAGCAGCGTGTAGCCATCGCCCGCGCCATTCTCAATAATCCAAAAATCATCATCGCCGATGAGCCTACAGGCAATCTCGACCCAGAGACTGCCAGCAACATCGTGAGTCTGCTGAAAGACATCACCAAACAAGGCACAGCTGTTGTGATGACAACCCATAACATCCCGATGCTCGACAAATTCCCAGGCATCGTTTACCGCTGTAAGGAAGGTGTGCTCTACGACGTAACCAACGAGTACAACCACATCGACCTCACAGAGGATGGAGAAGATAATTAAGTGAAATAATTAAATAAAATTACGACTATGAAGGTAATGAAATTCGGAGGTACTTCTGTAGGCTCACCAGAGCGCATGAAGGGAGTAGCCTCTTTGGTTACAGAATCAGGTGAACCAACTTTCATCGTATTGTCTGCGATGAGCGGTACAACAAACTCTCTCGTTGAGATCTCTGACTATCTTTACAAGAAGAATCCAGAGGGCGCCAACGAGGTAATCAACAACTTGGAGAAAAAATACATGCAGCATGTAGAAGAACTCTACTCTACCGAGGAGATGAAAAATACGACTCGTGAGTTCTTGCAGGGCGAATTCAACTATCTCCGCTCATTCACCAAAGACCTCTTCACTTCTTTCGAGGAGAAGAGCATCGTGGCTCAGGGCGAGATGATGAGCACCAACATGGTTGTAAACTACTTGAAGGAACAGGGTGTAAAGGCCGTATTGCTCAACGCATTAGACTTTATGCGCACAGACAAGAACGCAGAACCAGACCCTCAGTACATCAAGGAGAAGTTGGCTGCTATCATGGAGCAGAACCAGGGCTATCAGATTTACATCACTCAGGGATTCATCTGCCGCAACGCATACGGCGAGGTTGACAATCTGCAGCGTGGCGGTAGCGACTACACCGCATCTCTTATCGGTGCAGCTCTCCCAGCTGACGAAATTCAGATCTGGACCGATATCGACGGAATGCACAACAACGACCCTCGTGTCGTAGAGCACACTGAAGCTGTCCGCCAGTTGAACTTCGAGGAGGCTGCTGAGTTGGCTTACTTCGGTGCCAAGATCCTCCACCCTACCTGTGTTCAACCAGCTAAGTATGCAGGCATCCCTGTACGCTTGAAGAACACCATGGATCCTAAGGCCGACGGTACAATCATCGACAATGTCATCGTACGCGGCAAGATCAAGGCTGTTGCTGCCAAGGACAACATCACAGCCATCAAGATCAAGAGTAGCCGCATGTTGCTCGCTACAGGTTTCCTACGCAAGGTATTCGAAATCTTCGAGAGCTATCAGACTCCAATTGATATGATTGCCACTTCTGAGGTGGGTGTCAGCATGAGTATTGATAATGATTCTCATCTTAACGACATCGTAAACGAGCTGAAGAAATATGGTACAGTAACTGTAGATTCTGATATGTGCATCATCTGCGTTGTAGGTGATTTGGACTGGAGCAACGTTGGCTTCGAGACCATCGCTACCGATGCGATGAAGAACATTCCTGTACGCATGATTTCTTATGGTGGTTCTAACTACAACATCTCATTCCTCATCAGAGAGAAAGATAAGAAGCAGGCATTGCAGAACTTGAGCAACGTATTGTTCGAGAAGAAGTAATGCAGATGAAAACGAAGAGTGAAAAGTGAAGAATTCGTATGTAATGCTTCCTATCCACTCTTCGTTGGATATTCTGATTTACAATAAATTGGATATTCTGATTTAACTATAATAAGGTATTAATTTAAGATTAAGTGAAATGAAAGGTACATTTCCGATAGATAAGTTTCAGGAGATACAGACTCCGTTCTACTATTACGACACCAATGTGTTGCGCCAGACATTGAAAACCATCAATGAAGAGGCTGGCAAGCACGAGGGATTTGAAGTGCACTATGCCGTAAAGGCAAATGCCAACCCTAAGGTGCTCAATATCATCTGTCAGGCTGGTTTAGGAGCCGACTGTGTGAGCGGAGGAGAAATTCAGGCAGCCATCAAAGCCGGTTTCCCTGCCAGTAAGATTGTTTACGCTGGTGTAGGCAAAAGCGATTGGGAAATCAACCTCGGATTGGAGAAAGACATCTTCTGCTTCAATGTAGAAAGCATTCCGGAGTTGGAAATCATCAACGAGCTGGCTGAAAAACAGAATAAGATTGCGCAGGTTTGTTTCCGCATCAATCCGGATGTCGGCGCCCATACGCACGCTAACATCACAACAGGTCTGGCAGAAAACAAGTTTGGAATTGCCATGCGCGACATGGAAGCCGTAATCGAAGAGGCTGCCAAGATGAAGAACATCCAGTTCCTCGGACTGCACTTCCACATCGGAAGCCAGATTCTCGATATGGGTGATTTCGAGGCACTCTGCAACCGTATCAACGAACTTCAGAACCAACTTGAAGCGCATCACATCGTTGTGAAGAACATCAATGTGGGCGGCGGATTGGGCATTGACTATAATCATCCAAACCGACAGCCAATCCCTGATTTCAAGGATTATTTCGATACATACGCAAAGAAACTGAAGTTGCGCGATGGTCAGAAGCTTCACTTCGAGTTGGGCCGCGCCGTAGTGGGTCAGATGGGTTCTCTCATCACCAAGACACTCTACATCAAGCAGGGCACAGCCAAGCAGTTTGCCATTGTGGATGCAGGAATGACCGACCTTATCCGTCCAGCTCTCTATCAGGCTTACCATAAGATTGAGAACATCTCAAGCGATGAACCTGTAGAAACTTACGACGTAGTAGGTCCTATCTGCGAATCAAGCGATGTCTTCGGCAAGGCTGTCGACATCAACAAAGCCCATCGCGGCGACCTCATCGCCCTCCGCTCAGCCGGAGCCTATGGTGAGATCATGGCGAGCCAGTATAACTGTCGCCAGTTGCCAAAGGGGTATATTACAGAAGACTTTTAATATAGTTGAAAGTTAAAAGTTAAGAGTTTATAGGATTCTCCTTTCTCTAGCTTTCTATATTACGAGAAAAAGAAAATGATGATCATTAGTACAACTACTATAATAGCAGGCGCAGTGATGGTTTTATTGGCGGTTCTCGGATCGCTGATAAATCCATTTCTGCGCTCGTTGCGCTTTCAAAAGACAGAAACGGCAGAGAATCAACCTCCTGTCAGTATACTCATTACCGCACACGATAATCTTGCTGAATTGGAGAGGAATCTCCCTATGTTCCTGCGCCAGCAGTATGCTGCCGACTATCAGGTAATCGTAGTCTGCCAGAGTACAGATGGCGAGACGCAGGATTTTCTGAAGCGAACAGCAGCCGAGAACCCTCATCTGTATTATACTTACATTCCTGAGAGTTCACGCTACATGAGCCGCAAGAAATTGCAGATTACACTGGGTGTGAAGGCAGCCAAACATGAATGGATTATTCTGACAGAACCTAATTGCCGCCCAAGCAACGACAAGTGGCTGCAAACCATGGTACGTCAATGTCAGGACCCAAACCATCTGGTATTGGGATATGTAGCCCTTGATGAGGAAACCAAGAGCGTACGCCGTTTCGACAGCATCCGCAAGGCTTACTATGTTTTGCGTCGTGCCCAGCAGACCTATGGTTATCGCAGCCACATGCCAAACGTAGCGTTCCGCAAGAGCGACTTCATGAAGGAACAGGGCTATCAGGGCAACCTGGAATATGTTCGCGGCGAATACGATTTTCTTGTCAACAAGTATGCCCATTATGGCGAAACTGCTACAGAACTGGATTGCGATGCATGGCTCATCCGCGAAGCACCATCGAACAAGAGCTGGCACAATGCCCACCTCTATCTGCAGGCTTCACGCAAGAGTTTGGAAAGAGCCGGTTCCATGCGAACCCTCATGTTCTTTGACCATCTCATGCCACATCTCAGCCTGATAGCAACACTGGCCGTTGCAGCCTACTCTATCCTCATGAAGAATTGGATTCTTACAGGATGCGCAGGTTTCAGTTTCCTCCTGCTGTTCATCGTGAGAATGCTGATAGCCAACAAGGCCATCAAACACTTTGATGACGGAATAGCGATGTTCAAACTGCCATTCTTCGAATATGGAATTATCTGGAGAAATCTGGCTACCAAATTGCGCTATTGGCGGGCTGACAAAAACGATTTCACTTCTCATAAACTCTAAACAGGGTAAAAAAGGAAGTAACAGTCTATCAGAATAATAACAGTTAAAAATAACCGACAGAACGATGAAAGTATATTTGTTCATTTCCAACCATAAGAAGTTGCTGAAGATGTATCTTCCATACATCGAAGCCTTGAATAAGCAGCTCGACATCACCAACAACCTGGTTGATGCCGACATTGTGTTGATTATAGGAGCATGGACATGGCAGGGAGCCCAGATAGCCAGGAAAGCAAAGCAGATGGACATTCCCTACATCGTTTGTCCACTGGGAGATATTTCTGAGAGAAACTGCAAGAACCCTTACTTGAAGCGTTCACTGCAACAGTCTATGTATCAGAAAGCCATGTACGCCAAAGCCAACCTCATAGTAGCTACTACCCCTATGGAGAAAAGCTATCTTGAAAAGAAGGGCTGGAACAAGCGCATCGCCCTGATTCGCTATGCAGGCTACAGTCATCTTACCAACACTGAAGCCATGATGCAAAACTGGCAGGAGACGGATGAGGAGACGCTGGCAGTCTTCGAGCAGCAAAAGGCAGAAGCCATCGCTGCCCAAACCAAACAGGCAATCATCGCACAGATTATGCAGATAAAAAGCCGCATGCCGCATCAGAACATTCCGCAAAAATATCTTGACGATTTACACACTCTCCTCTATGCTGATGATTATGATGAGGATGCTATCAAGCAAGAACTGGCAGAGAAGAAACTCTCTTCCTATGCCGCCTCCGTTTTCCAGACCATGACAGATAAAACAGGACTCACAGAAGGCTTCATGCCGATTCCTGCCAAAAAGGGCAGAAAGAGTAAAGAGATTCTGAAATTTGTGAAATAAGAAGAAATGCACTTAGATAGAATAGAACAGCAGGCTGGTCATCTGCCAGCTTACCAGATAGCCGACTCTGTCAATGAAGCATTGATGGAGTCGGCTAACCTTGTTATTACAGCTCCTCCTGGAGCCGGTAAATCTACCCTTCTCCCACTCACCATTCTGCGGGGCATGAGTGATCAGGCATTGGAAGGTTTCATCCATGATCATCTTAAAAGTCAAGGTAAGATTCTGATGCTAGAACCGCGCCGCCTGGCTGCTCGCCAGATTGCCGAACGGATGGCACAGATTCTGGGAGAACCCGTGGGCAAAACAATCGGCTATCGGGTAAGATTCGAAAGCAAGGTTTCGGATGATACACGCATCGAAGTCCTTACCGAGGGCATTCTCACCCGAATGCTGGTCAATGATGCTACACTCGAAGGCGTTTCGTGCCTCATCTTTGATGAGTTTCATGAGCGCAGCATCAACTCCGACCTGGCGTTAGCGCTGGCCCGGCAAACACAGGAAATCATCCGCCCCGACCTGAAGCTCATTATCATGTCAGCAACAATCGATGCTTCTATCATCTGCCAGACACTTCATGCTCCGCTTATCGAGAGTAAAGGCAGGATGTTTCCGATAGAAACCATTTATGCAGACCACGACATCGACAGATATCAGGTAGCGCAGGAAATGGCAGCCACTATCTGTCAGGCTTTCAGAAACCAGGAAGGTGACATTCTTGCCTTTCTGCCGGGACAGGGAGAAATCATGAAATGCGAAGAACTGCTTCGCTCTGCCTTATCTTCAACGGAAATCTATCCACTCTACGGCAACCTTTCGCCTGAAAAGCAGCGGCTCGCCATCGCTCCTTCCAAACCGGGCGAACGGAAAATCGTACTGGCCACTCCTATCGCCGAAACTTCTCTCACCATCGAAGGGGTACGAATCGTTGTGGATTCCGGACTCTGCCGAAAACTGGTTTATGATGCCCGTACAGGCTTGAGCCATCTCGAAACCGTTCGCATCAGTCAGGACATGGCTACGCAACGAAGGGGGCGTGCGGGCAGAATAACATCAGGCGTATGTTACCGGCTTTGGACACAGACCTCTGAACACCTGATGCCTGAACAACGGCTGCCCGAAATACTGGATGCAGATCTCTCTTCGATGGTTCTCGACATTGCTGCTTTCGGCGAAAACAAACCGGAACAGCTTCCTTGGCTTACCCCTCCTCCTAGGGGCAACCTCGTATTGGCACAGCAACTTCTTATGTCGCTCAACGCCCTCACTCCTGATCATGATACTCACGCTCTCAGTGGCAGCATCACCGCAGAAGGCAGCAGAATGGCTCAACTTCCTTGTCATCCGCGAATCGCCAAGATGATAATCAGCAGCGATTCTCCTTCAAGCCAAGCCCTTGCCTGCGACATTGCAGCGCTGCTGGAAGAGAAAGATCCGATGAGCGAAAATGAAGATTCAGACATGACGCTCCGCCTTTCTATCCTCCGTTCCGCACGCTGCAAGAAGAATTTGGGGCGTTGGAACCGTATCGCTCAGATTGCCCAGGAATACAGGAAGATGCTGCGTATCAGGGAAGACAACGAGCCAATTGATGCAGAGGAAGTGGGCCATCTCATCGCCCTAGCCTACCCTGAGCGCATCGCCCATGCCACCGACCATGCGGGCAACTTCAAGATGTCGAATGGCAACACGATTTTCATCGACCCGTGCGACAGCATGGCTGCAAACGAATGGCTTGCCATCGCATCACTCAACCTATCTTCAACCTCATCATCCAATTCTGGGCAGAGACGGAAAGGAAGGGTATTTCTCTCAGCCCCCGTCAACTGGAAGAACTTGCCGGCACAAACCTGCGAGAATATCTCATGGGACAGTAAAGCGATGGCAGTAAAGATGCAACAGGAAACACGGATAAGAGCACTCGTCATAGACAGCAAGCCGATACAGAATGCCAGCCAAGAGACTGTTTCTAATATTATCTGCGAAGCTGCCAGAAAAGACGGACTCAGCATGTTCGATTGGAACGAATCGGTTCATCGTCTTCAACAGCGCGTGGCGCAAGTAGCTGAGTGGCATCCGGAACTGGAGATTCCCGACCTTTCAACGGAGCATCTCCTGAAAACAGCCCAAGCGTGGCTCCCTTTCTATCTCGAAGAAGGTGGTAAGATGAAGACTTCTGTTACAGAGCTGAAGAAACTCAACCTGTGCGAAATCCTTTGGAACATCCTTCCTTATGAGCTTCAGCAGGAGATAGACCGCCTTGCTCCCACTCACATCCGTGTGCCATCGGGCAGCAATATCCGCATCGATTATCGCCTAGGGGCCGAAGCCCCGGTTCTGAGTGTGCGGCTTCAGGAGTGTTTCGGAATGACATCAACTCCCACTGTCGATGCTGGCAGACAGACTCTTCTGCTTGAGTTGTTATCTCCCGGTTTCAAGCCCGTTCAGCTTACTCAGGATCTCGCAAGTTTTTGGCAAGGCACTTATTTCGAAGTCCGCAAGGAACTGAAGCGCCGTTACCCTAAGCATTACTGGCCGGAGAATCCGTTAGAGAGCCAGGCCGTGAGAGGTGTCAAACGATGGTGATCCAGATGCTCTCGCCTCGGTCTCTCGCCGCCGTGATGGCATTGACGAGGCGATGCAGCCAGATGCGGGAGTTTACCACCATGCCTCGGAGTTTGTTTTCGCCCGGCAGGATGCAGCCCTGCGTATCATCGGGGTAGTTGCCGGCATGGATGCGGATGCCCTCAAAGCCAGGAACGCCCTGCAGCAGGGGCAGCCACTGCTTGAATCTCGGCGACTTGGTGATGAGCAGCGGATAGGTGCCCTCGGGGATGGCAGTCTTACCCTTCATCTTCTGCGCCTTCTTCCCCGACACTCGCCCCAGGCGTACATTCTCCTCTTGGGGCAACAGGGTGATGCCCAGCAGGTTGCGCCACGTAGGCTCCAGGGTATCGCAGAAGTAGTGCTCCCCGTCCAGCTTGCCCACATCTACCACATGGCAGAAGCTGCGCTTCTGGTCCTTATTGAGCGTATAGTTCACCTTGCGCTCCACCTCCTCGTCCTTCAGGATATACATACGCCCTATGGTGTAAGTATTCTGCTTAGCTATTCTTTTGAGTACGATTTCCATAATTGTTTCTATTTAGATTCTTTTTTGATAAAACATAGCTTGCGATAAAAACTGTAATTACCGTAATTGTAATTGCAATGGCTGTTATCAGCTTTGTCATTACCAGCATTAACGCCTTGTTCGCCTGCCTCCACTTTCACGATATACTTTCTGAACACCCAGGTGGCTATCATCCGTCGGGTGCCCTTGGTATCCAGCCCCAAGTCGCTTCTCACCTGCTCAGCCTGCTGATAAGAGAACTCATTTGGCAGAAGTTGCAGCATATTGGAAGGCCCTCTTTTGCTCGACTTCACTCCCTCCTGCTCCGACTTCACGATAGCATCTCGGAAGAATCTCATCTTGCAGTACAGGTCATACTGCTCGCTCCAGCGCACAAACTCCTCTATCTCGGATTCCCATTGGCAACCATTTGCCACATAGAGCACGCAAGCCTTCAGATAGGCAATGACATTGGCTCTGAACGAGAGGTTCTCGTAAACCCTGTCTTGGCTCATACGGGCAAAGTCGGCATTCTCCTCTTTCAGCTTCTGTGCCAAGGCGAAAGCCTCAGGGCAATTGATAGTACCAGAAGCCATGTTAAGATGCTCGATATAGGGTTTTAAGTTCTCTCTGAATGTGTCATCGTATGTGCCATAGACAGGCATCTCGGCTCCTATATCACGCTCTGGGATAGTACAGAAGTTGATTCTAGAGATAGGACCATCGGTCAATACCTTGGAGAAATATCGGATACCCTTGTTGATGGTGGTCGAGGCATTCCAGTTAAATCGGATGGTTACTCGCTCCGTAACACTCTGCGTGCCCACTCGGGTTTGTCCATATTGATTACCAGGGTCGAAGGCGAGGCACATGATACGAAACTGCTGGTTGCCAATGCCCCTTAGGTTATCAAACTGGTCTATCTCGTTGAGAGCAGTATAGAGGAAATGCTCCTGCGCCTCGGCGGTACGCATCACGAAGGCAGGGTTGGTCATATCGGCGTCTATCTCCTGGATCACGAGGTTTTCAGGTCGCTTACGCTTATCCTTGTTAGCACCTTTTCTTGTCACCTCATCCTTCCACTCCTTCTCTCGTTTCAGGTTATCTTTGTCTCGTTTTCTGATGTCTTCCATAATCAGGTTGATAGGCATCTGCACGCAGTTCTTTCCTGCGCCCGTACCAGCTAAGAGACAACACATTAGCGTAGCCTCATGCTCCACATTGTCGATGTAATTAAAATAGGTGCGGCAGAGGTGGGTAGCTAGCGGAGGAAAGATGGCATGGGCTACGGCAGGCTTATAGATATCCGGTGTCTGAGACACGAGGAGCTCCACGAGCTTAGGCAGCTTCTTCGGCATCTCGGGCGGAGCGGGGTAATCATCTTCGGAACTTTGAACATTGAGGTTTGAACTTTGAACTGTTTGATTACCTGCACTTGCGCCTTGAATTCTTAATTCTTCATTATTAATTCTTAATTGATTAGCCTGAGTCTCTGCTTGCGCATTGATGCGGATCACATCTCTAGAGAATGGCTTCGAACTGTCTCCATATTTCTCATAGAAGTCATGGATCAGCTGCCGGCAGTCACGCTCTTGGGCGAAGCTAGGCATCTTCACTGCCACCACTCTTCTCAGTTCTTCCTCACTCATCACCCTGCTCGCTCCTGCGCTCATGATGGCTAGCAATGAGGAGTGGCGAGAGCCCTCGGTATCAATATTCACATTCTTCAGTCCTGCCGACTCCGCGAAGAGGTCGAAGGCTATCAGGCTCTTCTCGCTGGCGGTACCAGAGGTTGGTAATCCGTCAGGAATCTGATAGCCTCCAGCAGAGCCGAGATTACTTTGAACTTGGAAATTTGAACTTTGAACTTTATGATTACTATTAACTTTTAACTTTAAACTATCAACAGCCTTGCCTCTGCCGTCGATGGTGAGACCACGCTTCAGATAAGCCTCTCTGCGAGCCTTCAGGTCATCGGCAGGAAGCACGGCATACCAGTCCTTGGAGCGATAGATCTCCGAGTCCTGATCCGTGATAAAGAGGATTCTCTCTGGGGTAAAACAGCTCTCATCGCAGGGCACGCCAAGTGCCTCACAATACGCTCTCTGCGTCTCCTCGATAGTCATACCTATCGGCATTCGGATGTCGATGTGGAGCTTCTTACGAGCCGAGTATTCCAGATGCAGTAGCATTCCATTCCAGATGCCATCGCTGCAATTCAGCTGCCTTGCCATTTCGATGGCGATACCCACCAGTTCCTTATCGTCGATGTCGATGGTGGTCTGGAAGAGGAAACTCGTAGGGTCAGCATCCTTCTGCGAGCGATGATTCTTGAGGAATCGGCTGTAGTGGCCGCAGCGGAAGGGCATCAGCCCCTTCAGTTTGTCATTGCCCCCACGTATCTGCTCCACCATATCGTGGAGCCAAGGCTGAGCTATCAGCTTGTCATATTCAGCCAGGGGCAGGCAGCTAGCGCTGCCCTTATTACCCCCACGCTGAGGATTCATTGCAATAAAGTGGTTCATGCTTAATTATACATTATTAATTATACATTATCTATTACTCCTTATAGTCCTCCCACTCCACATTTTCCTTGAAGGGCTTGATAGCCTTCACCATCTCCTGGTGCTCACCCTTGAGGCAGCGCAGAATCTCCGCCTTGCTCATGTCCTTGGAGAAGGCATAGTTCACCTGCACGGTTCGCTTGCTAGTGCGCACCACCCCGTGCTTGGTCTTGAGAATCTCCGTGAAGGGCTTCTCTCGCTTGCCCTGCACATAAGGCTTGAAGTCCACCCAGTCGCCTCGCCCATTCTCGCCACCCGAGAATATCATCCTGCCCCTGATCACCTGCGGCTTGTCACTGATTACCTCCGTCTCGTTCCATGGCGCCTTGCGCACTGATACGTTACCATTCTCCTCGGTGATCACTGCACCGTCCACCTTTACTGCATTGAGCAGCTTCTTGCTAGTTGCTTTCTTCATAACTTTGTAAATGTATTAAAAGATTGAGAACCCGCAATACGCAAAGTCCCCGCAACCAGACGCCTGTGCATCTGATTACGGGGACAAAGGTACTAAGAAGTAAAATGTTATCTTTATAACTGTTATATAATATTATACGATTATATAAGCTATAAGTATCTGAATATCAAGAGATATATTCCAATAAAATTCTTCGAATATTTTTTGCCTCATTACACCAGGCATTATAATTACTAAACTGTGATATGTTATTGCTCACCGATGCTTTAGCCACACCTTCGATATGCGAAGCATTCAAGAATAGGGCCTGAAAAGGTTTCCACATGATAGTATTGTTAGCAGGGTGCTTCACTCCCAGAATATCGGATACGATATACACCATATATCCATACTCAGCCTGCGTACGATCCCATACATACCAAGAGCCCACAGTATGAATATACTTATGTTCTGCCAGTGTTTTCCATATCAGGGCAGCCTTCTCAGTCTTGAGTCTGGGGTCCACCTTGATTTCCTGGTCTACTTTAAGATTTTGGGTACCAGCAGCTGTATTCTGCAAAAAATCACTCACCTGCGCATTGCTACCAATGACTACAGAGCAATTCAGTATGGTTACTCCACCAGTCAGAATTGCCTGGGCAAAAATTTCTTCTAACGACATTTTCCTTTTCTTGTTAGAATGTTAATGATAAAGAACAAGTCACGTTTACCTATCATTGGGGAAAGGACTTCTAGCAAACGGTGTCCGCACACAACCTTGTTGCATATGGTAGTTTTTAAGGCAAATGATCTTCGCCCAATCGGATATGAACTTTCATAAGGGTGTTGGAAATTTATTAGTGTTACATTATATAATTATAGGTAGTTACACCAAATCAGCTACTATTCCTTCACTATTTGGCGCAAGTCTATCCCATCTTTAGCTAGGTTAAGAACATACAGAGCCTTACACCCGAATATTCTCTCAAAATCCTTTTTTCGATAAATACAGGAAAACTCATCACTGAAGGAAACAAATCGTTAAAAAGGAGGGTGTGTCATAAGTCTGTGACGCACCCCCCTGTTGTTGTATCTGCGAAATCCGCGTGCCAAACCTTTTATGTTCGGGGTTTATAATCAACGATTTTTATAACCGTTGGTCATCACCTTGCGCACGGTGCCGTCGCTCATTTTCACGATGTTTATTCCGTGTTGCAGAGAGTTCACCTTTGTGCCGTTTAGCGTATAGATGGCTTTCACGGTAGCTTTGCCGACACTCTCTATTGGCTTCACCGATGCCAATATGCCAGATTCTGGCACGTTCCCCTCTATCTGGTAGAAGTTTTCGGCAGGAATTAAATTCCAAAAGGTCTCCGTCGTCTTGTAGGTGTCGAGCAATGCTTTTGGAACGTACACCTTGGAATTGAACTTCTTTATATAAGTAGCGAAGTAATAAGGCACATTCATGGGTTGTGGCATGCGGCATACCAACGACTCGATTTTTGCGTCATAAAACGCCCAGGCTCCGATGTTTATAAGCGTAGAAGGGAGGTCAACGTATTGCAATGGTTCATAGCTTCTGAAAGCATGATCGGTGATATATTTCACACCTTCGTCCACGATGAGTTTCTCGCAGGTCAATCCGGGCAGTTCACCTATTTTCACACCCCCAACTGTTTTAACGACGTTGCCTGCCGTTTCCACTTTGCCAGGAATCAGAAGGACACCATTCTTTACGGCATTGTTGAAAATGACATCCGCCCACATGCCATCTACCGATACTTCGTCATTTCCGTCATGTCCGTTCTTGTAGAAGGTCGCCGTACCTTCGCAAAAGAGTATGCCGTCCTTGTAGGCGTACACGGGATTGTCTCCAGTGTCAATGTGCTTCAGGTTGGAGTTGAATGCCAATGCCGACGCTGCTCGCAACGACTTTGGCAAGACTACCGTGTTATCGGCATCTGTCAGTGCGTATGCAGATATTCCGAATATGCCTTCGGGAACTGTCACCTTGGCTGTTTCGCCTTGGGGCGTGTATTTTATAAGCCAGTCGGAGAAAACGAAAAATTCATTCTTGATGCCGTTGTCAAGGAACTTTGTTCCGGAGAATACCGCCCCCTTTTCACCAAGATTCTCGATATGTTTGGGGATATTGTTGATGTTTTCAAGATTCCAGCAGTAAGAAAAAGCTCCGTCGTTAATATACTTCAGATTGTCGGGCAATGTGACGGAGGTGATGCTCCTGTTGGATAAGAAGGCGTTGGTATTAATCCCAACCACCGTGTATTCCTTGCCGTCAACTTCTATTTTTGACAGAATCGTAACGTCGCCCTGAGCCTTCTTGCCATTCTTCACCCATGCCGTTCCGTCGGTGTTGAGTTCATAGTCGATGTTGTCCACTTCATGAGCCTGTCCGTTAGTTGCCGCAGCGATGAAGAAGCAAAGCAACAAGGTTCGCATCAATGATTGTAGAGAAAAGGAATGTTGTCCTTTCTCGAAGAGAGTTGAGTAAATAGTTTTCATAATACTTCTGGTTTTTGTTGGCAGCCCCCGATGCCATTTGTTACTTGAATGTTTATGTCGCTGCATAGCCGGAAGTGATACGGAGGTACATCGCCCCGAACTTACACCGATTGTTTTCTCTTTTAATGCTACCAATCTGTCTTAGTCTTGGTGCTGCAAATTTAGACATAAATTCTGCTAAGTATCTTATGTAAATCGGACAAAAATATGTGATAATCGGACTTTTTAATATGAACAGGATTGTTCTAATCGGACATAAAAACAGCGTAAGTTGCTGATTTTCAGCAAAACATCAAGAACACAAAAACGTAGAATCGTTGTGATTTCTGTGGTGTGTCAGAGTGATAAGTTTTACCCTCATTACTGTATTTTTTTCTATTTTATTTTGAGTTTAGCAAACAATTTGTATTAATTAATTTTAAAAAATCGGTCTATATCAGTAAAAATCTCCGATATTTCCACTTAATTCGTTAACTTTGCACAAAAACCCAATAATCCTCGCTTATGTACAATCTAAGACATAGCACAGCCACTCTTGTGTGGTACCTTATTATATATGTAATGCTGGTTTCCTGTGGACAGAAACCAGCGAAGATATCCCTTGCCGAGCGCAAAGCTATGGACAGTATCGTCTCCTCTTCTCATAATATTGACACACTCTCCATGATACAGAAACGCATGGAGCGTGAGGGAAATATGTTAGGCAGCATCGTTGCCTACAGAGCGATGGGGAAAGAGCTGCGCAACGACAGTAGATTTGACGAGGCACTGAAGGTACACAGCGAGGGACTGAAGCAGGCGGAGACCTTAGGCGATACATTAGAGATCGTGCAGGCTCTGAACAATATCGGCACCGTCTATCGGAGAATGGGAATGCTCGACATGGCTCAAGATTACCATTACCGCGCTTTCGCTATCTGCAAAGAGTCTGCCGACACATCTTTTACTACCAAGAAAAACCGCGTGGTATCGCTCAATGGACTGGGCAACATCTATCTCACCCTGGGCAACTACGCACGTGCCGACAGTGCGCTGCGACTGGCATTAGCAGGCGAACGGGAATTGAACAGTGCCTTAGGACAAGCCATCAACTATGCCAATATCGGTTCTATATTCAGCCACCGTGAACAGTTGGACTCGGCATGGAGGTACTATCGCCAGTCCATGGGACTGAATCTGCAGGCTGGCAACACACTCGGTGTGGCACTATGCCACATTTATTTCGGTGAGCTACACGAGAAAGAGCACGACTATGAAAAAGCCATTTCGGAGTATGACAAGGCTTATCAGCAGTTGCAGTCGTCACAAGACGAGTGGCACGCAATGAATCCGCTCATTGCCCTGGCTGGTATATACACCCAAATGGGCAACGACACCAAGGCACAGGAATATCTGGACAAGGCACTGCACGCTGCACGCGCCATCAATTCGCACGAACATTTAGCTGAGGTTTATAACTTATATTATAAACTATACAAACGCAAGGGCAACTACAGTGCGGCGCTGACGGCGCACGAGAAGGCAGCAGCCATGGAAGACAGCGTCGTCGATATGGAGAAACTGAACCGCATACAGAACGCAGGACTGCTCATAGAACGCAACATTCAGGCTCGGGCGATGAACGAGGTCAATACAAACCTGAAGAACGAGCAGTCGGCACGATTCACCAACACCATCGTCTTCATAATCATTATAATAATACTGATTGGTACACTGGTGGTGTTCTACTTCGTACAGCGCATACACCGTCGCAACCACCTGGCCCTGAAAAGCCTTGCCGAAATGCGCGAGAGTTTCTTTACAAACATCACCCATGAGTTTCGCACACCACTCACTGTGATTCTCGGTTTGAGCCGCGAACTGCCTAATAAATCCCCAGACGAACTGAAACAGGACGTCTATGCCATCGAGCAACAGGGAAACAACCTGCTGACGCTCATCAACCAGTTGCTTGATATTTCGAAAATTAAGTCGAAGATGGGCAACCCCGACTGGCGCAACGGCAACATCACCACCTACGTTTCGATGCTGGTGGACACCTATCGCAACTATGCATGCAGCAAGAACATCGATCTGCAGCTGTTTGTGAAGGAACCCGTGACGATGGACTTCGTTCCCGACTATATCAACAAGGTATTCAACAACCTCCTGTCCAATGCATTTAAATTCACGCCCGAACATGGTAAAATCACCGTTGCCATGTGGCACGAAGACAGCAATCTCCTTATAGAGGTAAGCGATACGGTAGAGGGTATGGACAAAGAGACTGCCAACAATGTGTTCAATCCATTCTATCAGGGAGTAACCGACTCTATGAATATTGGTACAGGCATTGGACTGGCTCTCGTAAAGCAGGTGATTGACTCATTGAACGGCAAGATCAATGTCAGGAGCAGGGAAGGCTATGGAACAACGTTTCACATCGAAATTCCCATAACAAACGAGTGCAAAGTGAAACTCAACGAACAGCCTATGGACAACACGCCTGTTCTGCCTACAGAGGAAAAAATACTAACAGATACCGATGCAGAGGACAGCCAGTACAAAATGCTTGTGATAGAGGACAATCGCGACATTGCGACGTACATCGGTGAAGTGCTAAGCGAACGTTATGCTGTGGCTTACGCTACTAATGGAGAGGACGGATGGCAGAAGGCCATCAACCTCGTACCCGACCTGATTATAACCGACTTGATGATGCCGGGCATGGACGGTTTGGAACTGTGCCGACGCATACGCTCCAACGATGTGGTGAATCACATACCTATCGTCATCGTCACGGCAAAGATTTCAGACCAAGAGCGCATCAAGGGCTTCGAGGCTGGTGCAGATGCCTATTTAGCCAAACCGTTCAACGTGGACGAGTTGCGCACTGTAGTGGAGCGTCTGCTCGACCGCCAGCGCTCGCTGCGCAGCAAGTTTAGCAACAATGCTACTCATACGAAGGAACAGCAGGATGAAGTACAGCTGACGGACACTGAGCGCCGTTTCCTCGCAAAGACGGTGGATCATATCTATCTGCTTATGGACAAACAGCAGCTTAACGTGAATACGCTCGCAGAAAAGATGTGCATGAGTCCACGGCAGTTCCATCGCAAGATAGTTACGCTCACGGGCAGTTCGCCAGCCTCGTTCATTCTGAATATCAAGATGAAGCGTGCTCGCCATCTGCTCGAGACCGACCCAAAAATGAGCATAGACGATATAGCCTTCAGCTGCGGCTTTGAACATACTTCAAGCTTCTATCACGCCTTCCGTAAAAAGTATGGAGTTACGCCAAGGGATGTGAGAAGAGGAATAGAGTAAAGTATCGTTAATCCTGTTGGTATATTAAATTAAAAAATTATATCATTTATAATGGTTTGACAGACGAATATTCCTTGGATTGAGGCAATCTGAGGCTTTGTTGCTAGTCAATTCAAAATGATTCGTTTAAAACGATACGAGTCAGTTTAAATCAATATAGGTGAACAAAATGAAAAATATCGTAAAAAATAACACAAAATAGCTATTGTTGGCAAAAAAATCACTAA
>JAJWJX010000082.1:0-10156 GCA_021623045.1 Segatella copri | reverse complement strand
TATAATTCAACTGTTTCAAAGATCGAATTGCCCTTTTTTATTGGACAGTAGTGATGTTCTTTTATTAATTGTTTTTAGTCGTATTTTCATTCGACATTGCAAAGATACACATTAAATTGAAAAACAACAAAGAAAATATGAAAATTACAAGGTATTTTAAAGCTTTTGCCCTTTCAGGGCGTCAGGGTTGCGTCCGTAATAACCCAGGGCGATTGCCCTGGGCTAGGAGCTTCTGCCCTTTCAGGGCGTGTGGAGCTAGTCATCAGCTACGTTTCCTGCTTGCGGAACGACTCCACCACGCACTACTTTCCCCAATATCTTTCTGCCATAGGCTGCAACCTTTCCTTTATTACTTCCATAACAATCTTGAAATCAAGAGTTTCTTTCCATTGAATCTTTTTCAGAAATGCCTTCCAGCGAACTATACGTGCTGCGTCTGTCGCAAAACTTTCAGTGAACAACTGCAATTCGGGATTGTATGTAAGCCCTCTATTATCGAAAGTCGCCTTAATCGCATCATATAATGTGTCATCAGACAAGTCTCTCTTTGTCAGGAGTTGGTAACAGTCGAAGAAATCTTTCATGCGACTGTTGAGCACATCTCGGTCTATCATCGTATGGAATTTCTCGGCAACAACAGTTTCCAAGGAATATGCCTGTATGTTCACAGATGGAATGTCAGGCAAAAGCAATGGGAAGTCAATAGTTGTTGGATATGGAGTTACAACATCACCAAAGCCAATGTCAACAGACATGTTGTAAGCGATAGTATCCATGTGGGCCGTAAAGTAAAATCTTGTGCCAGGATACTTCTTTTCAACAGTTATAGGCTCCAACTTAATGCTGTTAACATCAAACGATACTCCATCCTCATCGCATACAATGCCCAAAATTTCCTGGAACACGTGCGCAAGGAAATCCCTATCACGGCTAATTCTATCTGCCATGAAATCAACATCTACTGTAGGACGTGCCTCAAGTCCGTTCATAGCATAAAGCAAAGAGCCACCTTTCAGCAAAAAATTGTCCTTATATTGGCTTACAGATACTCTGTAAAGCAACCTCTCGTTGAAATATCTTGCCAAGAGATACATATATTTATAGCCTGTCTCATTCATCAAATTGAGCAAGAGGGTCTTAACAGACTTACCGTAGTTTTTCTTTCCCATTTTATTCTATTGCCATTTCAAGATAATTTTTCAATGTATTGAATACTCTGAGGCGTTTGGCGTAATCCTGCAAACGAGTGAGATTGCGATTGGGCTTTCTCAAATAAGAACGAATCACTTCCGCACAAACATCCAGCCCCAATTTGTTTCTGTATTTCACTGCATCACAAACACTTCGCTCCAAGTCGGTTATGCGAACATGAAAACCGGATATTTCTGCTTCCATAATGCCAAACTCCAGATTCTCCTTCTTCCAATAATACAATTCTATAGGAAGCGTTTCAGGAATCTCTACTTTCCTTTTATTGGCGATGGCAATGCAAAAAGCTGGTGGAACAGTTGTCGAAAGCTGATGATAAGCCCAGGCATTGTATAGACACACAATACCTTTAGGAACAATACGCTCCACATCTATCATTGTATTCAGCAGGGCTTCCGGAACAGCATAAATGCCCTGGCGCAACTTGATCAAGTCGCCACGTTCCTTAGCTCTCAACAATCGCTTATACTCTGCCATATGAGGAATATCAGTAGTAGAGATTGTGCCTCCTAGTGCTTCCACTTTACAAACTATATTGTCCATATCACATTTATATTAATATCATTGTCGCTGCAAAAATACAATATTTTTTTGAAAAGCGGTAATATTCTACGGAATATTTTCAAAAACGCCGTAGAATATTACCGGAATTATTCTTGTTTTTATACCCAGGGACGATAGTTATCTCTAAATCTTCCTCTCTACTTTCCTATAACAACTCAAATACTTCTCATATAACCATCCCTTTTCGCCAGCTTATAATACAGATCCTGAGCGGTATGATAATCGGGATCGGAGCCTTCAAGCCACTCCGAAAAATGGTGGTTGTGGTTCTTCTGCGTTTCCTGCTTGCGGAACGACTCCACCACACATTTCTTTTCTGCATCCGGAAACATCAGGTTCATGCGGGCGGCAAAGGCTGCCTTGTCCTGATTATCACGCACCATGTGGAACGTATATTTCATCAGGCACCAGACTATGTACCAGCTTTGCTGAGACGTAATGTTGCCTTTTATCCAGAACTTCAACTTCTCCTCCAACTTTATGGAATCTACCCAGTTCACAAAGAAAGAGTCGCTGTTACGCTCAAAATCATCAGCCCTGGCAATCTCTGCCTCCCACATTTTATGCTCACCCTGATACTTGAACAGCGTTTCAAAATCCTCGGGCGAAGCCTGCTCCCTGACTAGCGTACGGACAAGTTCTTCTTCCTCATCCTCCTCTCGCTCAAACCAGTCAGAACAAAGCGTATAATTGTTGTATTTATCCTCAACCCCATCCATCACTTTCTGTAAGCTGTCGTTGGTAATGGCTATTCTCCTGCTTTCCATGCGGTGCTTCTTTACCTTTACCTCACGTTTCAGATGGTCAGGTAGCGTGCCCTCGTCGAAAATTCGCTTGATATAATGGTAAATAATCACAGCCTCATGGTCGGTGCGGAAAATGCGCGTTCTGTATAAGGCTAGGAAATCGGCACAAATAGTACTTACTGTGGAGATGGTTTCTGCCAAAGACATCTGCAAACCGGTAGAGACAAAGTTCTTGTAATGGGAATCAAAACGCGGATAATCGTCTCCTACAGGAACTTTAAGCTTCTTACATCGCTCGAAAATAGCCTTAGCACTGGGAATCTGACCATAATCCTCCTTCACATCGAGTAAATATTCTGAATGTTTCCGGGCGATGGTCTGAATCTCTTGGAGAACCTTCTCTAAAACATCTGTATAAATTTCCATGAAATCATTATCATAGCTTTTATAGATGGTGATGTAGATTTTCTTATGGAGCGTATGAATGTAATTAAGAAAATCTGTCAACTGTTCGGCAAGGTTC
This sequence comes from Segatella copri, assembly GCA_021623045.1. Taxonomy (GTDB): domain Bacteria; phylum Bacteroidota; class Bacteroidia; order Bacteroidales; family Bacteroidaceae; genus Prevotella; species Prevotella copri_T. The sequence continues at coordinate 7,114 of JAJWJX010000082.1, read as the reverse complement.
TGGTAAATATGAAAATAACAGGTAAGACCTTTATGCTTCTCTGTATTCCATCGTATTTCACCAATAGCATGCTGAATCTCCTTATTCAAATGTTCTGCCTCTCTCTTAAACTGATCAACGTCAGTAGTTGTTACGGGAGCGTATTTCTTGGCTCCTGTTACTTCATCCTCCACGAAGAGATCTTCTTCTGATGAAATCTTCAGAAGGGAATTGTAGTTATTGTCAGTATTGGGTATTTCCTCTGTCTGCATGTTACTTTCTAGGTTTGATTTGTAGTTGATAAATAAGCGGCATGGGGTTCCCTGTAAGTACCAGTATTAAGGTACCTGCAAGAACCTACGACAAGGTACAAACAAGTACTGCCCACGCCGTAGAGGAGTGGACGCCTTGCTGTCACCTTCTTCTTGTCGTTTTTGAATTTTGCAGGTTCTAAATACTGTAGAAGTGCAGATAATCAGCGTCAATATTCTATATGTTATTTCTCTTGTTTACTTTCTGTTTCTTACTTCAAATTTTAAAGGGTTTATACTACGTTTTCTTCATCATCCGCCCAGTGGTCGCATTGGCGCATCACGGTTTCCAGCGCCTTTTCTGCACCCTCAGGTGGATACTTATACTTTTTGAGCAGTCGCTTCACCATCACTCGCATCTTCGCCCTCGCCGATTCCTTGCGGTTCCAGTCGATGGTGCGGTTGCGGTGCAAGACTTCCGTCAGTTCCCTGGTCAGTGCCACAAACTCCTCGTCGGAGTAAGCCTGCCGTACACCTTCGGGCGTGGAGAGTGCATCATAGAATGCCTTCTCCTCGGGCGAAAGTCCCAGGTCGTTGCCCTCTGCCTCTGCCTTCTTCATCTGCTGAGCCATCTTCAACAGTTCCTCTATCACTTCCTCATTGGTGAGCAAGCCCTTCAGATAGTTGGAGAGACTCTGGCTGAGCATGTCGGAGAAGAGGTCGCTCTGAACCACGTTGGTCTTCTGCTGCTGCTTGATTTTCTCCTTCATCAGTTTGGTGAGCAGTTCCACCGCCAGGTTGCGCTCCTTCATGTTCTTCACCTCCTGGATGAAGGCGTCGTCGAAGAGCGAGAACTCTATCTGGCGGTCACCGAAGAGATTGATTACTCCATCGGTCTTCACACTCTGACGGAGCAGCTCACCGATGCGCTCGTTGATTTCATGTCGGCTGATTTTGCCCTTCTGCGAGAGTTTGAGCATCATCACGCGCAGCGCATCCATGTAGCACACCTCCGCCTTCTGCTGCTCATTCAGAAGCGAACGGCAGAGCGTGGTGGCGTTGTGAAGCAGATTGCTGTGCTCCATGAAATTCTTCTTGCGCTGAACCATGGCTGGAGAACTCAGGAAGTTGGCTCCGCTCGTAATGGCGAGTGCCCGCTTCGAGTTGTCCTGTTCGAAGAAGCCGGAATAGTCGAAACCATGAAGCTGGTCTCGGCAGATTTCCATCTCTTCCTTCCATTTCACCAGGGCGGTCTTGGCGATGTCGGGGTCTCCGAAGCGGCGGCGGTCACGGTTGGTGTACTGCTGCATGGCACTCTTCAGCGCCTGCGCAATGCCTACGTAATCCACTATCAGTCCGCCTTCCTTGCCCGGGAACACTCGGTTCACACGGGCTATTGCCTGCATCAGGTTATGACCGCTCATCGGCTTATATACGTACATGGTGGCGAGCGACGGAACATCGAAGCCCGTGAGCCACATGTCTCTTACGATGGCGATTTTCATCTCATCGTCGTTGTCCTTGAATTTTCTTGCCAGTTCCTTCTTGTAGGCTTCGTTGCCGATAATCGGCTGCCAGTCTTCGGGGTCCTGGTTCGAACCGCTCATCACCACCTTTACTTTCTCCGTCCACCCGGGGCGAAGCTCCAGCATCTTGCGGTAGATTTTGATGGCGATGCTTCGGGTCAGTGCCACAATCATTGCCTTGCCGGTGAGTTCCTGCGCACGGTTCTGCTCGTAGTGCTGGATGATGTCCCTTACCAGTGTGTCGATGGTGGCGTCTTCGCCCAGGAGTACTTCCAGCCGGCTGTGCTCCTGCTTCGCCTGCCTGATCTGCTCCTCGGTGGCTCCCTCATCGGCTAGGTTGTCGAACTCATCGTTCAGCAGGTTCATCGTGTCTTCGTCGAGGTTCAGGTTCACCACACGGCTCTCGTAATAGACCGGACGGGTGGCTCCATCATCTACCGCCTGACTCATGTCGTAAACGTCGATGTAGTTGCCGAATACTTCCTCCGTGTCTCTGTCGCGGTCGCTGATAGGCGTTCCGGTGAAGCCGATAAATGAGGCGCCTGGCAGGGCTTCTCTCATCTTCTGGCTGAATCCCTTCTTCATCGTCAGGCTCTTGTTGTCCCAGTGCTCTTCGCCGTATTGCGAGCGGTGCGCCTCATCGGTCATCACGATGATGTTGCGGCGGGTAGAGAGTGCCGAGTCGCCTTCTTCAAACTTCTGAATGGTGGTGAAGATGATTCCCCCACTCTTTCGGTTGCGCAGCAGATTGCCCAGGTCTTCACGGCTCTGGGCGTTCTGTGGTTCCTGACGAAGGAAGTCCTGGCAGCGGCAGAACTGACCGAAGAGCTGGTTGTCGAGGTCCTTGCGGTCGGTTACTACCACGATGGTTACTTCGGGCAACCGTTGCACCAGCTGGTGGGCGTAGAACACCATGGAGAGGCTCTTGCCCGAACCCTGCGTGTGCCAGAACACACCGATTTTTCCGTTGCCTTCCACTGCCGTACGGGTGCGCTGCAGGGCTTTGCCCACGGCGTAGTACTGATGGTAGGCGGTAAGAATCTTGGCGTATTTGCCCTGGTTCTTGTCGAAGCAGATGAAGTTCTGCAGAATGTCGAGCAGTCGCTGCTGCTGGAACATGCCGAGGAAGAAGGTGCGATAGTCGGCGAAGAGGGTTGACTCGTATGAGCCGTCCACGGTCTTCCATTCCATGTAGCGTTCCAGCTTGGCGGTGATGGTTCCGGCACGAGTCTCGCTCATGTCGCTGATTACGTTGAAGGCGTTGTAGCTGAAGAGGCTTGGAATGCTCTGCTGATAGTTCTTGATCTGCTTGTAGGCATCTTCTACGGTTGCATCTTCGGAAATGGCGCTTTTCAGCTCCACCACCACGAGGGGCAATCCGTTGACCATCACCACCATATCGCAGCGCTTGTTCTTATACTCTTCTACTCGCCACTGGTTCACCACCTTGAAGAGGTTTCTTTCGGGATGGTCGAAGTCGATGAGTCTCATCAGGGCTGTTCGTTCTTCGCCATTCTGCAGGAATCCCACCTCCAGACCGTTTTGCATCCAGAGGGTAAACTGCTCGTTGTTCTGTTCTAAAGTACCGATGCTGATGTTGGTGATTTGCTTGATACCTTCATCCATTGCATCGGCTGGCAGTTGAGGATTAAGCCGTCGCATCGAGGCGACCAAATCGGCACGATAGAAGGGCTCCTTATAGTCGCGCTCCACGTCGTAGCCACATTCGTACGCATAGCCGAGTTCGTCGCGGAACAGGGCAATGAGCGTTTGCTCGTATGCGTCTTCGGTGAATTTCTTGTCGTCTGCCATAATGTTAATATTTTATATTTTCTTTCTCGTTATTTTCTTTCGTAGCTCTTCTTATTCCGGGACTTCCAGCTCGCCTGACATTAAGCGAGGGAGAAGGGTGTCACGGAGAAGGGAGAGGCGGGAGTTCTCTAGCTTATTCGCTTTGATAGTTTTCTTCATCTGATTGTAGAGATTATTAAACTCCTCAACGGCATTTTCGCTAGGAATGATAACTTCAATCGAACTCAAGTCATCATAACTGAGCGATTGCCTTACACCTCCAATAGCTAAAGAAGCGACAGAATCTTTAAAGAAATCTGTCTTTCTAAACAAATCGAAGTAATTCTCATAGCCATCTAGTACAGAAAAAACCACATAAACAGGACTTACACATCCGTCAAAATCAAATTCGTTTCTTCCTAGCGAACCGATATTAACTCGTGCAGGATTGTATGCGAAATCTCCTTTGTTTACTATCTTATATTTAGCTATGCTTGAACTAAAAACCTGCTTGGTAAAGTATTCTTCCGACAATACAAGTTCACCAGTTGTTACCGGCGAGAGAACCTTTACATCGTTTCTTTCCTTTACTTTTGCAGATTTATTCTTCGTAATATCTCCTAGAGTTCCTACTTTCCATCCTTCCGGAATCATTCCCAATTCACTATTCACGAACTTACCATCCTTGAAAGGCTCAAAGTCAACGAACCAATTCTTGAAAATAGCCTGCGCCATCTCCTCCAAATCAGCATTGATCTTGTTGTTCAACTCTATCTTGCGGTCGAGAGAAGAAAGGATGGAAGCTATGCGGCGCTGATCATCAAGACTCTTTGGACATGGCAATATCAAATTCTCTATCATTGCCTTAGTTATTGCATTTCTCGTTGCTCCCGCAGATGCTATTTGTAACAACTGACGTTTATAGTACTGAAGATAATACAACAAGTAATGATTGTCGAGTTCTTCTTTTCGTGGTCGAATTATCGCAACATGCTGATTAACTCTTGCTGGCAATATTTCTGAAGGAACAATACAGCATCGTGCAACAGAGTCTCCTGTTATGTTTAATAAAACATCTCCTTGGATGATTTCAACATTTTTCAGTTTATTGGCCTGCTCATCATTTATCGAGGCTAAACCATCTTTGCTGAATGCAAAATCCAAAACATTTTGGCTTCTGATAAGGTGATAATCGCCACCCTTATAAGCTTCTTTACCTCCTGATGGTGTAGCACCACTACCAATTTTAGAGCATACATCCCCCAATCTAACTTCTTTCCACTCCATACTTACACCTCCCATCCAATTTTCTTCAACTGCAATCTGATCTTTTCTTCCTGCTTCTTGCTTTCCTCAAACAGCTGCTTCAGCTCTCCGGTGAGATTCGTCATTTTCTCCTCGAAAGGCACTCCGTCGCCTTCGTCTTCGGCGATTCCTACGTATCTTCCAGGAGTCAGAATGAAGTCCTGAGCAGCTATCTGCTCAGTGGTGCATACGGCACAGAAGCCCTTTTCATCCTCCAGGGTTCCCTGCTGGAACGCATGGAAGGTGTCAGAGATTTTTTTAATATCCGTATCAGGCATCAGCTCACGAAGCTTGCGGGTAACCATCGAGCCTAAGTTGCGGGCGTCGATAAACACGGTCTTGCCCTTCTGCGCCTTGTTGCGGCTGATAAACCAAAGACTTACAGGAATACCCGTACTGTAGAACAACTGCGAAGGCAATGCCACGATTCCCTCTACCAGGTCGGCTTCGATGATGGCTTGGCGAATCTGTCCCTCGCCGCCACTCTGACTCGAAAGCGCACCATTCGCCAGCACCAAACCTATCTTTCCGTTAGGTGCCAGATGGTGAATCATGTGCTGCATCCACGCAAAGTTGGCGTTGCCAGCTGGTGGCAAACCATACTGCCAGCGCACATCTTCCTGAAGCGCACTCTGTCCCCAGTCGCTGAGATTGAAAGGAGGATTGGCAAGAATGTAATCTGCCTTCAGCGTAGGGTGCTGGTCATCATAGAAAGTGTCGGCAAAGATATTGCCCAGGTTCGCATCCAAGCCACGGATGGCAAGGTTCATGTGCGCCATTTTCCACGTATCAGGGTTTGCCTCCTGACCGTAGATACTGATTTTGCGCAGGTTTCCCTTGTGGCGCTCTATAAACTTGGCGCTCTGCACAAACATACCACCGCTTCCGCAGCAAGGGTCATAGACTCTGCCCTCGTAAGGCTCCAGTATCTCTACAAGCGTGCGGACAATGCAGGAAGGCGTATAGAACTCGCCACCATTCTTGCCTTCCAAGGAAGCAAACTGCTGCAGGCAGTATTCGTAGGTTCTGCCCAGCAGGTCTTTCTCCTCGCCAGCATCGTGCATTTCTATATTCGTAAAGAGATCTACCACATCACCCAGACGGCGCTTGTCAAGCTCCGGACGGGCGAAATTCTTAGGCAGAATACCCTTCAATCTTTCGTTCTCACGCTCAATGGCAGTAAGTGCTTCATCTATTATCACGCCTATTTCCGGTGTGTGGGCAGCAGCACTAATCTTGCTCCATCGGGCTTCAGCAGGCACGAAGAAGATGTTCTCGGCAGTGTATTCGTCCTTATCTTCCGGGTCGGCGTATTCGTCACCCTGCAGCTCCTGGAACTTCTGTTCGAAGCGGTCGCTGATGTATTTTAGAAAAATGAGTCCGAGCACTACGCCCTCGTATTGCGAAGCGCTGAGGTTGCCTCTCAGAATATCGGCAGCCTTCCATATTTTCTCTTCAAAACCAATGCTGATTGTATCTTGTTTCTTAGCCATAATATGTTTATTTTTCTACGAGCACAAGCTTCCAGTCCTCATTCTGCAGAACGAGGGTCCCGTTGTTGTCCGTAATGGTGAATATCTGATTATCTATCTGTATTTTGTTCTCCTTTATTAAATAGGTGTAATTACCGCAAGCAACGTTTTCGGTGGTAGTTTGGGTTATTTTACCGCCTTCGTCGAAGTGGTTCACTTCCGTCGTTTCGGAGAAAGAAATAGCATCTGAGGTGAAACTGCAGAACAAAGGAGCCTCTTTTACGTCGATAAAGATACTTCCAACGCGCTGATAAAGGGCTGAAATCTGCCATTCGTGGGCTAAAAATGTGGTTTCGTAATGAAAAACCTCTGATTTTTCTGTTTCTTCGTCGCTAGAACAGGCGGTGGAAGAAAGCATAAAAAAAGCGACTATTATCATATAAAAATAAGATAATATTCGCCTGCGGATAAGAACATGATGATATTGGACTAACTTTGCCTGAGCAAAATTACCCCCCCCCTAAAGCTTTGTGCGTCAAGAAGTTACACCTTTTCATCTTAGTACTGTTATTATGTAGTTTCTAGCTTTCCAGACTATTGCTACGTCAATAATTTGTTAATTGCTAGCAAAGATAATAAAAAGTTGGCAAACCCAAGAATTTTATCACGTTATTTAACGGAAAAATGCAAAATATGGGGGTTAGGAAGATGTTTTAACCCCCTCTTCTAAGGGTGAAAATGCCCCTCCTCGGACTCTAAATCATGCTCTAAAGGTAGGTATTTTTGACAA
>JAJWJX010000029.1:0-43474 GCA_021623045.1 Segatella copri | reverse complement strand
GTCGGAAGACGAAAGTAGGAGAAAAACTACTTCGTTTTCCTCCTACTCGATTTTTAATGTTTTACTTCTTCAACCACTTATCCAGCCATCCGAAGAAGGTGCGCTGCCAGAGCACGCCGTTCTGTGGCTTCAATACCCAGTGGTTCTCATCAGGATAGATGAGGAGCTCGGCTGGGATGCCACGCATGCGGGCTGCATTGAAGGCGCCCATGCCCTGGTTGGCATTGATACGGTAATCCTTTTCGCCGTGGATGCAGAGGATTGGAGTATCCCACTTGTCTACAAACTTATGAGGACTGTTCTCGTAAGTCTTCTTGGCGTTGGCACTCTGATCCTTGTTCCAGTAAGCATCCTCGTATTCCCAGTTAGAGAACCAAGCCTCCTCTGTATCGGTGTACATGCTCTCCAGGTTGAAAGCACCATCGTGAGCGAGGAATGCCTTGAAACGCTTGTTGTGATGACCGGCGAGATAGTATACTGAGAAACCACCGAAGCTGGCACCAACACAACCCAAACGATCCTTGTCTACGTAAGGAAGATTGTTGGCAGCATCGTCAATAGCTGAAAGATAATCGTTCATGCACTGGCCTGTCCAGTCGCCAGAAATCTCTTCGTTCCATGCGCTTCCGAAGCCAGGGAGACCGCGGCGGTTTGGCAATACGACAACATAGCCGTTGGCTGCCATGATCTGGATGTTCCAACGGTAGCTCCAGAACTGGCTTACCGGACTCTGAGGACCACCCTCGCAGAAGAGAAGGGTAGGGTACTTCTTGTTGGCATCGAAATTAGATGGCAACATGATCCATACCAGCATCTGCTTGCCGTCGGTAGTCTTTACCCAACGCTGCTCACACTTACCCATATTCAACTGGTTCAGAATATGATCGTTCTCGCGGGTAATCTGCTCTACCTTGGTACTCTTGGTATCCTTGCCTGGAGTTACGATGTAGATATCAGTAGGATGACTCATGCTAGCCTTGGTAGCAAGAAGCTTGTTGCCGTTGTTGGCAAGCGAGATGCTTCCGTAGTCAGCCCACTCGTTGGTAATCTGCTTTACTTCGCCCTTGAAGTTTGCCTGATAGAGGTTCAGGGTTCCGTGCCATACACCGATGAAGCTGAGGCTCTTGTTGTCCTTGTTCCATACGAAGCCCTCTACGCTAGAGTCGAACTTCTCTGATACATAGTTCTTCTTGCCGGTAGCGAGTTCGTAAACACAGAGGCGGTTGCGGTCGCTCTCGTAGCCATCGCGAGCCATGCTCTGCCAAGCGATGTACTTGCCGTCAGCAGAGAACTGAGGGTTCACGTCGTAACCCGGATTGTTCTTCAGATTCTCAGGAGCGTTGACAGCCTGGTTCTTCATGCTCTTGGTAGCATCAATCTTAGGCTCTACATAGCCAGCCTCCTTGCAGAGGTTCTTTGTCTCGCGCGTACCTATATTATATAGGTAGATATCAGAATCGGTAGAGATGGCATACTGAACGCCCTCCTTCTTACGGCAGGTATAGGCGATGGTCTTGGAATCAGGGCTCCATGCCAGCTGCTCGATGCCTCCGAATGGTGCCATAGGGCATTCGAATGGCTCATCCTTCAGGATATCCTCGCCGGCATTGATGGTACCGTCTTCAGCCACATCAGCCACGAAAGGATGGAGAAGGCTCTCTACGTAGTGGTCCCAGTGGCGATAGTTCATATCAGTTACGAGACGGCCGGTAGCCAATGGAAGATCAGAAGGATTCTCCTTGATGGTTCCGTGGTAAGGGAGTTCCTTGATGAGGATTACCTTCTTGCCGTCAGGAGAGAAGCGGAAACCCTGGATGCCCAACTTGTCGTTGGTGAGCTGCTTTCTGTCTGTACCGTCAGGGTTCATGCTCCAGAGCTGTCCGTCGCGGATGAAGGCAATCTTCTGTCCGCCCTGAATCCAGGCAGCATCTGTTTCGCTCTTTGCATCGGTGGTCAATGCCTTCTGGTTCTTGCCGTTGGCATCCATGATGAAGAGCATCTGATGACCCTTGTTCTCCTTTACACTGTAGTAACCCACCTGGTACACCACCTGCTTGCCGTTAGGCGAAGCTTCGGCGCCACCGATACGTCCCATTGCCCAGAGAGCCTCAGGAGTCATCAGGTGGTTTTCTACCTTGATGTCATTTTTCTGAATCATAGTCTGTGCATCAGCTGCTGTGCCCATCGTGAGAGCTGCAGCAGCTAAAATCATAGCTTTAATCATGTTTCTAATTTTACTGTTATAATGTTGCTTTGTTGTTATGTATCCTATTTGTCTTAAATCTGATCCAAAGCCTGCTTGATATCATCGAGGATGTCTTCTACATCTTCGATACCTACAGAGAGGCGAATCAGATCTGGCGCAACACCTGCTTCCTTCAGCTGCTCTTCGCTGAGCTGGCGATGGGTGTGACTGGCTGGATGGAGCACACAGGTGCGGGCATCGGCTACATGGGTTACGATGTTGATCATGTCGAGAGAATCCATAAACTTGATGGCTGTCTCGCGGTCTCCCTTCAATCCGAAGGCAATAACACCGCAGGTGCCGTTTGGCATATACTTCTGGGCAAGCGCATGATACTCATCGCCCTCCAGACCGCTATAATGAACCCAAGCCACACGCTCATCGTTCTGCAGGAACTCAGCCACCTTCTGTGCATTGGCACAATGCTGGCGCATACGGAGGTGGAGACTCTGAAGACCGAGGTTGAGGATGAATGAATTCATTGGGGCCGGGATGCTGCCGAGATCGCGCATCAGCTGAGCTACGAGTTTGGTGGTGTAACCCATCTTGCCGAAAGCCTTCACATAGGTCAGACCATGGTAGCTGTCATCCGGTGTGCAGAGACCTGGGAACTTATCAGCATGAGCCATCCAGTCGAAGTTGCCGCTGTCTACTACCACGCCACCTACCTGTGAAGCCGTACCATCCATATACTTGGTGGTACTGTGGGTAACGATGTCGGCACCCCATTCGAATGGGCGGCAGTTGATAGGCGTAGCGAAGGTGTTGTCAACGATGAGAGGCACCCCATTCTTGTGAGCAATGCGTGCAAACTTCTCGATGTCGAGTACTGCGCAGCCCGGGTTGCTGATGGTTTCGCCGAAAACAACCTTGGTGTTAGGGCGGAAAGCCTTCTGGATTTCTTCTTCGCTATCGTTCGGATTCACGAAAGTACACTCGATGCCGAGCTTCTTCAGGGTTACACCGAAGAGATTGAAGGTACCACCATAAATCTCATTAGATGTAACGATATGGTCGCCCGCTTCGCAGATGTTGAACACAGCATAGAAGTTGGCAGCCTGACCGCTGCTGGTTAATACGGCTCCCACGCCACCTTCGAGTTCGGCAATCTTCTTAGCCACAACATCGTTGGTAGGGTTCTGGAGACGGGTATAGAAGTAGCCTTCCTTCTTCAGGTCGAAGAGCATAGCCATCTCCTCAGAGTTGTCATACTTGAAAGTAGTGCTTTGATAAATTGGCACTTCAATCGGTTCGCCGTTCTTTGGCTCATAGCCTCCCTGCACGCAGATAGAGGCGGTACGTAAATTCTTTTTCATTTGTCGGTTATGTTTTCTTTTAAACTTCATGTTTTTGCGATATGACATGTTATGCTGCCCATTGCAAGATGCAAAGATACGGCAAATCCTTGAGAATTAAGAATAATTTGCGTAAAACATTGTTCGAAAGCAACTTTTTTTTGTATTTTTGCATCAGAAATGATTTCGTTTCGTTTTAAGAACTGAATCCTTAGGAGTAGATTTCGTTTCGTTTTAAATGCTAAATTTTCAGGAATATAAGAAAGATATAAATATTTAGTAAATGAATACATTGTTTCTTGTGCAGTTTGCTTGCTGCATTATAGTGTCGATGTTGGGCTTGATATTGGTATTGTCCAGGTTTCAGATTCGCTGGTCCAACCGTCGTTATGAGGTGTCTCGTTGGCTCCTTGCTTTTTCCATGTTTGTACTTGCTGGACATTATGTTTTACAAATGCTTTATGGTTTCCGTGCTAAAGGCGATGAAATAGGAGCCGTTGTCAATATTCTCTTCTATTCTCCTATTTCTTTCATCGTTTCCTATGCTGCGTATCATGTCATATCCCATAGAGGCGGGCGCAGGAATTTTGCCATAGTGGGAGTTGTGAGCTATGCATTGATATTGATTTGTTTCTTTTTCGGATACAATGATACTCCTAGGGGAATGCACATGGGGGGGGTGGCTCTATGTGATGCTCGCATTATTTGTACTTTCTATTTTGTATTGCGTTTATACTACAGTCGTAGAGATGCGGTATCATCGAAAAATCATCGAGGATAATACGACAGAAGATTTGCTTCCTTTCGACAGATATTCTTATGCCAGTTATAGTTTGATGGGTATCATGGCATTGGCGATGGTTGCTGCCATCTGCTATCGTCCTCTTCTGTATTGCGTGGCACCGTTGGCGCTTTTTTCTCTGATTTCCTTTGTCGTCCATTTCTTGGGTTTCGGTTACATTATCATGCCAACAGAGGTGAGATTGGAGATGGATACTACTGATGCTCCTTTTGAGATGATGGAAGAGAGTGAAGTGATGGGGCTGGATTCTGAAAAAATAGATATGATAGAATCTTTGCTTGATAAGTGGTGTGAAAATGGCGGATATAGAGACAGTACGGTGAATATGTCGATGCTATCGGCAAAGTTGCGCATTCCTCGCCCCGAATTGAGTAGCTATTTTGAGAATTATCTGAAGAGTAGTTTCCGTATCTGGCTCAGCGATATCCGTTTCAAGGAGGCGCAGCGTATGCTGCTGGAAGAATGCAGGTACAGCAATGATACCATTTCTACAGAATGCGGCTTCTCATCCCACGCCCATCTCTATAAGATTTTCAAGGCTAAGACGGGATATACACCAGGACAATGGAGAAATTCTGTACGGAAAAAACGGTAGAATGCTGCGAAAAACAGTTTCATTCCTACCAATGAAACACCTTTTTGATAGGAATGAAACTATTTTCTTGAGCAATGAAACTGTCTGGTTATAAGATTTTGATTATCTTTGCATCATTTAATAATAGTATATAATAATGATTCAGTAAAGTTAATCAGTATGAACAAGAAATTTCCAACTTTAGCCATTGCAGTTGCAGCCTTCTGCTTGGCCTCATGTCACTGCGATGATGATACTTCGACCACATCGAAGTACATCACAGTTGCCACTTCCATCGGGCAGATGACACGCACTACCACTGATGCCAATGGCAATCAGGAGTTTGCGAAGGATGACCAAATCAGCATCTATGCGTGGACAGGCAATGCCACTGCAGTTCCCGCAGATTTCGTGGTAAACAACAGTATCAACACCTACGATGGTGCTAAATGGACAGCTTCACCGCAGATGCTGTGGAAAGACATGGAAACGCCTCACTACTTCCTTGGCATCTATCCTAACCATGCCGTGACAGATTTCACTGCCGATGAGTATGCGCTCGACACAGAGAAGCAGGAAGCGTCAGACTTGTTGGTAGCAGTTAACACCGGCATCGAAGGAGCCGGCATTACGGCAACAGCCAATCCTGTGAGCCTGATGTTCAACCATGTGATGTCAAAACTCATTGTGAACCTCCAGTTCCGCAACCAATGGGCAACCACTCCGACAGTAGCATCCGTTACCGCTACGGCAAAGAAAGCTGCCACAGTAAACTATGTGACTGCCACCGGCACTGTAGTGACTGTCACCGGTGAACAGAGCGACATCGTCCTCCCCGTTACTGCTGCCAACACCTGCTATACCTCGATAATGGTGCCGCAGAGCGATTTCCGAACTATCAACATCGTGATAGATGGAAAGACCTACACCTTTACCCATACCGAAGACATCGCACTTGAGAGCGGAAAATACACCACCGTCAACCTTATCGTTGGTCGCAACGAGATAACCCTCGGTTCGGTATCAATCAACAACTGGCAGGAAGGTACGAACATCAGCGGTGGTGAAGCACAGACAGATAATTAATAAATAACTCATAAAAACATAGACAGAAAATGAACAGAGTATTACAACTTCTCATGGCAGCAACCCTCATGACAGGTTTTGCCGCCTGCTCGTCAGATGACGATATGACCAACAACTTTCCTGAAGATGGCGTTGTGCGCTTCAATGTGGGAGTGAACAATCCGCAGACCCGTGCCTCGCAGCCTACCGATGGCAGCAAGGTTGCTGAGTTTGGTATCTGCATTACCAACAGTGCCAATTCAAACTACACATACAACAACGTCAAAGTGACCGGCAGCAATATCACCGCTTGGACACCAGCCACACAGATGCTTTGGCAAAACTCCACACAGGCAGTTGACATTGTAGCTTATTCTCCTTATGTGGAAGGAGATTACAATACATCCACCACGAATCTCCCTGTCAAGGTTGAAGAAACACAGACCAAAGACGGCTACACAAGCGACTTCCTTATCTGCAAGATGCCGGGCTTTGTGCCGAGTACAGGACTGATTGAAGGAGGCAAACTGAATTTGGCTTTCAAGCACGCCCTGAGCCAACTTACCATTACCGTAACGCTCGGATCAGAGTTCAACGCCACGGATTTGGTAACCACAAATCCTATCACCGATTTGAAAGTCAATGGTACATACATTGAAGGTATATGCGACTTTACCAAGGAATCAGGCTTCGTCACAGCCAAGACTACAGAAGCCAATACCATTGCCGTTGCTCCGTCTGAGTATGGCGATTTTGTAAAAGCTACCTCTCTATCATCCAATGCAAAGGCAACCTACCTGTGTCTGCTGATACCTCAGACCATCGAGAAAGGAATATTCAGCGTAAGCTTTAAGTTGAATGGAATACCTTATACATGGGCATCCAACGAAGCCGTAACTCTCGCAGAGAACACCGCCTACACATTGGCTTTGACAGTTGGCAAGGAGATAGTAGTGGCAGGAGAAATGAAAGCCAACGCATGGGAGACAGGTTCGACTTCTAATGTAGAGACCGAATAACAACCGAACAGATAAAATTTAATGATAACAACAATGAAGACAATTAAATATATGGGCATGGCGCTGATTATGGCTGCACTTGCCTCTTGTAGCAGTGATGATGACTTCGGAACGAACTGGCAGAACGACCCTACTGCTGTGCGCGTGAGTGCTACCGTTGGCGGTGTGTTTACCCGCAGCAACCCGGTGGCAACAAAAGAAACAGACCAGATGAATTTCAACGGAGGTGATGCGATTACTATCTCCACAGAAGGACAGGCATCAGTGAACTACATACTTAAAGATGGCACATGGGGACCAGAAACCTCTGGGCAATTCCTCAAGTGGAGCAGCGAGCTTATGACGTTCACCGCCCGTTATCCAAAAGGAAGCGGAGATTTTATTGTACCAACCAATCAGAATGGTATTGCTGAAATAGCGTCGGCTGACTATATGACTGCGACAACAGTTTATGATAAAATTCCCGATGACAGAAAGGTTAATTTTGCCTTCGATCGTCAGATGGCTCGCGTGGTAATCACTATCGCCGGCTTTAACAATGAGTTTTCTGATAAAGCCTCAGTTTCCGAAATGTATGTAACATCTAAGGAAAGAATTGCCAAAGACGGAAGCGCAGTTACTGCAACATCTGACATTATACCTTACTCGCAGTCCCGCTACGGCAAGAAAGGCAGCATATACTACGCTCTTGTAGCACCGAACACTGCAACCAACTATGAATTCATCAAACTGAGAGTCAAGTATGAAAGCGATGTAAAATCTCTCACAGTAAAGAACCCTGTAGCATTAGAAGCAGGAAAGAGTTACAATTTCAACTTGACCATCGGCAAGAACGGAGTAAGTCTTGGCACGGTTTCGGTTGAAGATTGGGGCAACACAGGCACTATCTCCGGTGGGGAAGCAAGTATAGATTTAATAGATTTATCCAAAGGGAACATCAACATTACTAGCGACGGCTATTATGTCATTACCACGAATGGCGTTACCACCGCAAATACCATCACAATCAACAGCAATGCCACCGTACAGTTGAAGAATGCGGTTATCAGTGCTGACGGCATCGGTATCGATGTCAAGAGCGGCAGTCCGACGATTATCGTGTCCGGCACGGAGAACAGTGTTACTTCCACTACTGCTACTGCCATCAATGTATGCGATGGTGCTACACTCACCATTAAAGGCAAGAACGGAACAAATGATAAGCTGACAGCCAAGGGCGGCTCCATATCTACTTATAATGAAAGTCCCAGTACAGCAGGAGCTGGTATCGGTAGCAGCGATGGCGGCAACATCGTTATTGAAAATGTAAGCATAGATGCTACCGGTGGAACTGGCAATCAAACTGTTACCCCCTATTATTCCGGCGGTGCAGGAATCGGCAGCTCGTCATCAGCACATTGTGGCGACATAACGATCTCAAATGCCGTGATTACAGCTACCGGTGGAAAGGGAGCTCCAGGTATAGGAATGGGAGCCGGTAAGAGCGCTTCAGCCCCTAGAATGGGGAATATTAATATCAAATCCTCTACAATCACTGCTACAGGAGGTCTTCGTGCTTCTGCTATTGGATTCCCTAATGAATATTGTTTTGATTATTCAAAGGTCACCACCTTGACCGGAGGCACAATCAATATAGAAACAGTAGAAAGCAGTGAAACTTTTCTTAATAGGCTCACGTGTGATTTAGGCACTAGCAACACGATTATAATATATAAAATTGGTAAAGGAGATATATTATGGTTTAATTATATAGGTTTGGACGGTGGAGATTGGCCGGGTGTAGTGCTGAAGGCAAGCGACCAAGAACAGACGAGCAAAGATGGAATAGGAGCGTTAAGCAAATAGTAAGAATGATATAAAACACTCCCAAGCCTGACGGGGAGTAGAAGTGTCAGGCTAGTTATAACAATCACTCGCCATGAGAAAGGAGTAGAACGTCGGTGAGCAAGACAGCGTGAGTCATATTCGGCAGTTATGCTGAAGGGCGTATCCCGAAAAGCCCTTATAAAACGAGTAGGGATAAAAAGTTTTAAATATGGCTGATAATGATAAAGCAGTATTGATTGGCTATGTTCTGATCGATCAATTGCAAGATAATGGCACTAAGGGTATTGTTGAATCCGGCAAGGGTGTTATATTCAATAATGGGACCTCTTCGTATAAGGCAATAAAAGGATACGTTATAGTCGGTCGAAAACATGCTGGTGATGAGAATGGTTTAACATACTACCTGACGGGCAAACCTAAGATCTTTGATGTGGATTTATGTAACGAGGTACATGAAGCTCGTATTGCCGTTCTTGATAGATATAATAGCGATAGTTTCAAACAGTCTAATCTCAATTTTACCTGTGAAGGTAACAATGTGATTGTTGGACGTACTCATACGGGTGATGAAAATGGTGTCACAACCTTTGTCTATGCAGAACTGGCCGTTAAGAAAGTTAATCCTATCGGTAGATATAACTATAGCATAGGAGTAGTAGAACCGAAAGACCCTCTTTTGTTTGAAGAATCAATAAAGATTGCAAAAGAAAGCAATGGAGAATGGGCATTCTCAAAACTGGGCGAATACTATCTTCCGATGGTAGCAATGTCACACAGTGGTGATGAAAATGGAACTTCCACTTACGGATTTAAGCTGTTTGGCATCTATAGAGAGCCGATTTCTAAGGACTAACCTGCGGTATAGGCTCACCAATGAAGGTAATCACACCCTATTATTGGTGAGCCTTTTTGCGTATTAACAGTTTCATTCCTACCAATGAAACACCTTTTTGATAGGAATGAAACTATTTTCTTGAACAATGAAACTGTCTGGTTATTAGATTTTTATTATCTTTGCATCATTATTTAATAATAGTAGATAATAATGATTCTTATTAACTTTTAAATGAATTACGAAATGACAGGCTTTTCTTTATTACAATCGACTGATCTAGCCGAAATTGTAGGTGTATGTATTATATTGTCCATTGTATTGGGGGCTTTGTCCCTCATGTGGAGGGATTATAAAAACTATCTTGAGGAGAATGACGACAAGCATTTTCATGTCTTGGATTTTGTCCTCAAGGAGCAGTTGTATATATTTATCTTTCTTGTCTTAGCCTTCCTGGTAGGGGGTGAGATGTTGCTGCAAGCCTATATGTAGCAGTTCTCTTTTTTTTTTCGGATAAAAGATTTGTTAGTACGATACTTCTTTTGTATTTTTGCAGGCGATTTTTGAATTCAAATTGCAAGATATAATAACAATTATGAAAATAGGATTTGACAACGAGAAGTATCTGAAGATTCAGTCAGAACACATCAAGGAAAGAATCTCACAGTTTGACGGAAAGCTTTACCTCGAATTAGGCGGTAAACTTTTTGACGATTATCATGCCAGCAGAGTATTGCCGGGTTTTCAGCCTGACAGCAAACTGCGCATGTTCCAGAAAATCAGCGATAGCATCGAGATTGTTATCGTGAGAGCCGCAGCAGCTAAAATCATAGCTTTAATCATGTTTCTAATTTTACTGTTATAATGTTGCTTTGATGTTATTTCGTTATCTTATTCAAGTTTCGCAAGTGAGGGAATTGTTTGAAGTTAAAGAAGTTATCACTCCCTACGGTCGTTCGGGAAGTTAAGAGACAATAGTCTTCTAGCTTAAACTTAGGACATTTGTCTCTTAACTTCCCTCTAACTTCCCTTAACTTCCCATATGCGAAAGTTCAGTTATCTTAAATCTTGTCCAAAGCCTGTTTGATATCATCGAGGATGTCTTCTACATCTTCGATACCTACGGAGAGGCGAATCAGGTCAGGCGCAACACCAGCTTCCTTCAGCTGCTCTTCGCTGAGCTGGCGATGGGTGTGACTCGCTGGATGGAGCACACAGGTGCGGGCATCGGCCACGTGGGTTACGATGTTGATCATGTCGAGAGAATCCATAAACTTGATGGCTGTCTCGCGGTCTCCCTTCAATCCGAAGGCAATAACACCGCAGGTGCCGTTTGGCATATACTTCTGGGCAAGCGCATGATACTCATCGCCCTCCAGACCGCTATAATGAACCCAAGCCACACGCTCATCGTTCTGCAGGAACTCAGCCACCTTCTGTGCATTGGCACAATGCTGGCGCATACGGAGGTGGAGACTCTGAAGACCGAGGTTGAGGATGAATGAATTCATTGGGGCCGGGATGCTGCCGAGATCGCGCATCAGCTGAGCTACGAGTTTGGTGGTGTAACCCATCTTGCCGAAAGCCTTCACATAGGTCAGACCATGGTAGCTGTCATCCGGTGTGCAGAGACCTGGGAACTTATCAGCATGAGCCATCCAGTCGAAGTTGCCGCTGTCTACTACCACGCCACCTACCTGTGAAGCCGTACCATCCATATACTTGGTGGTACTGTGGGTAACGATGTCGGCACCCCATTCGAATGGGCGGCAGTTGATAGGCGTAGCGAAGGTGTTGTCAACGATGAGAGGCACCCCATTCTTGTGAGCAATGCGTGCAAACTTCTCGATGTCGAGTACTGCGCAGCCCGGGTTGCTGATGGTTTCGCCGAAAACAACCTTGGTGTTAGGGCGGAAAGCCTTCTGGATTTCTTCTTCGCTATCGTTCGGATTCACGAAAGTACACTCGATGCCGAGCTTCTTCAGGGTTACACCGAAGAGATTGAAGGTACCACCATAAATCTCATTAGATGTAACGATATGGTCGCCCGCTTCGCAGATGTTGAACACAGCATAGAAGTTGGCAGCCTGACCGCTGCTGGTTAATACGGCTCCCACGCCACCTTCGAGTTCGGCAATCTTCTTAGCCACAACATCGTTGGTAGGGTTCTGGAGACGGGTATAGAAGTAGCCTTCCTTCTTCAGGTCGAAGAGCATAGCCATCTCCTCAGAGTTGTCATACTTGAAAGTAGTGCTTTGATAAATTGGCACTTCAATCGGTTCGCCGTTCTTTGGCTCATAGCCTCCCTGCACGCAGATAGAGGCGGTACGTAAATTCTTTTTCATTTGTCGGTTATGTTTTCTTTTAAACTTCATGTTTTTGCGATATGACATGTTATGCTGCCCATTGCAAGATGCAAAGATACGGCAAATCCTTGAGAATTAAGAATAATTTGCGTAAAACATTGTTCTATAGCCAGTTTTTTTTGTACTTTTGCAGTCAAATTTGCAAAATAATAGCGATATAGTTTTATTTAAAGTAGTATGAAGATAGGTTTCGATAATGAGAAGTATCTGAAGATTCAGTCAGAACACATCAAGGAGAGAATCTCACAGTTTGACGGAAAGCTTTACCTCGAATTGGGCGGTAAACTTTTTGACGATCATCATGCCAGCAGAGTTTTGCCGGGTTTCCAGCCTGACAGCAAACTGCGCATGTTCCAGAAAATCAGCGATAGCATCGAGATTGTTATCGTGATTAGTGCAGCCGATATAGAGAAGAACAAGAAGCGTGCCGACTTGGGCATTACTTACGATGAGGACGTGTTGCGCCTTCGTGGTGAGTTCCAAAACCGTGGTTTCATGGTGGGTTCTGTTGTCATCACTCATTATAATGGCCAGCCTGCCGCCATCGCCTTCAAACAGCGTCTGGAGCGCGAGGGCATCAAGACTTACTGCCATTATCTCATCGAGGGCTATCCTCATAACGTGAGTCTGATTGCCTCTGACGAGGGCTTCGGTCAGAACGATTATGTTGAAACAGAGCGTCCGCTGGTTATTGTTACTGCGCCGGGTCCTGGCAGCGGTAAGATGGCGGTTTGCCTGAGTCAGCTTTATAATGAGAACAAGCGTGGTGTGCGTGCCGGTTATGCCAAGTTTGAGACATTCCCTGTGTGGAATCTCCCATTGAAGCATCCTGTGAACATCGCATACGAGGCTGCTACTGCCGATCTGAACGATGTGAATATGATTGACCCGTTCCATCTTGAGGCTTACAACAAGATAGCCATCAACTATAACCGTGATGTAGAGATTTATCCTGTGCTCAATGCGCTGTTCGAGGGTATCTATGGTAGCAATCCATACAAGTCGCCTACGGATATGGGTGTGAACATGGTAGGTTTCTGTATCTCTGATGATGAGGCTTGCTGCGAGGCATCCAAGAATGAGATTGTCCGCCGTTATTATGCGGCTACCAACAAGATGGCGGCTGGTGCTTGCAATGAAGATGAGATCAATAAGATTCAGATGCTCTTCAATCAGGCTAAGATTACTACTGATTACCGCAAGGTGACGGTAGCTGCCAAGAATCATAAGAAGGAGACGGGTCATACCTCTTCTGCCATTGAGTTGGAGGAAGGTACCATTATCTGCGGTCATAGCAGCGAGTTGCTGGGCTGTAGTGCAGCCTTGCTCCTGAATGTTACCAAGCACTTGGCTGGTATCGACCATGAATTGAAGCTGATTCCTCAGTCGATGATTGAGCCTATCCAGCATACCAAGGTGAATTATCTCGGTGGTCACAATCCTCGTCTTCATACGGATGAGGTTTTGGTAGCTCTTTCTGTTCTTTCAGAGAATGATGAGAACTGCAGGAAGGCATTGGAGCAGTTGCCTAAGCTTCGCGGCTGCCAGGCTCATTGCACCGTGATGCTGAGTGATGTAGACCAGAAAATCTTCAAGAAGCTCGGTGTGGATATCACCTGCGAGCCGGTATTGAAGAAGTAAATTTGGGTTGGATACTATTTAAGAAGCAAATTTGCTTTAAACAATATGCCCCCGAAAAGTTATAGTTAATCTCGTAGATTGATTAATTATACCTTTTCGGGGGTGTTTGTTTTTATTTTATACAGAAACATTATCTTAATGCCATAACTCTGCTGAGGATCAGTTTCTTGTATTCCTTCTTCATGCTGTCTGGCAGGAAGGAGGCTTCTATCAGGTCGAGCCATTTCACGATGGATCGGCGGAACTTTTTGGCGATGTTGTTGATTACCTTGTCGCTGAGGCCCGAGGCGGTCATTACCTTGACGAAATCAGATTTCTGAATCTTTCTCTTTCTTCCGTTGAGCGTCAGGGCGAGTTCCTCGGTATCTTCTGGCATAACTATCTTCGTGCAGAGGAGGTCGTAGGCTGGAGTTAAGCCATAACCCAACTTGCGGTTGTTGTAGAGCGAGAAGTTCTTGAGGTGCATGTCAGCGTTGCCCGTAATCCATGAGAAGATGACCACTTCCCAATAGTTCACGAGGTCGAGCTGCGAGAAGGCGGAATACTTCTTGATGAGTCTGGCTACCTGCTCGTAGGAACCTTTATATTTGTATTCGGTAAGGCGCTCTGACAGTTGGCACATATCTTCCATCGGTACCTTTTGTCCATCATCCAGTCGGTCTATTCTTCGGGTGATATAACAGAGTTCACCATCGGCAAAGCGAATCAGTCCGTGGGGAACCACAGCTATCTTGGCGGCTTCGGCGAGATGCATCGTGAGGTCTTCTATTTCCGGTAGACAGCGGTAGCGGTCGGTTTGTGGCTTGAGGATATATTTTCCCCAAAGACCTACGATGGTGAAGCGGGATGGTTCGTTCTTTCCGCCCGGATTTACATCGAGCGAGAGCTTCGCCTGTACACCGGTGAGGGTGGTCTGGGCACGCACTACCTGTTTTGCCAGGTCGCCAATTTCCTTTCTAACGTAGGGTAGGACAGGGGCTTCCTTGGTGCCGAAGAGCTTGCGTGCGCAGGCGGGATGGTAATCTACCTGACCAGGTTTGAGCGGTTTATAACAATATAGACATTTCTCCATATCTTATTCTCCTTTCTGTTTTTGGGATGAACCATTCGTTTCTTCTGCTGGAGATTCGTTTGTAGGAATCACGCTTACTGCTCCGATGCAATCCTTGCAGCAGGCAAGGAGGAGCGACATTCTGTCGCGCTGGTTGATTTTCCAACTGCTTTCTGCAATGTTCAGCAGCCAGCCTTCGGGGATTAATCCATCGAAGAATGGGAACAGTACGGTATCGTGGTAGGGCTCATCGGATAAGGGAAGCGTCAGACTTACGGCTTCCGCACCATCCGATGCCAGATAATCTGAATCATAGGCGAAGGTAAAGCCTGTCTCGTCTTCCGTCAGCAGACCTACGTATTGGTCGTAGAGATATATTTTTCCTTGTTTCATGATATTTTATTTTTATTCTTTTTTGATAGGAACGGGGCCTATTTCCTGACCGAACAGGAGGAGGACCTGATTTACTTTATCGAGTCGCAAAGTTTCCTTTCCCTGTTCCAGTTCTCTTACGAATCTGAGTCCTACGCCCGATTTCGCTGCCAGATCTACTTGCGTCAATCCGAATTGCTTGCGCATTTCCTTGACGTATGATGATAATGTATTGCTCATATTCTTGTTGTTTTATACCCTATCGGGTAATATTATATATGGGATAATATTATATTATACCCTTTCGGGGGCAAATATACGAATAAAAAATGAAAATACCCCCGAAAAGGTATAATTTATAATATCATTTAACAAATTATACCTTTTCGGGGACAAAAAAAGCGTAA
The DNA here is from genome assembly GCA_021623045.1 of Segatella copri. Taxonomy (GTDB): domain Bacteria; phylum Bacteroidota; class Bacteroidia; order Bacteroidales; family Bacteroidaceae; genus Prevotella; species Prevotella copri_T. The sequence continues at coordinate 27,978 of JAJWJX010000029.1, read as the reverse complement.
TGAACACCTTTTCCGGGTAATCCATTACGCTTTCATTTTTATCTGTTAATCTTTATTTTCCGAGATTATTCTTTTTCTCGTTCAGTTCTGCCTGCTTGCGCATCATCTCTTCCTGCTGCTTGCGCTGCATCTCCTGGAGAGCCTGCATTCTTGCCATCAGGCCGCTTGCCTTCTTAGGGTTGTTCTTGTTCTCCTGATAGCGCTTCTCAAGGATGGCGAGGAGTTTCTCGTCGTCGGTAGTCTTGCGCAGGGTCCACATGATAGCGGCACTGAAGAACAATGAGATGAAGTAGTAGAAGTTCAGACCGGCTGAGTAGTCATTGAACATGAAGAAGAACATCAATGGCATGAGATACATCATCCACTGCATCATCTTCATCTGCTCTGCCTGCTGACCTACCATCTGGTCGCGCTGCTGACGCATGGTCATCCAAGAGTACAACAGATTGGCTACACAGAACAGGATACAGGTCAAACTCAAGTGGTCGCCAATCAGCCAGATGTTGGTGTTCCATTCGATGATTGGATCGAAGGTACTCAAGTCGTTCATCCACAAGAACTTCTCACCACGAAGCTGGATGGCATTAGGCACGAAGTTGAACATCGCAACCCAAACCGGCATCTGAATCAGCATAGGCAAGCATCCTGACAATGGGCTTACACCATACTTGGCATATTCCGCCATCATCGCCTGCTGCTTCTGCATCTGGTCCTCAGGCTTGTTGTACTGAGCTGTAGCAGCTTCGAGTTTTGGTTTCAGCACGCGCATCTTGGCTGAACTCATGTAGCTCTTCTTCACCATAGGGTAGGTGATGAGCTTGAGGAGCAAGGTGATGAGAATCAATACGATACCCATTGGGAACACGTTGCTCAACCAGTCGAATACGTAGAGTGTGAAGAAACGGTTGATCCAACGGATGATAGGCCATCCCAGGTATACGAGCTTCTGGAATTCCAAGTCCTTGCCGAAGGTACTTTCCTTCTCGGTATTCTTCAGAATTTGGAAGTCGTTAGGACCGAAGTAGAACTCAAACTCAGATGCCTTCTTACCGGTTGGGTCGAAAGCTGTCTTCATCTTAGCCTGGAACTGCTTCAGATAGCCCGAACCCTTCTCCTGAGGGATAGAAGTCATGAAGGCGTCCTTCTCGAAGTTATCCTTTGCTACGATGATGGCAGAGAAGAACTGGTTCTTGAACGATACCCAGTCGATGGCTTCTTCTATCTTCTCGTCAATCTTCTCGCTACCTTCGTTGAGGTGGTCGGTACCGCCTTCTGCATTATGGTAGGTGAGGGTAGTGTAACGGTTTTCGAACATGAAACCACGTTCCTGCTGGCGTGCCTTGTCGCTCCAGTCAACATCCATCTTATTATAATTAGGTGAGAACAGCCCCGCCATGCCATTTGCCTGAAGGCTCATGTGCAGCATGTAGTCATTGCCCAATGTATAAGTCAGGGTGAGCGTCTTGCCTTCACCAGCCACAGCGGTCATGGTGACAGACTTGTCGGTCACGTTGGATGGAGTGAAGTAGAGATCGCTGGTGATGATGTTGGCCTCCTTCGCCTCGAGCATGAACTTGAGGCTCTGGTCGTTACCGTCGAAGAGGGTCACGTCCTTGGCATCAGCCGAACCGTCTTTCACCTGCAGGTTGTGTCCCACATAGCCCTTGATGACAGCCTTCTCTACAGTAGCACCCTTAGTGTTGAGTGTTAATTCTACCTTCTCGTTTTTCAATACAATCTTCTTAGCCTGGCCTTTGAGTGCCGAATAGAAGAGGGCGGTTGAGTCTGCCTCAACCTTTGCTTTGGCATTAGTCTGGCGCTTAGCAGCGGCAGCCTTGCTGGCCTTTTCCATCTCGGCATGTTTAGCCTTGGCGATGGAGTCCTGAACGAATGCCGTTCTCTGTTCTTCGGCAGATGGCTGGTTATACCAGCTAAAGCCAATCAGCACTACGGCAATCAGGAGGAAACCGATAATGTTGTTCTTGTTCATTTTTAAAATTTGAAATTAAAGGAGTAAAGGGGATCACTCCTTTAACTCCTAATATTTACTTTTTGTTTTCTATTGCTGTCTTTACGAAATCCATGAACAGTGGATGTGGTTTCAGCACCGTACTCTGGTATTCAGGATGATACTGTGTACCTACGTACCACTTCAAGCCTGGGATTTCTACGATTTCTACCAGGTCGCTCTCAGGGTTTCTGCCTACGCACATCATGCCGTTCTTCTCAAATTCCTGCTGGAACTCGTTGTTGAACTCATAGCGGTGGCGATGGCGTTCCTGGATATGCTCCTTCTTATAGATATTGAACACGCGTGAACCCTGTTTCAGTACGCACTCGTAAGCGCCTAGACGCATGGTTCCACCCATGTTTGATATGTTCTTCTGCTCCTCCATGATGTCGATGACATTGTGTGGAGTCTTCTCGTCCATCTCGCGTGAGTTGGCATCCTTGTAGCCCAATACGTTGCGGGCAAACTCGATGACCATCATCTGCATACCCAGGCAGATGCCGAAGGTAGGGATGTCGTGGGTGCGGGTATAGTGGGCGGCGATAATCTTGCCCTCGATGCCTCGCTGGCCGAATCCTGGGCAGATGACGATACCATCCTGTCCCTTCAGCTGTTCTGCCACGTTCTCTTCTGTGAGATATTCTGAGTTGATGAAGGTAATCTTCACCTTGTGGTCGTTGTAGGTACCGGCATGCGAGAGACTCTCGCGGATACTCTTGTATGCATCCTGCAGGTCGTACTTGCCTACGAGACCGATGTTTACCACCTCTGTAGCCTTGTTTCTGCGGTCGAGGAATGTCTTCCAAGGCCCCAGCGCAGGTGTTTCGCCGATAGGCTCGCCCATCTTGCGGAGGATGGCGGTGTCGAGGCCCTGGTTCTGCATGTTTACAGGCACCTCGTAGATGCTAGGAAGATCTTCGCTCTGAATCACACAGTCCAAGTCTACGTTACAGAAGCTGGCTACCTTCTTCATGATTCCCTCTTCGAGATGTTTCTCGGTGCGGAGAATCAGGATATCTGGCTGAATACCTACGCTCTGCAGTTCCTTTACGGAGTGCTGGGTAGGCTTTGTCTTCAACTCGCCTGCTGCCTTCAGATAAGGCACATAGGTAAGATGAACGTTGATGGCGTTCTTGCCCAGCTCCCATTTCAGCTGTCGGATAGCCTCCATGTAAGGGGCGCTCTCTATGTCGCCGATGGTTCCGCCAATCTCGGTAATCACGAAGTCATAGTGATACTTCTTGCCGAGCAACTTCACGTTGCGCTTGATCTCGTCGGTGATGTGAGGCACCACCTGGATGGTTTTGCCGAGATAATCGCCACGACGCTCCTTGTCGATGACTGCCTTGTAGATACGACCAGTGGTGAGAGAATTCGCTTTCGTAGTTTGAATGCCGGTGAATCGCTCGTAGTGTCCGAGGTCCAGGTCGGTCTCCATACCATCTACCGTTACGTAGCACTCACCATGCTCATACGGGTTCAGCGTACCCGGGTCGATGTTGATGTATGGGTCAAACTTTTGGATAGTAATGTTGTAACCTCTTGCTTGAAGAAGTTTACCGATGGATGAAGATATGATTCCTTTACCCAAAGAAGAAACCACACCACCAGTTACGAAGATGTACTTTGTTTCAGCCACGATATTTATAATTTAAATTAGAATAATTTGGGTGCAAAGTTACGACATTTTTGTGAAATGAGCAAAAATATTTCTAATAAAGGGCATAGATTTATGAATTATTTATTACCTTTGTGCCCAAATTTATAAAAATAAGGTATGAAAATAAAATTTGGAATACTCGTTCTTGCGTTCCTTTCGGCTCTTACGCCTGTTTCTGCCCAGCGCAAATTGAAGAAGGTGGAGCCCGGAGAGGCATCGAAGAACAGGTTGGCTGAAATCTATGCCGATTCGCTCTTGAAGTGCCGTCAGCGCATCGATTCCATGAAGATGGATTCGAAGGATAGCAGATATGCTCAGCTCTTCACGCCGCTCACGTTCTATCATGGGCCGGCAGCCCGCATGTTGCGACTCAAACCTCAGGATGGGGTGAAGGATTCGCTCGGAACGATGCTCGACCAGACGCTGATGGAGGTATATCTCAAGCGTCCCGACCTGGTGCGCAATACTGAGTCTCATCTCAAGGAGGTGGGGGCACCGCTGGCTGCGCAGAGCAAACCGAAGAAGAATCATCCGGACATCGTAGAGCAGGTGGCTCCGAAGGCGATTGAGGTGGATGCGGCGCCGATGGATATCATCATCACCCGTCCTAACTTCTGGACCATAGGTGGCGATTATTATCTCCAGTTCCTGCAAAACTATGTTTCTGACAACTGGTATAAGGGTGGTGAGAGTAATTATTCGGTGCTCGGAAGAGTGACGATGTTTGCCAACTACAATAACAAGCAGAAGGTGAAATGGGATAATAAGGTGGAGATGCGTCTGGGTTATCAGACTTCGAAGGGTGATACGGTTCATACGCTGAAAACGAGCGATGATATGATTCGATACACCGGAAAACTCGGTCTGCAGGCTTCCAAGAAGTGGTATTATACCATCCAGCTGATTGGCCAGACTCAGTTTACGCATGGTTACAAGAGTAACGATAAGACGGTTTATTCCGATTTCTTCTCGCCATTCAATCTGAATCTCTCTGTCGGTATGGATTATAATGTAGACTGGTTCAATCACCGCCTGAAGGGTAGTGCCCATCTGGCTCCTCTGGCTTTCAACTGGAAGTATGTGGGCAGAGCGTCGCTGGCTACGCGGTACGGACTGGATGAGGGGAAGCATGGCATGACCGATTACGGTTCTGAGTGTACCTTCGACCTGTCGTGGCAGATAGCGGATAATATCAAGTGGAAGACCCGTCTCTGGGGATACACCACTTACAAGCGTGCAGAAATAGAGTGGGAAAACACCATTACCTTCCAGTTTAACCGCTATATTTCTACCAACATCTTCCTCTATCCGCGTTTCGACGATGGTGTGGCGCGCAAGGATGATGATAGCTATTGGCAGTTTAAGGAATTCATGTCAGTAGGTTTCTCTTATTCGTTCTAGGATCGTTCGCCCCACACGCTAAGATCGTTTGCCCCACACGCCCTGAAAGGGCAGAAGCTCCTAGCCCAGGGCAACACCCTGGGTTGAAAACGCAATCAACAAAGTCGCCCTGTAAGGGCAAAAGCTTTCTAATGTTTTTAAAGCTTTTGCCCTTACAGGGCGTTTTTGTATATGCCAATAATACCCAGGGCGCTGCCCTGGGCTAGGAGCTTCTGCCCTTTCAGGGCGTGTGGGGCAATCTTCCTTCTGCCCTTAACCTTTTGCTTCGACCAATGGCCGTTGGTTCAGGGCGTGTTAGAATCTGAAGCAAACCTCGGCATCTGCCATGGAGTAATTATGCTTCGCGAGTGTCTTGTCGTTGATGAGCGCATACTCGGTAAGGATAGAGATTCGCTTGCCGATGTGGAAGTTCAAACCTGCCTCATACTGGGTCCTCTGCATATTGCTCTTGCCGTTAGGCTGATACATGTCGTAACGCGCCTTCACGTCGATACGGCTGTTCTTTGGCAGCTGAGCCAATGGGGCGATAACCAATCCATATACACCCTGTGCCTTGTCGCCGATTTTTGCATTCAGATTGCAGTCCTTGGCGTTGGCATCGTTGAAGTTGGTGATGCTCTTGTCAAAAGCCTTGCCGGTAGAGTGGATATACTCAGAACGTACGGTCCAGCCGTCTTTCTTGTATTCGAAGGAGAAGGCGTAGCGGTTCTGGCTGAGCTTGCGAACGCCAGAGCGTTTCTGAATGTCGGCAGTATAGGAGGCATCATGCTCGTCGGTCCAGGTTCCCTTTCTTGCATAAGAACCGGTCCATCCGAAGGCACCGATGCGCATGCCGCTTACAGGCATAACCCATACACCACCAATCACATTCTTCTGCTGGTCAACGTCCTTGGTATTGGTTCCCTGTCCGTTGAACACACCAATCTGATAGTGCAGCAGGTTTCTGCCGTTGGCATTCTTGAGGAAATCACCCTGTAACTGAAGACCGATGTCACGGCCGTTGGATGCATGTTCTCCGGCACGGTCGCTGAAACCGGCCAGCTTGCTCACGTTCTGTGAATATCCCATGAAGCCCTGGTCGATAGGGTGCATCGGATTCTCAAAGGTGAACGGGTTCTTGAACTGACCGATTTTCACCTTGAAGTATTCATATTTCTGCCATTCTGCAAACAAATCCACCATTCTCGGACTGGAACCGAGAGTAGAGGTGTTGCCGTTGAACTGAATCTGAGTCTTCCAGTAGAAGTCGCCTGCTATGCGACCTTCGAGAGAGATACGCGCCATACGGATGTTGAATGAGTTGGATTCGGCATCTTTCTGTCCGCTGTACTGATACTGGGTCATTCCATAACCCGACAATTTCACGTTGCTCAACCATGATGGTATTTCGATGGTCTGCTTCTGCTGGGCGCTGGCTGAGAGTGAAGCTACAGCCATGAGCGCCAGGATGATACTCTTTTTCATCTTGTTTCTATTTTGATTTCTAGGTTTATCTCTTTTCGAGCAGTACCACGTTCTCTACGTGAGGGGTATGAGGGAACATATCCACCGGCTGTACGGCTGCTACCTTATACTGGGCATCCATCAGCTGCAGGTCGCGTGCCTGGGTAGCCGGGTTGCAGCTTACGTATACGATGCGCTTTGGGGCTGCATTCAGAATCACGTTTATTACGTCTGGGTGCATTCCGGCACGTGGAGGGTCGGTGATGATGACATCAGGACGACCGTGCTGCGCGATGAAATCGTTGGTCAGAATATCCTTCATGTCGCCTGCATAGAAGAGGGTGTTCTCGATGTTGTTCACCTGAGAATTCACCTTGGCATCCTCTATGGCCTCTGGCACGTACTCGATACCGATTACCTTCTTTGCCTTGTGAGCCACGAAGTTGGCGATGGTTCCGGTGCCGGTATAGAGGTCGTAAACCAGCTCATCTCCGGTAAGGTTGGCAAACTCGCGAGCCACGCAGTAGAGGTGGTAAGCCTGCTCGGTATTGGTCTGGTAGAAGCTCTTCGGGCCTACCTTGAACTTCAGGTCTTCCATCAGTTCGAAGATGTGGTCGTTGCCCTTGAAGAGGCTGAGTTCCAGGTCGTTGATGGTGTCGTTGCCCTTCTGGTTATCCACGTACATGAGTGATGTAATCTGAGGGAACTTGTCAGCCACCTGCTGCATCAGTTCCAATGCTCTCTGCTCATCGCCCTCCTCATCGTAGTGGAACTGGAAGACGAGCATCCACTCTCCAGTGTTCGAATTGCGGATCATCATGTTGCGGAGCAAACCGTGCTGCTCGCGGAGATCGTAGAAGGTATAGTCGTGAGAATCAGCATATTCGAAGACGAAGTTGCGGATTTCGTTGCAGAGGTCATCCATCAGCCAGCACTTCTTGATAGGATAAATCTTGTCGAAGGCTCCGGTGATATGGAAACCGATGGCGTTCTGGGCGTGGCGCTCCTTGAGTGAAGATACGGTGTCATCCTCTTTCTGTGGGAACTGAGCCAGTTCCTCGGCGGTGAACCATCGCTTGTTGCTGCATCCGAACTCAATCTTGTTGCGGTACTCCTGGGTCTTCACGCTACCCATGATAGGGCGGAACTCAGGTAGTTCAATCTTTCCGATACGGGTGAGCTGGTCTTCCACCTGCTTCTGCTTAGCCTTGATCTGCTCTTCGTAAGGCAGGTTCTGCCATTTGCATCCGCCGCAGATGCCGAAGTGCTCGCACATAGGCTCCTGTCGCACCTCGCTCTTCTTGATGAAGCGAACCACCTTGGCTTCGCAATACTTATGTTTCTTCTTTACTACCTGCAAGTCGACAACATCGCCTGGCACACAGAATGGTACGAAGACGACCTGGTCGTCTACTCGTGTGATGCACTTACCCTCGGCTGCTACTGCCTCGATGGTGATGTTCTCTAACAGAGGTAATGGTTTACGTTTTCTTGCCATAATAATGTTTTGTATTTTTTTATGGGTGCAAAGATACTGCAATTTTATGAGAAATGCAAGAGTTGTCCCGAATTATTTGCTTTTAAAGGTAAAAAGGTAAAAGGGTAAAGAGGTAAAAGATTGCCGGGGCGATAACAAAAGTAACAAAAGTAACAGGTAACATTCTGTGCTTGTAATGGTGAAAATGTGAATGTGAATGTGAATTTGAAATGTAAGTGAAGAGAACGGACTGTCATGTGTATCCTTTTGTTATGGCTGTTTATTGATGATTTTTGATAATATATATTTTAATTGTACGTACGCGCGTACCTTATTATATTAGAATTAAATGATATTAATATCATTACATGCATTCATTTACATTTCAAATTCACATTCACATTCACATTTTTACATCAGAAGTTACCTGTTACTTTTGTTACTTTTGTTATCGCCCCACAATCCTTTTACCTTTAAATCCTTTTTTACCTTTTTACCTTTTTACCCTTTTACCTTTAAAACTGCGTCCCGACGCAGCCGTTGCTACGTCGCGACGCAATCTTTCGTACGTCGCCACGTAGCCATCGCTACGTCGGGACGCAGTTTCGGGGGCATCGCCAGGGGTGTAAAAGGCATCGTAATACAGTCCGAAATCTCGGGAAGTGCACTTTCAAATTCGTCACATTTCTTCCTATAGGATTCTGGATTGTTAAATTTCTGCCCGTGTGTGCGTCAACAGTATAAAATGTAATCTCGAGATAGCAAAAAAGCGTATAAAAGTTTGGTAGTATCAAATAAAAATCGTATCTTTGCATTACAATTAATAATTACCAACGTTAAACGGAATAAAATATTATACCTATAACAATTATGAACGAAAAAAGAGTTTATACATTCGGAAACGGAAAAGCAGAAGGCAATGCCCAAATGCGAGAAGTACTTGGTGGTAAAGGCGCAAACCTTGCCGAAATGAACCTGATTGGTGTACCTGTTCCTCCAGGTTTCACCATTACTACAGACACTTGTAATGAATATTATGAAGTGGGTGAGGAAAAAATCAAGGAACTTCTTCAGGACGAAGTGATGGCTGCTGTGGCTCATACTGAGGCTTTGATGAACAGCAAGTTCGGTTCTGTAGAGAATCCGCTCCTCGTATCTGTGCGCTCTGGTGCACGTGCATCTATGCCTGGTATGATGGATACCATCCTCAACCTCGGTTTGAATGACGAAGTAGCTGAGGGATTGGTCAAGAAGACCGGTAACCCTCATTTCGTATACGATTCATATCGCCGTTTCGTACAGATGTACGGTGACGTCGTTATGGGATTGAAGCCTGTAAACAAGGAAGATATCGACCCATTTGAGGCTATCATCGAAAAGGTGAAGGAAGAGCAGGGCGTTACACTTGACAAGGACCTCTCTGTAGAGTCGCTCAAGAAGCTCGTTGAACTCTTCAAGGCTGCCATCAAGGAGCAGACCGGTCAGGATTTCCCTACCAACCCAATCGATCAGCTCTGGGGCGCTATCTGCGCTGTGTTCCGTTCTTGGATGAACGAGCGTGCTATTCTCTACCGCAAGATGGAAGGTATTCCTGATGAGTGGGGTACTGCTGTTTCTGTCATGGCGATGGTATTCGGTAACATGGGCGATACATCTGCTACAGGTGTTTGCTTCTCACGTGACGCTGGTAATGGTGAGAATCTCTTCAATGGTGAGTATCTTATCAATGCACAGGGTGAGGACGTGGTAGCTGGTATCCGTACTCCACAGCAGATTACAAAGATTGGTTCTCAGCGCTGGGCTGAGCGTGCCGGTATCTCTGAAGAGGAGCGTGCTGCCAAGTATCCTTCTATGGAAGAGGCTATGCCTGAGCTCTATAAGGAACTCGACGCGCTGCAGGATAAGTTGGAGCACCACTATCACGATATGCAGGATATGGAGTTCACCGTACAGGAAGGCAAACTCTGGTTCCTCCAGACCCGTAACGGTAAGCGTACAGGTACAGCTATGGTGAAGATTGCCATGGATCTCCTCCACGAGGGTATGATCGATGAGAAGACTGCTATCCTCCGCTGTGAGCCTCAGAAACTCGATGAGCTTTTGCACCCAGTATTCGATAAGCTGGCTCTCTCTAAAGCTAAGGTCATCACTCAGGGTCTCCCTGCTTCTCCAGGTGCTGCTTGCGGTCAGATCGTATTCCACGCTGACGATGCTCAGGAATGGCATGAGGACGGCAAGAAGGTCATCATGGTTCGTATCGAAACATCTCCTGAAGACCTCGCTGGTATGTCAGCTGCCGAGGGTATCCTTACCGCTCGTGGTGGTATGACTTCTCACGCTGCCGTTGTAGCCCGTGGTATGGGCAAGTGCTGTGTATCAGGCGCCGGCTCTATCAACGTAGATTACAAGACTAAGACTGTAGAGATCGAGGGCGTAGTTTACAAGGAGGGTGATTACATCTCTCTGAACGGTACTACAGGTCAGGTTTACGCAGGACAGATTGAGACAAAGGCTGCAGAACTTTCAGGCGACTTCAAGGAGTTGATGGATCTCTGCGACAAGTATACAAAGATGGAAATCCGTACCAATGCAGATACTCCACACGATGCTGAGGTAGCCCGTGCATTCGGCGCCAAGGGTATCGGTCTGACACGTACAGAGCACATGTTCTTCGATGATCAGAAGATTGTAGCTATGCGTGAGATGATTCTGGCAGACTCAGTAGAGGGTCGCGAGAAGGCACTTGCCAAGCTCCTCCCATATCAGAAGGCAGACTTCTACGGCATTCTCAAGGCAATGGATGGCTGCCACGTGAACATCCGCTTGCTCGACCCACCTCTCCACGAGTTCGTACCTCACGATTTGGCTGGTCAGCAGACCATGGCTAAGGAGATGGGCGTAAGCGTAGAGGAAATCAAGAAGCGTGTAAACTCTCTGGCAGAGAACAACCCTATGCTCGGTCATCGCGGTTGCCGTCTCGGTATCACATTCCCAGAGATTACAGCCATGCAGACCCGTGCCATCCTCGGTGCAGCTTGCGAGTTGAAGAAGGAGGGTTACAACCCATGTCCTGAAATCATGGTTCCGCTCATCGGTACCGTTCAGGAGCTCAAGCAGCAGAAGTCTATCATCCTCGCTACTTCTAAGGAAGTATTCGCTGAGTACGGCGTAGAGGTAGAATTTGAGATTGGTACTATGATTGAGATTCCTCGTGCTGCCCTTACAGCAGGTCAGATTGCAGAGGAGGCTCAGTACTTCTCATTCGGTACTAACGACTTGACACAGATGACCTTCGGTTACTCTCGTGATGACATTGCTTCCTTCCTCCCTGCCTACATGGAGAAGAAGATCTTGAAGGTAGACCCATTCCAGGTTCTTGACCAGGAGGGTGTTGGTCAGCTCATCAAGATGGCTGTTGAGAATGGTCGTGCTACCCGTCCTAACCTGCGCACAGGTATCTGCGGTGAGCATGGTGGCGAGCCATCATCTGTTAAGTTCTGCGCTAAGGTTGGCATGAACTACGCTTCATGCTCTCCATTCCGCGTGCCAATCGCCAGACTTGCGGCGGCGCAGGCTGCTGTTGAGGAGTAAATCTCTTAAGAAAGAAGAATGTACGATTAATGATTAGATAATTAGAGGAAAGTGTTTCGTAATGAAGCGCTTTCCTCTTTTTCGTCTTTTTTAGGTTAAATTTCGAAAGAAAATGAGCAAATCATTTGCAAGTTACATTTATTTTCCGTAATTTTGTCGGAAAATAGAGAAATATGGCAGCAAAAGAAGAGAAGGAAAAGGCAAAGTTTGTCAGAGAAACAGTAGTGAAGTATTTCTTTGATATGAGTAAATCCACTTTTACTGTAATGGTATTAGGTGGGATGGCGGCTCTGTTTGGTATAGTTCAGACCAATCAGGAAGATTCTTACTGGGCGATATTTTGGGGTGTTTTCTTAACTGTCATTTTATTTATAATAGGTTTGTTAATTTCTAAAAGATAAATATATGAATACATTAGCTTTAACTTTTGCCGTGTGCTCAATAGTAGCATTGGCCTTTCTTGCATGGCTCTTTACTCCTTGGGGAAAGAAGTGGTCTAAGGAATTGTAGTGATGAAGAAGATAAAATATATATTATGCGCTTGCCTGATGATGGCAAGCTTGGGTATGGAAGCCAAGTCGATGAAGGACTTGCTGGTTTCGATGCCCGATTCTGTTGTGCCTTATCTCAACCACAACCTGCGGCTGGAATTTACTGAGCTGCAGGAGATGGGAGTGAAGGCGGAAGTGAAGAATCTGTTAGGCGAAACGAGTGGGATGGATACGCTGACTGCTGATTTCGCCCAGTTGAGAACGAGCAAGAGCGCTACTTTGCAGATGAAGAAACTGCCATCGGCTAACGGCGATTCGCTGCTTTGCGTGGTGAAGACTTTTGCCGGAGTAGAGAAGGAGAGCGAACTCTATCTCTTTAATCAGGATTGGCAAGAGCAGGATGCCAGCAGAATTTTCGATGGAAAATCTTTGCAGCAACTGGCTTCCGGTCTTGTTGCCAAACCCGATACGATGAGCGAGGCTAAGTTTGATGAACTCAAGGGAAAAATTGAACTTAAAATCGTGAGTGCTCTGCTCCTGCAACATGAAAACAGCCTCGTAGTGCGCTTGGCTTTACCTTTCCTGTCTGCTGACGATAAGAAGGCTGTAAATGCAATAAAAGTGCAAAGAAAATTTAATTGGAATGGTAGAATTTTTAAGGAGAGTTAAATTCTTGAAGTTTTTTGCTATAAACTATTGCAGGTTACAAGATTATTTGTACCTTTGCATCGTGTTTTTCATGGTATTAGATTATTAAGGTTAATAAAAGATTGGTTGTCGTGAGACAATCAATTTTTTTTGTCCCTATCTGAAGGCATCAGCCCCTTGTCTTTCCCATCGGCTGAAGGCCGTTGGTTCAGACCGCAGGGCGATGTTTAGAAGATAACCATTCCGATGATACCGCAGATGAAAAGCAGCAGGATAGGGTTGGTCTTTCTGAATTTTGTGAAGTAGAAAGCAGCCAGAAACAGCACGATGCTTGCTCCGAAGACAAACGGATTGTCGGTTGGTGATCCGAAGTTCTCTTTATTCATCAGGAGAACGGCGGCTGCAGCTATCAGTCCGATGATGGCAGGGCGGAGTCCCGCAAAGATATCCTTTACGATTTTAGAATCCTTGTGCGTAATCAGATAGCGGCTGATGAGAATCATGATGATGAAAGGCAGCCACATGATGGAGAGCGAAGCCAATACCGAACCCAGACAGGCTGCCCAGGTAGGATAGCCGTCGTGAAGGCAGGCGGTATAACCTACGTAGGTGGCACAGTTGATGCCGATAGGTCCCGGTGTAGACTGGCTGATAGCCACAATATCCGTAAACTCAGCATTGGTAAGCCAATGGTTCTTCACTACCGTCTCGTTATGGATGAGCGAAAGCATCGCATATCCGCCGCCAAAATTAAATGTACCAATCTTGGTAAATATCAGAAATAACTTTAGAAATAGCATAATCTCTATATTTTTTTACCTTTTTACTTTTCCATAGAGCCAGCCCAGCACACCGGCTGCGATGATGATGTAGATAGGGGAGATACCGAAAGCTGCAATCAGCAGACAGCAGACAACGGGAATCCAGATGTTGTAGCGGTTGATGTTTGCCGTCTTTGCCATCTTGAAGCAAGGTGCAGCAATGAGCGCTACCACGGCTGGGCGCACACCCATGAAGAACTTACCCACCCAATAATTGTCCTTGAAATGCTGGAAGAACATGGCGATGATGAGAATGGCGATGATAGAAGGAAGGGCTATGCCAATGGCACCCACAATGCCTCCCCAGACTCCCTTCAGCTTATAGCCGATATGACTCGCCATGTCGATGGCGAAGATGCCCGGAGTGGTCTGAGCCACTACCATGATATCCATGAACTCCTGTTTGTCCATCCACTGGTTCTTGTCTACAAATTCCTGTTCCATGATCGGTATCATGGCGTAGCCTCCACCTAGCGTGAAAGCCCCGATTTTATTGCACGTGAGGAAAAATTTTACTAACATATCTGTTGTTTCTATATTACTTTTCTCTTATATCTGTTGAAATCGACTGCAAAAATACACATAATTTGTTAAATATGCTAGCTTTCATGCGGATAATCTTCAAAATCGTGTGCTTTTTACCCGAAAATTTGTATCTTTGCAGCTAATATTTTATAATAAAAAGACATTAAACTATGAATCTGAAAGTACGCCTAGCAGTGATGAACTTCCTGGAGTTTGCAGTTTGGGGAGCTTATCTCACGTCTATGGGCAACTATCTCGGCAAGGCTGGGATGGGTGCCGAGATTTCCTGGTTCTATACCATCCAGGGAATCGTATCTATTTTTATGCCTACATTGATGGGTATTGTGGCAGATAAGTATATCCAACCACAACGCCTTTTGGGCTATTGTCACCTTTTGGCAGGAGCAGCCATGATAGGTCTGTTCGGTATGGGACAGGCTAGTCAGACTCCTAATGAGGCAATGTTTATTGCCGTTTACACCTTCAGCGTGGCTTTCTATATGCCTACATTGGCATTGTCAAATACTTCGGCATTCAGTATATTGAAGAGCAACGGGCTCGACACCGTGAAGGCTTTTCCGCCAATCCGTGTGTTCGGAACCGTGGGCTTCATCCTTACGATGTGGATTGTGAACTGTGCTACCTGGGACAACGGTTCATTCTCGTTCCTGTTGAGCGAGAACGCCCATAAGTTCCAGTATACCCACTATCAGTTCCTGGTATCGGGAGTGCTCAGCATCCTTCTCTTCCTCTATTGTTTCTCATTGCCAGCCTGTCCTATCGTGAAGAAAGAGACAAAGAGCTGGGTAGAGACATGGGGCTTCGATGCCTTCAAACTCTTCAAGAGCCGCGAGATGGCGATGTTCTTCATCTTCTCTTGCATGCTCGGTATGAGTCTGCAGGTAACCAATGGCTATGCCACTCCGTTCATTACCAGTTTCAAGGGCGATCCTGCGATGCTCGATACTTTTGCAGCTAACAATGCTACGCTCCTGGTATCCATCTCTCAGGTGGCCGAGGCGCTCTGCATCCTTCTCATTCCGTTCTTCCTGAAGCGTTATGGCATCAAGGTTGTGATGCTCATCGCCATGATGGCATGGGTTTTGCGATTCGGTTTCTTCGGATTGGGCAATCCTGCATTTCCGGGTGTTACCTTCTTCATCCTCTCATGCATCGTTTACGGTGTAGCCTTCGATTTCTTCAATGTGTCGGGCGGTCTGTTTGTAGACCAGAAATGTGATGTGAAGGTAAGAGCATCGGCTCAAGGACTGTTCATGCTGATGACCAACGGTCTGGGAGCATCTATCGGAACCATTCTCGCAGGTATGGTCATCAACCATTACTGCCACTGGACAGATGATGGCTACCTGATGGGTGACTGGAAAACCTGCTGGTTCATCTTTGCCGGTTATGCGCTCGTGGTAGCAGTAGCCTTTGCTGTCCTCTTCCGTCCGAAGAAAGAACAGAAATAAGGAAGAAAAAGTGTCATACTCAACGCGAGAGTAAAAACAGAATGTTACGTAAGAATATAAATAAATTTAAATAAAGAAAGGGTACATAATGATGTTGTACAAACTTAAACTCGCTGCCTGCTTTGGCATTCCGGAAGCTTCCGGAACATGTATTATTAGTTTGGTAGACGAATCCGAAAAAAGAGCTTTGTCTATTATGACTAATGAATATGTAGCAGAGCAGCTGAAGGCATGTAATTCGAAAACTTCTGATTTTAAAAATGATGTGATCTCTGTACTTTGGACACTATTTGACAGGCAAAATGTAGACGATTTCTATCTCGAATTCGATGCTACGCCAGAGAGGGGAGTATATGCTACTCTTGTGAATAAAATCACAAATGAACGTATGAGCATCAAGACTGACCAGGCTGTGTTGTTGTCTGTGGCTGCGGATATAGAAATGTATACAACAGAGCTGGTTATAAAGGAAATTTCTACTCCTTTTAATAAAAATGATATGAGCTCGGCTTCTTGTGCGGTACCTATTTCGGCTTTGCCAGACCAGATGCTCGAAAAAGCATTGGATTGTGCCATTAATGAAGAAGATTACGAAACAGCCTCAGCCATTCGCGATGAGATAGAGCGCCGCAAAGGCAAAAAAAGTGAATAATTAAAGGATATTCTTACGGAATAACAGAAAAAGAAACAATAAGAGGAAATGAAAGAAGTTAGATTTTTCTATGTGCCAGATGCGGCTACACAGACAGAACTGCCTCAGGAAGAGGCTACTCATGCACTCAGGGTTTTGCGTATCCAGGCGGGGGACGAATTGTTCCTGATGGATGGCAAGGGGGTGTTCTACCGTGCAGAAGTTTCGCTGGCTACCAACAAACGGTGCATCTATGAGGTGAAGGAGGTTATGCCGCAGCAGCCTGCCTGGCGCGGACACATTCACCTGGCCATCGCCCCAACAAAGATGATGGACCGCATTGAATGGATGGCAGAGAAGGCTACGGAAATCGGCTTCGATGAAATCTCTTTCCTCAACTGCAAGTTCTCTGAACGCAAGGTCATCCGCATAGACCGCATAGACAAGATTGTGGTTTCTGCCGTCAAGCAGAGCCACAAGGCTTGGAAACCTGTGGTCAACGAACTGCAGAACTTTAAAGATTTTATTACGGCTCCCCGCAATGGCAGAAAGTTTATCTGCCATTGTTATGAGGAGATAGAAAAGAAAGACTTTTTTGCCGAGATTTCCAAGTCATGTCCAGCTGATGATTCTGCCGGAGCAGCCCAGGAGGGTGCCGATGACATCACCGTGCTGGTAGGACCTGAGGGCGATTTCTCTATCGATGAGGTGAGACTGGCCCTGGAAAACGGATATGAGAGTGTTTCGCTTGGCACCAGTCGCCTCCGTACGGAAACAGCAGGATTGGTGGCTGTCAACATGTGCCATCTGGCAAGAGCTTTATAATATTTACTAGTGTGATGAAAAGATTGTATAAGAGTTTGATGTTCATGTGCTTGGCAGTCGTATTGGGATTGCTGAGCTCATGCTCGGGCACTGACTATCTCAATGCCATTCCAAAGAAAAGTACTGCGCTCATCTCTGTTGATATGCAGCAGATGGCATCCGGCAAAAGCGATGAAGACAAGGCGGGAATGCTCAAGTCTCTGTTGCACGTTGAAGATGCATCGAAGTGTGGCATCGACATCTCTGAGAAGATATTCCTCTTTGAGAGTGCTGATGGCAACCTCGGACTTTGTGCCAAGGTGAGCGATGAGGGCGATGTGGAAGACTGGCTTGCCTCGCTTGCCAAACAGCATATCGCTACAGAGGTGAAAGAGCGCAAAGGCTTTCATTTCTCTGTATTGAAAGATTCGTGGCTGGTCGGCTTTTCTGATCAGGCACTCCTCGTTATGGGACCGGTTGTAGCCGATGCGCAGGCCCAGCTTCAGCAGCAGATGGTGAAATATCTGAAGGCTGATGAGGGCGAAGGTATCACCGCATCGCCTATGTTCGAGCGTCTGGAAACCATCACTTCGCCTATGGCTATGGTGGCTCAGGCTCAGGCGCTGCCGGAGAAGTTCGTAGCTCCATTTACCCTTGGTACTCCTAAAGATACCGACCCTTCGCAGGTAGTAATTGCTGCCGAGATGAACGTGAAAGACGGCATCTTGCAGGTGAAGGGAGAAACCTTCTCCTTTAATAAAGAAATAGATGAGGCCCTGAAGAAGGCGGCTCAAACCTATCGTCCGATTAAAGGCAGCTACGTCAAGTCGATGCCTGCTGATGCCCTGGCGGGTATCTTCATGAACGTAAAGGGCGAGCAGTTCCTGCCGATGATGCAGAGCAACCGCAGTCTTCAGACTCTCCTGATGGGTATCAACCAGGCCATCGACATGGATAATATCATCCGTAGTGTGGATGGGGATATGGCTATCGTGATGCCTTCGCTTACAGATAACAATATGCAGATGACGATGGCTGCTAAACTGTCGCATGCCAAGTGGTTGGGCGATGTTGATTATTGGAAAACTTCATGCCCGGCTGGTGCGAAGATTGCCAATTGGGGCAAGAATGCTTACTTCTATACCGACGGCAAGACCTCGTTCTATTTCGGTGTAACAGACGACAAGCAGTTCTTTAGCGGCAGCGACCAGCTGATGGCGCAATATGCCGTAAAGCCAAGCAATCATCCGATAGATGCAAAGATTCAGAAGCTCATCGTAGGTCAGAAACTGGCAATGGTCATCAATCTAGCCAAGAGTTCTGATAGTGACGGCTCGGGCAAGGATGATGCCATTTCAACCGTAACCGGTCTGCTCACCCCAGTCTTCGGAAATCTTACTTCGGTGGTCTATACTTTAAAGGTAAAAAGGTAAAAGGGTA
Source organism: Segatella copri (assembly GCA_021623045.1). GTDB lineage: Bacteria > Bacteroidota > Bacteroidia > Bacteroidales > Bacteroidaceae > Prevotella > Prevotella copri_T. The sequence goes on along the minus strand of JAJWJX010000029.1, from coordinate 9,563 downwards.
AAAAGGTAAAAGGGTAAAAAGAACCTTACCCCTCCCTCTCTCTCTGCGCCCCCGTTCCTAGCGATTCTATCGCTAGTCCCCCAAAAAAGTCCTAATTTTAAAGGTAAAAGATTAAACATTAAACATAAAAAAAGTGGAAAAGATTCAGCTTCATTCCGTTCTCCCGCAGGTCTTCGCCCAGCGCAACGACCTGGATTCGGAGATATGGAAGCAGGATGTTACCTTCGAGAAAGGTCATCTTTATCTTATCGAGGCAGAGAGTGGCAGCGGAAAGAGTACTTTCTGCAGCTATGTGCTCGGCTATCGTCACGACTACAGCGGAAGCGTGATGTTCGACAATGATGTTACCGCCAACTATAAGGTGAAAGACTGGGTAGAGATGCGCAAGCGTCACATCAGCCATCTCTTTCAGGAACTCCGTCTCTTCCCTGAGCTTACTGCCCTGGAGAATGTAGAAATTAAGAACAAAATAACCGGATTCAAGACGCGTGAGCAGATTCTTAAATGGTTTGATATGCTCGGTATTGCTGATAAGGTAGATGCCAAAATCGGCAGAATGTCGTTCGGACAGCAGCAGCGTGTGGCAATGATGCGTGCGCTCTGTCAGCCTTTTGACTTCATTCTGGCTGATGAGCCTATCAGTCACCTCGACGACAACAATTCGCGCATCATGGCAGATATCATGATGACCGAAGCGAAGGAGCAGGGGGCTGGCGTCATCGTAACCAGTATCGGTAAGCACATGGACTTGCCCTACGAGCATACATTTAAGTTGTAATTTAACATTTAACATTCAACACTAAACATTTAAAAAATGAATCTGGTTTGGAAATTATTGCGTCAGCATATCAGCATACCTCAGTTTGCGGGCTTTGCCTTCGCCAATCTCTTCGGTATGCTCATCGTTCTTTTCGGCTTTCAGTTTTATAAAGACGTGCTGCCTGTCTTCACTCAGCAAGACAGTTTCATGAAAGCCGACTACCTCATCATGAGCAAGAAGATAGGTATGGGAAATACCATCAGCGGCCGTTCCAATACCTTCTCCGGTTCTGAAATAGATGAAATCGGAGACCAGAAGTTTGTAAAGAAGATAGGAAAATTCACCTCTACTGAATATAAGGTAGATGCACAGATGGGAGTGAATGGAGTGAACGTTCTGAATAGCGAACTCTTCTTCGAGAGTGTGCCTGACGGTTTTGTTGATGTGCCGCTCAAGGACTGGAAATATACGCCGGGAACTCAGGAGGTGCCAATCATCCTCCCGCGTACCTATATTAATATGTATAACTTCGGTTTCGCCCAGAGTCATTCGCTGCCAAAGATTAGCGATGGACTGATGGGCATGATCGATTTCAATATCCAGATTCAGGCTGGCGGCAAGAAAGAGCAGTTCAAGGGAAAGGTTATCGGTTTCTCTTCGCGACTCAACACCATCCTCGTTCCTCAGGCATTCATGGACTGGAGTAATCAGGAATTTGCGCCAAACCAGAAGAGTGATCCTAACCGCCTCATCGTAGAGGTAGGAAACCCGGGAGACGAGAACATCACCAAATACTTGGATGATAATGGTTATGAGGTAGAGACAGACAAACTGGATGCAGAGAAAACTACCTATTTCCTCCGCATGATGGTATCGATGGTGATGATTATCGGTTTGGTTATCTCCGTTTTGAGCTTCTATATTCTGATGCTCAGCATCTATCTGCTGGTACAGAAGAACTCTTCTAAGTTAGAGAATCTTCTTCTGATAGGTTACAGTCCGAACAATGTAGCAAAGCCATATCAGGTGCTTACCATCGCGCTGAACATCGTGGTACTCATTATCGCGTGGATCATCCTCTTCTTCCTCCGCGATTACTACATGGGCTTCATCGAAACCCTCTTCCCTGATATCGACGAGGGCACCATGCTCCCAGCCATCGCCCTAGGTCTGCTCCTGTTCCTGATAGTTTCAATCCTGAACATCGTAGCCATCCGTCGCAAGGTGATGAGCATCTGGCAGCGAAAGGAGTAAGAGCGTCTAGCCTCCGTTCCAGGCGATTCCATCGCCTGTCATAAAAGCTCAGTCCCCCGCTTTTAGCCCCGAAAAAACTATAAGCAAACCCCCGTTATAAATAACAAATTAAAGGAAATCTGCGTTATTTGCTTAACGCAGATTTTTTTTTATGTTATAAAACACTTTTTTTCATGCTTTTGTAACAAATAAAAGCAATTTTTTTATTACTTTTGCAACCGATAACAATATAAGAGGGGGTCATATCCCCAAGTTTTAATAATTTTATATAATAAAAGGTATGCAGAAAAGATTGCATTTATTAGTGGCTTTGCTGGCCTTTATGGTATCCACAGCAATGGCGCAGATAACTACATCTAGCGTTAGTGGTAAAATTACAGCTAATGGCGAAGATGTCATTGGCGCAACAATCAAGGCTGTTCACCAACCTTCTGGTACAGTCTATCGTGCAGTGACCAACATGGATGGTCGTTATTCTATTCAGGGTATGCGCCCGGGTGGACCTTATGTTCTGGAAGTAACCTACGTGGGTTACAAAAACAAGCAGGTAAAGGGCATTTCTCTTTCTCTTGGTCAGAATACAGTCTTGAACGAGACTTTGGCTGAGGATGCAGCTCAGTTGGAAGACGTGGTAGTTGTAGCCAATCGTAACAACAACATGCGCACCGATCGTGCTGGTGCTACAACAAGTATCAATGCCGACCAAATCGAGGCTGTTCCTACCGTATCTCGTAGCATGAACGACCTCTTGAAGTTGACTCCTCAGGGTGCCAACGTTGGTAGCGGTTTCTCTGTAGGTGGTGGTAACTACCGTCAGTCTTACGTTACTGTCGATGGTGCTGCGTTCAACAATGCCTTCGGTATTGGTGGTAACCTGCCTGGTAACGGATCTCCAATCTCTCTCGATGCATTGGATCAGATTTCTGTATCTTCTTCTCCATACGATGTTCGTTTGAGCGGATTTTACAGGCGGTGCTATCAGCGCCGTGACCAAGAGCGGTACCAATGACTTCAAGGGTACAGCTTATATGTACACTACCAACTCTCACTTGCGTGGTAACAAGGTAAGCGATTATGAGTTGAATCGTCTCCAGTCTCACTCTACTACATGGGGTGCCAGCTTCGGTGGTCCTATCATCAAGGATAAGTTGTTCTTCTTCGCCAATGGTGAGTATCAGAGCAACATCTCTGCCGGTCCTTCTGGTACAGCTCGTGTGAATGCTACAGATGCGTGGTCTCCAGCATCTGGTACAGTTCATCGCCCATTGCAGAGCGATATGGATGATATGCTCAGTTTCCTCAATAAGACCTATGGTTACAACCCTGGTCGTTATCAGGGATATTCTCTTGATACCCCTTCTTATAAGTTTCTGGCTCGTATCGACTGGAACATCAATGAGAACAACAAGTTGAACTTCCGTTTCTCTAAGAGTCACGATAAGGATTCTAATTCTCCTTCTAGCTCTACAACACCATTAAAAGATAGTTACATTTATCCAGGTGGAAACTCTGATGGCGTATCTATCACTGGTGGTAAATCCCAGTCTGGTCGTACAGCTAATTCTGGTTTGTATTTTGAGAGTTCCCGTTATTATCAGGAGAAGAACTTTACCTCTTTGGCTGCAGAGTGGAACTCAAAGTGGGGTAGCGTAAACAATGTGCTTCGTGCGACTTACTCTTATCAGGATGAGCCACGTTCATATGTGGGTGACATGTTCCCTACGGTTGATATCTTGAAGGATGGGGCTTATTATATGGGATTTGGTCCAGACCCATTCACAGAGGGTAACCTTCGTCAAGTGAAGACATTCGTTGCTACCGATGAGGCTTCCTGGTCTGCGGGAATACAAAATATTACAGCTGGTCTTCAATACGAAGTAAATGATATTACCAATGGATTCGGTCAAGCTTGTGCTGGTTATTACGTATATAGTTCTATGGAAGACTTCAAGGCCGGTGGTAAGCCTGCAGCTTATGGAATTACATTCCCAATGGATGGCAGTGACCAGTTCAAGTCTAAGATGAAATACAATCAGTTCTCTGCTTATATTCAGGATCAGGTAAACTTCTCTGAGCGTTTTCGCTTGACTGGTGGCTTACGTTTTGAATTACCTATCTATCCAGCTCTTAAGAATAATTACAACAAGGCTTTTGCTGCCATCAAGTTTAAGCAAAACGATGGATCAGAGCAAAGCTATGCCACCGATCAGTTGCCTGATGCTTCATTGACTGTATCTCCACGTGTAGGTTTCAACTGGGACATCCTTGGTAACCATAAGATCGTTCTTCGTGGTGGTACTGGTTATTTTATCGGTCGTTTGCCTAATGTATGGTTAGTTTCTTCTGTTGGTAATGCTGGTTGTGGTCAGTACACATATTTTTATAATACGGTTTCTGACCCTAAAAAGGGACCTAACCCTTCTTTCGGTGAACCTACTTTCAACCCTTCTCGTGATGAGCAGTTGAAACAGCTTACAATCAGCCAGTTGACTACTACGCCAGCTCCTCAAAATCCAACCATTATCGACAAGGATTTGAAGATGAACGCTACATGGAAATCTTCTTTGGCTGTTGACGTAAAGTTACCTTACGACATCGATTTCTCGTTGGAGGGTATCTATAGCCGTGAGTTTAATCCTGCTATCGTAGTCAACAAGGGTTACTGTTATGAAGGCGAAAAAACCATTAAGCTTGCCCCTGGTGACACTCGTCGCTACTACTCATTGAGTGCAAGTGGCAATAAGGATAATAAGTATCAGAATGCTTATATGATTACCAATGCTGGTCATAAAGCATACTATTACTCAATTACTGCATCTTTGGCTAAGAAGTTTGCCTTCGGTTTGAACCTCTCTGCATCTTATACCTATTCAAAGGCTAGATCTTATAGTGATGGTGTGGGCGATCAGGTTAACTCAGCATACTATAACAACCGTTACTCTGTAAATGGTAACAACGAGATGGAGTTGGGTTATGGTACATACGTGGCTCCTAACCGTTTGCTTATCTCTGCTTCCTACAAGAAGGATTATGCAAAGCATTTCGGTTCTGAGGTAGGTTTGATTTATGAAGGCATGAACATCGGTTATGCTGATGGTTACAGCTGCACACGCTATTCTTATAACTTGGGTACAAATGTTGTTAATGATTATGGTTCTAATGCCCTGATGTATGTGCCAGAGTCTCGTGAGGCTCTCAATGACTGGAATTTCATGGATGTTACTAATTCCAAGACAGGTGAGGTTACATATACTGCAGATGCACAGCGTGATGATTTCTGGAATTATATCAACCAGGATTCTTACTTGAAGAACCGCAAGGGACAATATGCTGAGCGTGGTGGTGCAGTTATGCCTTGGCATCATCAGTTGGACTTCAAGTTCAACCAGAACTTCTATCTCAATGTGGGTGGTCAGAAGAATACGCTTCAGTTTGGTGTAGATATCAAGAATTTGGCCAACTTGCTCAATAGTAGCTGGGGACTCTACAAGAGTGTTAAGAATACTTCTGCCTTGAAGTGGTCTGCTGAGTATAAGGATAAGGACACAGGTGTTGTAACTCCTGCTCATTTCAATTTCCAAAAGGATGGTAAGAATGTATTGAGCAAGACTTACACTAACTTGACAAGCTTCAACTCTACCTATTCTATCCAGTTCTCTATCCGTTACATTTTCAATTAATGGGTGAGTTCTGGGAATCAGAATCTGTGTAGACTATCGTACTATACATTAGTATAATATCATTCCGATGCACTTCTCTTTCTCGAGGGAAGTGCATCTTTTTTTTCGTTTATTTGCATCTTTTTGGTATATTCTATCATTTTTCTCTGTTTTTTGCTTGTTGTTTCAAAAATAATGTTTATATTTGCAACATATTTGTTTATAAGAGTGAATGCACACGGTACGAGGTGCGCGGTTCTCTCTTTATTTATTCACAAAAGAATTTAAACAACATGCAGAAAAGATTGCAACTACTTCTGGCTTTGCTCATCCTGACGGTGAACGCTGCCATGGCTCAGATTACCACTTCGGGCATTAGTGGTAAAATTTCTTCCAATGGCGAAACCGTTATTGGGGCAACAGTTACTGCTACACACCAGCCATCTGGTACTGTGTATCGTGCTGTAACAAATGTAGATGGTCGCTATACCATTCAGGGTATGCGTCCAGGTGGTCCTTACAAGGTAAGTATCTCTTATATCGGATATAAGGACAAGGTTTTCAACAATGTCAGTCTGAGCCTCGGTGAAACGGAGAATATCTCCTGCTCGCTCCAGGAGGATGCCCACCAGCTTCAGGAAGTGGTGGTTTCCGGTAAGGCGGGTCTTGCTGCTTCCCGTACAGGTGCTGCTACCAGTATGACGGCAGAGCAGATCAACAATATGCCTAGTATCACCCACGGTATTGCCGATGTGGCTCGCTTGAACCCTCAGCTCATAGTTACCAATTCGGGTAACATGTCGTTTGCCGGTACCAACAACCGATACAACAACTTCATGATTGATGGTGCGGCCAACAACGACGTGTTCGGTCTGGCTTCCAGCGGTAACAACGGCGGTCAGGCAGGTGCTCAGCCTGTATCTATGGAGACCATCGAGCAGATTCAGGTATCTGTAGCTCCTTTCGATGTGCGACAGAGCGGTTTCACCGGTGGTGCCATCAATGCCATCACCAAGAGCGGTACCAACAAGTTCCACGGTTCTGCCTATTACTATGGCTACAACCAGGACCTCATCGGTACCAAGTATCCTTATCTGGATGGAACGGGTTATGCGCCTAAGTATCAGAAGCAGACTCAGTACAACATGGGTGTCACCCTCGGAGGACCTATCATCAAGAACAAACTCTTCTTCTTCGCCAACTACGAGCGTACCAACAAGGAGTATCCTAACCTCTATGGCGTGGATTCCGGTAACTCGAAGGTGAATACCGAGCAGGCGAAGGACATCATGAATATGTTGCAGAAGATGGCTGAGAAGCAGGGCGTAGCATTCAATGACTACTTCAGCAACCAGGATATCTACACCAAGAGCGATAAGGCGGGCTTGAAACTCGACTGGAACATCAACGAGTTCAATAAATTTGCCATCCGCTGGAGTCTGGTCAAGGCAGAGCAGTTGAGTGGTGGCGGCAGTGCTTCCAGCCTGAACACCTATGCCTACAGCTATCCGTACAAGAGCAATACCAACTCTTTCATCGCTGAGCTTCAGAGCCGTATCTCTCCAAACGTGAGCAATGAGGCCCGTGTCAGCTTCGTAAGAGTACGCGATAGCCGTGATATCAAGGCCAACCTCCCTATGATTTCCATCACAGGTGTGGGCAGCGGAACGGTGAACATCGGTACAGAGCGCAACTCTCAGGCTAACTACCTGAACCAGGATATCTGGACCATTGAGGACAACCTGACATGGCTTCGTGGTAACCATACCTTCATCTTTGGTACCCACAATGAGTTCTACCATTTCAAAAACATGTACATCTCTGATAAGTTCGGTTCTTATACCTTCAAGGGTTATGACAACTTCAAGGCTTATTACGATGATTACATGGCTGGAACATTGGATCCTAACAAGGCTTACATGAATCAGTATCAATATGGACAGGCTAACACAAGTGTAACCGGCGACCCTAACTGGGCGTCAGAATTCTCATCTGGTCAGTTCGGTTTCTATGCGCAGGATAAGTGGAATGCCAGCAACAATTTCACTCTTACCTATGGTCTCCGTCTGGATATTCCTGTGTTCTTCGATACTCCGATGGAGAATGCCGAGTTCAACACCTTGTCAGAGAAGATGGGTTGGGGCATGAAGACCAATGATAAGCTCAACTTCTCTCCTATGGTATCTCCTCGTGTGGGATTCCGTTGGGACATCAATAACGACCGTAAGTTCATCCTCCGTGGTGGTGCAGGTGTCTTCACCGGTCGCATCCCATTCGTTTGGGTAAGCAACAACTTCTCAGGCACAGGTCTGCAGCTTTCTTCATACGATAGCAACAGCTCTTCTACCAAGGGCTTGGAGCTTATCCTCGACCCAAGCAAGCAGAACGCCAATGCCGATAAGATGAAGGTGACCGCCGGTAACCAGAATATTGCCGTTTGCAGCAAGAACTTCAAGTTTGCCCAGAACCTCCGTCTTAACCTCGGTTTCGACTTTGAACTGTTGGGCATCGACTGGACTGCTGAGGCCATCTACTCAAAGACATTGAATGATATTCTCTATAAGAACCTGGCTCAGGAGCAGAGTGGTGAAACCTACTCTCAGAAGTATGGTTACGAGTGGGACAACCGTCCGCTCTATCAGAGCGTAGTGAAGGGTACTCCTATCGCAGGTGTCTATGCCTTGGGCAATACATCGAAGGGTCATACCATCAACCTCTCTCTGAAGGCAGAGAAGCATTTCGACTTCGGTCTCGACCTGATGGCAAGTTACACCTGGACCCGCTCTCGCAGTGCTGCCAATGGCGGTTCTTCTGTGGCTAAGAGTTCATGGACTTACCAGTATACTCATCGCGACTGCAACGACTTGGAGGTGGGTAACTCTGCCTACAACGTGCCTCACCGCATCCAGGCATCTGCTTACTACCACATCGACTATGGTCATCAGAAGCAATGGAAGACAACTCTGGGTGTCATCTACCAGGCTAAGAGCGGTTCACCTTACACCTATTATTATTATGGTGATGTGAACGAGGATGGTTCCAGGGGTAATGACCTGTTCTTCATCCCAACCGATGCACAGATTGACAAGATGCGTTTCGAGGAAACCAAGTATAACAACAATACCTTCACCAAGCGCATGTTTGGCGATAACCATGGCGATAAGCTCACCGAGGAGATGCAGCGTGAGATGTTGAAGAAGTGGATTGCAGAGGATTCTTACCTCAGCAAGCACCGTGGCGAGTACTACGAGCGTTATGCAGATAACCTGCCATTCGAGCATCATTTCGATGTTCACTTCGGTCAGAAGTACAGCTTCAAGGTAGCTGGTCAGATTAACTCCATCGAGTTGACTTTCGATATCCTCAACGTGGGCAACCTTTTGAATAAGGATTGGGGGCATACCTATGGTGATGGCTTCGGCACCTACTATTCTCCTGTTGATTATCAGGGTGGTGGTGTTTACCGATTCACTGGTGCTTATGCTTACAAGAGCTATAGTGATTACTACAGCCGCTGGCGTGGCCAGGTTGGTTTGAAGTATACATTCTAAGGTATATACGAATCGAGATTAACAAAGATTTTGTATAAACAATAAAAGGGTATGTAGAAAGTTTAGATAATAGTTGGCGCATAACAGTTGACTAACGCATGCACAACAGGTGTTGTGCATGCGCATATCAGCTGTTATGCAAGCGCACAACAGCTGTTGTGCGACCGGAGATACTAACTGTCTCAAAAACTTATGTTATCTTTTCTAACAACATGTATTATCTTTTCTAACAACCTATCATTAATATAAAAAGATGGTGAATCATAAGTAAATGATTCACCATCTTTTTGGTTGTATGCTCGGCATGAGCTTATTCTAATGGGTGCAAGTCCCTAACAA
>JAJWJX010000002.1:0-109099 GCA_021623045.1 Segatella copri | reverse complement strand
AGAGCATCTGCCTTACAAGCAGAGGGTCGGCGGTTCGAATCCGTCAACGCCCACAATGGTGAAGGTCTTTCAACAAATGTTGAGAGACCTTTTTTTTATGCTTTTAAATTATTTTATCACTATTTTCTCTGTTTTCTCACGATAATTCATTAATTTTGCACCCTATATATAATACGTATTGTTATGAATTTAGATTTATTGACTGCCATATCACCAATTGATGGTCGTTATAGGGGAAAAACAGAGCAGCTCGCTAACTACTTTTCAGAGTATGCTCTCATTCGTTATCGTGTACGCGTAGAGATTGAATACTTCATCACTCTATGCGAGTTACCTTTGCCACAGCTTGCTTCTTTCGACAACTCGCTGTTCGAACGTCTGCGTGACATTTATCGTAATTTTGACGAGAATGAAGCACAGCGCGTAAAAGACATCGAGAAGATTACCAATCACGATGTAAAGGCTGTAGAGTATTTTATCAAGGAAGAATTTGATAAAATCGGTGGCCTGGATGCTTACAAGGAGTTTATCCATTTTGGTTTGACATCTCAGGATATCAACAACACAAGTGTGCCTCTCTCTGTAAAGGAGGCTTTGGAAGAGTGCTTCAATCCGCAGGTTGAAGAGCTGATTGCACAGCTCCAGACTTATGCTGATGAGTGGAAGGATGTGCCTATGCTGGCTAAGACTCACGGTCAGCCTGCTTCACCTACCCGCCTGGGCAAGGAAATCATGGTTTATGTTTACCGTCTTACAGAGCAGCTTAATTCGCTCAAGGCTTGTAAGATTACAGCTAAGTTCGGTGGCGCTACAGGTAACTACAATGCTCATCATGTAGCTTATCCACAGTATGACTGGAAGGCATTCGGCAACAAGTTTGTCAGCGAAAAACTCGGTTTGGAGCGCGAGCAGTATACCACACAGATCAGTAACTATGACTACCTTGGTGCTATCTTTGACGCCATCCGTCGTATCAACACCATTATCATCGACTTAGACCGTGACTTCTGGATGTATATCTCTATGGATTACTTCAAGCAGAAGATCAAGGCAGGTGAGGTAGGCTCAAGTGCGATGCCTCACAAGGTGAACCCTATTGATTATGAGAACAGTGAGGGTAACCTGGGTATTGCTAATGCCATTCTTCAGTTCCTGGCACAGAAACTTCCGGTTAGCCGCTTGCAGCGCGACCTTACTGACAGTACCGTACTCCGTAACATCGGTGTGCCTCTCGGTCATAGCGTCATTGCTATCCAGAGTACATTGAAGGGATTGCGCAAGCTGATTCTGCACGAAGAGAAACTGCAGGAAGATTTGAATAATACATGGGCAGTTGTAGCTGAGGCTATCCAGACTATCCTTCGCCGTGAGGCTTATCCACATCCTTACGAGGCATTGAAGGCATTGACACGTACCAACCAGCACATGACCGAGGAGACCATTCATGAGTTTATCCAGGGATTGAATGTGAGCGACAGTGTCAAGGCAGAACTGATGGCAATTACACCAAGCAATTATACAGGTATCTAATATACACAAAGGAATTTTGTAGTTTTAGTACATATATATAAAAGTAAAAATTAGATTTATTAACCCAGCCGTGAGGCTATTAAGTATTTTAAGAAAATGGATTCAGAATTTGAAAACAAACCTCAAGATCAGTCTTCTGAGAATGAGAGAACCCGTGAGGGCTACAACCCAGCAGGTGGTTATCAGAAGAGTTATCGACCAGTAGGCCGCACACAGCGTCCTCGTATCAATTCACATCGCGCTTACAGCAGCGACAGAAGTAGCAGTAACAGCGAAGGCGGTTTCCGTCCGGAAGGTTTCGGAGCTGGCTTGCAGAGCACAGGCAACAGCGAGCGTCCACAGCGCAGCAGTTATCAGAGCCGTGGTGGTTATGGTAACAACAGCCGTGGAGGCTATCAGCCACGTCAGCAGGGTGGCTATCAGTCTCGTCCTCAGCAGGGTGGCTATCGTCCTCGTTACAACAATAATGATGAGCAGGGTGGTTATCAGCCTCGTCAGCAGGGTGGCTACCAGCCACGCCAGCAGGGCGGTTACCAGTCTCGTTCTCAGCAGGGTGGTTATGGCAACAACCGTGGCGGTTATGGTCGTCCACAGGGTGGCGGCTATGGCAACAACCGTGGTGGCGGCTATGGTCGTCCTCAGCAGGGTGGTTATGGCAACAACCGTGGCGGTTATGGCCGTCCACAGGGTGGTGGCTATGGCAACAACCGTGGTGGCGGTTTCCGTCAGCACACTCCTGGTTACGATCCAAATGCTAAGTATAGCATGAAGAAGCGTATCGAATATAAGGAGGAAAACATCGACCCAACAGAGCCATTGCGCTTGAACAAGTTCCTCGCCAATGCTGGTGTATGCTCTCGCCGTGAGGCTGATGAGTTCATCCAGGCTGGTCTGGTAACTGTCAATGGTGAGGTAGTTACCGAGTTGGGTACCAAGATCCTTCGTACCGATGAGGTGAAGTTCCACGACGCTCCTGTATCTTTGGAGAAGAAGGTATACGTATTGCTCAACAAGCCAAAGGATTATGTTACAACCAGCGATGATCCTCAGCAGCGCAAGACTGTGATGGACCTCGTAAAGGATGTTTGTCCTGAGCGTATCTATCCTGTTGGTCGTCTCGACCGTAATACTACAGGTGTACTTCTCTTGACCAACGATGGTGACCTGGCTTCTAAGCTTACTCATCCTAAGTTCCTGAAGAAGAAGGTTTATCACGTTCATCTCGATAAGAACCTGACAGCTCACGATATGGATCAGATTCGTGAGGGTATCACCTTGGAAGATGGTGAGATCAAGGCAGATGCTGTAGAATATGCTGATGATCGCGACAAGGCACAGGTTGGCATCGAGATTCATAGCGGCAAGAACCGTATCGTGCGCCGTATCTTCGAGAGCCTCGGCTATCGTGTTACCAAGCTCGACCGTGTACAGTTCGCAGGTTTGACTAAGAAGAATCTCCGTCGCGGTGACTGGCGCTTCCTTACTGAGAAGGAGGTAGACATGCTCCGCATGGGTGCTTTTGAATAAGAAAAATAATATGGAGTTAAGGAGTTGAAAGGAGTTAAGACAAGTGTTATGTTGGCTGAGAGTTTTTATTATGGTAGGAATTCTTGGTTTATGACTATTGTCTTAACTCCTTAACTCCTTAACTTCTTTAACTCCTTGAAGCATTAATATTAACAATGGAAAAAGTAAAAAGAACTAAAGTTGTAGACTTGCTCAAGAGCACAGCCTACGGCTCAATCGTGAATGTCAAGGGATGGGTTCGTACCCATCGTAGTAGCAAAGCAGTCGATTTTATCGCTCTTAACGATGGTTCTACTATTAATAATATTCAGATAGTAGTCGACCCATCAAAGGTCGATGAGAATCAGCTCCGTCAGATTACCACTGGTGCTTGTATCAGCGCTGTAGGTACGCTGGTAGAAAGTCAGGGTGCCGGTCAGAGTGTTGAAATCCAGTGCGAGAGCATTGAGATCTACGGTCTCTGCGGCAGCGACTATCCTATGCAGAAGAAGGGACAGAGCTTCGAGTACATGCGTCAGTATGCTCACCTCCGTCTCCGTACCAATACCTTTGGTGCAGTGATGCGTATCCGCCACAACATGGCGATGGCTATCCACACTTACTTCCATGAGCATGGATATTTCTATTTCAATACTCCGCTCATCACAGCCAGCGACTGCGAGGGTGCAGGTCAGATGTTCCAGGTAACTACCAAGAACCTCTACAACCTGAAGAAGACTGAGGATGGCAAGATTGACTATTCTGATGATTTCTTCGGCAAGCAGACTTCATTGACCGTTTCCGGTCAGTTGGAGGGTGAGCTCGGTGCTACAGCACTTGGCGCCATCTACACCTTCGGTCCAACCTTCCGTGCAGAGAACAGTAATACTCCTCGCCACCTGGCTGAGTTCTGGATGGTAGAGCCAGAGGTTGCTTTCCTGGATATGGACGGTTTGATGGAGTTGGAGGAAGACTTCATCAAGTATTGTATCCGTTGGGCACTGGAGCATTGCAAGGACGATCTTGCTTTCTTGAACAAGATGATTGACAAGGGTCTGATTGCCCGTCTGGAAGGCGTATTGAATTCCGATTTCGTTCATCTTCCATATACCGAGGGTATCCGCATCCTTCAGGAGGCTATTGCCAACGGTAAGAAGTTTGAGTTCCCATGCGAGTGGGGTGATGACTTGGCTTCAGAGCATGAGCGTTTCCTCGTAGAGGAGCACTTCAAGCGCCCGGTTATCATGACCAACTATCCTAAGGCTATCAAGGCATTCTATATGAAGATAGACGAGGAGGAGAGTGGTTTCGGTGGCAAGAGCGGTCAGACCGTTCAGGGTACCGACGTGCTGTTCCCACAGATTGGTGAGATTATTGGTGGTTCTGTCCGCGAGGAGAGCTATGACAAGCTGATGGGTGAGATTGAGGACCGCAACATTCCTATGAAGGATATGAGCTGGTATCTCGATACCCGTAAGTATGGTTCATGCCCACACGCAGGTTTCGGTCTCGGTTTCGAGCGTCTGATTCTCTTCGTAACCGGCATGCAGAACATCCGCGACGTGATTCCATTCCCACGTACACCAAAGAACGCTGAGTTCTAGAATAAATAATGAAGCCTGTTTCGATGTCCTTCGAAACAGGCTTCATTGCTCTTCGCAAGTACTTGCGATGGCCAATGCTGCTATTTATGATTTTCTTTAATCTATTTCATCTATCTTTTTCTATCTTTTTTCATTTACTCTATCACCCAATTCTCTATATTTCCCTTTGAAGAGTCGAAGTTGATACCGACTTTCGTTATAGGTTTATTGCAGAGAGCGAAACGTTGGCGATAGTTTTTGAGATTGATTTGCTGCATTGCAGCCTGAGCACTCTTATCAAGTTTCAGTTCTATGATGTATAAATCTGTTCCAGTCAACAAAACGACATCTACCCTTCCCTTTGGAGTATGCACCTCTACATCTACCAGATAATCGGTGAGGAGCGAGAAGATGATGAAAAGCATCTGCTGATAATGTCCCTCATGATTGGTGACATTGCAATAAGGCACAGTACCCAGAAAATCCTGTAGCAGATGCAAAGCTCCATCCATGTCTTGCTTATCCAAAGCCTGTGCTATGCGACGAGCCGTATTGGTAGTAGCAAGCGTATTACCAGTAACATAAGACGGAATCAAAGCCTTGGTCAACCCTATCTTCACCTCCTTGTTAGGAATATCAAGCGTATAATAGTTATAATCTCTGTTATAATCCTTGATGGTCAAATAACCACTCTGGTAAAGCAGCGGCATCAATGTTGTCATGCCCTCCGTAGGTGCATCAAATTCACTCTCATCAGCCTCGACACGCGTAATGCCTGTAGGAAGCACATCATATTTACGCATCATATTGATAAGATAGGTTGGCGTACCTGAGCCAAACCAATAAGAGCCCAACTTACCCTGAGCGAAGCAATTGAACAGGCTATAAGGGTTGAAGACATCAGGCGAATAAGCAGAAAAATGATATCCATCATAATTTTCTGTCAACTTATCCAAAGTTTGCTCCTTGGTAAGATGCAATTTAGTTGCCAACACTTCTATATCATCTGACAATTGCCCGCTAAGTTCTTCCTTGGTGATGCCTAGCATACCAGCATATTCATCATACATGGATACATTGGTGACATTATTCAACTCACTGAATATACTCACTTGTGAAAACTTAGTGATACCCGTAAAAAAGACAAAACGAAGATAGGCTTCACGCG
Source organism: Segatella copri (assembly GCA_021623045.1). GTDB lineage: Bacteria > Bacteroidota > Bacteroidia > Bacteroidales > Bacteroidaceae > Prevotella > Prevotella copri_T. The sequence continues at coordinate 103,312 of JAJWJX010000002.1, read as the reverse complement.
CCTTCAGCGGACTGAAAAAATTACGCATGATGTTGCGAAGCTTAACCAACTGCTCTTTTTCATGAGCCACGTCCAGCAAAGGAGCATCATACTCGTCAATCAGCACAACAACCTTCTTGCCTGTTGTCTGATACAAAGCCATGATGAGATCTTTCAAGCGAAGATTTACATCTATCTTCTCATTATGAAAGCCAAATTTCCGTTCCTGTTCTTCCACCAGATCTATCAGATATCGTTGTAGCTGTTCTTCTGACATATACTTTCCACCACTCATATCTAAATGGATTACAGGATATTCTATCCATTCTTTTTCAAGCTGTTCCATGGCAAGTCCTTTAAACAAGTCTTTCTTACCTTCAAAATAACTCTGCATGGTAGAAACCAAAAGCGACTTTCCGAAACGGCGTGGTCTCCCTAAGAAGAAATATGTACCATCAGAATGTGTCATGTGGTAGATATATTCCGTCTTATCAATATAGAGTTTGTCTTCCTTACGGATACGCTCAAAGGTCTGTATTCCCAAAGGATATTGTTTTATAGCCATAATCGCTTATTTTTAAATACATTGCAAAGGTACAACAAAATATTGAGAAACTGCAAGAAAAGGTAAAAAAATAACAAAATGAGAGGGAGAAGGAAGGTATATCTGAAAGAAAAACGGGGCACCCCTTTGGATGCCCCGCCACCAATTAAAATAATTGATTGTCGCATTATAAACTTACCGTACTACTTAGCGATCATGATCGTTACACGGTTCTCTGCATTTTCTGCAAAAGGCTGCACACGTGCACCCTTAGATTCTTCTGTAATGCGCTCAGAAGGTATATTATATTTCTTTGTCAGCATCCAAACCACAGCTGCTGCTCGCTTGGCAGCGATGCGGTCGTTGATGACGTCATTGCCTGTACCCTTGTCTGCATAACCGGTTACTACAACCTTTGCCTCTGGGTTCTTGTTCAGGAAGTCAACCACCTCCTGAATCTTTGCGTCCTCAGCAGGAGCAATCTTGTAAGAGTTGATGGTGAAGAAGATATCACGGCGAATCTCCTCTACCTTCTTCTCTACAGGAGCTGGCTTAGGCTCTGGCTTAGGAGCTACATATTCCTGCTTAGGAGCTGGTGCCGGAGCAGGTTCCTCTACCGGCTTAGCCTTCTTGGTATAGCTCTTGCCCAGGTTGATGCGTACACCTGCCAGTGCATTGAAGTACCAGTCAGGGTTATCTGCCTTCTTAGAGTTGTACTTGTCAGAAATCATGTTGGCATTGCCTTCGAGCATGATGCTCACAGCCTTGCTTACCTTGAATTCCAGGTCGATACCGGCTCTGCCGTATGGACGAACCTTCTTTCCCTGCCAGAGATATTCCAGCAGATAGTTGCTCTGATTCTTGATGTTGGCAGCCAGGTCGTTTACTTCCTGGTTAGCTCCTGCCCAGTTGATACCACCACCTACGAAGGCAGTAGCGCTGAACACGCGATTCGGGTTCCAACCACAGAAGAGGTTAGAGAGGTTGAACATGAAGTCCACACCAGGAGCTACATATTTCCATTTGTAGCTGGCGGTATAAGGAGTACCGTCCTTGGTAGCCTTGTATCCGTTCCATCCGCCCTTGCTCCAGATACCGTTTATCTGACCACGGAGTCCGAAAACAGGAGAGAACTGGTAGCCGATGGCACCCTGGAAGTTAGGAGAAAGCAAGTCAGAGAAGCTTGCCTCACCCACAGTATATTGCCCACCAGCCTGAACATCCAGGAACCAGTGACGCTTAAACTGATATTCGTTTCCATCCTTATCTGTGTAGGATGCTTGTGCCATAGCGGCTGTAGAGCCGATGGCGAGCAACACTGAAGTCATAAATAGTTTAATCTTCATATAGTCTAATGTTTTTATGGTTTATACTTAACAGAATAGTAAACTATTTTTGTTTTGCCTTATTCTATTTCACTTTCTCCTTTGTCTTTGCCTTTGCCTTTTCCTTTTTTTGGAAGTTCTTTTCTACGGAGTCTCGTTTGTCAGGATCAACTACACCTTTGTCACCATATTCGGTATTGTTGAGACAGAGCAGCCAGTTACCCATGTAGTTGACAGGCTTGAAGAACATCTTGGTGGATATCTCAGGCGTTTCGCCATCAGCTTTCTTCATGATGACATAGCAGAGAACTTCATTGAGATTAGCTTCATCAAACTTGATATACTCGATACGGTAATCTACCATTGGAAAAAGCTCTAACATGTGCTTGACTTCTGCCATTTCATCGTTGTTTAATGGCTGAGGTTCTTCCTTCAGGTCGTTAGCTGCACGATAAAGCATACCTGCTGCCTCTGTGAAGTTCTTTTCTTTAGCATAGGTAAAGAATTTGTCTACCAATTGCTTGACGGCAAGGGTGTCTTTCCCTGTCATGCTTTCTTCAAACTTCGTAGGAGAAGGACCTTGTGGTTCTTCCTTCTTGGAGCTACATGAGTTGCAAGAACTCAAACTTAGCATCAGCACAGATGTAATGAGAAAAATAATTAATTTCAAAGATTTCATACAGCTTATATTTAAGAGAAAGGAGGACGGAGTTTCGCTCCGCCCTCCTTGATATAGTCTTTTGTTTCTAATTAGTGCTTTCTAGCAGCTGCAGATGCAGGATTTACATGGAACTGGATATCGGTGTACAATGTACCCCAGTTGTATGTAATAGCAACAGGTATCTTAACATCGAAACCATTTGCACGGCTCTGGTTAACCTGTACCAAAGAAACCTTACCATAGTCGGATATTACGCCATCGCTTACAGCAAGTGTGCCCGGAGTGTAAGTTACCTTGATGTCGCTTTCATCAATCTTCTTCCAAGCACCACTATAGTTAGTGGTAATGTCGCCATCCTTCTTAATAGATGCAATCTTATAGAAGTCCTTGAATGCAACCTTCGGATTACTATTAGCCCAGAATTTAGCCTGAGTATAGTTGTTGAAATCAACAAATTCGAACTTAACAGGAATATTAGTCATTGACTGGTAATTGTTCAATGTCATTGCTGCAACGGATACACTCTTTACGAAGAGAGGTTTGATAACCTTTACATCGAATGTCTTATTGGTCAAGTTGATCAAGTCTGATGCAGGATCACAAGTCTTTACATCTGCAAGGACTGTAAATGTCAATGCGTCGGCAAGTTCAGAAACGCTGCCACACTTGTTCAAGATATCCTTTGTGAAATCATTCTTCTCAATACTGATAGTACCATCTGTTGCTGTGATAGTTGCCAATTTATGACTAACAGTACCTGCAGATGCAGAGATTGTAGTACCATCTGTGCTCACAGAGATATCATATTTAGTATTGCTCTTAGCACCATAGAATGTCTTGTGAGACTGATCTGCGGTAGGAGCAAACTTGTATGTTACGCTAGCTGCACCAGCGAGAGCTGCATACTGATCCTTAATCTGATTCTTGACAATATCAACAAGTTTAGAGTTGAATGTACTAGCTACTACCAGATTGTCGAACTCACATGTTGCACCTGCCTGGGTAGCATTACCTACCTGAATATGGAGCTGGTCGAAGCCTGCGGCGTTTGTGTTTGCCTTATGCCAAGCAGCAGCCTTCTTGTCAGAGTCCTTGATGGTTGCAGTTGGTGTGTTGTGAACCTTTGGTGCTGTCCAAGACAACTTAACATAGATGTCCTTCAAAGCTCTTGCTGTAGCCTTAGGAGCGAACTTAACCCATACTGTGATTACATCGCCATCCTTCTTCAACAACTGATAAGCCTCGTTTTCTGTAACTGTCCACTTCAAAACATTAGTCTGGTGACCGCCAACAGCATCTGTTGTGCTAACTACAGTACCAACGCTTGGTGTAAGTACGTCGAAGCCGTTTTGAGCATTAGGAGTATATTGAATATTATCTACAAATGTATAGTTAGCCTCGAATTCAGACTTACTCATATCAATCTTAGCGAGAACCTTGCTCTCAACCTCATCCCATGTGATAGCCTGTACGCCATCCAAGGCATTACCTGTACAACCTACAGTATAATCCTTCTTGATACCATCAGATTCAACAGTTTCAGGAGTTGCATTTATATCTGTAATTTCAACCTTGATGTAACCAACAGAAGCAATAGCATCACCAGAGTTGCCATCAACCAAAGTTACACGTACAAGAGGAGTACGACCAATAATCTGACGACCAGTAGCGTCATCCTTGTAACCCTTTACCTTGAAGAGGTCGCCTTCGATTGTTGCGTGATCACTCTCGTTGGTATCATAGTTAGGAGAAATGTAGCCAATCAACTCATACTTCAGCTTGAAGTTCTGCTCGTTAATTGTGGTCTGACCACCCCAGAGAGCATATTGGTTGTTTATCTGATAGTGAACATCCATCCAATCATCGAGGTGAATACCATCCACATCATTGTATGCAATAGTCAAGACTGGAGCATGAACATCTTTCACAGCAGACTCTGCTGTAGTAGCCAATGTCTGGCAAGAAGCGTTCTGCTCATCAACGGTACCCTTAGCAGCAACCTTGTTGATAGTGAAGCTGGTAATCTTGAAGTGCTTGAGAGCAGCAAAGTCAGAAGTTACGAGTGTATCCTTTACTTCTTTATCTCCCTTCTTGATAGCATACTTGTAGCGAAGTGCTGCAACATCAACCTTATTGTTTGTTTCTGTCAAAGCATTTCCGTTAGCCATACCGAAGTGAACTTTAATCATACCATCTTCCTTGTCCACCTTTGTAACCTTGATATCGTTGCTAGAAGCACGAGTATTCAAAATGTCTGCAGTGTTAATCAAGAATGAGAAGTGGCTGAGATCTTTAGTGTCAACTGACGCATTAGATGGATTGAGATAGTAAGAAGCTACAGCATCAGGAACGATTGATACATGCTTTCCTGAATTTTCTGTACCCAAGTCGCCTATCTGATTCTTTGTTACATCTGCCTTCTCCAATTCAATAGGATTGTAGTCGAAGGAGTAAACTGGAATAGTCTCAATACCTTCCCAATAAGCCTTTGGACTAAATACTAAAGACAACAGCTTGCTAGTCAAATTGATGACCACCTTGCCGCCTTCGACACCACTTACATTATTGAGTGTAAGAGCATCTTCTGTCCAAATGGCAGTAAGAGTATTGGCACTTACATAAGAGATACCGGTATCTGTCTTGGTCTCGCCGTCAACCACCCAGAATGTACCAGTAGATGCATTTGGCTCATAGTACTTGCCATCCCTACCAGGAGTACCAGCTGCACCAGCTGCACCAGGAGTACCAGCTGCACCCTTTTCTCCTCTTGATGGCATGCCAGTGTCTTTCCAGTCTCCACCTTTCTCAGAAGACAACCAGTTTCCATTTTCACCAATCTTCCAGACTGTACCATCCTGACCGGCAGCACCATTGTCACCCTTTGCACCATCCTTACCATTAGTAATGTTGTAAGTTTCTTGTTTGCCGTTCTTTGTCAACTTGATGGTGAGACCATCGTTTGTAGATTGAACATCGTTAAGAATAGCTCCAGCGTTGATTTGGCTCTGGATCTCATTCACGATTTTGCTAAGATCATCAATCTGCTTTTGCAAGCTACTGATGTCATCATCGTAATCCTTACAAGAAGTAAATGTGCTTACCGAGGCAATTGTCAATGCACCCATAAGCAGCGCGCTAAAATACTTTCTTTTCATACGGTAAATATTTATAAAGTTATACGATTTTCCTAGCCTTTCGGCAGGAAGTTATTAATTAATTCTCTAAATCGAATTAAGAGTTCCGTTTGATGAAAAGAGTCTGCACTCTTAGAGAAGTTCTTCGTTCTTTCTCAAAGGTCCTCTTAGAAAAGTTATTTTATTGTTCTTATATATTGTGTGGCTTTTTATGACCACTAAGTTCTTATTGTTTTTAAATGTCGTGGCTTTTTGTCGCCACTCAGTTCTTGTTGTCTATGAATATCTCCAGCCGGGAGATATGCTATGGAAGGGAAAGGTAACCCAAAATGTCTGCTAAGAAAAAAAAGTTTTCTCTTTTTTAATACCACATTTACCACGCCTGATATAAGTAACTGATACAGAGAAAGTAACGCGTGGTAATAAGGGGCATTTCTATTACCACTTATTACCACTTATTACCACGCCCTTTCGAACTTCAAAAGAACCATACTTGCTGATAGTCAGGATGTTTCTGAAACTGCGTCGCGACGTAGCTGGCACTGCGTCGGGACGTAGTTGTTGTTACGTCGCGACGTATCAACTGCTACGTCGTGACGTAATTTCTCCTCCATCGTTGGCGGAAAAACTCTACCTCACTCTCATATACTGATTGCTTCGATAAGCATATCGTTGTATCTGTCTATCACATCGTCATTGATACTTTTCAGATAGATGCGTGTGATTTTCTCTGAGTTGTGCCCCATGCTGTCACTTATCACGCTGATGGGGATGTTCTTCTCCTTGGCGATGGTTGCCCAGGAGTGACGGGCGCAATACATCGTTACTTTCATCGGCATGCCGATGCGCTGGGTGAACTTCTGCAAAGCCTTGTTCACCCTACATTGGCGATAATGGTACTGTTTCCTGACATCGGTGACTATGTTCTGGTTAACAATGCCCAGCAGATGCTTGCCGTCGAGTGAAGGGTGGCGATCTGCAATCTCTTGCATACAGGGTCGCCATGCTATCCTCAGTTCTTTACCCGTTTTCTTTCTCTTGTATATGAGCTGTCCGTTCTTGATGCTTTCTTTTTCAAGAAAGGCGATATCTACGAACGACATGCCTCGGGTGTAGAAACTGAAGAGGAAGAGGTCTCTCGCCAGCGCTTCTTCCTCAGTGATGGTCGTAGCCGAGACTATCTGATGGATGTTTTCCGTTGTAAGTGCTCTTTTGGCAGTCGGGGTGTTCTTGGTGAAAGAGTGGGCGAAGGGGTTTCGGTCTTCCAGTCCATATTGCTCCAGGGCTTTGTTGTAGATAGCTCGGAGTCGCTTCATGTAAAAAGAGACAGTGTTCAGTGTGAGACCGCTCTTTCTCAGATAACTCTCGTAATCTTCCATGATGAGGCTGTCGAGTTGGCTAATCAGCAGGTCTTTCTCTTTTCTGAATCTCATGAAACTGCGCAAGGTGCACATATAGATTTCGGCAGACCGGTGCTTACCATTCTTGTGGAGCCGTTGGGTAAGTTCCCTGACATATTCGCCCAGCGTCGGACAGCCATTCATATCTTCTTTGGCTATTTGCTGTGCTACATGATTGCTACTATTCTCTATGACATATCCCAATGCGTTGTTTCTGTTGCTTACTTTGATGACGATTTCTGCATCTTGCCGAATAAGTTCCTGTGGAATTTCTATTCTTAGTATCATTTTATGTGAATATTATGTTGAAAGAAGTGCTTTGTTGTTTAACAATTTAGTAAACAGCCAACAAAGTTACGATTAATCTCTGGATTACACAAAGTTTTTTCCGATATTCACATCTCAATGCTACTATATATAATAAGGTGTAGAGATATCAGCCAGTTTAAGTAAGCAGATGGAATCATGTACATCATTGAACAAGTTCATACGTTTCATTGCGTCGATAGATATGGCTGCGTTGGGTTAAAGATACGACTGCGCTGGGCGGAAGATTCGATTTCATTGGGTTATAGATTCGACTTCATTGGGTGGAAGAGTCAAATTCGTTGGCTGAATAATATGGCTGCGTTGGCTGAACGAAGTAGCTCAGTTAGCTGAATGAAATAGCTCTGTTGGCTGAACGAAGTAGCTCAGTTAGCTGAATGAAGTAGCTCAGTTAGCTGAATGAAGTAGCTCAGTTAGCTGAATGAAGTAGCTCTGTTAGCTGAACGAAGCACTTGAGTTGTCAGAATGAAGCACTTGAGTTATCAGAATGAGGCGGCTTGGTATAATACGATTCGCTAGTCTGTTAGGCGATCCGCCGGAACGCCTAACGGAGGACAGGGCATATCCGGCACTACGGATTTTTTATTCTAAAATATCTTTTTAACACTAAAAATTTGGCAATCTTAATTATTTGGCTTATTTTTGCACAAAAACAAGAAAAGTATGGCAATAGATAAAGTTAAATATTGGAAAGAACTTGCAGACTATGACATCGAAACCGCTGAGGTTATGTACAACGGTGGAAGATGGCTATATGTTGGCTTTATGTGCCATTTGGTTATAGAAAAAACAATAAAGTCGTATTGGAGTGCTATAAAACCAGACGAGGTTCCATACATCCATAACCTCTTGAAGTTGGCACAAAGCTGCGGGTTAGTATCAAAAATGACATCAGAACAGCTAAAATTTCTTGCGGAATTAATGCCAATGAATATTGAGGCAAGATACCCATCCTACAAAGATGAGCTAGCGAAGAAATTGACTCCAGAATATTGCAGAACATTAATAAATAAAACAAAAGTTTTAAAACAATGGATAGAGAACATGCTTTAATGATAGTAAAATGCTACAAGGAAGCAATACTTCCATTGCTTGCTAATGCGAAAGTATATCTGTATGGTTCTTGTAGTAGAAATGAAGCAAGAAAAGATAGTGATATTGATGTAGCAGTAGTAATACCTAAGCTTAATGGCGACTGGCTGGACACTACATCTTCATTATGGCTTGCCACCCTTAATATAGATACATCTATAGAACCGGTGTTGATTGAAGAATGCAAACCATCACCCTTATATGATGATATAATGCGTAATGGAATAGCAGTATAAAATACAGAAATCCCCCATCCTTCTTTCTCAAGCCGGATGGGGGGTTGCTTATGTGATAAGTAAATTATACCTCCTTCATGTTCTTTAGTTCCCAACCCTCAAATTGCATGATGATTTTATGCAGTTGAGTCCCCTGCCTTAGAACTTCTACTCTTGGGGCCGCAGCATATCGGTTGATTTGCTCAACAGCCTCATCCCATTGCAGTTCGGCTTTTGTTTTGCTTTCCCCTTTGGAAATTACATTGAAATCTTTCTTCGGCAGCATCTTCAGTTCTATGATATAGCTATGCTTAGCCTCATAATGCGTAAGGTCTGGCAATAAGAAGAAATCACAATACCCATGACTTAACTCCAGTTCTGGCGCAGTATAATAGTAATCGTTCAGACTGAGATATGCCATAAAGAATCCCTGCATGTTACGTTCTGCCTCTATTCCGTCACGCACGGAAGAAATCTTGGCATAAGAATCTGCCATGTATTGCAAGGCTTCATGCCACTTGCCTTCATATGCCATGTCGTAGTAATAGTCAGTAAGCTTGTTTACATTGACATAGGCTTTTGCATCCATGAGTTCTATCAGATATTCATAATATTGCTTGCGCACATTGTTGTTCGGTATTCCGAGTATAAGCTTTGCTCCTCTCGTAGCCTTGATGGTAAGCATGCCATAATAAAACAGCAGGCTTGGAAATACCTGTGGGTCTGTTATCATTCTTGCAGGGAAGGTGTCATAGAGAGTAGTCACAATCTCTCCTTTCTCGGCAATCGTGCGAATCACGCCCTTTCGGTCACCATCTAGCTTGTCGAGCTGGATGAGCTTTTTCATCTTGTTATAGTCAGTCTTGGTGTTTGGGTCTATCATCTCTTCAGGGCCCTTGCCAGAACTCAGATAGTTGCGCAGATAATAGAACACCATATCGCAGTTGAAGATCTTACTTTGAGATGTCAAGGCACTCTTCGAGAAGCAATAGTTATCATACCAGGGTTTCATCTCGTTAACAATGTCATCAATGTTGGCATTGGCTGCAATTTCGCCCTTTTCCTTATAATAGTTGAACATCTGATAGACATCTTCTGTAGAAAAGCCTAACATCTGATTGAATTGCTTCTTGGTGGATATATGCCATCCGATGTTGAAACCGCTGGTCACATCATCGAGCGTAACAGGACTCACACCCGTCATGAAGATACGTTCAAACGAACCCTTGAATTTCTTGAAGATGTCACGATAAAAGCCTTCAGCATGGGTAATGGCACGATATACTCCTTCGCCCTGCTCGTTGAGCACCGTATTGGTGAAGTTGTCATATTCATCGATGATGAGATAGGTACGAAGATTCAGCTTCTTCGATTCATCGTTGATAAGTATCAGTTTGTCTACGGCGTCTTCAGCCTCGAAGACCTTCTTTACAAAATCCTCAGAATAGTATTGACGGTAAACATCCACAAAACTATCCAACTTCACTTTGCAATAACGATTAAACTTGTCTTCCAGCTGGTCGATACGTCCGCCTACTTGTGAAAAATCAAGATAGAGAACCAGATATTTACCTTGAAGGGGAGTAGGATTCTTGCCAATCCACAGATTGCCGAACAGATCCTTGAACTTATCCTTCATGCTACAGTCATAATAAGCTTGGAGCATACTGATGAATACGCTCTTGCCAAAACGGCGAGGACGGATAAAGAAGAGGTTTACCGCCTCGTCTTCCAGTGCTGGCAAATACATCGTCTTGTCTACATAGTAATTGTTTTGTTCTATGATTTGTACGAAGTCATTGCGCCCATAAGGTATTCTTTTAGTATCTTGCTTCATATCTCCAGTGTTATTTATAATTTTGTGCAAAGATACAACTATTTAGGAACAATACCAAAGAAAAACGTTTTTTTTTCGACAGTCTGCAGAAAACAGCATTCTTGGCTGATGCTCATACATTCTCACCAATATGGCCCTATATATAATAGAAAGAGCTTGCTTAGTGCATAATCTTAATGTACCCATAAAAAGCAAAAGACCCGCCCTGGTTCGCTGTTCAAATGGGAAGCGTGGCGGATTCTGTTGCTGCAAAGGTACGAATAATCATTGACAATACAAACTTTTTAGCAAGAAAAATCATGCAAAAAAGCATTTCTTTTGATATGTTTATATTTTGACAATGCAAAATCAGACCATAGAATCACATTTTGCTAGTAGAAAAAAACAAACTCCCCATCTGGCTCAAGAAAGCAGGATGGGGAAATGTCTGTATCTTATTTACCGCTGTTATTCAGGCTTTGAATCAAAGAAACCGATAAATTCATCAAAATCTTGAAGAATGACATCCAATCTAGGATTACTCTTTTGAACTATAATGGCTATGTAATTGTCAACGTCTTCATCTCTAAGAACAGAAACTTTGACGCAAAAACGGTCTCGTTTATCAAATTCGTTAAACCATCTGGTAAAAAGACGAGCTCTTATAGCCTGTCTGCTATCACCTGTTTCACATTGATATAGAAGAATGTCTGGATTCGTGAGAAAGAATTCCTCAATGATACATTGTATAGTCTCTTTGACTTTAGAATCGTTAGGCGAATTCTTCTTGTTTTCATTGAGAATGCCGAATTCGTACGCTTTTTCATCCTCCCATATATTATTGTTTTCTACAAATTCTATTCGATACTGAACACCATAATCTGTTAAAAACTTATATGAACCATTATCAACCCATACCTTATAAGGGGAATGAAAGTTGAGACGAGTTAAATTAAAGGCTTGCATAGCAGTCTGCAGCCTCCTTGCGTGCTTGGGCAAAGTCTATTTGAGCCTTTGCTTCCATTTCTTTTTTACGTTTTACCATGTCTCGCAATACAGCAATTGCTTCTTCACGAGTTTTAATTTTTAAAGCCATATTTATTCATTTTAAAGTTCTACTTCTGTTTGCTTGCAAAGTTAAGCTTTTATTTTGAAAGAACAAAGAAAACGAGAGAAAAAGTTCTACCTGTACGGTTGAAATTACCCAATAGAAAGGGCAAAAGAATTTACATCAACTGCTGCATCTGGGTCTCCGTCAACCCCGTTATCTCCATTACCGTTGATGCATCCATGCCTTTTGCCAGCATATTCTTAGCAATCTCAATACTTCTTTGGCTTTTGCCAGCTTCTTCACCTTTTGCCATGCCTTGTTTCATGCCTTTTTCCATGCCTTTTTCCATGCCTTGCTGATAGCTGTCATACTGAAGGGTTCTCTCCACGCTTACCGCATCCCAAAACTTATCATAGGCTCTGAGTTCGGCATCTGTAAAGCCGGAAATCTTCAAGTCTTCTACGGCTTTTCCTATCTCCGGGTCACGAAGCAGATCGGAAGGAACCTCCTGTGTGTTGGCATTGATTTCCGTGAGGAAACGGAGCCACAATACCATCATACGCTTGTCGGAGATGGAATGAGGAGTGAACTTAGGAAGTTCTATGAAGGTGAAATGCAAGCCTTCGATTACCTTGTTGCTGTCCTTGTCGTGCACGATGCGATAGTTGTGGATGAATTCAGGAGTATCGTGCTCGAAGATGTCATTTACCAAATTGAGAGAATAAACAGGCTGTAGAGCACAGTATCTTTCTCCCTTTTTAGCCTGACTCACGTAGAGTTTGGAGGCATTGAACAGTACTCGCTGCTTGAAAGCGTTAGACCATTCCATCTGCATCTCTACGCAGAATTTCCTGCCTCTGGCATCGGTGCAGAGTACATCTACTATTGTATTCTTGTGACCTTCCAGTTCGGGCACAAGTTCCGTTGGCAGATACTCTATCTCGCGTATCTGCTCTTCTTCGCTGAGTGGCAGGAGGGCGTTCAGGAGGCTAGCTAGCCGTTCGGGGTGATTACCGAATATCTTCTTGAACGTGAGGTCTGCCTTAGGGTCTAAGTACTTCATAACCTTTCTGTTTTAAAATGATACGGTTCTGTTTTAAAATGCTACCGCAAAATTACGCTTTTATTTTGAAATCAGCAAGAAAAAAGGGAGAAAAGTTTCAAAAATTATGGTGGGGGCTTCATGGTATCAGGAGTTTTATCAAGGAAATGAGCAAAAAAGTTTCTAAAAATATTATTTCAAAGAGGGTGTGCCATGGATTTATGACACACCCTCTTTGAAATATTATACTTCTTTCCTATTCTTTAGCACCCACCCTCCGAATTGTATGAAGCTCCTATATATAATAAGGTGTAGGGCCGCCAATCTCCCCTATATATAATAAGGTGTAGGTTTTGTAGGGACAAAAAGGCGGAAAAAGGGGAAAATGGACGGGTTAGAAGCCCGATATGGGGGCTATTTTATAAAAAACATAAGAAAATTAGCCTTTTTTTGAAAAAAAATGCTCAAAAACTTGCAGGTTTCGAAAATTATGCCTATATTTGCAACATGAAAAATCTCCCGGCTGGAGATATTCATAGACAACAAGAACTGAGTGGCGACAAAAAGCCACGACATTTAAAAACAATAAGAACTTAGTGGTCATAAAAAGCCACACAATATATAAGAACAATAAAATAACTTTTCTAAGAGGACCTTTGAGAAAGAACGAAGAACTTCTCTAAGAGTGCAGACTCTTTTCATCAAACGGAACTCTTAATTCGATTTAGAGAATTAATTAATAACTTCCTGCCGAAAGGCTAGGAAAATCGTATAACTTTATAAATATTTACCGTATGAAAAGAAAGTATTTTAGCGCGCTGCTTATGGGTGCATTGACAATTGCCTCGGTAAGCACATTTACTTCTTGTAAAGACTACGATGATGACATTAACATGAATACGTCGCAAATCAAGGACTTGCAGGAACAATTAAAGACTTTGCAGACTGCGTTGGATCAAGCCAAGAATGATGCAACAACAGCACATGCAAACTTCGCTACTAAAGCGGATCTCAATTCTCTTCAGACCGAGGTAGCAAAGTTGGTAACTGCAGAGAAGTTACAGAAAGCCATCGATGACTTGAACGACATTATCGCAGGTAAGGCAGACAAGGCTGACCTCGAAAAGCTTGCTGGAAGAATCGATGCTATTGATGGTTCTCTCAACACAATCGGCACTACCTTGAACACTTTGCAAGGTGCTGTGGAGGCTGCTCAAACAAACTTGGAGACACAGGGCGAGACTCTTGACAAGTTGAAAGAGAAGATTGGTTCACTCGAAACCCAGTTGGGCAAGAAAGTTGACTTGGAGGCTTACAACACTAAGATTGATGAGTTGCAAAGGGAAATCGGCGAAGTTAAGCTTGCTGCAGGTGACGTTACAGAAATCAACAAGCTGAAAGATAAAATGGAAGCTATCAGCAAGAAGGTTGACAAAGTTGCAGCAGATGCAAACGTCCTCACTGTCATGATAGCAAAGCAGCTTAAGTCTTTGGTTCTCAAACCAGACTTCTATTGGGAAGGTCTTGAGGGTATCGAGGCTCCTTGGGCAGAGCCAGCAACATACACCTTCGGTGATAAGACCGAGTTTAATTACAAAGTATCTACAGCTGTAGGATTCAAGACTATCAAGGCTACTGTAAACGATAAAGTTCCAGATAGACCTGGCGAGAAAGTTTACTTGCAGAACGGTGCTATTGCTAAGTATCACATGAATCCTTCAACAGCAAGCTTGGAAGGTGCACAATTCAGCTTCTTCACAAACCTTGCTGAGGTATATACACGTTCTGGTGATGAGACCATCGCTACTCCAAAAGAGGCTAAATATGTTGCCAATGGCAGGAATACAGTTGTTGATGGTATTTTGAGCGTTCCATTTACTATCAATACCCAGAAAGTTAATGCTTTGTTCACAGAATGGGCAAAGGGCAAGGATTCTAATGGCAATCCAATCACAGACCCTGTAATTCGTAACAATGGTTGGGAAGATCGTGAAGACGACCAGGCATACGGCTCTAAGTTGCCATTCATTGCTCTTCAGGCTCAGATGAAGGATACAACTATCACATCTGACTATGCTGTTGTAACTCCTGCTAAGTACATCCTCAAGGCTCTCGCAGATAACACTCCTGAGACAGTTCTTGACCAGAACACATTCATCAACGGTGCCCCACATGCAGGTGTTATTGGTGACAACCACCTTTATACAACTTTGTATGGTACTAATTTAGAGGAATATGGTAAGATGCAGGCAGATGCCCTGACACATGGTGTTATCACAATGCCAGCTACTCACTCTGTAGTATATAATGAAACCATCGACTTGAAGCCATTCGTAGAGACTCACTTCGACTACGAGACATTCGCTAAGTATGGCAAGTCATATAAGGATCAGACTATGACCGATGCTGAGCTTGAGGCTCTCGGCTTGCACTATGAGTTCATCCCTATCGACTATTACCTCGGTGAGGAGACAACTAGTGAGACCGCTCACTTCGAGCAGATTGGTGACAAGACTTCTGGTGAATTCGCTCCTCGTTCTGTTGATGCTGAGGGTAATACCATCAAGGGCAAGCCTGCAACTAAGGAAGCTGTAGAGCGTGAGCCATTGGTTCGTGTAAACTTGGTTGATGGCGAAGGCAACATCGTACTTTATGGTTACATCAAGGTTCGTATCGTTGAGAAGCCAGTTGTTGACATGAAGGTTGAGGTTAACCTCGGCGACTTGTACTTCAACTGTGGTGATGAGGGCAAGATGACTTGGTCACAGGTTGAGAACCTCATCCTCTCTAAGTTGGGTACAGACGGTATGACCAAGCAAACTTTCGAGAACGAATACTATCTTGAGAATGAGGGTGGTTTCACGGTAATGCCTACAGTTGCAAATGGTGGTACATTGTACAATGCTACAGATAAGTGGTATGCAGTACGTTACTCTGACGCAGACAAGACCAAGAAGGTTAGCGACGCTGACTCTTACGGTCGTGTATGGTACACACCTCATGACAACGCTACTGGCGGTCAGGGTTGGGATAACCAGACCAACGTATTGGTTTGGAACTTCACAACAGATGCTAATGCAGGTAAGATGAATGCAGCTTCTTACAAGAAGTTGATGGAGGAAACTGGCGTTTCTTACGCTTCTAAGGGTGAGAATACCAAGGCTCTCTATACATGGGTACGCTTCGTCCACAAGTTGAACGGTACTTCTATCTGGGTTAAGTTGAACTTCGCTCCTACGAAGCTCCACTTCGAGTATGGTAAGATTGCCAACAAGGACTTGCACCACTGGTTCCAGTTGAACTCTACATACGTTCCTGGTGGTGAGAACGACCTCGATGTTCACGCTAACGTTCCTACTCCTGCAGAGTATGGTCAAATAGCTCTCACAGCAAACAAGTTTGACAAGGACTTGTTGGAGTACTGGAGAAACAAGAAGGTACTTGTAACTCTTGAGGGTAACAAGGATAAGTTCGATAAATTCTATAATGCAGACGGCACCGCAAAGACACAGTTGGACTTCGGCTTCGTATTGCCTAAGAAGGGTGTAAACTCTACTGTAGATGCTGTAAATGGTACATGGGATGTTAAGGGTGCTTCTGGTTCTGTTTGGACTTTGACACTTGCTGACAACAACCACAAGATTGTTGCAATTAAGCAGGATGGTGCTACATTGAATATACCTGAGATAGTCGCAGAGCTTCGTCAGAATGCTTACGACCACAAGTACTCTATCCTCCACTACTTCGGTGATGAGGGAGTTAATGACAACGCTGCTACCGACCTCCTCAACAACATGGGTCGTCGTGACGCAAAGGGCAATGACATCAAGAACGATTACTTGACAAACAACATTGATAAGACATTCACTGCTTATATTGAGGTAACTCTCTCTGATGACCCTTGCTACCAGCCATTGGTTGAGAACAACTTGTTCAACGTTCGCTTCCTCCGTCCAATCAACGTAGCTCCTAAGAATGTAACTTGGACCGATGCTTTGAATGCGGAGGAGTCAGTTAAGTTGACAGACTTGGTTAGCATCAAGGATTGGCGTGACTACAGCGTATTGGTAAATGGCAATTACGCTGATAACACCAACGCACAGGTTCCTTATGAGTTCTACAACATCACAGACTTGGCAGTAATTCGTGAGGAAATCCGTTCAGACGCTATGGAAGATATCTCTGTACGTACTGCAGCTGCTCTCACCGACGCTAAGAAAATCGCTGAGTTGCCTATCGTTGACGAAGTTCCTTCTTTGACAAGCTACAAGATGAAGCATGGTATCACTACAGCAACTTACTTGAAGGTTTACAATGGTAATAACCAGGAGATCTTCGACAGCGAGCAGCATGGTACATCACCAAACGGTATCTGGACTAAGGGTGCTGGTGATTACGTGAACTATGGTAAGATCAACTATGTAAACAATGGTGGTGGTGCACAAATCTTCCACATCTACGTACCAATCGCAGTGAAGTACGCTTGGGGTAATGTGAAGTACAGCAACACAAACTTGCGGACCTCTGGTGTTAAGACAAACCTTGACTACACTCAGAAGGTATGGGCTGTCATCACAGTTAACAAGACTGTAAACTCTGGCGCAAAGCGTCACTAAAATTTACAGATCATCTTTGAAATAAGGAGGGGGTGTCAACTCATTGACACCCCTTTTATTCTTAATAAACATTTATTATTATGAAAAAGATCGTATTATTCATTTTCGGATTGGCTGCCTTGATGTTCGCATCATGCGGTCAAAAAGAAAAGAACGTGAAACAGCTGGAGCAGCAATATCTCGTTCAACCTGTTGATTCTTTTTCGGGCAAGGACACATCCGAAGTTATGTACTTGGTAAATAGCTTCATTGACAAACTCAACCAAAAAGACATCAAATCAGCTGTCTCCATGCTTTCTTATCTAGATGGCAACAATATTGTACCATTGCCTGCTGGACTCGTCAAGCGTCAATGCAATGCCTTGGCCAATGCACAGGGAGTGAAATACACCGTTGACCGTTTGGTGTTCAATGAGGAGAAAGACAATATCGTAAAAGTTAATATCTTGTTGTTTGAAAAGAAGCCAGGCGATACAAGACCTAACAGCATTTCTCTGTATCTCAAACCTATCCGCAAAGACAACAGATGGTATTTGACAACTGTTGACAATATCACTGACTCAAACAACATGGGTGGTACCAAAATTCAAAACTAATTTTAGAGAATTATGAAATCATATAAATATTTATTGGCAACAGTCGTTCTCGCTTCTTTAGGAATGAATTCCATGGCACAGGCTACCTATACAGACAAGGATGGCAATGAGTATCAGTTTAAGAAGCACTTCTACCTCGATATTCAGGGAGGTGGACAGTATACACTGGGCGAGGCTAAGTTCAAGGACTTACTCTCTCCTAATATTCAGGGAGCTATTGGCTATCAATTCTCTCCAGTTTTCGGACTCCGTGCTCAGATGAACGGACTCTGGAGCAAGGGTGGCTGGGCTGGTTTCCGCTCCAAAGTGGGAGAAAAGCCTTACAACGCCAAATATAAGTTTAAATATATAGCTCCTGGTGTAGATTTCATGTTCAACCTCTCCAACCTTTTCTGTGGCTGGAACCCGAACCGTGTGTTTAATATAAGTGCTTTCGCTGGCGGTGGTATCAACTGGGCTGGCGGCAACCAAGAGATAAACGACATCGCTGCCACACTTGAGAACCTCAACGACTACAACCTGGAATATCTCTGGCAGGGAAAGAAGGTTCGCCCATACGGCAGAGCCGGTATCGATCTGGAATTCAAGGTAAGCAAGGCTGTGAGCATCATGCTCGAAGGCAATGCCAACATGATTTCTGACAAGTACAACTCTAAGAAGGCAGATAACCCTGACTGGTACTTCAATGCACTGGCAGGTGTACGCATCAACCTGGGCAAGAGCTATACCAAGAAGGCTAAGCCGGTAGAGGAACCTGCTCCGGCACCAGCTCCTAAGCAGGAATATGTAGCTCCTAAGCCAGAGCCTAAGCCAGCTCCTGTAGAGAAGAAGGTAGAGGAGATTCGCCGTGACATCTTCTTCACCATCAACTCTTACAAGATTGCTCCTGCTGAGGATGCCAAGATCCGTGAGGTGGTTGACTACCTTGGAAAGAACCCAGAGGCAAAGGTTGTAGTAACCGGCTATGCTGACAAGGGTACTGGTAACGAGCGCATCAACGACCGCATCGCTGCTAAGCGTGCTGCTGCCGTTGTCTGGATGTTGGAGAAGCGCTATGGCATTTCTGCTGAGCGCATCACAGAGGAATCAAAGGGTGCTCGTGTTCAGCCATTTGCTGAGAATAACATGAACCGTGTTTCTATCATGATTGCTAAATAAAGTATGAACAAGCCTATGTATATGAAAATGTTTGGTAAATATATTTCTGCCATTCTCTTGCTAGCTATCCTTGCGCTTGCCACATGTTGCAGTCAACCTTCCAAACAAGGGGCTGCCAATGATGCAACAAGTGCTAAAACTTCAATAGCCTTTCTTGAGAAAGAACATGATTTTGGAGAATATCGAGAAAAGGAAACGAAAAGATACGCTTTCAAGTACAAGAATGCAGGCAAGTCTCCACTTGTCATATACAAGGCTGAGAGCGATTGTGGTTGCACACAAGTCAAATTCAATCCACAGCCTTTGATGCCAGGTGAGTATGATTCTATCATTGTAGTATATGATGGAAATGGCTTTTTGAACGGTTCTTTTAGAAAGTTCATCAACATATACTCAAATGCTTCAGAAAAGCCAATGGAGTTGAGCATAAAGGGCAGTTATTTTGAAAAGAGTGAAGAATGATTCTTCGCATGATGTTTGATTATGTAATAACAATCAAATTATAAACTTTTATAGAAACCTGCGTGTGGGCAATCGGTACCCTGAACGGTCTGACCACTCTTGCCACCGAAACCACTCTCCTCCTCGTCTATCTTCATATACTATGCTGACAAGGGTACAGGCAATGACGTCATCAACGACCGCATTGCTGGCAAGCGAGCAGCAGCTGTGGTTTGGATGCTGACAAAGAAATATAATATACCTTCTGAGCGCATTACAGAAGAATCTAAGGGTGCACGTGTGCAGCCTTTTGCAGAAAATGCAGAGAACCGTGTAACGATCATGATCGCTAAGTAGTACGGTAAGTTTATAATGCGACAATCAATTATTTTAATTGGTGGCGGGGCATCCAAAGGGGTGCCCCGTTTTTCTTTCAGATATACCTTCCTTCTCCCTCTCATTTTGTTATTTTTTTACCTTTTCTTGCAGTTTCTCAATATTTTGTTGTACCTTTGCAATGTATTTAAAAATAAGCGATTATGGGACGAGCTAAAAGAATACCTTACGGAGTGTCTGACTTCATCGACATCATAGAGAGAAATCAATATTATGTCGATAAGACCATGTATATACCTAAGTTAGAGGATGAGCCTGATGCCTTGTTCTTTATTCGCCCTCGCCGTTTTGGCAAGAGCTTGTTTATCAGTATGCTGAGGGCTTATTATGACATCAAACGTAAAGATAAGTTTGATAAGTTGTTTGGCAACCTTTGGATAGGTTCGCATCCTACAGAAAATCAGGGAAAGTATCAAGTCTTGTTTCTTGATTTCTCCAAGATAGGAGGTTCGATAGACCAATTGGAAGAAAACTTCAATGCCTATTGCAATGAATGTATTGATAGCTTTATCGAAACTTATCAGGAGTATTATCCCGAACGAGTAGTGGAAAGTGTGTTGAAGGCAAAAACTGCTGCCAGAAAACTGAATGCCATTGGGATTGCTGCAGAGAAAAAGAATCTTCCACTTTATCTTATAGTAGATGAGTATGACAACTTTACCAATGTTGTGCTCAATGAGCAGGGGGAGGAAGTGTATACAGCCCTTACTCATGCCAGTGGCTTCTATCGGGAGATTTTCAAGGTGTTTAAGGGAATGTTCTCTAAAATCTTTATGACAGGCGTAAGTCCTGTTACACTGGATGATTTGACCAGTGGATTCAACATCGGATGGCATATCTCTACCAAGCCTGCCTTTAATCAAATGCTTGGTTTCTCTACCGAAGATGTAAGAGAACTCTTCACTTATTATAAGGAGAATGGAGAGATTCGACCGGATAGTGATGTGGAGGCTATCATAGAAGATATGAAACCATGGTATGATAACTATTGTTTCTCCAGAAGTGCATTGAAGACGCAGAGTAAGGTTTTCAACAGCGATATGGTGTTCTATTATTTGCGCAATTATCGTGAGACTGGTAGTGCACCGGAGCAGATGATGGATCCTAATACCAAGACTGATTATGGCAAAATGAAGAAATTGCTGCAGTTGGATAAGCTGGATGGCGACCGTAAGGGTGTGCTGCGTACTATCATCGAGAATGGAGAAATAAGAGGTAATATTGAAGAAAGTTTCCCTGCAAAATTGTTGGTTAAGCCACAGATGTTTATCAGTCTTCTGTTCTATTATGGAATGTTGACTATAAAGGGTACACGTGGAGACCAGCTGGTGCTTGGCATACCAAATAATAATGTTCGCAAGCAATACTATACGTATCTGCTGGAACAATATGAGGAAGTGAGTATGGTAGACGAGATAAGTCTTAAGTCTTTGTTTACCGATATGGCTTTTGATGGTCAATGGAAGCCTGCCCTGGAGTTTATGGCACAAGCTTATGCCAAGGTCTCTTCCGTTAGAGATAGCATAGAGGGTGAACGTAATCTGCAAGGTTTCTTCATGGCATATTTGAATCTGAACAGTTACTATTATACGATGCCGGAATTGGAATTGAATCATGGATATTGTGACTTTTTCCTGTTGCCAGATTTGACTCATTACGATACCAAGCACAGTTATATCATAGAACTGAAGATGCTGTCAAAGAAAGATTTTGGGGCTACGGCTGATAACGGTAGACAAACCAAGGCGGAAGAACAATGGGAGCAAGCTGTGGAACAAATAAACCGATATGCCGATGCTCCAAGAGTGGAAGCTTTGCGTCAAGGTACCAAACTCCATAAGATAATTATGCAGTTTGAGGGGTATCAGTTGAAGAAGATAGATGAAATTGATTAAAGAAGACAAGCATTTTGTCTCTTAAACTCTGGGTTTTGGTTAATTTTACATCTTTTTTTCCTCATTCTCATTATTTTGTTGTACCTTTGCAGCTAAAATAATAATAAATTGCAAGAAAATGGGAAAGATTATATTGACGGGCGACCGTCCTACAGGTAAACTTCACCTGGGTCATTACATCGGCTCTCTGCAGCGCCGAGTACAACTTCAGAACGCTGGCGACTTCGACAGAATGTTCGTTTTCATGGCAGATGTTCAGGCTTTGACTGATAATGCTGACAATCCTGAGAAGATTCGCCAGAACATTACAGAGGTGGCTCTTGACTATCTCTCTGCGGGCCTCGACCCACAGAAGTGTACACTCTATATCCAGAGTATGATTCCAGAGTTGGCAGAGTTGACTACCTATCTGATGAACCTCATCTCTGTATCTCGTGTTCAGCGTAACCCAACCGTGAAGACAGAGATCAAGATGCGTAACTTCGAGGCAAACATTCCGCTCGGTTTCTTCTGCTATCCTGTGAGTCAGGCTGCCGACATCACCGCTTTCAAGGCTACAACCGTGCCTGCCGGTGAGGACCAGGAGCCTATGCTGGAGGTAACCCGCGAGTTGGTTCGCCGTTTCAACCAGACTTATGCACCTGTTTTGGTAGAGCCGGAGATTCTGCTTCCAGAGATTGCCTGCTGCCGTCGTCTTCCAGGAACTGACGGTAAGGAGAAGATGAGTAAGAGTCTCGGTAACTGCATCTACATGAGCGATGACGAGAAGACCGTTTGGAAGAAGGTGAAGAAGATGTCTAACGGTGAGCCACGTATGAGCATGGAAGAGCCGGGACATCTGGAGGGCAATGCCGTGTTCACCTATCTCGAGGCATTCTCTACTCCTGAGGACTTTGCTGAGTTCTGGCCTGAGTTCAAGACTTTGGATGAGTTGAAGGAGCAGTATGTGAAGGGTGGTATCGGTGACGGCACCTGCAAGAAGTTCCTGAACAGCGTCATCAACAAGATGCTTGACCCAATCCGTGCCCGCCGTCATGAGTTTGAGCAGGATATTCCTGAGGTATTCAATATCCTGAAGAAGGGTAGCGAGGATGCCCGCGAGTTTGCAGCCCAGACAATGGATGAGGTTCGCAAGGCTATGCGTATCGACTATTTCAGCGATGCTGCCTATATTGAGGAGCAGGCTGCGAAATATAAGGTTTGATGATGATGTAAAAGATAGAAATATAAAGTGAAAAGGCAAAAGTTATCGTCAGCTGGTAACTTTTGTCTTTTTTATATTATTATGATATGTTTTTAACGCAAAAAACAAAATAATTTCTTTTCTTATCCTTTGTTCTCGTTTTTTTTTCTTATTTTTGCAAACAGAATAAATAAAAGAAGCAGAGTATAATGAAAATGAGAAAAATGCTCCAATACAGACTTGCTGATTTAGATAGTATGCTGGTATTGCTCTTCGCTTTTTTGCAACCCATCTCGGCTCAAAAAGCTGATGACAATGTGCATATATTGCAATGCAATGATAGATACGTCTTCAAAACTGATGACGCAGGTAAGACTATTGTTGTTAACACTACGGATTATGAGTATGGTGTAACCCAATATTCCGCTCTAGTTCAACCATGTGCTTATTACGGAGAGTTTATTCGTTTGGACAAGGCACAGTGTAAGGGGTATGCACAATACAAGTCAGCCATTCCTCGTAATGTCTTTTACGATGATACCAAGATTTGCTACTTTAGCTATCAGATTCCAAAAGTTGGCAAGACTCTGAAGGCTTCTTTTACTCGAACCTATCTCAATCCTATTTATTTCACAACTATTCCTTTGTGTGAAGCTAATTATGTAGAGCATAAGAAGATAGAGGTAATCAAGCCAAAAGCCTTCCAGCAGTTTCGGATAAAAGAATATAATCTTCCTGCTGGTATAGAGAAAAGTGCTACATGTAATGCAGAGGGAGATTCCGTTTTTACTTATGTGATTCATTCCTTACCTGCACAGCAGATAGAACCTAATTCTCCATCTTGGGGATATAGTGCTCCTCATCTCTTGGTGTTGGGAGCTTTCCAAAGTCTGCAAGATATGTTTGTCTGGTCTCATCAGTTGGCTAATGTGGATTGCTCTATTCCTAATCAGGAAGAAATACTGAGAGAGATACAGAAAGGGGCAAAAAACGATTATGACAAGATAGCCAATACTTATGCCTGGGTACAGCAGAATATCAGATATTTGGCTTTTGAGGCAGGCATTTCTGCCCATCAACCGGCAACACCTGCTGAAACTATTCGTAAGCGTTATGGTGATTGCAAGGCTATGGCTCTTTTGCTCAAAACCTTGCTCAAGGCGCAAGGCTTTGATGCTCGTCAAACGGATATAGGGACATGGGATGTACCTTATTCTTTGCAGGAAAATCCTTCTATTGCATCTATTGATCATGCGATATGTACGGTTTTCTATCAGGGAAAGCCATATTATCTGGATGCTACGAATCCATATGTTCCTCTAGGCTATGTGCCAGACAATATACAAGGAAGGATGGCTTTGGTAGAAGACGCAGATAGCTTTCGTATGAATAAATTACCTGAGCTGGCTGCTGATTCTTGCTTTTCTTCTATAACATATCAGGCAACCTTAGAATCTGGGGAGGATGGAAACTACGATATAAAGGGAAAATTGTACTCTAAATGGAAGGGCGATATGAAGTCTTGGATACTAGTGGGGAATGACGCTACGGCACAAGATGAAAAAGAGAAGGCCTTGGTGGCTGCGATGGGGGCTGGTGAACGATTGGATAAGATTGGGGATATAGTGATGACGGGAAATCGTCCTCGGGATGAGTCTTTGAATATCACTGCTTTTTTTATGAAAAAGGGAGCTGGGCAACTGGTTGACGGTACTGTTTATTTAGATGCCAATCTCGATGAGAGCCTTTTTCTGACTCCAGTGGATACAACCAAACGGGTTTCCGATTACATGATAGACTTGCGGTCTAAGGAAGTACGTGATGTAAAGATTTTGATTCCAGAGAAAATGGAGGTCAGTAGTCTCCCCGCACCTTATCAGATTCATACTGCATGGGTTGATTTTTGTCGCACTTATTCTCAAACAGGCAATCAGATTGTTATGCATAAGGAGTGTGTAATACACCACAGACGTGTTCCGCGAAGCGAAATCCCTGCTTGGAATAAGATTATAAGTGATTGGGGAGCAGCTTGTAATGAGCAAGTAGTATTAAAGAAAAAATGAGTTAAATGTATTATTCATAGTCAAAAAGTTGAATTATGGGAAAGATTAAAGTAATCCGAGTTGTCTTCAGTATTCTGTTGGTACAGCTCTTGACGTTGTCAGTGAATGCTGACGAGAAAGCTGATTATTTGAAGTTGGCGCAAAAGGTGCGGCAAGAAGTTTGGAGCAGTACGCCTGCTGACTTTCAAAAACGAACGGTTCCCGACAGATACAAGAATGCTTCGGCCGTCATACTATCTTATTATCGGGAGTTGAGCACGGATTATTATCGTAAGGCAACGGCTGATCTGGTGCTCAATCTTCGCCTTACTTGTCAGATAGACTGTACGGATATGGAGCGTATGTTAATTCAAATCAATGACAAAAAGGCGTTGAAGGATTATTCTGAGTTTACTTTCAAGACGAAAAGTAGAAAGTGGACCTGGGGATATCATCATAAAACGCAAACGGTGCTTGGCATTCGTGTTATAAAGAAGAATGGTAACGTACAGGAAGTAAGTTTAGATGACTATGTAGATGTCAAGGAAGGCAAAAATGACAAGGACTTGAGTCAGAAGATAGCTGTGCCTGGTTTGGAAGTGGGAGATTGTATTGATGTCTTTTCTCTAGACCAAATAGATACACAGGAACAACAGCTGGATCCTTTCTATTTTGTTCTTCGTCAAGACGAACCTGTCCTTTATACCAAGGTTCACTGTGTGCTAGACCAAAGTCTTGCCACCGTCTATCGGACGATGAATGGTGCCCCTGATTTTACTCAGACCACAGACAAGGACAAAAATGCAGTGCTTGATATGGTTATGGATAAGCCGGTAGATGCAGAATCATCCATTTGGTATAATTCTTTGGAGCAGTCACCTTTTATAGAGATGTATATTACCCCGACCAAGGCTAAAGTGGCAGTAGTAGAGAAAGCTATGCGCCAAAAAGGTGTTCGAGGCAATCCTGATGTAACACCAATCCTGCAAGACGATTGGAAATTGCTGAAATCTTATGTGTCTAAGGGGGGATATTCTCCTGCTGGTCTTCCTAGTACGTACAAGAGCGTCTTCAAGTCTGCCAAAAAAGAGGGGATGTCTGCCGAGGAGAAAGCTGACCGTATTTATTCTTTTGAGTATGTTAGTGGGGGAGCTTCTCAGAGGGTTTTTAATACAGTGGCTAATTATTTGCGTAAATTGGGCGTGGAAATAGAAATGGGCATTACCACTCCGTTTGGTGCATTGCCTGTTGATAAACTGATTAATTATAATTCTACATCTTGGTTCTTCCGCCTTAAGGGAACTGATGTGTACTACTTCCCTGGGACTTATCCTAAGGTTGCTTCCGAGATACCTTATATATATCAAGGAAGAAAGGCGTATATGCAAGATTCCGAGGAACAAATAACGATACCTGTGAGTCAAGCTGAAGACAATAAGTCGGTGAATGATATGGTGGTTAAACTTGATGGTACTAAACTTGATATCAGTAGGAAGGTAACTTATTCGGGTGAACAGAAAATGTACGGTCAGTCTTTGGTGAGTCCTGATAACACGCTTTTTGGTTCAAGCCAACTTGAAGCTTATTGGCGATATTTGAAATACGACGACAAAGATCCGTACTCTTGTTATACTAAGAAGGAATCTGCTGAATTAAAAGGAGCTTTCAATGAATATCGGAAAAATGCCATAGATCCGTTTAAGGCTGAAATCAGTAGTTATCACGATGGTGATCCTGTGCAAGTCGGTGGCTATGGAGTAGAATGCGTGGGAATCCGTCGAGATAGTTCTAACTTTGTTTATCATGTAGATTATGTGATGGATGGAATGGTGAAACGCGCTGGAAATAACTATTTGTTGTCGGTAGGTAAGTTAATAGGAAGTTCGTTGAAACTGGAAGGCAAGGATCGAGAGCGTATCGATGATGTTTGGCGCAAGATGGCGTTTGTTGATGAATGGAATATAGAGATTCCATTGCCGAAAGGATATAAGGTCTCTGCTGAAGCATTAAAGAAGATTGAGACTTCGGTGGCTAATGAGTGTGGAAAATTCACGGTTAAGGCTACCGCTGGAAATGAAAGTGTAAAAGTGTATGTGCGCAAATGTTTTGCTCATAGAGTGGAACCTGTCTCAAACTGGAGCAAACTGTTGGCTTTGGTTGACGCTTGTAGTGCTTTCGCTGATAAGCAGATGGTAATAGCGAAATGAATGTAAGTTTATTGAGTATATTTTTAAATTCTAAAAGAGGTGGTTACAGCTTGAAGGTCATATACCAGTAAAACTAAATGAGGTTTAAGAATTGAAAAAGGTGAATAAACGAATATTACAATTAGCGGTACCGTCGATAATATCCAATATCACGGTACCGCTTTTGGGTTTGGTTGATGTTGCCATTGTCGGTCATATCGGCGATGCGGCTTACATCGGAGCCATTGCCGTGGGGTCGATGCTCTTTAATGTCATCTACTGGCTGTTCGGATTCCTGAGAATGGGAACAAGCGGAATGACTTCGCAGGCTTTGGGAAGGAGAGATTTGGCTGAGGTGCTGAGGCTCCTGGTGCGCTCATTGAGTATCGGTGTGGGGATAGGAGTACTGTTCTTTGTTCTCCAGAAATGGCTGATAGGTTGCGGACTCTGGGCGATGTCGCCGGAAGCGGATGTCGTAGAACTGGCACGGAGATACTGTTATGTCTGTATCTGGGGAGCCCCGGCAGTGCTCGGACTCTACGGATTTACGGGCTGGTTTATCGGTATGCAGAACACGCGCATTCCGATGATGGTATCGCTGACACAGAATGTGGTGAACATCATAGCCTCTCTGCTGCTGGTCTTTGTCGGCGGTATGACGGTAGAAGGTGTGGCGCTCGGAACAGTCATTGCCCAATGGTGGGGATTCCTGATGGCATGTCTGTTCTATCGTATCTGTTATCGCCGGTTAAGCAAGTATGACTATCGTCGGCATCTCTTTGCTGCCGAACCGCTGAAGCAGTTTTTCTCGCTCAATAAGGATATCTTTCTCCGCACCCTCTGTCTGGTGGCGGTCAACCTCTTCTTTACGGCGGCAGGTTCCAGGGAGAGTACCATCGTGCTGGCTGTGAATACGCTGCTGATGACGCTCTTTACCATCTTCTCTTATTTTATGGATGGTTTTGCCTATGCGGCAGAGGCGTTGAGCGGCAAGTATTATGGAGCCCGCAACATGAGGGCATTCCGCGAGGTGGTTAGAAGAACGATGGTTTTTGGAGCAGTCGTGGCAGTAGGTTTCACCTTATTATATATAGTGGGTGGCGAGAATTTCCTCTCTTTGCTCACGAGCGATAAGCAGGTGATAGCTGCATCGGGCGAATATTTCTGGTGGGCTGTGCTGATTCCGCTGTCTGGCATGTCGGCATTCGTCTTCGATGGCATCTTTGTAGGTATCACCCAGTCTAAGTCGATGCTCTGTTCTACCGCCGTAGCCTCGGCTTCGTTCTTCGGTCTGTTCTTCGGCTTGCATCCTTTCCTGGGCAATCATGCCCTGTGGTTGGCCTTCATTCTCTACCTCTTGTTAAGGGGAATCGTACTGTTCGTCATTTATCGTAAAAAACTGCGGTAAATGACGAATTGTGTTTTTATAGGATATATTAGTAGAAATAATGCACATCTTTCATAAAAATTGCACACTGAATTATAGTGTGCGCATTTTTGTGAAAAACTACATTAATATAGTTTAAATCTTAGGCTTATATTCTTTTTCTTAGCCGAAAATTAGTAATTTCGCAGAGCCAAACTTAAAAGGAAAAGAGTAAATGACAGCAGAAGAATATTATCAGCAAGGTAATGCCTGGCGCAAGCAAGGCGACTTTAAGCGTGCCCTCGACTGTTATATGGAGGCCATCGCCCTCGATCCGGAGAGCCCTGCCGTAGCAGCCAAGGAGATGCTGGATGATATCATGAGCTTCTATTGCAAAGACTACTACAATCCATAACAACCGACATGTGGACAGCAGGAGCTTTGTTTACTCCAATGGTAAAGATAATTAGTAAGAAATTAGAATATGAGTAAGATTAAAGGGGCTATTGTAGTCGACACCGGGCGTTGCAAGGGATGCTCGCTCTGTGTGGAGGCTTGTCCTCAGCATGTCATCGCATTGGCAGAGAAAAAAGTCAATGTGCATGGTTACCGTTATGTAGAGGCAGCTGTACCTGATGCGTGTGTTGGTTGCACTTCGTGCGCCATCGTGTGTCCGGACGGCTGTATCACTGTTTATCGTAAGAAGGAGGACTAAATAATGGCAAATCAGGAAGTTACATTAATGAAAGGCAATGAGGCGATAGCCCATGCCTGTATCAGATGTGGTGCGGATGGTTTCTTCGGCTATCCTATCACACCTCAAAGTGAGATTATAGAGACGCTGGCTCTGCTCAAGCCATGGGAAACATCAGGTATGGTGGTTCTGCAGGCTGAGAGTGAGGTGGCGGCTATCAACATGGTTTATGGTGGCGCCGGTGCCGGTAAGCGTGTCATTACCACTTCTTCAAGTCCGGGTGTGGCTTTGATGCAAGAGGGTATCTCTTACATGGCAGGTGCTGAGATTCCGGGCGTTATCGTCAATGTGCAGCGTGGCGGTCCGGGTCTGGGTACCATCCAGCCATCCCAGAGTGATTATTTCCAGGCTACCCGTGGTGGTGGTAATGGCGACTATAATGTGATCGTGCTGGCTCCTGCTTCTGTTCAGGAGATGGCTGATTTCGTAGATCTCGCCTTTACGCTTGCCTTCAAGTATCGCAATCCTGCGATGATTCTGAGTGATGGTGTCATTGGTCAGATGATGGAAAAGGTGGTTCTGCCTCCAGTCAAGCCTCGACGTACCGAGGAGGAGATTGCGAAGGAATGTCCTTGGGCTACCATCGGCCGTCCGAAGAGTCGTCCAGTCAACATCATGACCTCTTTGGAACTCAAGCCTGAGGTGATGGAGGAACGCAATATTGCTCTTCAGGAGAAATACAGAAAAATCCGTGAAACCGAGGTTCGTTATGAAACCGAGCAGATGGATGATGCCGACTATGTTATCGTAGCCTTCGGTAGTGCGGCACGTATTGCCGAGAAGAGCATCGAGAGTGCGCGTGAGCAGGGCATCAAGGTAGGATTGTTCCGTCCTATCACCCTCTGGCCTTTCCCTGAAAAGGAGATTCATGAACTCGCCAAGACCAAGAAGGGCATTCTGGTTGTAGAAATCAATGCCGGTCAGATGGTTCAGGATGTGCGACTGGCTGTGAATGGTCAGACTCCTGTGGAGCACTTTGGTCGTCTGGGCGGTATCGTACCTGAGCCGGAGGAAATCGTTGAAGCATTAAAGAAGTTAATAAAATGAATGATATAATTTCACCAGAGAATCTGGTATATAAGAAGCCTACGCTGATGAACGATACCCCGATGCACTATTGTCCGGGGTGTTCGCATGGCGTAGTTCATAAGCTCGTTGCCGAGGTTATCGAGGAGATGGGCATGGAGGATAAGACGGTAGGCGTATGTCCGGTGGGCTGCGCTGTCTTTGCTTATCGCTATTTGGATATTGACTGGCAGGAGGCTGCTCATGGTCGTGCACCTGCTGTAGCTACGGGTATCAAGCGCTTGTGGCCTGATCGTCTTGTCTTCACTTATCAGGGCGATGGCGACCTGGCATGCATCGGTACCTGCGAAACTATCCACGCCCTGAACCGTGGTGAGCATATCGCCATCATCTTCATCAATAATGCCATCTATGGTATGACCGGCGGACAGATGGCGCCAACCACCCTGTTGGGTCAGAAGACTGCTACCTGTCCTTATGGTAGAGAGGCTGATCTTCATGGTTATCCACTCAATATTACCGAGTTGGCAAGCCATCTGCAGGGTACTTGTTATGTAACCCGCCAAAGTGTGGAGACCGTGGCAAGCATTAAGAAGGCAAAGAAGGCTATCCGCAAGGCGTTCGAGGCAAGCATGCAGGGCAAGGGCTCCAGCCTGGTAGAGATTGTTTCTACCTGCAACAGCGGTTGGAAACTCTCACCTGTTGAGGCTAACAAGTGGATGGAAGAGAACATGTTTAAGCAGTATCCTAAGGGTGACCTGAAGGATACAACGAACATGTAATGTTGAATGTTGAATGTTGAATGTTGAATTTGGCATTTACAAAAGATTAGAACAATGAAGACAGAAATCATTATATCCGGTTTTGGCGGTCAGGGCGTTCTCTCTATGGGAAAGATTCTGGCTTATTCAGGACTGATGGAGGATAAGGAGGTAACCTGGATGCCTGCTTACGGACCAGAGCAGCGTGGCGGTACAGCCAATGTAACGGTCATTGTGAGCGACAGTCGCATCTCTTCGCCTATCTTGAGCCATTATGATGTAGCCATCGTGCTCAACCAGCCGTCGCTCGACAAGTTTGAGCCGAAGATTAAGCCAGGCGGCATCCTGATTTATGATGGCTATGGTGTGATGAATCCTCCACAGCGTAAGGACATCACCATTTATCGCATTGATGCGATGGACAAGGCTGCCGAGATGAAAAACTCCAAGGTGTTCAATATGATTGTTTTGGGCGGTCTGCTGAAGGTTTGTCCTGTTGTGAGCACCGATGGTTTGAACAAGGCGCTTTACAAGTCATTGCCAGAGCGCCATCATGGTTTGATTCCACTGAACATGCAGGCAGTGGAAGAGGGAATGAAGATTATCGAAAAGGTAGACCGATAATAAACTGATTTTTAATCAATATGAATTATGCAATTTGCATTATGCAATTTGCATAATTCAAAATAAATAATTATCTTTGCAGCCGAAAGTAACATTTTAAAATGGTGAGCTATATGGAGAATCCTTTTATCATAACGGGTTATATCAAGCCCGAATATTTCTGCGACAGAGAAAAGGAAGCGGAAAGAATCATCAATAAGGTAACGGGTGGCGAGAATATGGTGGTAATGGCTGCAAGACGAGTAGGCAAGAGTAAACTGATAGACTTTTGCATGGATTCTTCTGCCATCAAAGACCATTTCATCTGTATATCCATCGATATCCTCCGAACTTCCAGCATCCATGAATTTGCGTTCGAGTTGGGAAAGGCTGTATTTGAATTGGCTGCCCGTCGTGGAACCAAGATGATGAGAATGGTGGTTAACACTCTGAAGTCTATCAATGGCTGCTTCGGTTACGATCCGATTTCCAATACCCCAACGTTTAATCTTTCGTTGGGTGATATTTCTAATCCGCTCTATACATTGGATGAGATATTTGCCTGTTTGGAGCAGGCTGATAAGAAATGCATCGTTGCCATCGACGAGTTTCAGCAGATAGGTTATTATCCAGAGAAAAATATGGAAGCCATTCTCAGGACTTATATTCAGAAGTGCAGCAATGCCAATTTCATCTTTTCGGGCAGCGAGCGTCATCTAATCTCCAAGATGTTTTCCGAGAAAGCGCATCCTTTTTACAATAGTGCTGATATGATGAACCTGGAGGTGATTCCGCTTGATAAATACAAGGAGTTTGCTATCCGCTTGTTTGGTAAGTTTGATAAGAAGATTAAGGAGAAGGCTATAGAGCAGGTGTATCAGGCTTTTGGTGGCAATACCTATTATATGCAGAAGGTGATGCACGAGGCTTTTAATCAGACTGTGCCACAGGCTGAGGCTGATTGTGAGATGATAGAGGGCATTATCCATGCTTTGGTATTGGATAATGATCATAAGTTTAGCGAGATACTTTCCCGTCTCACTCTTCCGCAGAAGGAACTACTATATGCTGTTGCTAAGGAGGGAATGGCTAGTCAGATTACTTCTTCTGGTTTTGTGAAGAAGCATCGTCTCCGTTCGGCAAGTAGCGTGCAGAGTGCCGTGAAGAAACTGCTGGAATATCATCTGGTTTCTACTTCTCAAAGTGCGTATTATATTGATGATCAGCTTATGAACTTATGGTTGAAGGAGTAAATTGAATGTTTTTGAAGTGAAATTGAGATAAGACAATAGAGCCTTTTGGTATTTTTGATACTGAAAGGCTTTTTCGTATCTTAAACTAAAGATAGTCGCTCTTTTCTTTGGCATTTCCAATTCTTTTCGTTAATTTTGTGGCGTTAATTTAAAAGAAAGGAATAAGATGGAAACGATTAATATTCAGTTTCAAGTACCTTCTACAGGTCAATATACGCTTGACGAATTTGTCGCCAAACTCAAAGACTATGCTGAAAAATTAGCCAGTTCTATCTCCAAGTCAGGAAACAGTTACCAGGAAACTTATATGAGCCAGGCAGAGCAGGAAGCCTATGTGGCAGAAAGTCTTAACCGTGCTCTTGATGAAATGGAAGCTCATAAGAAGAATGGGACTAAGCCGATGGATGCTCGTGATTTGTTGAGAAGACTTCTCTAATTTCACGATGAGTTTATCAGCTTTTTGCTTGATAAACGTGAAAATGGATAATATGCAGAAAAGGAATCTGGAAAAAAATATGGCAGCAACTGTTTTTAATCAAGCACAATTTGATGCGCCACCTTTTTTAATGAAATGCCTTGTTGCCCCTGATTTGCGACAAACTTTAACGCTGTTGCCGCTGATTTGCGACAAAAAAGTAGTATCTTTGCCCCTGATTTGAAACAAATGCATATGTTTAGACGAAATATCATCAGTAAATTGGAGGCTTGGAAGCAAGACAAAAAGCATAAGCCTCTTATCTTGAGAGGAGCTTACGTTGATCAATCTTCCGTTTTATCTGATAGGTAATTTGCGGAGCGTATTGGATGCTGTTGTAGAAGAATAAAGAAGGATATAATGCATCATGCAAAATAAATAATAAGGTGGACAATGCTTTTTAAAAATAGCAATGTCCACCTTAATTATATATAGTTCTAATCTGCTTTATTCCGCCAATCGGATGCTCATCGGGCTTACGGTGATGAGGCGCTTCTTGTATAGATCGCCTACGGCACGCTTGTAAACCTTCTTGCTCACGTGGAAACGCTCGTAGATGTCGTCGGCCTCGCTCTTGTCTCCAAGGTTGCACTCGCCGTCGTTGTCCAGGAGATACTGGTAGAGGGTCTCGGCGAAGTCGGCTGTCTGCTGAATACCGGTCTTCTGTAGGGTGACATCTATCTTTCCGTCAGGACGAACTCTTCCGATGTAGCCCTTCATCTTGTCACCGGTATGGATGTACTGGAAAATCTGGTCCTGATAGAGGAGACCCGGATACTGGTTGTCGATGATAACCTTGAAGCCGAGGTCGGTCTTCTGCCAGATGAGGAGATTCACCTCGTCACCATGCTTGTAGTGAGGATGGTCTTCGTTGAGATAACGCTCAATCTTGGCAGAGGCAACGATGCGATAGCTCTCCTCATCGATGTGGATATGCACGATGTAGGAGTTGCCGAGCACCATACGTTTCTTCTGCTCGCGGAATGGGCAGAAGATGTCCTTCATCAGCCCCCAGCCCAGAAAGGCTCCGTATTCGTTGACCCATTTCACTTCGAGATAGGCGAAATCGCCCACCTTTGCCAAAGGGGTTTCGGTGGTTGCTATGAGGCGCTCTTCCTGGTCGAGATAGATGAAGACATCCAGCTCGTCGCCGATGCCTGCGTCTTCAGGTACGTAGCGGGATGGAAGGAGGATTTCTCCCTCGTCACCACCATCGAGATACAGACCGAAATCAACTTTCTTTACGATGCGAAGGCGATTGTAATCGCCGAGTTTTATCTTTTTGCTCATATAATATTATCTTCAGTTTTTTCTTCTGTTGTTGGGGCTTCTGCAACTTCTGCAGTTTCTTCCTGGCTATCAGCAGCTCCTGCTTCCACCGTCTTCTCAATCATTCCATCCTTGAGATGGATGGTGCGGTCGGTGATGGCAGCAAGGCCCTCATCATGAGTTACGATGACGAAAGTCTGACCGAACTTGTCTCTGAGGTCGAAGAAGAGCTGGTGAAGCTCAGCCTTGTTCTTGGTGTCGAGACTTCCTGATGGCTCATCGGCAAGGATGACGGCAGGGTTATTGACCAAGGCTCTCGCCACGGCTACACGCTGTTTCTCACCACCGGATAACTCGGCAGGCTTGTGACTGGCTCTATCGCTCAAGCCCATGAACGCCAGTAACTCCTCGGCACGCTCCTTGGCTTCTTTTCGGCTCTTGCCTGCAATGAAGGCAGGAATCATGATGTTCTCCAGAGCGGTGAACTCAGGGAGAAGTTGGTGGAACTGGAAGACGAAACCGAGATGCTGGTTGCGGAAATCGCTCAGTTTCTTGGTGCTGAGGCTGCTTACATCAATGCCATCAACCATGATGCTGCCACTATCAGGCTTGTCGAGGGTACCGATAATCTGGAGAAGTGTAGTCTTGCCGGCACCACTAGGACCGACGATACTTACCACCTCGCCCTTGTCAATATGCAGGTCGATGCCCTTAAGCACCTGCAGGGAGCCGAAGCTCTTGGTTATACCTTTTATATCTATCATTTTCTTACTCAAAATTATTTTGCAGGCAAAATTAAGCAAAATATTTGGAAATGCCTAATTTTAAGAGATAAAAAGAAAAAAAGAGCCTTATTTTATGTAATAAAACTCTTTTTGATAAAAACAAATTTGTTATTTTCTGAACTTCTTCTTAAACCATTGCAGGAATGATTCGTAAGCACTGATCTCTTCCTGATGCTGAGGCTCTGCGAAGGTAAGCTGGTCGCCGTAGGAATCACCATGCTGGTCGGGGAAGATAATCATCAGGTTGGTACCTGAGAAGTATTTCGTTATTTCTTCCGGCAGACGCTCCAGTGCTGTCTTGTAAGATACGGTTCCCTTACGGGCGGTTACTACCACGAACAGGTGGTCTGGAGATATCTGCGAAGCCAGCTGCGGCAACTCGTTCCAGTGAATCATCTGGGTATAATCGGCACGCACTTCCGGATGCCGGTTCTTGATATATTCATTGATGAGCGCCAGACTCTCTTCTCTGCCATGAAACTGGATGCGGCAGTCGAGATTGCCGGCAAGTCGGGCAAGGCGTTCCAGCCAGCGGTAGAAACCCGGCTCGAACTCAGCTCTCGAAGGTACGGCTACCTGTATTCGTCTCAATGTATTCAACGGCTGTCTGATGCGTGCCATGATGATCTGTCGGCTCAATCCGTTGAAAAGACTCTGGTGAAATTCTCCCCAGAACTTTGGCGAAACCTCAGGATGCATGTGCATTCCGATGATAATCTCAGAACATTGGAACTCGTTGAAGGCATGCTTGATGCCGTTGGCGATGTTGGCTGCAATACGAACCTGGGTCTGCGTCATCACATCGGTGGCAGCAGCCAGCTGACTGCAATGTTCCAGAAGCCGTCTTCCCTGTTCCTGGTTGTATCGCATGTCCTTGTCTTCATATACCACATTCAGGCAGATGAGGCCCCTGTTCAGTTTCTGGTTTCTCACCAGAAACGCCAGACTCATCAGGTTGTCGGCATATTCAGGATATTTCACCGGAACCAGAATCTTCTCATCGCTCACCTTCTTGTCGTCTTCC
Organism: Segatella copri; assembly: GCA_021623045.1. Taxonomy (GTDB): domain Bacteria; phylum Bacteroidota; class Bacteroidia; order Bacteroidales; family Bacteroidaceae; genus Prevotella; species Prevotella copri_T. The sequence continues at coordinate 66,897 of JAJWJX010000002.1, read as the reverse complement.
GCATCAGGCAGTTCCTTGTCTCTCAGGATAATCTTCTGCGAAGACCGGTCGGTAAGGATGGATGAGATGATGCAGGTAATCAGAATCATCATAACCACACCGTTGAGCATATCATCGTTGACGAGGTAAGTGCCCGGTGCTACGAGCAGATGCATACCCACCATCACCATGGCGATACTTCCGGCAGCATGAGCCGAAGTGAGTCCGAACATCATGTGACCCGAAGAAAGTGGCAATCGGAAACCCAGACAGGCGATATAGGCTGCGATGGCTTTGCCCAGGGTTCCGAAGAAGGCGATGCAGAACACGACCCATAGAATATGACTGCCCTGAAACAGCAGATTGATATTGATCAGCATGCCCACACCTATCAGGAAATAAGGAATGAAGAGGGCATTGCCGATAAACTCGAGGCGGTTCATCAGTGGCGAAACATGCGGAATATATCTGTTTAATATCAGACCGGCGAAGAAAGCACCGAAAACACCCTCGATGCCCACTATCTGCGAAAGTGCCGCACTCATAAAGAGCATCGAAAGTACGAAGATAAACTGCATCACCGCATCGCTGTATCTTCGCAAGAACCATCTTGTAAGTCGGGGAATCAGCATGATCATCACGCCACAATAGGCGGCAAACTTGAGGGTGAAGAATACCCAGAACAGTACGCCGTCATGCTTGCTGAACGATGCTACCAGTCCGGCAAGCATAATCAGGGCTATGAGCAGCGAAATCATGCTCGACCCCACACTCAGCGTAACGCTCGGTTTCTGTTGCAGTCCGTATCTCGAAACGATAGGATAGGCAATCAGCGTATTGGATGCCATGATGCAGCTCAGCAGGAAGGAAGCCTTGGCAGAGTAGTGGAGCAGCCAGATGCTCATGCCGTATGTGAGGAAGAACGGTATAAAACAGGTGAGCAGGCCATAGATAAGCAGTCGCGACTTGTTCTTTTTCATGCCTTCCATATCCATCTCCAGGGCAGCGAGGAACATGATGTAATAGAGTCCCACCTTTCCGAAGAGCTCAAACGAAGAGTCGCGCTCCAGGATATTCAGTCCGTATTTGCCTATGAGCACACCTGCCAGCACCATACCGATGATGTGCGGGATACGGAGTTTACCCATGATGATAGGGGCAAAGAGGATGATGAGGAGCACTACGAAGAATATCAACGTAGGGTCTGTGATAGGGAAGTATTGAGCGATATGGAACATAGGCTTTCTTCTTTTTTTGTTATACTTAAAGAGGGATTTCTGCATCAGCATTCATCCCTCCCTTTCTGTTTTTGACTGCAAAAGTACGAATAAATCTTGAAAGCACAAAGTTTTTCTGCCCTTATCCTACAATCATGGTGATATTTTTGCATGCTCACTATTGTTTCTATCTTTTCAAATCCCTATCCACCATGGCACAGACACAGGAATCAGACCATACGTTTTCTGCCGTTTCAATCATGTCGATGATGGTATAGATTGGCAGGATGATGCCCATGATGCCGATAGGAGCATTGATACCGGACATCAGAGATAGGGTAAGGAAATAACATCCCATCGGTACTCCTGCATTACCCACTGCTGAGATAACTGAAATGAAGAGCCAGAGAATCATCGTAGTCCAAGGTAAAGGCATTCCTCCATTCTGCATCAGGAATAAGGAGGTTACGAGGATAAACGCAGCGCAACCATTCATGTTGATGGTAGTACAGATAGGTAATACGAAGCGGGAAACCTGATTGGAAACTCCCAGTCTATCTTCTGCTGTCTGCATCGTCACCGGCAACGTAGCAGCAGAACTCTTTGTAAACAAAGCCATTAATACTGCCGGCATCATCTTGCCCAAAGTGCGCACTGGATTCAAACCTCTTGCCAAAAGGAAGAGCGGAAGGATGATGAAAAATTGAATGACATTACCTCCCAGGATAACAGCTACGTACTTTCCTAGAGAAGCCATCACGATACCCGCAGAGAACTGGGCTGAGAGTTGTGCTGCAAAGGCAACGATACCCAGAGGCAAAGCCCAGATTAATCCATGAATCAGCATGAAAAGCAGATCCTGTAATCCAAACAATCCCTTCATCACGACTTCTTTTTTATCGCTTGATGGCATTTTGGTTAAAGCAATACCTGCTGCTGCCGCCAAAATTAATATAGAGAGTACATTTCCTTCGGCAAACGGCTTGATGATGTTGTTGGGTATTACCCCAAGAATATGGTCATAATAGCTGGTTTCTCCCAACTTTTGGGGAACATCCGCCATACCGCTCTGTACCAAGGCTGTAGGTAAATTGCCTGGAGAAACGATGTTGTAGAGCACCAGTCCCACTGCTGCAGCTGCTATCGTCGTGAGCAGGGTGTAGGTGATGGCGTGGCGGAATATCTTACCGGTATCTGCCTGGTTGCCCAAGGATGCCAGGGTTGTGATAACTGCCAAGGCTATGGTTGGTACTGCCAGAAGCTGGAATAAGCGGGTATAGACCGTGGCTATGAAGTTCATCAGGCCATCCAGCCAGCTAATGCCGAATATACCTAAGACTGCGCCTACTATCAAAGCACCAATCCATAGTACCAGCTGCCGGGTTTGCTTATTCTTCACACCTTTTTCCTTACTGCAGCCAGCATTGCTATCCGGCTGTCTATTTCCAATATTATTCATTGTTTCTACCATGATTTTAAACTATTATTTTCAAAAGGCAAAGGTATTATTTTTTTTCCTTGTCAACAATCCCACAAATATGGTATTTTGCAATCTCGTTATTTTTTCGGGATATTCTTTTGCTTGTATCATTATTTTTTGTAACTTTGCCGAAAGAAATTAAAACGGAAGCAATATGAAATATCCTATCGGCATACAGAGTTTCGAACAAATCATAGAAGATGGTTATGTTTATCTCGATAAGACGGCATTGGTCTATGACTTAGTGACTAATGGTAAAATATACTTTCTGAGTCGTCCACGACGATTTGGAAAGTCATTGCTCGTATCTACCTTGAAATGCTATTTCGAGGGAAAGAAGGAACTTTTTAAAGGTCTTTCCATCGACAAGTTGGAGAAGGAATGGAAGCAATATCCTGTATTTCATCTTGACTTTAATGGTAATAATTTCACTAATCCTGGAGAACTTGAGGTCATATTAGAAAACTTTGTTGCATCGCAAGAGATGATATATGGTAAAAGTCCTTTCAGGAATTCCTTAGGAGGTCGTTTTGAATATGTATTGAAAGCTGCTCATGAGAGAACAGGACTTCGTGCCGTGGTTTTAATTGATGAGTATGATAAGCCAATATTGGATGTGCTTGATACACAAATCAAAACATCAATAAAGGGTGAAGAACGGTTGTTAGAAGATTGGAATCGTGAGGTCTTGAAAGGTTTCTATAGTGTCTTCAAGGCTGCTGATGCTAATCTACAGTTTGTCTTGCTCACAGGTGTTACCAAGTTCTCGCAGGTAAGCGTGTTCAGTGGTTTCAATCAGCCTAACGACATCAGTATGGATGAGCATTACGAGGCACTTTGTGGTATTACGGAAGAGGAATTGTATTTCACTTTCGAGGAACAGATTAAAGCGATGGCTGTGAGATATAAAACCACAGAGGAAGGGATGAAATACAAACTGAAGAGGAAGTTTGATGGTTATCACTTCAGTCCTAATATGCTTGATATCTATAATCCTTTCAGCATCTTGAATGCTTTGAGCAAGAAGATTCTGGCAGATTATTGGTTCCGCACCGGTTCGCCAACCTATCTTGTTCGCCTATTGTCTCATTTTGATGAGAACATCAACGAGATGGTGAACAGGTTTTATCCTACGAGTAGTTTTATCGACTACAAGGCAGATGTGGAAGCACCGTTGCCGATGATTTATCAGAGCGGTTATCTTACCATTAAGGACTGGAATATGGATACCGATTCCTATCTCCTGGATTTCCCGAATGATGAAGTGAGGAGCGGTTTCCTGACGCTGGTAGCTTCCAGTTATCTGAAGCCATCGAAGTCAACGGATGCCTGGGTTATTCAGGTAATAGATGTGATGTCGAAGGGAGATTGCCATCAGTTGGAGAATCTGATGACTTCCTTCTTTGCCAGCATTCCTTATAACCAGCGTCGTAAGGACGATGAGCGCGAGAAGGAGCGTTATTTCCAATATACCTTTTATCTCGTATTGAGAATGATCAGCTGTTTCACGGTGTTCATCGAAAAGCAGCAAAGCGAAGGTAGGGTAGATTGTGTGGTTGAGACCCAGAACTATATCTACATCTTCGAATTCAAACGTGATGGTTCGGCAGAGGAAGCCCTGAAGCAGATAGAGGATATGGGCTATGCCAGGGAATATGCAGCAGATGGCAGAAAGATTTATCTGATAGGCTGCAACTTCTCATCGAAGACGGGAACCATTGATGGGTGGAAAATGAAGTAAGTAATCCGTAAGAATATCCCGAAGATGTAGTGATGTGGCGTTATTAAGAATGAAACTTTTTTACATTAGCTTGCCTGAGATTCTCGTATTTTCAGACGCTTATTGTTTCTTTGAGAATATCGTAAATATGAAGAGATGCAGGAACTTACTGGTAATCAGGTGTTTGTGATTTCTTGACAAGATGATGCCGTTGAGGAAAATCTATAGTTGTACGACCATAACCCCTATAGTTGTACGACTATAACTCTAGAGTTGTACAACCATAGTATGTATAGTCGTACAACTGTAACTTTATAGTCGTACAACTATAGGTCTTGTTCTTAATATAGAGAAGAAAACAAGGAATCCCAGCCTCTCAATCCTCTTGTTTTTATTGCTAGATTCCAAACTTGTAGGTATATGAATTTTGGTTATAAATATTGACGGGAGGTATGATGTTAAAAGATAAGTGTTATGAGAACAGTTCAAGATTATATAGCAATAATAAGGCAAAATAGTTCCAAGATTACTAAAGATTTTGGAATCAAGACCTTGCGCATTTTTGGTTCCGTATCACGAAATGAGCAAACAGAGCAAAGCGATTTGGATATTTGTGTTGAAACAGAAACTCCTAATCCTTTTTTATTGGCCGACTTGAAAGAGTTCTTAGAGGGCTTGTTCAAGTGCTCAGTTGATGTAGTGCGTATTCACAAAAACATGAATCCTTTCTTTAAATCAAGAATTGAACGGGATGGAATCTATGTAATACGATAAAATAAAGATTTTCTCTTATTTCTTTGGCGTTTACACTAGAATGTTGTATCTTTGCAGTTGTAATTTGAACTAAAAATGGAGGAATAAAGAATGAATACAACAAAGTTAACAAGAGAAGAAGCGTTGCGTCGTTGGAATGCTTCTAAGGAAACCAAACGTAAAATGGTTGAAAAGCTAGAAACCTTGGTAAGGAATAGTTGTCTTGAACGTACAGGTAAAGAACCTATTGGGATAGAAGTATGGTAGTCGAAACTTTGTCTCTAGACACGATAAATGCCAATTCTCCTTATGAGGTCAAGTTGGCAGATGCTGGTGATACGTTGTGTTTCATTACAGATTACGATGCAGAAATCTTTGTAACATTTGAGAGAGACGAATTGCTTCATGAAGGTTTGGTTTACCAGTTTGGTATCTCAAATCCTAAGAGAGTAAAGTCGCCTCGTGACTCAAAAGTGCGAGAGACTATTCTTGCTATCGTTGAAGAATTCTTTGCTAAGAATCAAGCTGCATTTCTTTATATCTGTGATACGAGTGGTGGAATGCAGAAGATGCGTAATCGCTTATTTCAATATTGGTTTGGAATTTATGGAGAACGCGAGGAATATGTTTTTCTACCTCAGACGATAACAGATGAAGAGGGGAATGATAATTATGCAGCTCTAATAATTCGTAAGGATAATCCTCAGTTTACGAATTTGGTAAGCGAGTTTATGGCGACTGTCAATTTGCTGAATGCTAAACCTGAGGAGTACGAAGAATGATTTGTTGGCAATAAGGCTGTATAAGGCAGATGAGTCTCCATTTTCGATAATTTACCAGAGCGGTTATCTCATCATATGTTGCATATATCTCTGCACAGTTTGTATGGTTTGTTGCTAATATACTGAGTTTGTGGGGAGATTTGGAAAATCTAAAGTAGTACATGATGGAAAAGGTTATTGTTGACGTTGCGTGGTGCGACAGAAATTATGGCGGTTCTTTGGGTAGTAATGTACCAGGAGCGGTGGTTTTTACAGCGCCAACTTTTGAAGCTTTGCAAAAGGAGGCAAAGGAAAGTTTGGAGTTTCATATTGAAGGCCTTATGGAAATTGGGGAAGATGTTCCCGAATGGCTGAAGAATGGGGATTATGAGTTTGAGTATAATATTATAAGATAAGATCAGTTGTGTGTCTGATTTAGCAAAGAGGGTGTGTCATAAGTAAATGATTCACCCTTTTTTGTTTGTTGGAATGTTGCTGATATGTTGTTGGAAAACATAGTATAAGTTGTTAGAAAAGCTAGTATATGTTTTTGAGTTAGTTAGTATCTCCGGTCGCACAACAGCTGTTGTGCGCTTGCATATCAGCTGATATGCGCTTGCACAGCAGGTGATGTGCATGCGTAGGTCAACTGTTATGCACCAACTATAATTTAGACTTATGACGCCTCCTCTTTGTCATTTGATACATATAGAATGGCATTTCATACAAGGAAAGTTTAGATATTTGACTGATAGAAATAATCTTCTTACTTTTGCGCTCGTAATCGGGAAGCGATAGAAGAGAATGATTCGTGGAACGAGGAACATGAAGTATAACCCTTTTTATATATAATAAGGTATGAAGAAGATTATGATTTCGTTGATGATGGTAGTAGCTGCCACCACAACCAGTTTTGCAAAGAGTAACAATACCGATGTGGCAAATGCCGTAAAGAGCATAGCCGAGCAGGTAAAGCAGGCTCCATCCGGCACTGTGTATGGTGTAGTTGAGAACACCAAGCACCACATCACCGTAGCTACTCCTTTCGGAAAGTACACCATAGAGAAGAAGGACGGCGGCGTCAACTTTATGGGAATATCGGCAAAGCTGGTATCATCAAAGAATGGCGTTTATAAAGTCAAGACATCTCTTGGTAATTTCTCGGTGAATATGAGAAAAGGAACGATAACTAAAAAATAATCGTAACTGGTTGTTTACCTTTTCGTAAGGGATGGTATATAGGTATAGGGCATTGAATTGTTGCCATGGAATAGAAATGTGGAAGTATTTTTCTCTCGGCAATGGCAGCGTTCAATGCCTTTTTTGTCCTTCGGGATAAAAAACATCGCTAAAAGTTTGGCAGTATCAGGAATAATGCTTACTTTTGAGGTCAGAGTTGGAGCAGACGGAAAAGAACGGCTGCGATGAAGACTCAAATGAATGAGCGTATTGAACGTTATCCTAGAATAGAAATGTGGAAGTTTCGAAATCTGCTTGGATAGTGAACAGTATTCTCACGCCTTTAGGATTATTGTATCCTTTTCAAAATGGGAAAGGAATAATATACCCTTTTGTCGTGGGCTATTGTCCTATGCTAGCAGATAGGTCCTTCCAAACCTCTATTCTGGCGTAAAGGCAATAGTCCCACGTCAATTCATAAAAACTTTAATAACTAATGCAACTTCTGGGAACAAGTTGACGCAAACAGAAAAGAATGAGGCGGATTCTTATGATAATAATGATGTTGTCTTCTTTGGCGATTCATTCTCAAATATTGAAAGAGAGACGAGTGTATTATCTCGATTGCTCATATTCTATGAAGCAACCTAATGGAATATGGGATGAGGTAAAGGAAAATTTGAAGAATGCGATAGAAAAGGTAACGGATGAAACCACAGAATTAGTGGTTGTTCCATTTGCCTTTGACAAAAATCATCATGCTAGTTTACCAGCTTTTTCTAGTCTTGCAACATCAAAAGGAAAAGATTTTTTAAAGAATAAAATCAATTCTCTTTCTGTCAACAAAAACTCTATGACCTATCATAGTGATCCATTAATGGATTTCTATAAGAATAGAGTAAATTCTTCAAGAGTAACTTATATGTTTTTCATGACGGATGGGCAGAATGAAGAGAAAACTCGTCAATTTCAAATATTGTTGAGGCAATGGGGAGCCAGATATGCGAACAAAAATGTATATGGTTTCTATGTGATGCTAAATAAGGCTGCTTATAATCTGGAAATAGATCGAATTATCGATTCTCAATCTCATCTTTGGAAGGTTAAAACTGCAGATGTCAATATCAATATGATTCGATTGCAGTCTTATGCGATCTTCAATGCTCGTAATGATAAGTATTTAGAATTACCGATTTGGGGAGATGTTAAGGAAAGGCATTTTGTTGTGAGTTTCCCTACTAACTCACCTTATTATGTGAAAGAATCAAAGTTTGTAAATGGAAAGTTAAGGGTATATATATCTTTTAGAGGAAATGTGCATTCGCTGCCATATTCTAAGTGTTTTCCTTTAGCAGTTAAACTAAAGGGAGGTAGAACTTTTGATTTCTTGGTGACAGAGTCTATACCAGTTAAGTGTGAGAGTAAACCAGAACGTTCATTAAAAGTAAGTGTAAAATGAGGCATATCTATCAATTTATATTCTTCTTTGTTCTTGTTCTGTTTTGTTCCTGTTCTGAACAAAGTACAAAGTTTGGTACGGTAACGTACTATCCTAAGTTCTTATGGGTAGATGCAAAAACTGTGCCTGCAGAGAAAGTGTTTGAGTTTGAATTCAGTCAAGATGCAAAGAATGACAAGGGATGCTTTGCTGAATTCTTGTTTGTGGATAATGATGATAAGCCTATTGATACTAATGAGATGCAGGTTTATGCAGATGGTAAGCCTCTTTTTAAAAATAAGTTGAGAGTGAATTCTTCTGTTTGCTCTCAAAAGGTATCTTTTGTCTTTAATCCAGAAGCAAAAGGAGGAAAACATCAAGGGTATCTAAGGTTGATTAATTACAAGTTGGACAGATTAGATTCAGAGACATTGAAACCTGGACAAAGACTGGATGTTTTTCAGTGGACGCTTGATTATGACAAGCAAATGAATCCATTGGCGAAAGTAGTCATCTGGATATTGATAGTTTTTTGTTCTGTGCTTCTTGTATGGTTTGTCATATTGAAACCGTTGAAGTATCCTCGATTCGGGAAATTCACTAAGTCTGTGCTCTTGGAAAAGGATGGAAAACTGGTCGGACAAATGAATGTTGTCTTTAAAGGGGCAAAACGAGTGGTGTTTTCGGATAAAAAAGTAAAACAATCTTTTTGGAATCGTTTGTTTACAGGCGAAGTTAAAAGTGTAGTTAATCCTTTGTTTGTCTGCAAACTAACATTTATACCTAAAAAGAAAAATGCAATGTGTTTCGGAGAGGGATATACCATAAATCCTAATCCTGTACCAAAAAATGGAATTGCAAATATTGACAACAGGCAACAAAAAATAAAAATAACAATTCGTTGAACTTAATACTTTTGGATTATGGCTATAAAATTGAAGAAAACCCTTTATGTAGGATTGGGTGGAACTGGAGTTTCTGCACTTCTTAAAATTAAGAAATGCTTTGTTGACAGTTATGGAGAAATTCCTCCAATGATAGGCTTCATAGCAATTGATACTGATGGTGCTGCTATGAGCAAGTCTGTGACGGGAAATCAAGGTCAACTGATTAGACTTGATTCTTCCGAGTTGTTAGTGTGTACAGTAAAAGAGGCACTGAGTGTCTATCATGCAAATCCCAAATCGTATGACTGGGTTCCACTGAAGAATGTGGATAAACTCTCTTCTATTCAAGGTGGAGGTGCTGGACAAGTGCGATCAAATGGTCGTTTTATAGCTTATTATAATAATCAGAGGATTAAAAATAATATACAGGCAGCAGTGACAAAGGTTCATAAATTGGTTCCGCAAGATTCCCCTTATGTAGTAGATACAAACATGAATGGTATGGAGTATCCTACAAGTATCAATGTCTTTGCGTCAATTGCCGGAGGAACTGGTAGTGGTATGTTGATAGATGTACTGAATATCGTTAGAGATGCTTTGAAGGAGAATGCTCAAGCGTATAACCTTTATCCATGGATTGTTCTTCCTGAGGTCTTTAGGGCGATGAATTCAGGTCCGTCTATGGCTAATGTATTGTATAATTCTTATGGCGCATTGTCTACATTAGATTACATTATGCACCATAATCCGAAAGATCCTGCGATTAATTTTGGTTATGCTAAGATTAGTGAACCATTGTTTGATTATGCTTATGTCGTCAATAATATGAATCAGGCTGGGGTATCTTTTGATAGCTTAGATGATTTAATAGATGTTGTAGCTAAGAGTGCTTTTTTGCCTGCTAATAAGATGGGAGATGATTTAGCTTCTCCATTTGATAATATCAAGGCACAGAAGATGGGAGGCGCATATGATATCTTGAATAAAAAAGCTTGGGCAGCTTCGGCAAGTAGTGCAGAATTGATATATGATAGTCAGGCTGTAGGAAGAGCGATTGCTTATACTACAATTTCTCAATTGTGTGAATCAATGTTACAATCTCCTTCAGATGGCTCTGGTGATGCAAACAAGTTTTTTGATGATCAGAATGTTATGATTCGTGAGAATAATGGTCGTGATGATATTATCAATACTTTGCTTTCTCCAGCACCAGTTTATTCTTTGCAGATAGATGAGAATACCACGGAGTTTGATGTCAATACATATATCGAGAATAATTGTGGTCAAAAACTATTGGAAAAAGACTTGAAGACAGCGTTGAATAATAAACTTGCCAATACAAAACGCTATTTTGAGCTATATATAGCAGAGATTATGTCTCGTAGTCAAGGTAAAGTTGATTCTGCTTCTAAGTTTATTTCTTCCTTGTTGGATATTGTAAATATTTGTAAGTCAGAGATGACTTTGGAAGGATCAGAGTATCACGAAATTAATTCTGAGCCTCAGCAGTGGAATGCCTTGTTGAATGGTGTTAAAAACAAGGGGATAGCTTCTATATTCGGAAAGAAAGTCAATGAGGATGGCGTGGAAATTTTACAAAATAAACTGACAGAGGTTGTTCGTAATCTGCGTGAGGAGATTCGACGAGAGTGGGCTTTGAAGTTTTATTCTGAATTTGAATCCATTTTAAAAAACAAATTGAAAACTATTGATGAGTTAAAATCGGTTCTGCGTGATGTAGCTAAGGAGCAGTCTCGTAAGTTGCTTAACGAACAGCATAATTCTCAGTCAAAGTCTAAATTTCAGATTTTTTTACACCAAGCCGAGGTAATGAAAGCGTCTGAATTGAAGATTGATGATAGCATAAAAGCTAACTTTGGAGCGTATCTTAATGAGGGTGTTTCTACTTGGTTGGGACAGTCTAAGGATTATGTTGAGAGAAAAATGTGGAGCTTTGCCAAGGAAACGCCAAATGTGAAAGAAGCTGTTAATACTTCTATAGACTCGGTATTGGCATCTATGCCAAAAGTGCAGGTGGAGTCTTATCTCGAACGTCTGAGAGTTTTGGCTTCTCCTTTGTGGACATACAACACTCAAGGCTATAATGAGGCCAATCTCCAACTTGATAGATTTGTTATTGTTGGTGTTGGTAATAGAGATACTAGTTTGCTCAGTAAGGATGAGGAGTATAAGCATTTCTTTGATACCAATGGTAACAAAACATCGTTTGCTTCGACCAATCAAGATGATCGTGTTTATGTATTGGTGGTAGAAGATTTGTTGCCAATCTACGCAGTCAATAATTTTTCAACTTATAAGCATGATACAGAAATCAAGGTTGCACGTGGCAATATGATGGCAAATTACTTGGATGAGAAGTTGAACAATCGTATGAATGCGGAAAACTTCAATGTGATGCCTACGGTTGAAACTGACAATGTTTTGCAATATTGGGTTTGGGGTTTTGTCTTTGGATATATTCATTTTGATGTTGAGCAGAACCGTTATTGGATTCGTTCAAAGAGTCATGGTGATGCCATAGATAAGTATCGTTATAACTTGAGCCATCAGCGTGATGTCGCTTATGACTTGTTTAAGAGTGAAAGACTTTATAAAGAGGTGGAGGCTGCATTGAATCGAGAGATTGCTCGCTCAGGAAGACAGCCAATTGAGGACAAGATAAATACTATTAAGGCTGAAGAGTCTTATATGGAAGAGTATGCGCAGTTGAGTCCTTTGGAGGCAAGTAATATCAATGAGTCTAAATTCAAGGCGGTAAAAGACCTTATTTCACAGGAAATCGGATTGATGACAGAATAAAAAAATGGCTTATGGCTGCATTTATCGTAATAAGTACAGACAATAAATTACATGATTTAGTGGACGACATAGAAAAATGTCGTCCACGGAATCCTCATGTGGAAACTTATATTTCTACAGGTAAGATTATACGCACGGAATCTGGGGAATATACATATAGATATACCATAGCAGGAGAAGTGGAGAAAAATGAGGTAAAAGTAAGTTTAGCTGATTTATTATCCAATCAACTTGCAAGATTTCGTAAGGTTTGTTGTATTTCCAAAGCAGAACCTGTCAATGTGTTTTTGTTGGAAAATCCTTTGAATGAAGGAGAACTTAACCAGGAATTTCATTGGCTTTCCGAGTTCGAGTCTATCTATGAAGAAGGACAGGGCAAGGATACTGGTTTTCGTTTGTTTCGTATCTTGTTCACTTATGATGTGGCTAATCCAACAAATGTTTGTACTCAAATGAGGGCAAGCTTATTGAAAAAAATCTTGGACACCCATCGAGCTTCTGTAAATGATGTGAATCAAGGTGTAAAAAAGATGTTCAATCAATTCATCTTCTATATAGACAATCAGAATAGTGATGCTGCTGCTTTGTGTTTGAGCAAGGAAGATCATAATCTTATGTTACCACGTTATTTCGTTGATATTATGATGCTGATATCTAATCCGAATGATTCATATGGCGTGATAAATTCTATAACGAATGCTTCTTGCTCAACTCGTTGCTTTTCCGTTGGCTATGCGGAGTGTATGTACTACTATCCAGATGTAGAACGCTATTTAGTTAATGCTGATCAAAAAGCTCTTTTATATGAGTGCCTTTTTGGTGAGGATGAGGTCTTTGATGAAGGAGGAAAGAAAGTGATGGATGTTGATAAATTTCCATTTGGTCTACTAAAGCGTAAAAAGCGTTTGGAGGAAATTTATAGAGATGTGCCTTTTTCTGAAGACATCAGGAATTATCCTTTGAGTGTTGATAAGGCTATTGATGATAAATTGATTTTGTTGAAAGAATATCTTGAAGCAAAAAGACAAGAAGATCTTGAAGAGTTTGAACTCTCTGATGAAATTGTAGAAAAGGAGAAAGAACTTGCTCTGTATGAAGAACAGCGAGATGCGCTTATAAATGATAAGGCACTAACGGAAGAAGAGTTTAGAAAAAAAAGTAATGAGATCTCTGAGAAAATAAAACAGATTAAGCGCAGTCTAAAAGAGAAGCGTATGGCTTTTCGACAGCAGTGCTGTTTTTGTATCGACCGTAAGCTAATATATCAGAATTTATGTGTCGTTAATAATGGCTCTAATAATGAAGGTGCCCAAAAAGATTCCGCTGATTATAAGAAAACATTGGATTACGTTTGTTCCAAAGAGTTTTTTGATTATGTTAATAAGTATGAAGTGGATTCTGTAGATGAACAGAATGAGCATAAAGGGGATACATCTGAGTCTGCGGGTAGTATAACAAGTCATAATAGAAAAGGTTGTCTTGGATGGTTGTTCTTTTGGGTAAAAGATAAAGAAAACTTTAGTGAAATCCCTGTAGAGAATGAGAAAGCCAATCAAGAGAATAGACCAAGTCGTATTAACGCTTCTAAGGTGATTGTTGAAATCAAGGAGATGCTAGACTTGAAACGTTGTTTTGCAAAATTTGCAGATGATGTAGCAAGAGTAAATGCTTCATATTCGGATAAAAAGAGAGATTGTGATGAGTTTAAACTGACAACTCACTCTAATAGTGATAGTCCTTTAATAGATTTGGAGAAATTGCAAAAGCTGCAACGGGAAACATATAAGAAGCGGTTTGAAGAGTGTCAAAAAGAATGGAATGAAACCGAAGAGAAGACTTTGAAATCGTTGATGTCAATAGTGAAAGAGAAATCATTAGCATATGCTAATAGATATTCTTTTATAGATTGGAGTCAACCATTCCCTTTTGTAAAGACACTGTCGGTAATGGAAGACTTGCCTAAGGTTTGTAACAAATTGCAGGCGAAGGCTGCTCCATTTGTAAACTATAATTTGACATCGGCAGAAAAGGAAAACAAGGTTGTTCTGGCTCTTTATACTGATATGCCAACAATAGATGAGGATTTCAAGAAAATGAAAGGGCTCTTGAATAATGGAACGGCAATAAGTGTGTATTGTTCTTCTCATATAGAGTCAAAATTCTGTATGATGCAGTTTTTGCCAATGGATGATGAAGTATTGGAAAATCTTGTGGATTTGCAGGATTCGAATCTTTCAACTCTGGAGCTTGATGAGGAAAAAAGTCATCTCTCTCAGTTTGTTGATTCAGAACAATCTGCATTGTCGAAGGCTGATGAAACGGCAGATTCTTTAGATACTATAGATTGGGGAAACCATTAAGCAATGTTGATATGAATTGTTTCTATTGTGGCAGATCGATAATCGGAAGATACTATTATGATTGGGCTGGTCATGCAGTTTGCGAAAAACATTTTGCTAATATTGTGATTTGTGCGAGCTGTGGACAATATTGTGATAGTCATGCAAGGGATATTGGCATGGGAATGAAAGTTTGTTCTCATTGCCAAAAATATAGGATAGAGCAAACGGATTGTGACAAAATCATAAACTTCATAAAACGTATCTATGCTCAGACGGAAATTGGATTAATAACCAATTGGCATCTGATAATGGTGTCTGCAGAAAAAATGTATCAACTCACGCATGACAAGAATACTCGGGGCTTGGCACAAGCTGTGGGTAGCAACTATACGATATTTGTTTATCGGGAGTTGTCACGCGTGGCTTTTGCCCAAGTTTTAGCACATGAGATGCTTCATATCTATCAGTACAATAGAAATTTTTATCCGAAAAAACAACTATGTGAAGGTTTCTGTAATTTAGGAAGTTATGTTGTATTGAAGGCAATTCATGCTAAAGAGGCTGATGCGGCGATTGAGAATATGAAGAAATGTACAGACCCAATTTACGGGGATGGCTTTCGTCATCTTCTTGCAATTTATAAAAAAGGAGGATGGCATGACGCAATTCAAGAAATTGGTAAATGATTATTTTTAATATATGATTAGCTTATGTCAAAGTTTAAAATTCCAGGAGTATCATTCTCTTTAAATCGGGCACTCGGTATCACGCAGGTTAAACAGAAGTTTGCACGTGAGACGGGGATCCCAACCTCTAAGGCTGGATTAGAAAGAAAAGTGGGTAAGATGGTGTTGAATGCCATCTTCGGAAAAAGAAAATGATTTGATATGAGAAAGTTGAATCTTCTATCAATGTGTTTTGTGCTTATGGTTATGCTATCTTGTAACCATAAGCCTAAACCTTTTGTGATAGAGGTAAATGCTGACAGCCTATCTGAAACAATAATGAATACAGCGCCAAGTTCCAATGCTAGAACTTTTGTCAATCGGAAAGACACTGGGGATTTGATAGTCTTTACGCCGATTTACAACATTGTAGATTTGGTTTGCGGTAAGCGACCAAGCAAAGACACGGATATGTCTGTGGTCTATTGTGCTGAGGCTGCGTTTACAGGGGAATGCTTGGATTCTTTTGCGCATCGTAATGTAGCAGGAAATCATGTGTCTGGTGGTATTTTTTATAGAGGCTACGTGGCTAAAACGAATACGGGGGCTTTTGTTTGGTATCAAGGCAAATGGAAGTTTCTGTATGATAGTTACGCTAGTGAACTTAGGAAAGCGGAAAAGCATAGAGGTATGGGCTTTGGACAGAATATGATTATTTATAATGGGCGAGTTATGCCTAGATTTAGAAAGGATAAGCCATTGAATATTTATCGGGCATTATGCGAGCTAGATGGCAAGCTGTGCATTGTTGAGGCTAAGCAAGCGTTGGCTTATAGCGAATTTGTGGAAAAGTTGGCAAACTTGAAGGTCAAATATGCTCTGTACTTGGATATGGGATCAGGATGGAATTATTCGTGGTATCGTGATTCTGTAGGAACTGTCCATGAAATACATCCAATAAAGCCATGGTCTAAATATCAAACGAATTGGATAGTATTTAAAAAGTAAACAATATAGTATGTGCCGTTTCATATAATTTAGTAAAACGTTAAAACGAGGATGAATGTTTTGAAATTAAGTGTCACTTTTGTGAAGTCTTTGAGTGCTTTATTCGTTCCCGGTAAATGCCCCAAACGAATTGATCATGAGAAAATTGTCGCTGGCGAAAGCTTGGCGTCCGATTCTACACCTTCCGACATTATCGGATATCTAAAGGTTCAGCAGCCACACTATGATCTCTCGCGTTTTCTGGATGCACAGGAGGTTGCCTATACCCAGGCTTTAAGTGAACTGAAAGGAGGTAGAAAACAAAGCCATTGGATATGGTATATCTTCCCGCAACAGAAGGGACTCGGACATAGTTACAATTCAAAATACTATGGCTTGGATGGCGAGGGTGAAGCCAGAGCCTATGTTGGACATGAAATTCTGGGTGATAGACTCCGTGAATGCTGCAAGGCGCTCTTGCTCCACAAGGATAAGGACATCAAATATATCATGGGAAGCGGAATTGACGTGCTGAAACTCAAAACTTCTATGCGTCTCTTCAATAAAGTGAGTCCTAATGATGTGTTTGAGGAAGTATTGGATGTATTCTTTTTAAACCATTCAGAATAGTCTTAATAAGAGAACATAGTTTTCCCTTAATAATTATGACCAGGACATCTGAAGTTGTAACAAATAAAGGAAATAGTAGTGACAATAATATAAAGGTGATATGATGAAGAAAGTATTTTTTGCAGCATTCGTGTTGCTTATCGTGATGGGATTTGCAGCTTGTTCTAATAAACAGGTTCCTGTAAGTACAGTCAATCTTCAGTTGCAGAACTCTGTTGACAGTTTGCTCAAACAGGGAATGGGAGAGTATGGCGCTACGGAAGGTATGGCAATTGTGGTGGAGACATCGACTGGTAATCTCAGGGCGATGGTAGGGTTGAAGGAGAATAATGGGAAACTTGTTTCAGATACCACCTTATTTTCCAAGGCTCGCGAAACATTTCTTTTCAGAAGTGCATCCCTGCTTGCTGCTCTTGAAACAGGAAATGTATCGCTGGACGATATGTTTGATACTTATGCCGGTATTGATGTTGTTGGGCAGGATACCATCTATGACCATAATTGGAGAAAGGGTGGATATGGGGAATTGACTCTTCTGCAAGGATTAGCATACAATTCCAGTATTGCCATTGACAAGGCTATAGATGTAGCTTATCAAGATAAAGATGTCTTCTTGCAAAAGCTGGAGCAAATGGGATTAGAGAAGGATTCTACTTTCAAAGGTTCCTGGCCCTTGTATGCTTTGGGTTTCCACCATATAAAGCCAGTCAATTTTGTGAGTTTCTTCAATGCCATCGCCAATGGAGGTAAAATGGTTAGTCTGAAATCGCAGGATAGTTCTGCTATCGTGGTTGACTCTATGATTGCAGAAAAGAAGAATATCGAATCAATGAAGAAGGCTTTTAGGTTCTATGTTACAAATGGCTTGGGCAAGAAGGCAGAATCAAAAATGGTCAATGTGGCTGGTACCTCTGGAACTATCCATACGGATGATGGCATCTATGCTGACTTCTGTGGTTACTTCCCCGTAGAGAAGCCGAAATACACGGTATTCGTTAGTTATAAAAGACCGGAGATTCCGGTTTCCGGAGGAGGTATGGCAGGACAAACATTTAGAAAGATTGCAGAACTGATAATGAAAACTTGTAAGTAGTCAAGAATTCTTTAAAGATGATTATGTTTCATCAAAAGACAAAGAGGGTGCGTCATGAACTTATGACTCACCCTCTTTTCTGATATTTCTTAAGATAATGCAAGGTATCATCTGTCTTTTTCTGCCTAGCATTAGAAATTCCTGCAGATTATAAAAAATCTAGAATCTGAGTAATCATGGCTAAGGAAATTTATAACTTCGTACATCAGGGAGTAGTAGAAGCATCAGGGAATCGTCAACATCCCGTAATGTGGGGTAAGTTTGATGGGAATATGGCGGTGATGAAGTTGTAAAAGATAAAAACTTAGCGAGCAAAAGGCTGTAATCCTTTGCTCGCTAGGTTTTTATAGTTTCCTTTTGAATTGTCTCAATAATGCTTGTTGAGAACGTTTGGTGTACCAAATGTCAACAATGACGATTTCATCACGCTCTTTGTCGTAGCGATAAATGAGCTTGAAGTTGTCCATTAGCAGTGCGCTACGATAATCTCGATGAAAATCTTTCAGAATAGGCTCTGGAGAATATGACAAAGGGAACATAATGAGACGAGCGTATATGGCCTCAAGTTCCTTTTTCCATCTCAAAACGCATTTCCTTCCAAACTCATCCCTAGCATATTCGATACAATAGCGTATGTCTTCTTGGGTTGGTGGTAATACTCGTATGTTTACCATTTGAATTCGTTTTTGAAATTGGCCATCATTTCTAGAAAGTCAACAGCGTTGCCTGTTCTTGCATATTCTTCTTCACGAGCTAAGACATGATTCACCAACTCATCATTATTGCATGGTGTCATAAAAGGATATTCTTCTGATTCGTTATGAGCCACTGTTGCATATTCGTGACGATAGGCAACTGTAGGTTCTTGAACAGTACAGCTATCCTCGAAAAAGCGTTGGGCTTTATCGTTTAGTCGTTCTTTTGAGTTTGGCATTATTTTAGTCATATTGTAATCCTCCTTAATTTTGGTTACTCTAATTTGTTGCAAAATTACGATTAATATTTGAAAGTACCAAAGTTTTTTTCGCTTTTCTTATGAATAATCCTAAAGAACTTGAGTTTCGTACTTTCAGACCCCCATTTCATACAATTATCCCCTTACTTTCTATGCCGTTTCAAATAAATTCATTACCTTTGTCCCCTGAAAACAACTAAAAAATAAAATGTAATGAAGAAAGGATTAAAATATACTTTGGTTTCCTTAGGCAGCCTGGTTGTTTTGGCTGGTGTTGGCCTGGGAATCATGTATGTGGTGTCGCCATATAAGGTGAAGCGATGGGTGGGCATCGCTTCATCTTATTCTGATGTGTTCGTTGATAGATTGAAAGGGCAACCTTATACTTGTGGCGGATATGACGGCATTGATGTTTCGAAACACAATGGAGTTATCAAGTGGAAGGAAATAGCGAAGAACAAGCGAATCAAGTTCGTTTATATCAGAGCTACACATGGTAAGGGATATGTGGATCGACATTATCGCCGAAATATCAGACTGGCTCGTAAATATGGGTTGAAGGTAGGATCTTATCATCTGATGTCTGCCGGCTCTTCAGCAACTGCTCAGTTCCGGGATTTCCAAAAGATGGTAAAGAAGAGTGAGCAAGACTTGATTCCTGTATTGGATGTGGAGGAGAAAGGCATTCAGGGAAGATGGAAGGGACGACAGCTGCAGGATAGCATACAGGTGTTTGCTGACTTGGTGAAGAAACACTATGGCAAGTATCCTATCATCTATAGCAACGAGAGCTTCTATAATAAGGAGATGGGGGCGAAGTTCAATCGCTATTATCTCTTTATCGCCAATTATAACTCCAGTCAACCCTCTATCGACGGCAGAGGAAAGTGCAATATCTGGCAGTATTCAGAAACCGGACATTTGCATGGTATTGGAGAAAGGGTAGATTTAAGCAGATTCATGAATGGTACAACCATCAAGGATTTGATGCTGTAGGCATTGATGATTTCATACACATAAGCGAGTATTTGATACAGTCCACGTATGGATAGCATCATTACTTGCTTATTTTTTTCTACTTTTGCACTATTATGAAGAAGTTATTGATTATATTGGGAATACTGGTTCTGCTTGTCATCGGTATCCTTTTCGTTCCACCTATTTATAATAGGTTCACAAAATCGTTTTTTAAGAATACGGTGGATGCTAAAGAGTGGTATCATCAGGTGGATTGTGAGAACCTGACGCAAGTAAGGGATTATTGCGACAGACGGGGATATAGTACAGATTACTATATCCTCGTGGATTTCTCGAAACCATCTGGCAAGAAGAGATTCTTTATCTATGATTTGCAGCGTGGCAAAAGAGTAATGAGCAGCTATTGCATGCATGGAAGCGGTAAAGGGAATACGGATGCCCAACCAAAGTTCAGCAATACCCCTGGAAGTGGATGCACGAGTCTTGGAAGATATGTCATGATAGGAAAAGGTGGAATGAAGTTCAAGAACTGTGTTCGCCTTCGAGGGCTCGACAAGAGCAATTATCTGGCAGAAGCCCGTGGTATCCTGATTCATTCTGCTGGCAAGGTGACAAGATTCTCCGGTGAGAAGGAGTATATTCCGCTGGGAACAGAGAGCCGTGGCTGCTTTACTGTATCAAGGAGCTGCGTGGAGAAAGTGATGCAGATATACAAGGAATCTTCCAAGAGAAGACCGGTATTGATTTATGCAAAATATAAATAAAAAGAATATTCTATGAAGAAGTTATTGCTGTTTATAGTTGGAATCTCAATCCTGTTTTTAGCAGGTTGTTCCAATGGAAATCAGAGCCATGTCAATGAAATCATGGGAGACAGTCTCCCTGCAGATCCTCCATTGGGTTATGTAATAGAGTTAAAGCCTTTGGGAAATTTCTCCCGTCAGAAGGCTGAACAGTTGAGAGGAGAACTCGTGAAGCAGTTGGGTCTCATTTTCAATAAGGTACCAAAGGCTGAGTTGGAGGCTTCTGTATTTGTAGGAGACAAGAAAGAAATACCTGCCTCATGTCTCTACAAACCAAGAAACAGGTATTGGGCTGGGAAAATCCTGAAAATGTTGCATGAAGAGCATGGAGGTAATGATGAAATCGTAACGATAGGTTTGACGCATCGAGACATCTCTACTTCTGTTCATGGACAATACAACTATGAAATCATGGGATTGAGTTTCCGACCAGGTGACGCCTGTGTGGTTTCAACCTTCCGATTGAAACGAAAGGATGACTTATGGAAAGTAACAATCCATGAATTCCTGCATTCTCGTGGCTTGCCGCATTGCAAGAAGAATGCCCCGAAGTGCCTGATGCAGGATGCCCATGGCAAGAATACCTTCTACATGAAACATGGGTTGTGTGAGGATTGCAAGAACTCTTTGAGGATGATTATGACTCATCAAGAGACAAAATATCAAAATACATAGTCCTTGTATGTTCGTCATCTTCCTCAGGAAGTAGCGTCTTGAATCCGTTTCTTTCGTAAAAAGGTATGGCAGAGATATAAGCGTCAACCGTTAGGAAACGAAATGCTGAGTAACTTGCACTTTTGAATAGAAGCATCTTGAGATAATCCATAATTTTTGTGCCGATGCCTAGACTTCTGTAGTTTTTTGAAACTGCAAAACGGCCAAGCTTTATGGCAGGATAACTACTGAAATGCTTCTCGTGTGGAAAACTACGCCTAAGTTTTCTCCAAGTATTATTGGCTGCATCTGTTTTGGCAACTTTATCATTCAGTAAACTGAAATATGCAACTATATTTTCCCCATCGATGATAAGGAAGGTATAGGCTATTCTTTTGGATAAGAAAGCCTTGGCGTCATTTAAAATAAAGTCGTTCAAATCTGCATCTCCGCAGTCGAACGACTTTATTATAGTATCTTTTGTTAATCTAATCAGTTTCATATCGCTTAAATGCAAACTTTTACAGTCTTAAGAAATGCAGAACATCCTTCTTCTACTTTTTTTCTGTTAGCCATTCTTTCCTCTCTGGTCATGTTTTCAACACGTTGCATTTCTTCTTCAAATTTACGTGCTGCTTTGCCATAGAGAATTGGCGTTTCTTTGATTGGTCTTGCCATATTTATATCCTCCTATTTATTAATGATTATGATTTTTTGCAAAAGTACGATTAAAAACTGAAACCGCAAAACTTTTGAACGTTTTTTTCAAAAAGAGGTGATAAAATTCTATTATCCAGCACTCTATCGTGCCTTGAATATAATCCAAGGCACGATTTCCTGATATTTCTTATGAGGATGCTGGGTATCATCGCCTATATTATGCGGTTTGCCGTCGGGGGTGCGATAGAAACTGTGGCACTTGCCACCGGTGATGTAGATAGCATCGGCGAAACCGTATTCGCGCAGGGCATCGGCGAAATCCCAGAGGGTTTCGGGATGACGGGTCTCTATATAATATAGGTGGTCGTCGGAAGTTCTTGCCAAGGCACGGCGCTCCACCTTGCCGTGAAGTTGGAACTTGGCTGGTAATACTCCATCTGATACCAAAATAAACTGGCGGAAGAAACTGCCGCCCCGTTCCTCTACATAATCCTTCACCTTGTCGCTTCTCGAAATTCCCAGCTCGATGTTGCCATTCGCCATTGCGCAATAGCCAAGACGGGAAACATCCGATGCCAGTTCCTTGCCGTTCATCACCAGACTGCCCAGATATTCGTTGGTGCTGGTGTGGTCGGCACTTCGGCTGTACATCCATACACTCATGTCGGTGGTATCAGGTTCTACCGGTGAAATCTCGGCTTGCAGATAAACGTAATAGCAACTATTTTTCTCCAATTTTCTGCATATTCTTGCAGAAAAGTAAGCAAAAATGATAAATTTGCAGCAAAAAGCAATAATTTTTGGGATTTTATGCTTGATATTGTAGAAAAAGTCTTAACTTTGCAGCGGATTTGAGAAAATAAGCAGTTTCCGGCTATCAGAAGATGAGGAATCATGAAGCTGTCAGAAAATGAGGAATCATGAAGATGATAAGGAGGCTGGCTTTCTCTTCCACAGTTTACACTTATAACAACTTTATAAATTAAAAGATTCGATTATGAAAGTAGCAATTGTTGGTGCAAGTGGCGCAGTAGGACAGGAATTCCTGCGTATCCTTGCTGAGAGAAATTTCCCTATGGATGATTTGGTGTTGTTTGGTTCTGAGCGTTCTGCCGGACGAAAATACAACTTCAAGGGAAAGGACTATGAGGTCAAACTTTTGCAGCATAACGATGACTTTAAAGATGTCGATATTGCTTTCACATCTGCTGGTGGCGGCACTTCAGAAGAGTTTGCCGAGACTATCACCAAGTATGGTGCCGTGATGATTGATAACTCTAGCGCATTCCGTATGTGCGACGACGTGCCTCTGGTTGTGCCTGAGGTAAATGCTGAGGATGCCCTGAACCGCCCTCGCAACATCATCGCCAACCCTAACTGTACCACCATCATGATGGTAGTAGTGTTGAAGCCTATCGATAACTTGAGCCATATCAAGAAGATTCATATCTCTTCTTACCAGAGTGCTTCAGGTGCTGGTGCTGCTGCCATGGCTGAACTTGAGCAGCAGTATAAGGATATCATCGAGACCGGTAAGACTGAGCATATCGATAAGTTCCCTCATCAGTTGGCATACAATGTCATTCCACAGATTGACAAGATGACTCCTAACGATTACACCAAGGAGGAGATGAAGATGTATAACGAGACCCGCAAGATTATGCACTCTGATGTTCGCACCAGTGCTACCTGCGTTCGCGTTTCTTCACTCCGTTCTCACTCAGAGAGTGTTTGGTTCGAGACAGAGAAGCCATTGGCAGTAGAGGACATCCGCAAGGCTTTGGAGGCTGCTCCAGGCGTAACCGTAAAGGATGATGCCCAGAACTACGTTTATCCAATGCCATTGGAGAGCGCCGGCAAGGACGATGTATATGTAGGTCGTATCCGCAAGGATCTGGCTGATGACAATGGTAACACATTGTGGTTGACTGGCGACCAGATTCGTAAGGGTGCTGCCCTGAACGCTGTTCAGATTGCTGAGTACTTGATTAAGGTGGGCAACGTAAAGTAAGCCATACCTTATTTATATAAAAGAATATGAGGAAGTTAAGGGATAATGAATTTTATCTCTTAACTTCTTTTCGTCTTTATACGATTCTGAATAGAAAAGTAAGAATATGCTTGAAAGATTCAAACAATTACTCGGTGAGATGAACCGGGGAATTTATGAGAAGGAGACGGAGATATCGCTCTCGCTCCTGGCTGCTCTGGCAGGTGAGAGTATCATCCTGCTGGGACCTCCGGGTGTGGCAAAGAGTATGGTGGCCAGACAGTTGAAGACGGCGTTCAGGGAGGCTCAGAGCTTTGAGTATCTGATGTCGCGATTCTCTACACCCGATGAAATCTTCGGTCCGGTGAGCATTCAGAAACTGAAGACTTCGGATACTTACGAGCGTGCGGTGGAGGGTTATCTGCCTACTGCCGATGTGGCTTTCCTTGATGAAATCTGGAAGGCGGGACCTGCTATCCAGAACACGCTCCTTACGGTGATTAACGAGAAAATCTTCAGAAACGGCAATCGGGAAATGCATCTTCCTCTGAAACTTCTCGTGGCTGCAAGCAATGAGTTGCCGGCTAAGGGAGAAGGACTGGAGGCGCTCTGGGACCGATTCGTTATCAGAATAGAAAGCCGACCGATTAAACTGGAGAAGAATTTCCGGGCGATGCTGCTGGAGGCTCCCACGGATTTCTTAGGTCCCACAGATTTCACAGATTCCACAGATTCTTCTGGTTCTATGGGGAAATCTGATTCCGCAGATTTTTCTGATTTGAAGATTACTGCTGAGGAGTATGCTGAATGGGCGGAGAAAATCAGTAAGATTGGCGTGAAGGAGGAGGTGCTTGATGCGATTTCTGCCATCCGTAAATCTCTGAGAGCCGTGAATGTGGATGAGGCTGCCGAGCGCAGAAACATCTATGTGAGTGACCGCCGATGGAAGAATATCGTCCGCCTGCTTCGCACTTCAGCCTTTATGCAGGATAGGGAAGAGGTGGATATCTGCGATTTGCTGCCTATCTACCATTGTCTGTGGCAGGAACCGGAAGAGCGGGATGCTATCCGAAACATCGTGATCCGTGCCCTCTTTTCTCCTTTTGCAGATAAACTCGTGGAGATGAAGAATGCGCTTGCAGAGGATGTTAAGTATCATCGTGTACGCAGGAATCCGGAGGATGGAAGGGATTACGAGGGGGAGATAGAAAACCTTTCGGATGGCTTGAGCTCGCTGGAAAGGCAGTTGGGCGAGAATCTCTTCGCATCTGCTGATGATAAGGCGGAAATATCGGCTTATCTCCGCGATTTCTATAAGGAACTGGCGTTTACCCGTCAGGATACGATGAAACTTTATGAGGTTTAATCGCCTCCTATTACATTATTATATATAGAAGAATCTAAACATGATGAATGAACAGAAAATATTGACTCCAGAGTTGGAGGCGCGTGTTCACCAGGCGGTGGATAACTTTATGCAGGGCTATGGCTGCTGCCAGTCGGTAGTGGCTGCCTTTGCCGATTTATATGGTCTTGATGATGAGATGGCGAAGCGCATTGGTGCCGGCTTCGGTGGTGGAGTAGGCAGAATGAGAATGATGTGTGGTGCTGTTTCGGGCATCGTGGTGCTCGTTGGCTTGGATTGCGGACAGACCGAGGGGGATGACCGCGAGGGCAAGTCGGCATGCTATAAGGTGGTGCAGGATTTGCTCGCCAAATCGAAGAAGCAGAACGGCAGTATCATCTGTGCCGAAATCCTCGGCTTGAAGGGCCACGAGAAAGCGCAGTCCAGCTATGTGGCTTCGGCAAGAACGGCAGAATATTACAAGTCTCGCCCTTGCGCAGCCAAAGTAGAGAGTGCTGCAAGAATCTTCGCAGAATATCTGATGGAGAAAAAATAAGGATTTACTCCTATGAAATACCAGAATAACAAGGACTTGGCGGAGGCACAGTATTACTTGAAGATGCTGGATGACTTCTGCAAGTCGGGACAGGTGAAGATTCCTGATCCGACAGGCACCGCCATGCCTTGGAATTTGAAGGAAGACCCGCTGAAGGATTATCTCATTCATCTCTTTACCCTGAAAGTAACCATAGAAGAAACTGGCGAAGAGGTGCAGAAATTCGTGCGACAGGTGGTAAACAGCAAGATTAAGAGCAAGGTGTTCTATGATAGCGTGGGAAAATTCATCGTGGAATGCGTCCATCACATGCGGTTCCAGCGCCAGCGTGCCTGGACCGAGAGTCATCGGGCAGATGATGTGCTCGATTGGGCTCCCTTCAAGCGGATGGATGAACTGGTGTGGCTCCCTTTGCTCGACCAGCTGGAACAGGAACATGCTGAAAATGGGTTCGATAAGCCTTTCTTCCTCAAGCTGATGACTGGAGACGGGGCTTCGAAACCCGAAAACTGGGAAAGGCTGGTAAGAGACTGGAAGGTCTGCATCGACCATCAGGTATTGAACAAGCTGAAGGACTTCATCTCCCTGCGCCAGAACAACTTCGAAACAGGACTGGTGCGCATGATGGACCAGATAACCCGCAACATGAAGACGAAGGGCGTTTCGGAGCAGCGAGCTGTACAAGCTTGGGAACTGATGACGAACGGATGGACTGAAACGGAGTTTGAACGCCGTCTGAACCAGGTGAAGATTCAGGACAAATATCCCGAAATCAAGGAGATTGTGGCGAAGATGGGACGAGTAGCCGATGCCAACGGCAAAGACCGGCTCACCATCGCATCGGGCGTAGAGATGAAGATGGAGCATTCTGCAGGTAGCGATATCGAGGGCATTACCGTGGGCGATGATCTCAACTCCCTTCTCCCGCTCGAACTGGCACAGTACAGCGATGAAGATATGGAGGGACTCTTTATCTATAAGTATCGCACGCGAAGACTCCAGACCTTCCGTTATAAGAGCGAAATGTCGAAACCATCCCGCAAACTGGGCTTTACCCATGCTTCCCGCAAGGGTCCGATGATCGTCTGTTTGGACTCCTCAGCCAGTATGTATGGCACGCCCGAAAGGATATCCTCAACACTCATCTCTCTGCTGGAAGAAACGGCAGAAGATCTGGAGCGAGACTGCTTCCTGATAGATTTCTCCGTCAGTACCCGTGCCATCGACCTGATGGCGAAGCGCAAGGCAGAGCGCCTGAAGAGAATAGGAATCACTATGATGGAATCAGCCGAAGCAGATGCAGCTCCGTCCGACGGAGATGGACAGGCGCATACCGGGCGAGGCATCCGGCGGCAGCCTACCACAACCCACCTTCCATTTATCGGAGGCGGAACATCGGCAAAGAAGATGATGACCCAGATGTTCGACCTTCTCGACAACGACGGACTCCATTACGTGAATGCCGATGTGCTTTGGATTACCGACTTTCTGATTCCAGATCCGCCACAGCAGCTGTTGTCGAGATTCCGGGAATACAAGGAGACGGGTACCCGATTCTATGGCATCCGCATCGTGCGTGATGATGACAAGGAGCCGAACGCCTGGAAGGAGTACTTCAATCAGATTTATACCATCCGGTACCGCCCGCTGCGAAGATATTAAAGAAGATGTTAAGGCAGAAAAGGGGTATCAGATGATAATAGAGACATGTATGAAATGTATCAAGAACTTTATCATATGTTACATTTGGCGCAGAATTTCGGTTTTGCGCCATTTTTTTGAATTAAAAATTCCTTAAAACGCTTGGTGATACAAAATATATTTGTACCTTTGTGCTCGGAACAATGAATAATTGTCAGCCAAACAAATTAGAAAAGAATCAATAAATATAAGCAATTTATACAAAAACTTAAGTAATAAACTAAAATTATGGTAAGCAACAACATTCCACAAGTAAAGCTCGGTATTATTGCCGTTAGCCGTGACTGTTTTCCAATCGCGCTTTCTACTCAGCGCCGTGAGAACATCGTAAAAGAGTACAAGGGTGAAATTTTCAACTGCCAGACTACAGTTGAGAACGAGAAAGATATGCTCAAGGCTTTGGGCGAAGTGAAAGAGCAGGGCTGCAACGCTTTGGTTGTATTCCTCGGTAACTTCGGTCCTGAGACTCCTGAGACTTTGATTGCAAAGAACTTCGATGGTCCTTGTATGTTTGTTGCAGCTGCAGAGGGTGACGGCGACATGATCAATGGTCGTGGCGACGCTTACTGCGGTATGCTCAACTGCTCTTACAACCTCGGCATGCGCCACCTGAAGGGTTACATCCCTGAGTATCCTGTAGGTACAGCAGAGGACGTAGCTAAGATGATTCAGGACTTCGTACCAGTAGCTCGCGTTATCATCGGTTTGAAGGGCTTGAAGATTATCACCTTCGGTCCACGTCCACAGGACTTCTTCGCTTGCAACGCTCCTATCAAGGGCTTGTACGAACTCGGTGTTGAGATTGAGGAAAACTCAGAGCTCGACCTTCTCGTAGCTTACAAGGAGCACGAGAACGACCCACGTATCGACGAGGTTTGCGCTGATATGGCCAAGGAGATGGGCGAAGGCTGCTACTATCCTGACCTCAGCCGCAGAATGGCACAGTTTGAGTTGACATTGCTCGACTGGGCAGAGGCTCACAAGGGTTCTCGCCAGTATGTAGCATTCGCTGACAAGTGCTGGCCTGCATTCCCAAGCCAGTTCGGTTTCGAGCCTTGCTATGTAAACAGCCGTCTCGTTAGCCGTGGCATTCCTGTAGCTTGCGAGGTAGATATCTATGGTGCACTCTCTGAGTACATCGGTATGTGTGCTTCTGACGATACCGTTACATTGCTCGATATCAACAACTCTGTTCCTCAGTATATCTATGATGAGGACATCAAGGGCAAGTACGATTATAAGTTGACTGATACCTTCATGGGCTTCCACTGCGGTAACACTCCACAGTGCAAGATGTGCTCAAGCCGTAAGATTAAGTATCAGCTCATCCAGAACCGTTTGTTGGAGAATGGTGGTAAACCAGACTTCACTCGTGGTACTTTGGAGGGTGATATCGCAGCTTCTGACATCACATTCTACCGTCTGCAGTGCGATTCTGAGGGCAACCTCCGCAGCTACATCGCAGAGGGTGAGGTTCTCGATGTTCCTACCCGTTCATTCGGTGGTATCGGTATCTTCGCCATCAACGAGATGGGCCGCTTCTATCGTCACGTACTGATTCAGAAGGGTTATCCACACCACGGAGCCGTAGCATTCTCTCACGTAGGTAAGACCTTGTTCGAGGTATTCAAGTATCTCGGCATCAAGGATATCGCTTACAACCAGCCAGCTAGCCTGCCTTACCCAACAGAGAATCCTTGGAAGTAAATTGAGTGAAGAGAGAAGAGTGAAGAAACAAAGTTCGGCGGCCGAAGGGTAAGCCAATTCATTTGCTCTTCTTTCTGAACTGAGTTCATAAAAGATAAGGGCGATTGCTTATCCCTTGCGTAGGGAATAGCAATCGCCCTTTTTATGTTTTCCTGGAAGGAGATTACCTGATGATAATCTCCTTTACGAATGGTTTGCTTATTTCGTATTTTCCAACGCTTCCTGTTTCTGCGGAATCACCACCGAAGCCCCGATGCTGACGAGCAGTACGAGGATGATGAATACCAGCGAACTGACTGCATCAATCTCGAAGAAATCGTGGATGAGCATCTTCACACCGATGAACACCAGCAGCACACTCACACCCACCTTCAGATAGCGGAATTTGTCTGCTATCGCTGCCAGCAGGAAGAAGAGGGCACGCAAGCCCAGGATGGCGAAGATATTCGAGAAGAACACCACGAACGGGTCGAGCGATACCGAGAATACGGCTGGGATGCTGTCGAATGCGAAAATCAGGTCGCAGAACTCGATGAATACCACCGTCATCACCAGCGGACCCAGATGCAGGCGCTTTTGCATGAACTTCACTACCGGATGCTCCAGGGCGTTGATTTCCTCCTTCTTGTTCCTGTTGAGGAACATCTTGGCACCGCTGTAAACCAGGAATCCACCGAAAACGAGCAATATCCAGGCGAACCGGCTGATGAGCGCAGCACCTGCGAAGATGAAGACGAAGCGCAGTACGATGGCTCCCAGAATACCCCAGTTTAGTACGTGCTGGTAATCTTTCTTGTCCACTCCGAACGAGGTGAAAATCATCATCATCACGAAGAGATTATCTACCGAGAGCGTTTTCTCTATCAGATAACCCGAGATGTAGGAGATAGTCATATAGTGCCGGTATTGCTGCAGACTCCCCTCATAGTCGTTCGGGTCCAGTTTGAGATGCGAAGCATAGCGCGAGGCTATCAGCTTCAGGTCGTCGAAGTTCTCGATGCCGTGCACCATGTCGCCATGAAAATAGATGAATACGGCGAAGGCGAGCGCGAGAATAATCCATACAGCCGTCCATGAACCGGCTTCCTTGATAGACACCACATGTGCCTTTCGGTCGATGACCAGCATGTCTAATACGAGTATGGCGGCGATGAAAATAACGAATCCCACCAAAAACATCGATTCAGTAAAAACATGTTCCATTTTTCTTTTTCCTTAATCTATTTAGTATATACCATTGAATCTTAAAATCATTTCATCTGTTAGAAACGTGGGCGCAAAATTAGGAAAAATATCTGGAATAGCGGTAGTTCCGGGGCAAAACTTAATTGAATTTAACGTGAAAGGGCTTTTAAAGGTAAAAAGGTAAAAAAGTAAAAAGGTAAAAAGAGCCTAGCGGAATGTTAAGCTAGGCTCCTTTTACCTTTTTTTAGGGGGACCAGCGATGGAATCGCTGGGAACGGGGGCGAAAAGGGGTAAGGCTTTTTTTACCTTTTTACCCTTTTACCTTTTTACTTTTTCTTAGTCAGCACATAGTGCTTAGCCATGGCGCCTTCAGGCTCATTGCCCAGCGAATCGGTCATGATGAGGCTGTTGGCATCCTTTACCTTGTAGTAAGATGTCTCGCCGCTCGATGGACGGGTGATTTCTACCACGTTGTTAGCCAATACCTTGAAGATACCGCTCGCTTCGTCGTGACCATCCTTGCGCTCCAGATAGTCGGCTGAGTACTGGTAGGTGCTGTCGGCGTTGAGCGTCAAAACGGTCTTGATGCCCGGACAGTCGGCAGCAGGGAGAGTTCCCTCGTAGGTGCCGGCGATGGAATCGAGAATGACATCGTTGGAATTGAGCGAATCATTTTCAGCATAACTGAGGCTATCCTGGTCAGCCCCCTGGCTATTTGTCTTCTTGCCATTGCAGGAGACAACTGACAATGCAGCGATGACGGCTGCTGTCAAAACTAATTTCTTTTTCATACTATACTGCTTTTTAATTGTTACTTATTTACGGAATGAATCTCTTCTCTGAGGGAGCACTTTCCCCGAGAAGGATTTCTCTTCGCAAAAATAGTGTTTTATTCTGTTATCTGCAAGTTTTACACAGAAAATTATAGAATATTATACTATTTTCTTAATTGATGATGACTGGCACAATCTCTTCTTCGCTAGGCCAATGAGGCAGATAGAAGAGCGGGCGAGGGGTGCCGCCCAAGCCCGTCCAGTCTATCTGTTTCACAAAGTCGAAATCGGGAGGGCCGAAGTCGAAACTTCTGCCGTAGAGCACGATGGCGCCTCTGCCTTCATCTATCTTCCACAAACCGCCCCCGTAGGTGCATTGCTCGCCGGGTGACAGCATGTCACG
This sequence comes from Segatella copri, assembly GCA_021623045.1. Classification (GTDB taxonomy): domain Bacteria; phylum Bacteroidota; class Bacteroidia; order Bacteroidales; family Bacteroidaceae; genus Prevotella; species Prevotella copri_T. Next base: position 35,236 of record JAJWJX010000002.1, on the reverse strand, counting down.
GTGCAGGTAGACACGCCCGAACTTCAGTACTCCGTCTCTGTTGATAATGAATTTCTGAAACATCTCTATTTCTGGTTTATTCAATGAAATCTGTATTCCGATTGATTCAATGTAATGAGAGAATTATTTCTTCTTCCAAAACAGTTTGTCTATGAAATCATAGCGCTTCTCCATCTGGGCATCAGTTTTTACGACGGTATTCACGTCTATCTGAAGCACAGGGGCTACAGCCTTGCCGTTGGTGGATGGCCACTCAGGCAGACCCAGACCGTTCGGATTGCCGGTCTTTACGAAATTGACGTAATACTGGCTGAAGATGTCGCTGATCATATAATCCTCCGGCTGCCATTTGAACACGCGGTTGGTTGGCAATGTACCCATCGCATACTCGATGTCGGCAGAATGAACGGCTCCCTTGTCTTGTGGCGCAGGAGCCGCATCTTCCTTGGCATCTACCACGCCGCCAGCCAATGCTGCCACCTTGCCCTTGATGGCCATAGCAGGACGAGGATGGCAATAGCGGTAGCGGTAAACAGGCTGTCCGCCGGTCAGCTTGTGCATGTTGCCCCACTTCCATGTAGAATAATCGAGGAAGATATCCGAAGCTAGGTTCACGCCCGGCTGCTCCAATACATCCTTATCGCTGTTGATGCCGTAGAGGCGGAAGAGTTCTTCGATGTTCTCTTCTCCAAATGTAGCCTTGGCACCCGCCTTCAGATTCTCGACGGTAGGCTGCTTGCCCATCAATACGGCTGCAGGAGTCATCTCCTGGTTGTTACCGCCAATGAGCAGAGGTACCTTGGTCTGCTCGCCTTTGGCAAAGACCTCTGCAGGCTGTTCTTTCATGAAATATCCGTCGATGTTATAGACCGGAACCGCTCTTACGCCCGCCAGTTTCATCAATTTCTCGGCAGGAAGGGCACGAAGGTCGTCGAGATTCTTCATTCCTACGTTCTTTTTCACCTTCTTTCCGGTTTCCTTACCCATCTTCTCGGCTATTTTCTGGGCAAGCTGCACTCCTTTCTCCTCGGCTTCCTTCTGAGTAGCCACCTTCTTGAATCCCATCACCGAACCACTGGAACCCATTGCCTGCGCAAAGAGTCCCTGACAGAGAGGGGAAGCCATCAGGGCGCTGACCGACATGGAACCTGCCGATTCGCCTACGATGGTGATGCGGTTAGGGTCGCCGCCGAAAGCCTCGATGTTATCCTTTACCCACTGGATGGCAGCCACCTGGTCCATGAATCCATAGTTGCCGGAACCCTTGTAGGATGTTTCCTTAGAGAGTTGTGGGTGGGCGAAGAATCCGAAGATGCCCTCACGATAGTTGGCTGTGATGGAGATGATGCCCTTGCGTGCCATCGCATCGCCCGCATATCGAGGTTCGCTTCCGCTACCCGCCATCAGTCCTCCGCCGTTGAAATAAATGAGTACCGGCAGATGCTCCTTCATGGTCTTTGCCGGTGTCCATATATTAAGGTAGAGGCAATCCTCGCTGTTGGTCTTCGTACCGAAGTTCATATCGCCGAAGAGAGGTTCCTGCATCGGGTTCGGTCCGAACTCCTTGGCCTCGCGAACGCCCTGCCATTTCTGTACAGGCTGCGGAGCCTTCCAGCGGAGATTTCCTACCGGAGGGGCAGCGAACGGAATACCCTTGAATACTGTGATGCCTGAGAGGTCTTTTCCTTCGAGGATACCTTCGGCAGTCGTAACCTGAGTCTGCGCCATCATTCCCATACCAGGGAGCAGAAAGGCGATGGATAAGAGTAGTTCTTTCATATCTTAAATCTGTTTGTTTGCAATGATACTGCAAAAATAAACAAAATATCATTACCTTGTCTTGTTCATGCTTATTTTTTAAGTCTTTTTGCAAAAAAAAATAAGGGCAGGCCCCTCATGATGAGAAACTTACCCTTTTTTCTGATTGTTGTATTATAAATTCTTGGCTTTTTCCAGTTCATTGGTTGTCACGTAATCGATGCCTTGCTTAAAGAAATATTTGATGGCTTTTAGATTGTTGACTGTCCAGACATTGGTAATCAGGCCGAGTTTCCGGGCTTCCTTGATCCATAACGGATGTTCGTAGAAAACGCTGTCTTCGTAATCGATGCCTGCATAGCCTGCATCCTTGGCATCGAGAGGGGTTAGGTCACCATTGAGATAGGAAACCTTGGCTCCTGGAGCGTGGCGAACGAGATAATCGCAGGCGTGCTTGCTGAAGGAAATATACTCTGTTCTTGCTTCCAGTCCGGCTTCTCTTACCATCTTCAGGGTGGCATCGATGCAGCGGTCTTCATCGCTCTTCTGGATGTGCTCTTTTACTTCGAGGATGAGCTTCATATCGCCCAATGACTTGGCAGCATTGAGATAGTCCTTCAAGGTAGGAATCTTCTCGCCATTCTTGAGTCGCTTGTCCTTGATATCGGCATAGTTGGCATTCTCTATCTTGATGCCGTCAACATCATCATCGTGGAAAACTACCACCTCGCCGTCGCGTGTGATATGAACATCAAACTCTGAGCCGTAAACCCCTATCTTATAAGAGTTCTGAAGAGAAGAGATGGAGTTCTGGGCAGAACCTTCTGCCTTCCAATAGCCTCTGTGGGCAATCACCTGCTGGGCTCTATCCTTGGCTGAGGATGGGAGAATCACTCCCATCAGCAGCATCATATAAATCAAAATTCTTTTCATTGTTTTTATCTTTAATATATTTCTTCAATATGTATTTCGTTATACGTATGAAACGTATTCCAGTCTGCATTTATTGTCTTAGAATCCCATTTTAAACATCACGCCGACAACGGAGCGGGAACCGCCGATGTAGGTTGGGAAACCAATCTGTCGGCCGGAATTACCTGCATCTACGATATATTTCTCATCGAGTACGTTCTTGCCAAAGGCTCCAATCTCGTAGTAAACCTTGCCTGGCTGGAAACGGTAACCGGCTGTGAAGTTGAGCAGTCCGTAGGCATCCTGGGTAAACTCTGGCTCGTTGCTCTCTTCGAAGAACACCTTCGATTTCCATGAATAGGTAGGGCGGAGATAGAAGGAAGCCTTCTCGCCGGTTGGCACGTTCAGGTCGAAGCCGATGGCAAAACTGTTCTTTGGAGTAAGGCGAAAGCGGTTGCCGGCATAAAGCTGTGCGTTTCCGTTGTCATCCTTGTCGTTGAACTTGCCCTCTATGTACGACCAGTTGCCGAAGAGATTCAGATAGCGGCATGGAGAGTAGCTGATGCTTGCCTCCAGACCTAGACTGTGGGCACGACCTGCATCATCGTATTCAAACTTGCTGGTGGTGGCGTTGAAAACCGATGTCTGATAATTATACCAGTCATAATAGTAAGCACAGAAGTCGTAGTTCAGACGGCCTTCCAGAATGCTTCCCTTCACGCCAGCCTCGTAGCTGTAGATGATTTCAGGATCGAGAGTCTCGAAATCCTTAGGATCGTTGTTGAAGTAGAGTACTCCCGGACGACGGCCACGAGCCACGCTGGCGTAGATGTTGTTGCGCCCAATCATATAGTTGAGGGCTGCACGACCTACCCATGACCAGTAGCTGTCCTTGGCAGTTACCTTGGCGCTACCCTCGGTAGGGTGATAAAGTATGGCACCAAACATGCTTGGTACGGTAGCTGATGAATAGCCTGTTTCCTGATTCTCGTAAGTTCCGCGGATACCCAGGGTGAAGTTCAGATTTCTGGTCAGCTTGAAGGTTCCGTCAGCGAAGACCTCCACAGCCTGGTTGGTACCGTAATTCTTGCCCTGCTCGGTATAAGCTGTATCGAGCGTCTTGCCCGAAATGCCCTGCAGGGTAGCCTGAATCAGCTTTCCGTTATCGCCCATGCCTGCCAGAACCTGGTCTAAATCCATTCCCACAGCACCTAGGGCAGTCTTCAAATCTCCATAGATATCAGGAGTGGCGCTCTGTGGTTTCAGTTTACCATCGGCATCTGTCTCCGGGTTCTCAGGGAACCATTTGCTCATCAGTTGTGAGAGCGTCAAATCCACCATCGGCTGATAAGCGGCAGGAAGATACTGGCTGAGCAATCCCTTTACATTATCTATCTGACTGCTGAGCGAAGCCTTCACACTCTTCTGGATAAACACCGGATAGAGGTATTGGAGATTCGCCTTGGCGTTGACATCCTGCGATGAATTCTCGTAGAAATAGCTGGCTCCCACGAAGCCTGAGAAGAATTTCTTATCATCATAATTGAAACGGAATTCCTGGCTGAACTGGGTTCCTTTTTCCTTTTCCTCGCAGAGTAAGAGTGGGAGATAGGTGCCGTCTGCATCGAAATGCTCATCGCTGTTGAAGGCTCTGAAACCGGTGATGGAATTGAACGACCAACGGTTGTTGATGTTGTGCTCGATATTGAGCAGGGCGCCACCTACGTTTCGCTTGATGCCCAGCTGTTTGCCGGCTTCCAGGTTGGCAGGACTGTTAGGGTTGCTATTGCCAAAGGCTGGATTGATGCTGTGGAAGGAAGTGCCCGGATAATCATCGTGCTGATAATCGAGAACCACGCCCACGGAAGTATCATCGTTAGCCCACCATTGGGTAGAGTTTCTGAAAGCTAGGGCATTCTTGCCGTTCAGTCTGCCACCTGCCTCGTTCTTGATGAAGCCGTCGCGGGCATCATAGTCGAAGGCAAAGCGGTTGGCAAGCTTGTCCTTGATGATTGGGGTGTTGATGAAACCTGTTACCTGACGCTGGTTGTAGCTGCCATAGTTCATGGAGAGTTCGCCCTTGAGTTCGTTTACAGGTTTGTGGCGGATGATGTTGATGCCGCCAATCTCAGCACCTCTTCCAAAGAGGGTTCCCTGAGGCCCCTTTACCACTTCCAGTCGCTCCAGGTCGAAAAGTTCTACGGCAGAAGAGCGGCTTCGGGATGTAGAAACGCCATCCATAAACACGGAAACTCTTGGCTGTGAGTAAGCCTCGCCGCCATCAGAAGTCACGCCACGAATCACGTAGCCGGGGTTGTTGGGGCTCTGCAGCTGAATCTGAACGCCCGGGGTAAACTGAGCCACGTCGTCCATCTGATGGAGGTTGAGTTTCTCCATCACGCTACCGGTTACGGCACTTACAGCCACAGGAATCTCCAGGCTGCTCTGCTTCTTCTTCTGGGTAGTAACGATTACCTCGCCCAGGGCTTGTGTGTTTTCCTTCATCACCACCTTCATGTTGTTGTCGTCAGCATCTTTGGTGATGGTGTTGTAACCTATATAGGTAAAGGTGAGCTTGTTGCCATCGTTCACGTTGACGTGGAACTCGCCGTTCAAGTCAGTCTGTACATTCGTGTTGCCGCAGCGAACCACCACGCCCGGCAAAGCTTCGCCCTGTTCGTTGGTCACCTTGCCGCTTACGGTATTTACGCCCAATGCTTTAGAATTAGTTTTGTTACCTTCTGGAGTGTTGTCTGCTTTCGCCTCCAGACATGTGGCGCCCTGCACGAGCAGGGAAGCCATCAATACAATCTTTAATTTGTTCATAACCTATTTATTATCTTGCATAATTTTTTTTTCGGGTGCAAAAGTAGAATGATTATGTTACATCACGGTTTCTTTCGGGTGAAGAAAAGATGAAGTTGAAACCGGTATTTCTTCTTCATTTTTCTTTCACCTCTTTGTAACACGATAGCAACATCCTTTAAATACCTTTGCAGCGGTAAAAAGTATTACAGTATTTTTAAAGAAAGAAATGAATAAGGTATTTAGTTTTATTGCGTTGGCATTCCTGGGATGCGGAACGGTTTCTGCCCAGCAGGTGAATGCTTCTAATGTTCAGCGCCCTAAACTGGTTGTGGGTATTGTGGTTGACCAGATGAGATGGGATTATCTCTATCGCTATCAGAAGCGCTATGGTGAAGGTGGATTCAAGCGACTGCTCAACGAGGGTTTCTCTTGCGAAAACACCCGTATTCCGTATGTTCCATCGGTTACCGCCATCGGTCATACTTGTCTCTATACAGGCAGTGTGCCTTCTATCCACGGAATCGCCGGAAACAATTTTGTGAAGAATGGCAAGAAGGTGTATTGCACGGATGATGAAACCGTGAAGCCGGTGGGCTCCAACAGCAAGGCGGGCTTGATGTCGCCCAGAAACCTCTGGGTTACGACTCTCGGAGATGAGATGAAGATTGCATCCAACGGCAGAGCCAAGGTAGTGGGCGTGGCATTGAAAGACCGTGCTTCCATTCTTCCTGCAGGTCATAATCCGAACGGTGCCTACTGGTTTGATGATGAGAGCGGAAAGTTTATCACCAGTTCTTATTATATGAACCAGTTGCCCAAGTGGGTGGACGCGTTTAATAACCAGCATCTGCCAGAGCGTTATCTCTCGGAAAAATGGAACACACTCTATCCTGAGAATACTTACGTTGAAAGTACGGAAGATGAGAACGAGTATGAGGATGGCATCCGCAAGGGCATGAAGGCTACGCTGCCGCTCAATCTTCCAGCCCTTTATAAGAAATATGGTTACAGCATTATCCGCAAAACTCCTTTCGGCAATTCGCTGACGATTGATTTGGCAAAGGCGGCGATAGACGGCGAGCAGTTGGGTGCAGATGATGAAACCGACTTGCTGGCAGTAAGCTGCTCCAGCACGGATTATATCGGTCATCAGGTGGGAACTCATGCGGTAGAGACTGAGGATACTTATCTGCGCCTGGACAAGGCGATAGCCGATTTCCTTTCTTATCTCGATGAGAAGGTGGGCAAAGGAAATTATCTGGTTTTCCTGAGTGCCGACCATGGAGCGATGAACAACGCCCGTTTCCTGCAAGACCGCCGCATTCCAGCGGGTAATTGGGATGGTGATGCGGTGGCTGAGAAACTGAATCAGACCCTGGCTCAGGAGTATCCTGACGTGGGCAATCTGGTGAAGACCGTGATGAACTATCAGGTGTTTTTCAACCGTAACATCATCAAGGAAAACAAGTTGGATTTCGCCAAGATCAAGCAGAGCGTGGTGGACGTGTTGAAGGAAGACAGTTGCGTGCAGTATGCCTGCGATATGGAGAAGACGATGACCGAGAGCATTCCTGAGGATGTGAAGATGCGCATCGTGAATGGTTACAACCGTGAGCGAAGCGGTGATGTGGCCATCGTATTGAAGCCGAATTTCTATGCCCACGGCATGAAGGGAACCGATCATGGTGAGTGGAATCCATACGACACCCACATTCCTTTGGTTTTCATGGGTTGGGGAATCCAGCATGGTGCTACCACGAAGCAGACTTTCATGACCGATATTGTTCCAACCATCGCCGCCCTGCTTCATGTTCAGGCACCGAATGGCTGCGTAGGTCAGCCGATATTCTAATCGTATTCTAAGTTTCTGGACTTTCGCAAGTAAGCCCACACGCTCTGAAAGGGCAGAAACCCCTAGCCCATGAAGGGACTTTTTCAGTGCCCTCCATGGGCTATGAGCTTTTGGGCCTTCGACCCGTACTTTAACCACTTGCAAAACTTCAGTAAGTTTTAACTCTTTCTTCATTTTTCTCTCACATCTTTGAAATATGAATCCTATACCTTTGCACTCGGAAAGGGGCGATGATCTGCATCTGCCGCTTCGCCAAAAAAATAAGATGTTTAAAGATGTATAAAGAAAAATGAAGGTAATTTTTGTAATTCAAGGAGAGGGTAGAGGTCATCTCACCCAGGCGTTGGCACTTAAGCAGATGCTTCTGCACGAGGGCCATGAAGTAGTGAAGGTTTTAGTGGGCAAGAGCAAGAACAGGGTGATTCCTGAGTTCTTCCAGAATAAGATAGGTACTCCTATCGAGGTTTTTGACAGTCCGAATTTCTTGCCGTCTAAGGACAACCGCAAGTTCAATCTCCTGCGCTCCCTGGCTTACAATACGCTCTTGGTTCCCAACTATCTTTCAAGTATCCATTTGATACGGAAGAATATCCAGAAGAGCGGAGCCGACATCATCATCAATTTCTACGAGGTGTTGTGCGGCATTACCTGTTCTCTCTTCCGTTTCGGTATTCCTGAGGTTTGCATCGGTCACCAGTACCTCTTCCTCCATCCTTCTTTCCAGATGCCTGGAAAGTATTCCGTACCAGAATCTTTATTAAAATTCTTTACCCGTATCACCTGTATGGGAGCCACAGCCAAGTTGGCGCTCTCCATCCGTGACTACGGGGATGAGCCTGTGCACGGCATTAAGGTGGTTCCGCCGTTGCTCCGTCAGGAAGCCAAGACCATCATCCGCCATCATGGCGACTACATTATGGGCTATATGCTGAATGCCGGTTTTGCCGAGGATGTGAAGGCTTGGCACGAGAAGCATCCCCATACCCGTCTTCATTTTTTCTGGGATCAGCCCGATGCGCCCGAAGAACTGAAGGTGGATGATACGCTCACCTTCCATCGCATCAACGACGAAAAATTCCTCAAGATGATGGCAGGCTGCAAGGCTTTCGCCACTACCGCCGGCTTTGAGAGCGTCTGCGAGGCACTCTACATGGGCAAACCTTGCATGCTGATTCCGGCTCATGTGGAGCAGGAATGTAATGCGATGGATGCAGAAAGAGAAATGGCTGGCGTGGTGAGCGAGGATTTCGACATCGATAAACTGAAGGCTTTTGCCCGTGATTACGAGGAGGATGTGGAGTTCAGAATCTGGGAGAACCATGCTGAAAGCCGAATCGTTGCCGCCATAGAAAACGCTTACGATACTTATTATTATAGAAAGGAGAACCAGGCTTATGAAGAAGAAAATGATTCCATTGTTGCTGCTTCTTCCCTTGTTGTTCCTGCTCGCCGTGTATGGCAAGGATAGCAAGAAGGAGGAGTCGCGTGTGGTAGTGATAGTCATTGATGGTTTAAGATGGCAGGAGGTGTTTGAGGGCGCCAGGCGCGACAGTCTGATGCCGTTTCTCTGGGAGATGGGCAGAAAGAAGGGCTGCATGATTGGCAACCGCAACCGGAAATCGAAGATGGAGGTGGCCAACGGCATCTGGAAATCCTATGCCGGCTACAGCGAGATGCTCTGTGGCGTAACCGATGATGAGCACATCTTCGACAACCGCAAGCAGTATAACCCCAACCGCTCGGTTCTGGAGTTGGCTGAGGCTTGTTCTGAGTATAAGGATCGGGTGAATGCCGTGGCGAGTTGGGATGTGATTCCTTATATCCTGAATTATCGCAGAAGCGAGTTGCCGGTGGATTTCCGCTCTCCTCACAGGGTGAGCAAACAAGTTAGAAATGATAGCGTTACTCTGAACCGTGCCTTGAAGACGCTCAAGGAGAAGCATCCCAAACTTCTCTTCGTAGAGTTTTGCGAGACCGATTATTATGGGCATCATGGCAAATGGAAGGAGTATCTGAATGCTGCTCACCAGAACGACCTGTTTATCCGCCAATTATGGGAATGCTGCCAGCAAGACCCATTTTACAAGGGCAACACCACCTTTCTCATTACCTGCGATCATGGCAGGGGAGAGAGTCTGGGTGCTCATGCCAATAGAGGTGAAGTAGATTCCCAGGCTTCCTGGACAGAACACGGAAAAAGAATCAAGGGCAGTAACCAAACCTGGCTGGTGGCTTTCGGAAAAGACATCCAGCATCTGGGAGAAATGGAAGGAGGCAGAACCATCTACACCAAGCAGGTGGCTCCCACCATCGCCAACATCCTGAAGGTTCCGTTTACGAATGATGATAATCAACAACCCGTGGCTTCGCCGATTTATAAGATTCTCAAATAAAGTTTTGGATAGATATCAGCATTTAATTGACAGACAACAAAATAGATTAGCCATTTAATCGTTATATTACTATATATAATAAGGTATAGTTTTATTTTGAGAGTAATATGAAAAAATGGCATTTATGGTTGGCGGCTTCCATCGGACTGGTGGTCATTGTTGGAATGATGATTCGGGAGTTTGATGTGGAAGTTCTGAGCAGGATAGATTTGTCTCCCAGGTTCTTTCTGGGGGTAGTAATGGGCGTGTTGCTCTTTGCGGTCCAGAATCTGATGCTCACCCTCCGTTTCCGTCATCTCTGCCAGCGTAAGTTATCCGTAGCCGAGGCGTTCCGCATCAATGTGCTCTGCGAGTTTACTTCTGCCGTCACTCCTTCGGCGGTGGGGGGAAGTGGTTTGGCTTTTGTCTATCTCAATCGCGAGGGAGTTTCTATGGGCAGAAGTATCTTCACCATGTTTGCAGCCCTGCTGGCTGATGAGGCTTTTCTTGCCATCAGTTGCCTGTTGCTCTATTTCTGTGTTCCATCGCATCTGCTTTTCAGTTTGGCAGATGGAGTGGGGATTTCTGCGGATGCTACGAATGAATGGATTAAGGGCGGGGTGCAGGTTATCTTCATCATCAGCACTCTTATCGTGGCTGTTTGGACAGCCATCCTCTACCTCCTGTTATTGCATCGCCCTCAGATTCTGGGGTGGGTATTGAAGGGCTGCTGTAAGATTCCTTTCCTTCGCAGATTCCTGCCTAAGGTAGAGAAATTCTCAGAGGAGATGACGATGGCTTCGAAGGAGGCGAAGCGGGAGGGTGGAAGATTCTGGCTGCAGCTGATGGGTTATACATCCCTGGCGTGGTTGTCGAGATTCGCCATCGTAGTAGCCATTCTCATTGCCTTCCATTGTCAGGGCAACATGCTGGTGGCGTGGTGCAGACAATGGGTAATGTGGATGATTTCCATTCTGAGTCCTACGCCTGGTGGAAGCGGCGTGGCGGAGTTGATGTTCCGCCTTTATTATGCCGATTTCCTGCCCGATGCCTCGGTAGCCATTCTTGCCGCCATGCTCTGGCGCGCCATCTTCTATTACCCATTCCTGGTAATGGGCACCCTGGTCTTGCCGAAATGGATTGCTAGAAACTGACATAGAGTCGGGCACTAAGTGCCGTGAAATCTCCATTGTCGTTTTTGATATATTGGAACGATGGCTGAAGGGAGATGGATTCCGTCAGCTGTCTTTTCCACGTTACTTCCAGCGAATATTCCGAACCCTGCTGGAATCGGGCGTACTGGCCTGATAAGCCGCACTCGTTCTTCTCGTCCTGATAGGCACCACCTAGTTCTGCGTATCGGTAGCAGGCATTCTGATGACTGGTGTTCTCGGAATATTGCACCATGCACGAAATATTCTTGTCGCCAGCCTTCCATACGCTCTGCTCTCCGTAAACCCACCAGGCACAGGTAACCTTGCCTTTGGATTCATCAGCAGAAACCATTTCGCCATCCTCGTTGATCGGATATTGACGGGTATGAACGGCAACACCCGCAAAATATTTTCCACCTTTATCGTTGTATTCCAACTGCGACATGTTGAAGATTCCATCCTTCTTCGGACGAACCACGAATGGATTGTCGTGGACCTTCCATCCACTATATCCTGCACCATTATTCAGACTGTTTCTGAAAGTCCATTTCCCCTTCGTAACATCAAAGTAAAGGGTCAAGCCAGAATGCGGATAGTTGGCTATCGGATAGCTGGATCCTATGGTAGGGAAGATTCCCTCCGAACTGTTCAGAAAAAGCGAGGTAACGCGAGATGTGAAGAAATCTTCGTTCACATTCCTCACACCTACAAACAGATGGCCCGAATTCCACTCGTGCATGTAGCCCAGTACGGCAAGCAGGGCAAAATGATTATCTTCATCTATGTTGGAAAATCCCTGCCAGTCATCAATAATGCCATCGTTGGTCTTTGCCACATGCAGCGTTGCCGCCTCAAACGAATCCTTTCCTTTTCCAATAGGCACACTCAGTTCCAACCTCAGCTGATTCACCAGATTGGTGTTCCTGTTCATATCCCATTGCCATTCAGAAATATATTGTCCGTTAAAGCTTTGTGCATGAGCAAGGCAGATATTGATGCAGCCTAAAATAATAAAAATAATTCTCTTCATTTCTTAATGTTTTTGTATAATGTTTTGTTCACTCACTCGCCGCCTGCGAGTATCTTTCTAATTCACGCTGCAAAGGTAGTGGATATTTCAAAATCCTGCAATACTTAATAATCGGTATTTTTATTTCTTCTAAATAAATAGCCTTCCTCCCTTATCCCCATTTCTAGGTATTTTTATTCCTTCTAAATAATTAGGGTTCCTCTAATCCCTATTTCTTGGTAACAGACGGAACTGGCTTTAATATTTTTAAAAAACTTTGTCTTATCAGATATTATTCGTATCTTTGCATCGTTTTAATCAGTTAGAGAAATGAAGAAGATATTAAATCCATATTTAAACAAGGAGGGTTACAACTGCGTTTGCTGTGCCCCCAACAATCCTGTAGGTTTGCATCTTGAGTTTTGGGAAGAGGGTGAGGATGTGCTTACCATCTGGAATCCCGGCGAGAATTACCAGGGCTGGATCAACACCCTGCATGGCGGAATCATCAGTTTGCTGATGGATGAAGTGGCAGGCTGGGTCATCAACCGCAAACTGCAGACCACGGGTGTGACGATGCAGCTCAACGTGAAGTACAAGAAACCTGTGATGACCACCGATTCGCAGATTACGGTGCGTGGTCACATCGCCAGTCAGCGCCGTAACATCGTCACCATCCACCTGACTCTGGAGAACTCCCAAGGCGAGGTTTGTGATGAGGGCGAAGCCATCTACTTTACCTTCGGTCCTGATAAAGCCAAGGAGATGGGGTTCGACAGCTGCAAGGTAGAGGGGGAGGAATAACTCTCCCCTTATGGTGAGGAATTTGATAAGGAAGCCTTTCTTATGAAGACTTCCTTTTATGAAGTCTCTTTACGATGCAGCAGCAGTCTTCTTGTTGAAGAGGCAAATCGACAGGATGACGATTGCGATGCTTACAAGGCTGAGGCCTCCTTCCATTATCGGAGTGCTGGCGATGTAAGTATCGTAGCATTCTTCTGGAATCCGGCAGAGCGTATTGTTGGTGATGTGGATGATGATGCCCGGAATCAAACTCTTGGTACGATAACACATCCACGCCATGACGATTCCCAGAATGATGGGTCCAGGAATCTGTGCCGGGTTGAGATGGATGAGGCCGAACATGATGCTTGAAGCGATGATAGCATACCAGGGACTGATGTTCCATCTCAGCATCTTTCTCATCATCAATCCGCGGATGAGGTATTCCTCGGCTATAGGAGCAATGATGCAGAGCACCAGGATTCCAATCGGATTATGTGCCAAGTCAACAAAATCCTGCTCCAAGTAATCAGGCAAATCCATGAAGTTCTCTAATGCAGTCATAGGAATGAACTGGAACAATCCCACTATAAGGGCCAGCAAGAAGATGATGGTCTTAGGCATCTGCTGAATCTTTTCCAGGCGAACACGCAGATGAAATTTCTTCCGGCATTTATGAATTATATATAGCTCTGCAGCCAGCATATAAATTGCCATGGCCCATGCAGAACTATTGATGGTTGTCTTCGTCAGGAATTCGATAAATTCGCAGCTAAAAGCTGCTGCAATGCCAACCGGAAAGGCTGCAAGCATGGACATCAGATAGACGTAGATAGCACTTCTGGTGCCAGGCCATGCACGATACAGGAACCATCCCTTGGTTCCGTTTCTTCCCTTTGACAGGATTGCTGAAAGTTTTTCTTTTTCCATAAAGCTGTAGTTTTGTTTGTTATTCAAATCTGGGCAAAGATGCAGCCAACGAACGCAATGAAAGATTACTTTCAGATTGCCGGGTGCTGCAAATTTGGGGGCAAAGATATGATAAAAATCCGGCTTGTTGGGTTAAGTGCATGTTATCTTTATGTTAAAATATCGCCACCCTCGAAGAAGTTAAGTTTTGTTTGTCATGCTCAGTCTGCGTTTAAGAGTTCCTTGAATCACAATTCCCCAGAAAGCCGTTTCCCGCCCATTTTGTGGTCTTCATTGATGACCGGCGCCTGCCATCTATTAAGACCAGCCTCGGTCGTCATAGATGACCGACTTTTGGCACAAAAAGGCTGTTCTTTCGATTGCCGGTGCAAAGATACAAAAATTCTAAGCAGAAAGCAAGCTTTTTCCGGTAGAATGTTGAAAAATAGTGCGTAAGTGGCTGATGTGTAGAGGTATAAGCGTTTTCGGTTTGTGCATCTGATAGCAAAAGCTGCCTTTGAAATCGTTTTTTGATGTTGGGAAAGCGGTCATTTTCGGTCACGGTCATTTTCGGTCATTTTCAAAAATGATTCGGTCATTTGGGTCTATAGTATATATAAATATATTTATATAATACTTATAGGGGAGATTTGCGCCCCCCGAAAACGAAAATGACCGAAAATGACCGTGACCGATAATGACCGGATCAGGCTTCTGAAAGTTATTCGGAAAAGGATGATGTTTATTTGTAAGATTATGATAATCAATGGGATAGTTTTGTGCAGTACTTCTGCAGAGTACCATGCTTTGTACGGCTAAAACAGTACATATTCCTTTTCGCTCTATCCCGGTTTTTGCTCTTTTTACGAGAATCTTGACAAAAATATATCAAGAAATTCCTCGTTTTCCCCGTTTCATTCTGCCTTTTCCCCCTCTTATTTCTGTCTTCAGAAGGGGTGAAAAGTGCCATCGGAACCACTTTTTCTTGCTCCTAAGAGCATTTTTCTCCTTCTTTCTCTGAAAAAAACAATCCTGTCTTTCTTGTCATTTTTGCTTGGGTAATGTGATTTTCTGTTGACAATGGAGACTGGCTATTTAGGGGATAAGGTCGTTAAGGTCAAGGTCATTATCGGTCATTAAGGTTTTCCAATCCCTTAAAAGTACTTTACAATATTCCATGAAAATCTCCTTTACTAAAAAGGGTAGTTTATGGGTTAAAATCCTTGTTTTATAAGGCTAAAATCCAGCTTTTTTCAGAAAAGTGTGGTTTCCAGCCCCTATTTTCATAGGAAAAGTGTATTTTTCGCCCCTTGTTTTCATAGGAAAAGTGTATTTAAGTAGGGGATACAATAATGGCAGGTTCCAAATTAACGCATCAGGAACCTGCCATTTTCTATCATTTTACGCCATTCTCAACCTCAGCGAATTAAGCACTACGCTTACGCTGGAGAAGGCCATCAGGGCACTTGCCCACATCGGGGTTATCTGGAAATCAATGCCGAAGATATGAAGGGCTCCGGCTGCCAGCGGGATGCAGATGATGTTGTAGATGAACGCCCAGAAGAGATTCTGCCAAATCATGTGAACCGTCTTCTGGCTCAGTTTTACGGCTTCCGGAAGCGCCAGGAGGTCGTCGCTCATCAGCGTAATCTGCGCCACATCCATCGCCACATCCGTTCCCTTTCCTATCGCCATGCTCACGTTGGCAAGGGCCAGGGCCTGGGTGTCGTTGATTCCGTCGCCCACCATTGCTACCTGCTTGCCTTCGTCCTGAAGTTTCTTTACCAATGCCTGTTTGTCGCCAGGCAGCACCTTACTCTGGTAATGCTTGATGCCGGCTTTCTCTGCCCAGTAGTGAGCCGCTTCCTCCTTGTCGCCACTCATCATATAGACCTCTATTCCCCTTTCCTGCAACTGCTTCATCGCTTCCTGGGCATGAGGCTTGAGGGTCTCTCTCGTCTCCAGATCCAAATCCTCCTGTTTGGTGAAATCGATGTTCTGGTTAGGAATGGTGAGGGTGCCGGTCTTGTCGATGACGAGGGCGTTGATCTTGTGGAGATTCTCCAGTGCCGACGCGTCCTTGATGAGAATCTGCTTCTGTGCCGCCTTGCCGATGCCTACCATCAGGGCGGTAGGAGTAGCTAAGCCCATGGCGCAAGGACAGGCGATGACCAATACGGCTACGGCTGAAAGAATGGCCTGCGGAAGAGCAGCGTTGCCGCCTATCAGCCACCACACCAGGAAGGTGATGAGGGCGATGGCTGCCACGGCTGGAACGAAAATCAGAGCCGCCTTATCCACGATGCGCTGCACGGGCGCCTTACTGCCCTGCGCCTCCTGAACCATTCGGATGATGTGCGCCAGGGCGGTGTTCTCGCCAATCTGCTTGGCTCTCATGCGGAGCTTTCCCTGACTCGGAATGGTGCCGGCCAACACGTTGTCGCCTGCCTTTTTCATCGCCGGAGTCGGTTCGCCGCTTATCATCGCTTCATCTACATAGGCAGCATCGGGAGTCATGAAACTCTCTGCCTGGGTAACCACGCCATCCACCGGAATCTTCTCGCCGGCTCTTACCTCTATCATGTCGCCTATCTGAATAGTGGAAATCGGAACTTCCTCCATCTTGTAGTCGTTGGTGCCTTCTATCTTCTCGTAAGTCACCAGTCGGGCGGTTTTCGGCTGCATTCCCATCAACTGGCGAATGCTGCTCGCCGTACTGTCTTTCGCTTTTTCTTCCAGGCATCTTCCGGTCAGCACGAAGGTGATGATCATCACGGAAGCATCAAAATAAGTGTGCCATTCTATGCCTCTCGCTCCCCATACCATTTCTCCGAAGAAGGTGTTGAAGGTGCTGAAGAGGAAGGCGATAAGGGTGCTGAGTGCTACGAGCGAATCCATGTTTGCCGTATGATGCAGGAGCTGCTTCCAGGCGGAAACATAAAACTGTTTGCCGCAGTAGAGCAGGTTGGCGAGTGCCAGGAGCAGACAGATCTGGTTGGCGAAGGAACTCGAGTGATGAGCCGAAGCAACGCCATCTGAAATCATATTCTGTTCCATGCCCAGGGAAATCCAGCCCATGGAGAAACACATGGTCAGGATGGCGAAGAGCCAGGAAGCGAGGGTTCGGCGGCGCAGGAGAGTGAACTCACGGCGGTTGATTTCCTCCACGCTTCTGTCGTTTTCGATAACGAGGTCGTATCCGGCATTGCTGATTTCCCGTTTCATATCTTCCAGAGAAATGATGTCGGGGTCATAATCTACCAAGGCAGTTCGGCTCGCCAGGGAAACCGAGGCGGAGTTGATGCCTTCTAGCGACTGCAGCTTCTTTTCAACATTGGCAGAGCATACGCTGCAAGCCATGCCTATTACTGGAATTGTTTTCTTCATCTGTTTCTTATATAAATGTTCTGAATTCTATAAGCAGAAGCTTTCATATCTGCTTTTCTGCCTGCAAAATTACATATTAATTATGGAAGAAAAAAGATTTATGGTGAAAAACTTTTGGCTGCTCCATGAAAATCACTATAATACGGTAGATGAAAATGCGATGGTTCAGGTAAGGACACAAAAAAAGGCAGATTCCAAATTGCTTTGGAATCTGCCTCCATCATTTATGGGAGATGATTATTTGACTTCGATGTTCTTTGTAGTCTTAGCCTCCTCCTTAGGAGTAAGCTTTGGAATCTCGACCTCGAGTATACCATCAGCTACCTTTGCTGAAATCTTCTCACGATCAGCATCCTCAGGCAGCGTATAACACTGCTGGTAGTTGCTGTAAGAGAATTCGCGGCGCAGATAGTGCTCGTGCTTGTCTTCATCCTTGTGTTCCATCTTGTTCTCGATGGCGATGTTCAGATTACCATCGTTATCGATGTTTACACGAACCCACTCTTTCTTCAAACCAGGAGCAGCAACCTCCATGATGTAATTCTTATCTGTCTCCTTGATGTTAATGGCAGGAGCAGTAGCATTCATACGTGACATTACTTCGGTATTGAATAAAGTATCATCAAAGAAGTTACTCAACCAATCTGAATCATTATTTCTACGTGCTAACAACATAATTAAAACCTCCAAATTTTATTTTACTCGTCCTCTCGGTTCCTTACGGCTCCGTCGGGATTTCTGCTTGTTAATATTCTTGTTATTTTTTTGCTTTCGCCTCGAAACTCCGTTGTTCTTCCGAACCCCTTTATTTTTTAGCTTCAGCTTTCACTCTCTGTTTTTGCAACTTATGTGCCAGCGGACTGAAAGTGGTAATGTTGGCACGAAAGGATAAATATTTTAAACTTTTCTGCCAGATGATGCGGTTATCTCAACAAAAAAGTGTAACTTTGTCACCAACTAAATAATTCCAAGAAGCTTGTTTTTTTTGAAGTTTTTTCAAGAAAACGTACTTTGAATCACTCTTTTTTATTATATTTGCAATCGAAAATCGATTTGAACCTTGACTAAACGATGAAATAGTTATGGAACAGAAGTTAAAAACCATATTTTATGCGATGGGTGCGATGATTCTTGCGCCCCAAACCCTCAGTGCTCAGTCTGTGAACATCAAAGGCTTAGACTCTCTGCGCTTATCAGGTTCGGTGAGCGTGGTGGAACCTGAACTTCTGAAGAAGGGTGTGCTCAATAATGCACTGGATGCCCTGAGCGGACAGACGGCAGGTGTTAACGTTACTACCAATGGTCTTGACCGTATTGCTATGTTGAACTCCGTCCGCGTTCGTGGTACAACTTCTATCATGGGCGGCAATGATCCTCTGGTGATTATTGATGGTGTTACATCTGATGTGGCAACGCTTGCCACAATCTATCCCGCCGATATCGAGAGCTTTACGGTACTGAAGAATGCCAGCGAAACGGCACTCTACGGTTCCCGTGGTGCTTCGGGCGTTATCCAGGTAAAGACCAAGAAGGGCACGGGTAAGGGTTTCCAGATTTCTTACGAGGGCAACTATGGCATAGAGGCGATGTACAAGAGTATGGAGATGCTCAATGCCGCCGAATACATAGCTGCTGCACAGAAGTATGGATTGGAGTATAACAACAAGGGATATGATACTAATTTCCGTAAGGCGATTACCCGAACCGGAAATATCCAGAACCATTATCTTGCCTTCAGCGGTGGCACTCCGCAGAGCAACTACCGCGCTTCCTTCGGCTATATCGACCATAACACGATTATCCGGAGTAAGGGCTATCGCAATCTGGTGGCTAAGATTGATGTCACCCAGAAGGCGTTTGGTGATAAACTGACGGGAGATTTCGGTGTGTTCGGTTCATCTTTCAAGAACAATGATATCTTCGACAGTCAGATGCTTTTCTATTCTGCCGATGCCATGAATCCTACTTATCCTTATGATAAACTGAACGGCAGTTGGGTGAAGAATGGGGCTGCATCTCAGGTGAATCCTCCCGGCGCCCTGCTCAAGGAACGCAATGATACGAAGAACATGAACTTCAATGCCCATCTGAAGTTAAACTATGATATTACAAACTCTCTGAGCGTTTCTGCCTTCGGAGCATACAGTTATGCTTCCAACGAGAATAACCAGTTCTGTCCTACCTGGGTCTGGGCGCAGGGCAATCTCTATCGTGGAGAGTTCAAGAGCGAGAACTGGCTTGCCAATGTATCGCTTAACTATCAGCATTCGTGGGGAATCCACCATCTGAAGGCAATGGCGGGTGCTGAATATCAGAAGGATATCCGAACGGGATTCTGGACTTCGGCGAAGGGAATCACCAACAACGATATGTATTACCATAACATAGGCGCAGCCGCATCACGGCCTTTCGGTGGAACAGACAGCAACTACGAAGACCCGACCCTGGCTTCTGTGATGGGTAATATCGACTACACCTTATATAATAAGTATAGCCTTTCGGTTTCCATGCGTGGAGACGGTTCTTCGATGGTGGGCAATGACCACACCTGGGGCTTCTTCCCATCCGTCTCTCTTTCCTGGGATATGAAGCAGGAGAAATGGCTCCGTTCTCTCAAGCAAATCACCATGCTGAAACTGCGTACGGGCTACGGACGCTCTGGTAATCTTGGTGGAATCTCTTCATATACCACCCTGAATACGGTACGGCAGAACGGCATTGTTTCGGTGAACAGTTCTCCTACGGTAACGATGGGGATGATCAGCAATAACAATCCTGATTTGAAGTGGGAAACCCGCGCTACCTGGAATATCGGAGCTGATCTGGGCTTGTGGAATAACCGGCTGGTTCTGACGGCAGAATATTACTATTCCAAGACCACCGACATGCTCTATGCCTATGATGTTCCGGTTCCGCCTTTCGCCTATGACAAGCTGCTGGCAAACCTGGGTTCTATGAGCAACCAGGGTTTGGAGGTAGGTGTTTCCTTCACTCCTATCCAGAAGAAGGATATGGAACTGAATATCAATATGAATCTCTCCTGGCAGAAGAACAAACTCCTCTCGCTGAGTGGTGAATATAACGGAATGCAGATGTCGGCAGCCGATATTACTGCGATGGGTGCCTTGTCGGGTGCCGGTCAGCATGGAGGTTACAACAATGTAGTCTATCAGATAGTAGGTCAGCCGCTGGGCGTATTCTATCTGCCTCATTGCAAGGGAATCATTGAAGATGGAAACGGACATTACCGCTATGATATCGAAGATTTGGACAAGAACGGAACCATAGATTTGAGTGATGGCGGTGACAGATATATTGCCGGTCAGGCTACTCCTAAAGTAACGTTGGGTTCCAATATCAGTTTCCGTTATCGCGACTGGTATCTTTCATTGCAGATGAACGGAGCCTTCGGACATAAGATATTCAATGGTACGGGCTTAGCCTACACCAATATGTCGAGTTTCCCGGATTATAATGTGCTGAAGGGAGCTCCTGAGAAGAATATCGTTGACCAGAATGTTTCTGATTATTGGCTGGAGAAGGGCGATTATCTCAACTTAGAGAATCTTACGCTGGGCTATGATATCCCTATCCGAAAGGGCGTGGTGCAGTCGCTCAGAGTTTCGGCGAGTGTCAACAATCTTGCCACCATCAGCAGTTACAGCGGCTTGACTCCGATGATTAACAGCTACGTGGTGAACAGTACGATGGGTATTGATGATAAGCGGACTTATCCTGTTTACAGAACCTTCTCATTGGGTTTAAGTGTTCAATTCTAAAATCAGAAAGTTATGAAACGATATAGATTTTTATTTCTGCTGCTGGCGGCATTGTCTATGACATCCTGCCTGGACGAACATCCTAAGGATCAGTTGGACGAGGATGCCATCTATGGCTCTGCATCTGATATTTATATCAATGCCGTGGCTTCTCTCTATAATTATATAGGTGGAGCTAACGAGAGTGAGGGCATCCAGGGCACCTGCCGTGGCATTTACGATTATAATACGCTGACCACCGATGAGGCGATGATTCCGATTCGAGGCGGCGACTGGTATGATGGTGGCCTCTGGAATGCCATGTACCAGCATCGGTGGAGTGCCGATGACCAGTCTCTTTATGATACGTGGAAGTACCTTTATAAGGTTATCGTGCTGGCTAATAAGTCTTTGGATATTATCAGCAACAAGTCGGCCCTGCTTTCTGCCGCACAGCAGGAGGAATATCGGGCTGAGATAAGAGCCATCCGGGCTATGTTCTATTACTATGCTATGGACATGTTCGGTCGGGTTCCATTGGTCCTTTCCAGTGCAGAACAGCTCCATTCCAGCCTGTTCCAAGGTCAGACAGATCGCAGTTCTATCTTCCAGTTTGTCTTTCAGGAGTTGCAGCAGGTATTGCCTTCACTTCCCGACCAGCACAGCAATAAGGAAGGCAATTATTATGGTCGCATCACCCAGCCGGTAGTCAACTTTCTGTTGGCGAAGTTGGCTTTGAATGCAGAAATCTATATGTATGATGACTGGACCCAGGGTTATGCGAGCCGTCCGAAGGGAAGTGACATTCATTTCTCTGTGCCGGCTTCTGATGCCTCTTTGCGCAATGGCGATAAGGTGGACTGCAGGAAGTTGAATGCCTGGGAAACCTGCATTTATTATTGTGATAAACTGGCAGAAGAAGGCTATGTCCTGGAGTCGGATGATTCATTCAATTTCTCTACGCATAATGAGACATCGAAGGAGAATATCTTCACGATTCCGATGGATAAGAATATCTATACCAACCAGTTCCATTATCTCTTCCGCTCTTACCATTATACGCATGGCGGTGTCTTGGGATGGGGAAGTGAGAATGGTACCTGTGCCACGATTTCTACGATGAAAGCCAATCATTATGGCGAGGCTGATGAAGATGCCCGTTGCAAGATGAACTTTGTGGCGGGAGTGGTAAAGGTAGATGGTCATGAACTGCTGATGGATAACGGAAAGCCGTTGGAGTATCAGCCTTTTGAAGTGGCTCAAAACCTGACTAACAGTAAGTTTGTCAAGACGGCTGGAGCGAGGATGGCGAAGTATGAGGTGGATAGAACCTCTTATATGGACGGCAAGTTGCAGAGTAACGACATAGTTCTTTTCCGATATGCAGATGCTTTATTGATGAAGGCAGAGGCAAAGGTCCGAAACGGAGAGAATGGCGATGAGGAGTTGAATAGGATTCGTGCCCGTGTGGGAATGCCTTACCGTAAGGCTACGCTCGATAACATTCTGGAAGAGCGGTTGCTGGAGTTGGTATGGGAAGGATGGCGTCGTCAGGATCTCATCCGTTTCGGCAAATTCACCGGTGCCTACGATCTCCGTACGCCTCTTCAGGGTGAATCCTCCGGCTACACCACCGTCTTCCCGATTCCTCAGAAATGTATCGATTTAAATTCAGAATTGGTACAGAATAAGGGATATGTCAATATTTTGAAGTAAAGAAACTTGAATAGAGAATATGAAAAGAAAAGTTCACCGGGACTTTGATGGTCTTGGCGAGCTTTTCTTCTTTTACTTCCCGAATCTGGAAGTATCTACTTCTTCGTGCTGCTTGGCCTTGTAGCCGCCGAAACGATAGGTGAGGGAGAGACCGATGATTCTGCCAAAGTACATTTTGTTGATGACGTGCTGACCTCGGTAGGTGTCGTGAAGATGGTTGTTGCCCGTCTCGAAGATGTCGTTGCAGTAGGCTTTCAGCTGAAGCTTGTCGTCCTTGAGAGGCTTCCAGGTGAGGGCTGCGTTGAGATAGCCTGAGGCTGGGATGTCGATGATTCCCTGGATGGCGTCGGTATGAACGGAAGCATCGAGGTTGAGAATCACATGCTTGCCAAAGAGAAAAGTGCCGTTCCACTGGGCTTGACAGAACCATTTGCTGCGGTCGAATGGGAGATCATAGAAATGGGAATTCTTGTCGTTCTGATAAACGCCAGTGAAGGTAAGGCGATTCTGCCACCAGTTGCCTATGTTGATTGGGGCTGTAAGCATCAAACCTACCTGGTTTACATGGTCGAAGTTGACATGTTTGTATTCCATTTCCTTCTTCGTGTCGCTCTGGTAAGGAAGCTGACGGAATTCATCTTTTGAGTTGTTGAAGAAGAGACTTGCCACGTATCTGCTGTGCAGAATGTAGGTAAGCGAGAGGCTGAGGTCTCGTGATGGCTTCAACGTCGGGTTTCCAACAATCTTTCCATATCCGCCCACATTATAGGTGGTGAAGTTCTTCACCGACCAATAAGTAGGGTAGTCTCTGTCGCAATCCAAGTCGAATTGGATGACGTGTCCTGCCTTAGGAAGATAGGTGATGGAGAGTGTAGGGAAGAGATTCCACTCATTCCAGATTGGGGTGTGGTAATATTCTTCCATGAGCGATGCTTCCATCGTGAGTTTTTGTCCGAATGACTTGCTGGCTCCGATGTAGAAACTCATTTGGTCTTCGGTTTGAATGGTGTTGTCATCAGAAGACTTGTTGTTGTTCTCCTGCGAACTCTTGTCTCTTGATGTGGTGTAATTGATGCCGTAGTTCAAGCCCCAGTCTTTTCCTAAGTCGTGCTCCTGCTTGAGGTAAGCGTGCCATTTGTCGATTCGTTGCTGGCTTGTGATGTCGTAAATCTCATCGTAGAGACTGCTTTTCAGCCATTGTTCATCCGGTGAATTATAATAGGTGTATTCTGCTCCTGCCGAGAAACCGAATGGTGTGGAGTAATCCAGGCGGAAGTTGTGAAACTGACTCTTGGCATGGATTCTGAGATGGGATGTGAAATCGCCATTATCCTCTGAAGTTCCTCTCGTGTTATTGAGTTGTGAGGTGTAGGCAAAGCTGAGTTGATGATCCTTTGCCAGATGATAGTTGATTCCCAGTCGGATGTTGTGGTTGAGATGACGTTTGGTATTGTCGCTATGTGTAGAGAAGGCATAGGAAGTGCCATCAGTCAAGGTGTGGGCAAACTCATTTTCATAATAATAATATCTCTTGCCATGACCGAAGGAATAGAGCATGTCTATTTCCCATTTCTTGTTGGTGAAGAGTAGGGAGGCGCGCTCTGTGTAACTGTTGCGGTTCTGGTGGGTGTAGCCGCCGAAGAGCTCGCCTTGCAGGGAGTGAAAGCCTGTGTTGTGCTTCAGTAGGAGATTGATGACCTGTCCCTTTACCTGATAGCGGGCTGGGGCAGAATAGATGACTTCGGCGTTGGCGATGCGGCTGGTAGAAATCGTTTTCAGAAGCGAATAGAGCTGCTCGCTCGTCATGGTGGTAGCCTTGCCGTCTATCATCACGGTTACGGATTGGGCGTTGAGGGTCAAGGCTTCATCCTGTTCGCTCACGCCAGGCAGTTGCTTGATGGCTTCATAGGCATTATCCACCGGATGGTTTTTGATGAGTTGAGGCAGGTCATAGGTCAATGCTGCTCCTTTCACTTTTACGATAGGTCGGTTGCCTTTTACCATCACATCGGGGAGGGAATGGATGATGCTGTCCATTCTCAGGGAATCATTTCTGTTTCCTTGTGCCCAGCCGGCAAGACTGATGGCCAGGCAAGCGCTTAATATAACCAATCTTTTCATATTCTTCTTATCTTTTTATCGTTCTTTCGGAAGGAACCCTCCCGATTTCGGTTGCAAAAGTACTGCAAAAATCTCGTGTCAGCAAGGAATTTTGATTATCAAGTCTTATCAGAAGTGTTATTTAGTCTTATCAAGTCAGAAATAATTTCCTGAAAAGTATCTTACTTATCTTCTTTTTTATTACTTTTGCAAGCATGAAAGAGAAACGGAGAATATTCATATTGGCAGTTGTGGCTTGTTTTTGTACATTGGTAATGCAAGCACAGGAAGTGAAGAGTGTTTCTTTGGATTCCATTCCGAAGGCATCTTTTCCTAAGGAAGGTATGTCGTTTAAGGAAGGTATGTCGTTGGAATATTCTCGTCCTTCGCTCGGTGGATTTCCTGTACTTCAAGGTAAATCTTATTACTCTGAATCGAATGCACCTTGGATGTCGGAAGAAGGGAAACCTTT
Organism: Segatella copri; assembly: GCA_021623045.1. Classification (GTDB taxonomy): domain Bacteria; phylum Bacteroidota; class Bacteroidia; order Bacteroidales; family Bacteroidaceae; genus Prevotella; species Prevotella copri_T. The sequence goes on along the minus strand of JAJWJX010000002.1, from coordinate 10,246 downwards.
AGAGATTGCGCCGAATGCAATACCTCATATTTCTCTTCCTTCCCCGAATTTGGGTACGATGGCGGTATATTCTTCGGGTATTGAAGTACCAGGACTGATGAATAGGCAGACTGCAGGGGTTGTTTATCAACAAAATTTCGGGCGTTTTGTTTTTTCTCCTTATGTCGGGATAGAAAAGATAAACACGGGAGTATATGGATTGGGCAATCTCACCAAAGCTTCTTTTGGTGGACGAATGGCTTATCAGGTAAACGACTGGCTCACAGTGGGATTCTATGGACAATATGTTCCAACGAAAACCTCTGACCCTCGAAGCGTCATCATGTCTCCTTTCAATCCCAAGAGCTGCTATGGTGGCTTCATGGAAGTGATGTTCAATCAACATTGGGGGATAGGAGCCAAGATGGGACGAGAGTTTGCGCCACAAAAGAATGGTAAATGGGGATGGAAGAATACCACGGAGGTTTATCCGATTTTCAGAAAATGAGTATTTAATTCATCTGGAAAAATCTTTAATAAAGGAAAGAATGAAGTTACATCTTAAATACATAGTTACGCTCGTCATCACGGCTCTGGTCTGCATCTTCGCATATCAGACCTATTGGCTCGTGGGGCTTTATCAGTCTCAGGAAAAGGAGGTTGAAGCGAAAATTAAGGGTGGAATGGAGTACGCTCACTTCATGGAGATGAAGAAGCGAATCGAACGATTGCGCAATGATGATAAAGGGCCTCATAGACAACTGACGGGTTCTGTTGCTTTTTCTATGGATGAAGACGATGATATAGATCAAAAGGTAAAGGTGAAAAAGGTTCGTGGAGGAAAGATCGTTCAGTCTGTTCAAACAACTTTTACCAAGCACGAGAAGCGTAGTGAAGATGACAAGGATCAGGAATTGATGATGATGATGTCGGGCAAGCTGGCAACTATGGTGCAACAAGCACTGTTTGGCAAATTGAATGAAATCGCCAAACCAGACATCAATGACTATGACAGTGCATGGGTTGCCAAGATGCTTTCAGACAGTTTGCTGGTGGGCGATAATGCTCATGCACTTCCGCATCAGATTCAGCTTTTAGCAGGAAAGAAGGTTTTGGCGAAAGTGACAACGAAGGGGTATGTGCCTTCTGCCAATGCCAAGCAATACCAATATGTGGTTTGCAATGAGGGGGAGGCGAATGAGGAGAAATATGTCCTTACCCTAGAGCCGCTTACGATGACTGTGCTCAGCCAGATGGCAGGCATTCTTGCCACATCGCTCTTCATTATGCTCATCCTGGCTTTCGTCTTCTGGTTCCTGGTTCATACGATGCTCAAGCAGAAGACGCTTGATGAGATGAAGAGCGATTTCACCAATAATATCACCCACGAATTGAAGACTCCGATAGCCGTATCCTACGCAGCCACTGATTCCCTGCTGAACTACGGAATGCTCCAGCATCCTGATAAGGCGCGTAAGTATCTCACCATCGCCCAGAAGCAGTTGCAGACGCTCTGCGGATTGGTGGAACAGATTCTGTCGATGAGTATGGAACGACGGAAATCGATGCTTCTCAATATCGTGGAAGTTCCAATGAAGGAGGTGATTGAACCCTTAATCTCCCAGCATCAGCTGAAAGTGAAATCAGGAGAAAAAACGGATAAAAAGGTGAATATTTCGTTGTCCGTAGAACCGGAAAATCTGATGGTTCATGCCGACCGGATGCATTTCTCAAACATCGTGAGCAATCTCATAGACAATGCCATCAAGTATTCTGAAGATAGCATGAAGATAGAAATCAAGGCTTTCCAAAAAGCTGAGGATGAAGTGCTGGTTTCCGTATCAGATAATGGAATCGGTATTGCCCACGATAAATTGCCTTATATTTTCGACAAGTTCTATCGGGTGACGGATGGCAATAAATATACGGTCAAGGGCTATGGTCTCGGCCTTTTCTATGTCAAGAGCCTGATGGAGAAAATGGGCGGTTCTGTTTCCGTAGAAAGCGAGCCGGGAAAAGGAAGCTGCTTTACCCTGCATTTTCTTAAAGGTAAAAAGGTAAAAGGGTAAAAAGAACCTAGTCCCCTTTGCACCCCCGTTCCCAGCGATTCCATCGCTGGTCTCCCAAGTCTTAATCTTAAAAGTAAAAAGCAAAAAAGAAACAATGAATAAGATAAAAGTATTACTGGTAGAAGACGAAACATCCTTGGCGATGATTCTGAGCGACACCTTGGAGGCGCAGGGCTTCGAGATGCGCATGGCGCATGATGGCGAAGAGGGGCTTCGTATGTTTGATGACCAGAAGCCTGATGTGCTGGTTGCGGATGTGATGATGCCCAAAATGGATGGTTTCGAGATGGTGCGCCGTATCCGCAAGACGGATTCCCGTACCCCTGTGCTTTTCCTCACGGCTCGTTCGGCGGTGAATGATGTGGTAGAGGGATTTGAATTGGGTGGCAATGATTATCTGAAGAAGCCGTTTGCCATCCAGGAGCTCATCGTCCGTATCAAGTCGCTTTGTCATCGGGTTTCTGCAGGAAATATTTTTTCTGAAGAACAGGAAGGGGGGAATGTTTCTCCTGATAATCCGGATGCTGCTGATCTGTGGCTCTCCATCGGTCGTTATCGCCTGAATGTTACCAGTCAGATTCTGCAGTTGGAAGGTAAGGATACAGAACTGTCACATCGTGAATCCGAAATCCTTCGCATGCTTGTGGAGAGCAAGAACAATGTGGTAGAGAGCAAGGATATTCTCCTGCAACTCTGGGGCGATGACAGCTTCTTCAATTCCCGCAGTCTCCATGTTTTCATCACCAAGCTCCGCCACAAGTTATCTGCCGATGAAAATATCAGAATCATCAATGTGAGGGGGATTGGGTATAAAATGATTTGCTAGAATCTTGTAAAAGTACTATTCTTCCTCGCCATCAACAAGCGCATCGAATGCTTCTTTGAAGTATTTGTCGAACCATTCGGCTGGGTGATCTGTAATCTGATGTTTGCCAGATTTCTCTATGTGAATGGCAACAATGTCGCCAAAATCGGAAGTACCATCAATGAAAAGAATGTTTTCAAAAAGTGGTAGAGAGGCTCTTACTCGTTTGATGCCTTCCGTGAAGTTATATTCTATCACGTCTTGGTTTACATTATGACCGCCCATTGTGTATCTTTGGATAACACGAGATAGAGAATCTTCTTTCGAGGATAAGCCGAAAAAGATGAGGCTGATTTTATAACCTGCATCTTTAAAATCCTGAACAAGATTGACTGGCAAATCTGTAGAGAAGTTCGTTTCGAAAGCAAAATTCTTGTTTTGTGAAATGGCTTCTTCTTTTTCTTTCATCAATGAAGAGATAACAGTTCCATCTATCCATCGCTCTATCCAATCAGGATGTTCGTTTCGAAGAGACATTGCTAGAAGGTCTCCGTCAAAAGCTTTTACTGTAGAATAAAATATTCCAAGCCTACTTTTGCTAGCTCCATTTGGACCGGCTATAATTGTAAATTCAGGTCTTCTTTTCATAATCTTAATAGAAAAAGAGGTGTTACGAAGTAATTAATGGAGTAAGTAACTCATTTTCCCCTTTCCTGGAGCTGCAACTTGTTTTATGATAGTATATTCGCGTGTCGCAAAATCAAGAGTTGCTTCTACATCGCTTCCATCAGGATTAGCAAGATAGGTTTTTCCGTTTTCAAAATACGGCACGGAAATGCCTTTCGCCCACGCTTCCAGGTAGATTCGTTCCACCTCATCGTGTACGGCATTGTTGATTTCCCGAATCGTCTTGCCATTCGAGAGTCGCCAACCTTCTATTTCTTCATATTTACACATAAGCCTTTAACCTTTTGAAAACCTTTGAAAAATCTACTGCAAAAATACGAGGAATCTTTTTAATAGCCAAATGTTTTAACCTCTTTTTTCTATCAGCTCTTCTCAGAAGCATCTGTTTTTAAAAGTTTTTCCCAAAAAGGTTTGTGGTTTCAGGAATAATGGCTAATTTTGCGGGCTGAAAGGGGAATCGCTTGATAGGCGATGCTTCCGGGAATGATATAACATAAATAGGATATGGATAGGAAAAATGATGGCCTCAGACTGATGGATGGGGCTGGATATAAGAAGATAATAATAGCTTGTGACTCTTATAATGGTTGCCTTTCGAGCAGAGAGGTAAATGAGGCGATTGCTTCGGGAGTGAAGGAATGGAATGCGGAAGATGCTTCTCCCGAAATCATTACCTTGGAAATGAGTGATGGGGGAGAGGGAATGCTCGATGCTTTTCTCTCGGCGATGAAGGGAGAGCGAGTGAGGATTCATGCCCATGATGCGCTGATGAGATGGATTGAGGCAGAATACGGAATCGTGGATGATACGGCGATTATCGAGATTGCACAGACTGCCGGACTGGCTCTGATTGAGCCTGAACAGCGCAACCCTATGAAGGCTACTTCATGGGGTGTGGGCGAGATGATTATGAATGCTTATCGCCTTGGCGTGCGCCATTTCATCGTGGGATTGGGCGGAAGCGCCACATCCGATTGCGGCATCGGAATGCTCAAGGCGATGGGCGACGACTGGAAGAAAATCCGCCGGGAATGCAGTTTTGTGTTGGCTTCGGATGTTACCAATCCGCTCTGTGGCGAAAACGGGGTGGCTCATGTTTTTGCGCCTCAGAAGGGAGCCGATGCTAAGATGGTGCAGATGCTGGATGATAGAGCAAGGAAGTTTGCCGAGGTAAGCGCCAAGCATTTCGGATATGATAGGAGTGCGGCTTCTGGGGCTGGTGCGGCCGGAGGACTGGGTTATGCATTCCTGCAATATTTTAATGCTGAGGCTCGTCCTGGGGCTGAGCTGCTTTTAGAGAAAATAGAGGTTGATGTGCTCATTCAGGATGCTGATTTCGTGATTACGGGCGAAGGTCATAGCGACCGTCAGACCTTGATGGGGAAATTGCCGCAAAGAATTCTTGAGCATGTTACCAATCAGAAAATATGGCTAGTATCGGGCGGAGTTAGCGATAGAAAGGCTATGCTGGATGCAGGATTTGATAGAGTTATTCAGGTTACTCCGGAAGGAATGCCGTTGGATGAGGCGATGAAGCCGGAAGTGGCTCGTCATCATATCATAAAGGCGATTCGTGAGCAATTTGCTTTGTAGTTTCAGTAATTATCCGTACCTTTGTGCTCGTTTTCAAATAAGATAAGAATAATGAAGTATATAATTTTTGATTTTGATGGAACCATCGGCGATTCGCAGAGTCTCATTGTGAAGACTTTGCAGGATACGATGCGTGCAAGAAAACTGGAAGTGAAATCGGAGGAGGCTTGCGCCAAGACCATCGGTTTAAGACTGGATGAGGCTTTCGTCTCGCTCTTCGGAATGAGTGCTGAGGAGGGAATGGAATGTGCGGCAACCTATCGTGAGATATTTCTGGAGAATAAGCAGACGATGATTGTGCAGCCTTTTCCTCATGTGATAGAAACCCTGAGAGAGTTGCACCGTCGGGGCTATATCCTGGGCATGGCAAGCAGCCGAAACCATTGTTCGCTCGATGGATACGTGAGGCAGATGCAGCTGGAGGATATTTTCTCTTCTATCGTGGCTGGCGATGATGTGGAGCATGTGAAACCGGCTCCCGATATGGTTTTCAAGGCATTGAAGGAGATGAAGGGAACTGTAGATGAAACCCTCGTAGTGGGCGATATGACCTTCGATGTAGATATGGCTCACAATGCCGGTTGCAAAGCCTGTGCCGTGACTTATGGCAACGGAACCCGCCAACAGCTTGCCTCTGCCGAATGGATCATTGATGATTTCGCAGAACTCCTGGAAATCGTAAAATAATAAATTGTTCTGAAAAACATAAAATGCTCAAGGAGTAAAAAGATAAAATCAAGAAGTAAAAGAATAAAAAAGAAAATGAATAAAAAGATAATTTTATCCTTGCTGGAATAAAAAAGCGGATAAAGTTATCTTTTTATTCATTTTTTTATAGTACCTTTGCACCCGCAATTGGTTCGCTGCCACCTTCTGCCGCCTCAGGCAGGATGAGTGCGTAGTGATTAAAAGGGAATCGGGTGAGAAGCCCGGACAGTCCCGCTGCTGTAAGCGTCTTATTGCGGCAAGCACCATGGTCACTGACATTTTTTCGGGAAGACCGCTTGTCATGAGTTTTGCATCTTTTTATGTTTACATAGAGTGAGATGCGGGGAGGACGCAAGTCAGAAGACCTGCCGTTGCCATCGGAAACAATATGATGAAAGAGTGTCTTTAGGATAAGAGATTCCGATGATTCTATCCAACCCCGTGGGATGGGTTCGTGATGGAGACACAGATAATAATATAAAAGATAGAATGAATGAAGGCATTGAGGATATTTTGTCTCGGTGGCTTGCTACTGTTGTATGCACAAGTGGGTATGGGGCAAGATTCCATTCGTACCGAGCACTTGCAGGAAGTAAAAGTGAATGCTCGGCAGCACCGGATACTTACGAGCACATCACCTCTCCAGCTTTTGGACAAGGGGGATATGTTGAGGCTCGGAGTTACGGATATGGCCGACGCTTTGCACCGCATGCCAGGCATCAATCTGCGCGACTATGGTGGGGCAGGAGGAATGAAGACGGTAGCTGTGCGTGGATTCGGAGCGGGACATACGGGAGTGAGTTACGATGGTGTGCTGCTCAGCGAATGTCAGGGCGGCGAAATAGATGTGTCCCGTTATTCGCTCGACCAAGTGCAGACATTGCGACTCACCATTGGCGACAACGATGACATCTTCATTTCGGCCCGGCAAGCCTCGGTGGCAGCTTTGCTCGCCATCGAGACCATGAGCGAGATTCCCATCGACAGGCAGCCTCACCTCTCTACTCAGTTGCAGGTGGGCTCCTTCGGATATGTCTCGCCTTATCTGCGCTATGTGCAGAGATTGTCTGATAGGTTCACTCTTCAGGTAATGGGTGAGTACACCTATGCCGAAAACGACTATCCCTTCCTCCTGCGCAACGGTAAGTACACCACCCATGAGCGGCGAACCAACAGTAGGATGAACTCGGGACATGGCGAACTGAATATGCACTGGATGATGGGCAGACGAGCCGATGGCATGAGCCGGAGCCAATTGTGGGCAAAGCTCTATTATTATGACAACGACCGACAGTTGCCAGGTATCGTGAGATATTACACCAATGTAACTGCCGAGCAGTTGCACGACCGCAACGCCTTTGCCCAAGCAAGGTGGCAAGCCAGAAGTCTCGATGACCGTTGGATGCTGAAGGTGCAAGCCAAGATGAACTGGGCGAGTTCTGCCTATCAGGACACGCTCGTGGCAAATCGACGCAATGATGCTACCTACTGGCAAAGGGAATATTATACTTCGGCAGCCCTGATGTGGATTCCGGGGGATGGCTGGGCGGTAGATTACTCTGCCGACTGGATGATGAATTCGCTCAACAGCACCCTTGCTACCGACCTGCGTCCTCATCGACATGGTATCCTGCAGTCGCTCTCCGCCCGATATGCGAAGGGAAGATGGGTGGCTCTTGCCAGAATGCTGGCTTCGGTTTACCTCAACAGCGTGGGGCGCAAGATAGAGACTCAGCAAGGCAGCACCAATCCTACCCAAGCAGGACAGGCTGCCAAGGATGCGCGCCGGCTTTCGCCATCGCTTTCGCTTTCTTATCGGCTCCTGGGGAGTGGAACAGCCAGCGATGAGCTTTATCTCAGGGCTTCGTACAAGGACATCTTCCGGGTTCCTACTTTCAACGAGAACTATTTCTTCCATTATGGAAGTTCTGATCTGAAGCCTGAGAAAACCCGACAGTTGAATATCGGGCTTACGTGGAAAAAAACTTCTTCGGGAGATGGGGGAAACGGCGAATCCCTGCGTTACAAGGGATGGAATGTTCAAGCAACGCTGGACGGCTATTGCAATCGGGTGACCGACAAGATTGTGGGCGTTCCTTACAATATGTTCGTTTGGCGTACTGTGAACTTGGCACGGGTTGATGTCGTTGGCGTGGATGCCTCCTTGCGTAGCACTTGGCAGATGGCTCCGGGGCAGCAGCTCTCGCTGCAAGGGTCGTATAGCTACCAGCACGTGGCGAACCATACCGACCGCTCGTCCAAATATTATGGCAATCAAGTAGCCTATATCCCTCTGCACTCGGGCAGTATTGCCTTGGGGTGGGAGAATCCCTGGGTGAATGTCTCGCTCCATGGACAGGGAATGAGCAAGCGATGGGCCAACAACGAGCACTATGACGGCACCGAAGTGGATGGTTACTGGGACATGGGTCTGACGCTCTATCGCCAGTTGGACGGACTGAGTCTTTGGGGGAAATCCCTGAGAGGCGTGAAGGTCAGGATGGATGTGAAGAACCTGCTGTCGGAGCAGTATGAACTCGTGGGGCATTATCCGATGCCTCGCCGTAGCTGGATGTTAAGCATCGGGTATAACTTCTAGATAATGACATTTAGATCGTAACAAATTAGATTCAAATATAAACAGAAAAAGAAAATGAAAAAGTATTTATTAGGTTTGGCGGTGCTCTTGATGGGCACTGCAGTGATGACATCATGCGATCCTGCCGAAGACTATCCTGAGACTTATCTCCAGGTGTATAGTACGGGCGCTTACGTCGTGAATTCAGGTAACATGGGTAACAAAATCGAGAGCTCTCTCACAGCTATCGACTATGCTTCAAGCACAGCTACACAGAATGTATTCAAGGCTGCTAACGGTCGTTCACTCGGTAATACCGCCAACGACGGCATCGTATATGGCAACAAGATTTATCTTGCCGTAGACCAGAGCAACACCATCGAGGTAATCGACAAGAAAACCAAGCAGAGCATCAAGCAAATCAAAACCACAGAGTTGCTAGGCAATGCCGAGGGTGCAGAGCCTCGCCATATCATCGCCGACGGTGGCAAGGTTTATTTCACCACATACGGTGGCTATGTAGCAGCCGTGGACACCACAAATTTCGCCCTCGCCGACAAGTATCAGGTGGGCAGCTATCCAGAGGGCTTGGCCATCGGTGGTAGCAATCTCTATGTGGCCAACAGCAACTATGGTAAGGGTGGCGGCAACATCTCTTGCATCGACCTTTCTTCTAAAAAAGTTGAGACCAAGAATATCGAGGGCGTGAACAACCCTACCGCCGTATACATAGCCTACGGCTTGCTTTGCGTAGTGGACAATCAGTATTACGATGCTTCTTATAATACTTATGGAGAGAATGCGCTGAAGGCGGTGGATTTTGCTACGGGCAAGAGCAACAAGATTTGCGATGGCAACTATGCTGCACTAGTTTATGAGGCAGTTGGTGGAAGTCGCACGACAGCAGCCAATGCCGTGTTCTATGTGCTCAATGCACCTTACGGCGGTACGGCTAGCTTGAAGCGAATGGTGATGGAAGGTTCTGAGTTCATGGAGGACAGTAATTTCCATTTCAACGCAAGCGAGTCTTTCTTCTCGCCATGCGGCATCGCCGTCGATCCTCTGAACTATCATATTTTCGTGCTCTCTTACAACAAGGGCGAATATGGTCCCGACTACAATGGAAACGGCTATGTGCTAGAATGTGACCCAAACGGACAGCAGCTCAAAAAGTATGCGACTGGTGTAGGTTCTTGCGCTATGTTCTTTGATTCTGCCTACAAGACTGCATACACAGAATAAAATGTCGCGAGACAGATGAATATATGATTCATCCAATCCATGGGGAAGTGTCGTTTCGGCGCTTCCCTTTTTTTTGTGTCGGGCATGCTGTTTTATATATATATTTTTGCGTCAAAGAATTGCCATATTGCCATATTGATAGGTTATCTCTTTGATTACGAATGCATTATGGGTATGGCAATTCTCTGTTCTTCGGTTCTATCTGCCATCTATTGCCATAAAAACCAGCGAAATATAGGTGTTTTAGAGGGATTTTGGGGTGAAAACTAAGAAAGCATTGAGCAAAAATCCTTTTTTTCGCTTCAATGCTAGGCTTTTTCATTTGTTTTTTTGCAATTTAACTGACGACATAGAAAAAATTACGTCCCGACGTAGCATCTGATACGTCCCGACGTAATAATCATTATGTCGCGACGTACAGCCAGATACGTCGCGACGCAGTTTCCAGAACGTCCTGGTTGCATCTGGTAAAGCTTTTGAAAACGGCTGCATAGAAACAAAAAAGGTGTGTCTTAAGGCAAAGACACACCTTTTCTTGTATGCTCGGCATGAGCTTATTCTAATGGGTGCAAGTCCCTAACGAGC
>JAJWJX010000081.1:0-10613 GCA_021623045.1 Segatella copri | reverse complement strand
GAGCGTCAGATTGTGGTTCTGAATGTCGTGGGTTCGAGTCCCACCTTCCACCCAACTATTTTTGAAAAAGCAAAACATAACCAATATGGTGGACGTAGTTCAGTTGGTTAGAGCGTCAGATTGTGGTTCTGAATGTCGTGGGTTCGAGTCCCACCTTCCACCCAAGATAAACCCTGCAAGATTCATTTCTTGCAGGGTTTCTTGTTATATATCCGTATTGAGCGGAAATTCTTTTTTGTCATATAAACGAATTGCAATAGTACTTCTTAAAGTATATTATAGACTGAAAACGTACAAAAAAGCCTGCTAAGGGAGGAAAATATCCCTCTAGCAGGCATTTCATATAAGGATGAATTGAAAACTTATCTGATTACTTTCACTTCACCATCCTTAGCAATCTTAACGATGCTGGAAGGCTGATGAGGTTTATGCTCCTGACGGCGGCTCCAGCAAACATAATCTACAGCATTGAGGATTTCCTCGGAGATGTCGCGATAATTCTGTGCAGCAGGCTCACCACTCACATTAGCACTAGTACTTACAATAGGCTTCTGAAAACGGTAACAGAGTTGTTTGGAGAAAGGCTCATAGGTAATACGCATCGCCAGACTTCCATCCTCTGCTACCAGATTATTAGCCACTCCACTCGCATCATCAAGAATAACCGTAGTAGGCTTTACAGGCATGGCTGCATCGATGAAATCCCATGCTACCTGTGGCACATTGCGGAAATAACGCGCCATGCGGTCAGCAGAATCTATCAGGCAGATAAGCGCCTTAGAATCGTCACGTTTCTTTATTTCATAAACTTTCTTTACCGCTTCAGGGTTGGTGGCGTCGCATCCTATGCCCCATACGGTATCTGTAGGATAGAGTATCACTCCACCCTTTCGCATGCACTCTATAGCACGCTTGATGTCTTCTTCTACAGTCATAATACTATAAAACTAAAAATCAAAAATCTTTTGAATCTTAAAAATCGTCACTAACATCTTTCTTCAAACACTCATAATAAGCTATGTCCTTCATACCATTGAGAAAAGCAGAAGCATCCATGCGTTTCTTGCCACTGAGCTGCAACTCCTGAATAATGAGCCATTCATCAAGGCAGGCTACTTGTAACGACTTCCCCTCAACGCGGAGCGATCCCACAGGCGCATCACCACGCTTCATACATGAAAGACGGGTAGAAAATATCTTAAGTACCTGAATTTTCTGTGTACTCTGCTTATGGGATGGATGAGTTGTAGGCTCAGGGAACCTCACGTAATCATCATCTCCCTTAGGATCGTCAAATAATACTACTGTCTCCTTCTTCTTAATTTCAGTCCATGCACCAGGGTATGGAGAAAGACCGCGGATGAAATCATACACCTGTTTGGCAGGCTTGTGGAAGTCGATGCGGCAGGTATCCTTGAAGATTTTCGGAGCCGGCTTGAGTTCGGCACCCTGTCCTATCATTTCGCTCTGAGGAATGGAACCGATATTGCCATCGGCAGCGATGAGCGCATCAATGGTTTCCAGCGCCAATTCAGCACCAAGATGCATCAACCCGTCGTAAACATACTCCACATTTGCCGTCTCCGGAATAGGAAAACGTTTCTGCAGGATGATGCGACCGGTATCAATATCGTGGTCGAGGAAGAAGGTGGTAACACCCGTCTCCTTCTCGCCATTAATCACTGCCCAGTTGATAGGCGCCGCACCGCGATACTGCGGAAGGAGGGCTGCATGTACATTAAAAGTACCATATTTCGGCATCGCCCAAACCACCTCTGGCAGCATGCGGAAAGCAACTACCACCTGCAAGTCAGCCTGATAAGAACGCAACTGCTCCACAAAGTCAGGGTCCTTCATCTTTACAGGCTGCAGCACCGGTAAACCATGCTCTACAGCATACTGCTTAACCTGCGAAGGTTGCAGCGTATCCTGATGTCTGCCCACCGGTTTATCAGGCTGCGTAACCACAGCCACCACGTTGTAACCGCCCTCTACCAGGCGCTTGAGGGATTCCACCGCAAACTCCGGTGTTCCCATGAAAACAATTCTCAAATCCTTCTTCTCCATAAAATACTAATATTTTAAAATAAAACCAGCAAAGCCGTTGAATTCTTCACTCTTCGTTCTTCACTCTTCACTTAAAACTCCTACTCTGCCGACATATCCGCTACAATCTGCCTGTACATGGAATAGATTCTAGTACGGCTGATGTAACCCTTCAGTACGCCTGCCACATCAACCACTGGCAGTTGGGCGGCATCGGTTTTATCAAATTTCTGCATCACCTCGTCCATACTGTCATGTTCGGTAAGAACGGCAGAAGGCTGCATCATCAGCTGACGCACGGTGAAATGCTGATACAGTTCGGTGCGGAAGATGATGTGGCGAATCTTCGTAATATCTATTACTCCCAACAGCACACCCGCCTGATCTAAAACAGGCAGAAAGTTGTTGTTGCTGCGACTTATCTCACTCACCAGCTTGCTCATCGGCAGATCCGGACCTACCGGATGATAATCTTTCTCAATGACATCCTGCATGCCCAGCAGGGTGAGCGCAGCCTTGTCAATATGGTGGGTGAGCAGCTTACCCTCTCTAGCCAGACGCAGGGCGTAGATGCTGTGACTCTCAAAGATGCTGATGGTGAGCAGCGAAGAGATGCACACTATCATCAGCGGCATGAAGAGCTGGTAGCCGCCCGTGAGTTCGGCGATGAGGAAGATGCCCGTAAGCGGGGCATGCATCACACCCGTAATGAGGCCCGCCATGCCCAAGAGTGTAAAGTTTTGCTCAGGAATGTAGACGCCCACCTGGTTCACATTCCAGAGACGCGCAAAGAGGAAACCGGCAAAACCGCCAATGATGAGCGAAGGGGCAAAGGTACCACCGCATCCGCCACTGCCGTTGGTTGCCGAGGTGGCAAAAACCTTGGTAAAGGTTACCAGAGCGATGTAGAGGATGAGCAGCTGGTTGTGCCCGTAGAAGAGCGAACGGCTCATCACCTGCCCCCAGTCTTCCACATTCTGCCCCTTCAGCAGCACGTTGACTGCCGTATAGCCTTCGCCGTAGAGCGAAGGGAAGAGGAAGATGAGCGAACTCAGAATCAGTCCTCCAAACAGCAGTTTTACGTAGGGATAAGGCGAAAGCTTGGCAAAGAAGCCCTCGCACGCCGACATGGTGCGCATGAAATAAAGGCTCACCAAGCCGCAGAAAATGCCCAGCAAAAGGCAGGCAGGCACGCGGTCGAGCGCCCACGGACTGGTAAGCGTAAAATCGAAAAGACTCTTGGAGCCCATCAGGATGTAGGTAAAGCAAGTAGCTGTTACACAACTGATAAGGATAGGCAGCAAGGAAGCCATGCTCAAGTCTACCATCAGCACCTCAAGCGTAAACACGAGTCCGGCAATAGGCGCCTTAAAGATTCCAGCAATGGCTGCAGAGGCGCCACAGCCCACCAACAGAATCATGGTTTTCTTGTCCATGCGGAAGATTTGTCCCAGGTTTGAGCCGATGGCCGAACCCGTGAGCACAATAGGAGCCTCGGCTCCCACGGAACCACCGAAACCGATGGTGATACCTGATGCCACCACCGATGACCAGCAGTTGTGGGCCTTGAGCTTGGAATTTTTGGTAGAGATGGCGTAAAGCACACGGGTGATACCGTGGGAAATATTATCTCTGACCACATATTTAATAAAGAGCATGGTGAGGTAAATGCCCACAATCGGGAAGAGCAGGAAGAGCAGGTTATAGGTGCCCTTGTTAAATCCCGAAGTGAGCAGCAACTGTATTTCGTGCACAATGCCGTGCAGGAAATATCCTGCCACCGACGCCAGAAGGCCGATGATAAAAGCCAGGATAAGGGTCATCTGGCGGTCAGAAATATGTTTTTTCTGCCAATCCACCATCTTACTGACCCATCCCTCTTTCTGCTCGTTGTAATCTAGAATTTCTTCATCCATCTTTTTTACATTGATTTAGAATTCCGATGTGAAATGGAACTTGATGTGTTCAAAATCCTGCTGCGCCATGCTCAACACGTAGCCCGAATCGGCAAGAAAGACATCGCGCCCCTCAATATCCTTGGCCATGTACTGGTACTTGCGCTTCTTGAAGTTCTCGAGTTCCTTCTCGTCATCTGCCTCTATCCAGCAAGCCTTGTGAAGATGCACTGGCTCCCAGCGGCACTTGGCATTGTACTCGTTCTCCAGGCGGTACTGGATAACCTCGAACTGCAGCTGACCCACGGTGCCCACGATGCGGCGGCCGTTGAACTGGTTGACGAAGAGCTGCGCCACACCCTCGTTCATGAGCTGCTCCAATCCCTTCTGGAACTGCTTGCTCTTCATCGGGTCATCATTCTCGATGTACTTGAAAAGGAGTGGAGAGAAGCTTGGCAAACCGCGAAAATGCATCTTCTCTCCCTCCGTCAACGTATCTCCTATCTTGAAAATACCGTTGTCAGGCAAACCTACAATGTCACCAGGATAAGCCTCGTCAATGGTACTCTTGCGCTGTGCCATGAACTGGGTAGGCGAAGAGAAACGCACGTTCTTATCCAAGCGCACGTGGTAATATGGCTGATTTCTCACAAACTTGCCCGAGCATATCTTACAGAAAGCGATGCAGGAGCGGTGGTTTGGATCAATATTGGCTGTAATCTTGAAGATGAAACCACTGAACTTAGGTTCTTCCGGCTTCACCAGTCGCTCCTCTGCCTGGGTGGGTCTAGGAGATGGAGCAATATGAACAAAACAGTCGAGGAGTTCCTGAACACCAAAATTGTTCAGTGCCGAACCGAAGAACACAGGTGCTACCTCGGCCGAACGGTAGGTTTCTTCCTCAAACTCAGGGTAAACACCATCTACCAGTTCCAGTTCCTCACGCAGTTGTGCAGCCTCACGTTCACCAACCCGCTCGTCGAGTTCTGAACTTTGGATGTCTACCTCTACCTTCTCGGTAACTCGCTGTTTGTTAGGGGTAAAGAGGTTCAGCTGATGCTCGTAGATGTTGTAAACGCCCTTGAAACGGGCGCCCTGACCGATAGGCCAGCTCAGCGGGCGAACCTTGATTTTGAGCTCTGCTTCCAACTCGTCGAGCACATCAAACGGGTCGCGTCCCTCACGGTCCATCTTGTTGATGAAGATGATTACCGGGGTATTTCTCATGCGGCACACCTCCATGAGTTTGCGGGTCTGTGCCTCCACACCCTTGGCAGAGTCAACCACGATGATGGCTGAATCTACGGCTGTAAGTGTGCGGTAGGTATCCTCGCAGAAGTCCTGGTGACCTGGAGTATCCAGGATATTCACCTTATAAGGTTCTCCCTCCTGTCCGGCAGGGAGATAATCAAATTCCATTACAGATGTAGATACCGAGATACCACGCTGTTTCTCAATATCCATCCAGTCAGAAGTCGCAGTTTTGCGAATTTTGTTATTCTTTACGGCACCTGCCACCTGAATCTGTCCACCGAAAAGCAGAAACTTCTCGGTCAATGTTGTCTTACCAGCATCCGGGTGAGAGATAATGGCAAATGTTCTTCTTCTTTCTATTTCGTTCATCCTGTTGTAAATATATAATAATGTATATTCTTAAAAAGTAATCACTAATAACTAATCACTACATGTCGTCATCATCAAACTTGAGTCCCTCGGTTCGGTCTTTGATGTAATAATCGCTGAGCAGACCTATGAAGACGGTAATCTCCTTGATGGCCCTTTCGGTTTCGGGCGTAATTTCCTTCTTCTGCAGGCGCAGCATCATCACACCATAGAGGGCATCGAGGCAGGTTTCAATCTCGTTGAGATCCTTGTCGCCCCGCTGGCGCAGCTCTACGATGAAAGGCAGCACCTTGTAATATTCGGCATTGTAGATAGGAAACTTGGTGCTCTGCAGCAGCATGCCGTGCAGGTCAATGACGTCCTTGAGTATCACCTTATTAATATTAAGGTGTCCTCCCTCGCGCTTTCCCTCCTCGTTCATCATGCGAATCAGGTTGCCAAACCAGTCGAGTTCTTCCTCGCGCTGCTCAGGTGTAAAGTCGAACCGGTCTACATAATTTTTCTTGATGACAGGCAGCGAGCATCCGTAAGCTCGGATGATGTCCTCAATCTGCCACATATATAATAAGTATTCTGCGATACTTTTCTTTCTTAATTCTTGTGCTACAAACATAAACTTTGAACTGTTAACTTTTGAACTTTATGCTTTGCCTTCTTCTGATTGAAGGGGTGTTTAAAGACCTGTTTAAGGACTTTTAAAATTCCGGCAGATGATACAGATTGAAAATCGTGCCGAAGAGAGCGATCATGGAGAAGATGATGACCACGCTGCCTATTACCTTATTGATAATGACGATGCCGTTGGTATCAAACTTGTTCCTAATCTTGTCGACGAGCCAGGTGAGTCCGAACCACCACAACAGAGCTCCGAAGACGATGCTGAGATACCCTACTCCCATTTCTACCGGCATATCCGGTACGACGAAAGCAAACTGCGCGAAGGTGGCCATGAAGAGGAACACGATGAGTGGATTGGAGAGTGTTACGAGGAACGCCGTGATGCCATTGTGCATCAGGGTACCCTGCTTGTTGCTCGACTTGTGCATGTTCTTCATCGGGTCGCTTTTGAAGCAGTAGATTCCGAACACGAGGAGCATCAGACTGCCGAAAATCTGAAGATAGAACTTGTTCTCGGAGTTGCTCACAAAATCCATCACAAAACTCATGCCCAAGCCTGTAAACAGAGCATATACAATGTCGCTGCATGCGGCACCCACACCTGTTACAAACCCATACCAGCGACCCTTGTTGAGTGTACGCTGGATGCAAAGGATGCCTACCGGTCCCATAGGGGCTGAGGCAAGAACACCGATGACAATTCCTTTGAATATGAAGTCAAGGATGTTTATCTCAATTGGAAATGCTAAATTCATCTTAGTATCGTTACAATTTCTAACAGTCGGCAAAGTTACAAAATTTCGGGCACAAAGCACAATTTTTTCGCCTAAAAGTTCATTTTATATCCGTTTTTTATATTTTCGGGCACGGATTACACGGATTATGCGGATGTTCTGCATGAATATAAACAGGATTTAGGGCAACAGAGAAACTTCGGACAGCAAATCGTCTGGCAGAAAAAAAAAAGAAATTAAAATTTTTTATATTTAAAAATAAACGAGATTCAAAAGTTTTCAGTATCTTTGCCGAGAAATAAAATAATTCTAACTAATTTTAAATAATTAACATGACAGATAATACACTTAAACCGTACGTAATAGGCCTTGACCTCGGCGGTACAAATTCAGTTTTCGGCATCGTAGATGCTCGCGGAGAGATCAAAGCAACAACTGCCATCAAGACAGGCGGTTACGAAAAAGTTGAAGACTATGTGAAGGCAGCCGTAGAAGCTCTCCAGCCTATCATTGATACGGTAGGCGGCATTGACAAGATTAAGGCAATGGGTATCGGTGCGCCAAACGCAAACTATTATAATGGAACCATTGAATTCGCTCCAAATCTTCCTTGGGCACACGACGGAGTGGTACCATTGGCCAACTTGTTCAGCAAAGCCCTCGGCGGCTTGCCTGTAGGTATGACCAATGATGCCAACGCTGCTGCGCTCGGCGAGATGACATACGGTGTAGCAAGAGGCATGAAAAACTTCATCGACATTACACTCGGTACAGGCGTAGGTTCTGGTATCGTGATTAACGGACAGATGGTTTACGGCTGCGACGGATTCGCAGGCGAATTGGGTCACGTTACCATGGTACGTGGCAAAGAGGGCCGTACATGCGGATGCGGCCGTACAGGATGTCTCGAAGCTTACTGCTCTGCCACAGGTGTGGCTCGCACAGCTCGCGAGTATCTCGAGAAGAGCGATGAGCCTTCATTGCTCCGCGAGATGAACCCTGAGAATATTACATCTTATGATGTGAGCGTTGCTGCAGGCAAGGGCGACAAGCTGGCACTGCGTGTATACGAGTTTACCGGCAAGATGCTCGGTGAGGCTTGTGCTGATTTCGCAGCCTTCTCTTCACCAGAGGCTTTCGTCTTCTTCGGTGGTCTGACCAAGGCTGGCGACCTCATCATGAAACCTATCCAGAAGGCTTATGATGAGCACGTGCTCCGCACCTTCAAGGGTAAGGCTAAATTCCTTGTTTCTACCCTTGATGGCAGTTCTGCTGCCGTACTCGGTGCGAGTGCAGTGGCTTGGGAAATGTAAATATTTTGAAAGATTAAGAAGGTTATTAGTGACCTTCCCTCCAGTGGGAAGGTAAGATTTAAGTTTATACAAACTCGCGAAACTCGTGAGAGGATTGTAGCGAGGGTATCAGAAAAGCCTGGCACTCGAGAGAGCGTCAGGCTTTGCTTTTCTTATCATAAACAAAAAACCTCAACAACCACCATGCGGTCATGGTGGTCATTAAGGTCATTGGTCATTAAGGTCATTAAGCTTTTTCCAACCAGTTTCTCACCATCTTCTTGCCATCTGGCGTCAGCACGCTTTCCGGATGAAACTGGATACCATGAATATCATAGTTCTTATGCTTCAGACCCATGATGCAACCATCATCACTTACTGCCGTAACGTCCAGGCAGTCGGGGAATCCCGAGCGGTCTACCACCCAAGAGTGGTATCTGCCAATCTCTATGCGCTTATCCAACCCGTCGAAAATAACATCGTTGCCAAACTGGGTGCAAGGGGTTGCCACTCCATGATACACCTCAGAAAGATTGGTAAGCTTGGCTCCAAACGCCTCGCCTATGGCCTGATGACCCAGACATACGCCCAGCATCGGCTTGCGGCCTGCATACTTGCGGATAACATCCATCAGCAGTCCCGCCTCCGACGGAATGCCCGGACCCGGACTCAGAATGATCTTGTCGAAGCGCTCCAGCTCCGGCAACTGGAACTGGTCGTTGCGGAACACCGTAACGTCAGCTCCCAACTCCTTTACCAGATGGGCCAGATTATAGGTAAAGGAATCGTAATTATCTATGATTACTACTTTCATCTTTTGTTATTTATTATTGATTATTGATTAGTGAGTACAATCAGCGAGAAATAATCACTAATCACTAATAATTAATCACTATTACAACTCTTCAGCAATGTGAATCGCCTTGGTCAGCGCACCGAGCTTGTTGTTACACTCTTCTAGCTCATACTCATCATTGCTCTTTGCCACTACTCCACTACCCGCCTGGAACCAGAGTTCGCCGTTTCGGCTAATGAAGGTACGTATCACGATGGCCTGATTCAGGTCGCCGTTCAGACCGATGAAGCCGATACAGCCTCCGTAGGCACCGCGGTTGTGAGGCTCCAGCTCTGATATAATCTGCATCGCTCTCACCTTAGGGGCACCGCTCAGCGTGCCGGCAGGGAAGGTATCAATAAACTCCTTGATGTGGTCGGCATGCTCATCCAACTCTCCGCTCACACGGCTCACAAGATGGATAACATGACTGTAGAACTGCATGTCCTTGTAGAAATCTACTTTCACCCCATGACAGTTGCGGCTCAGATCATTGCGCGCCAGGTCTACTAGCATCACGTGCTCGGCATTCTCCTTCGGGTCGTTGCGCAGGAATTCGGCAGCCTTGCGGTCCTGCTCCATATCTCCTGTGCGTCGGGTGGTTCCGGCAATCGGGTCAATGAACGCCTTGTTGCCCACGATGCGGTTATGGGTTTCAGGCGAAGAACCGAAGATGCGGAAACCGCCGAAGTCGAAATAGAAGAGGTAAGGCGAAGGGTTGATGCTGCGCAGCGCACGGTAGAGTTTGAAATCATCGCCCTCATATTTCTGTACGAAGCGGCGACTCACCACAATCTGGAATACATCTCCGCGCAGGCAGTGCTGTATGCATCGGCGTATGTTTGCCTTGTGCTCCTCATCGGTGAGCGTAGAGGTGGTTTCGCCCACCGGGTGGAAATCATAAGGTTTCACATTTGCCTTGTTCACCGCCTTGAGCAGTTCGTCGAGCTCTGGAAGTGAAGAGTGAGGATCTTCACTTTCCTGGAGCGCAATGAGCTCCATGGTGTTGTTGAAATGGTCGAAGACGATGATGTCCTTATACATGATGTAATAGATGTCGGGCGCATCATTCTTCTCCATGGTGGTATCCTTGACTGGGATGTTCTCAAAATATCTCACCGCATTGAAGGTGGTGAATCCGTAGAGTCCGCAGAAGTCCTTGCTCTCGCCCTCTACATGGAAGGAAGAGATGAAGTCGTTGATACTCTTTGAGATGGCGAGTTTGCACTCCTCGCCCTGACCGGCACCGAAGGCAGGAAGCTGCTCTTTCTCTACTCTTCCGTCGGGATAGGTCTTGATGACCTCACCATGACTCACGGCGATGCTTGCCAGCGGATGCACCCCGATGAAGGAGCGCGAATTCTCGGAGCCATGATAGTCGGAACTCTCCATCAGAGCCGACTGCGGATAAATATCTCTCAGTCGCATGTAGACTCCCACCGGCGTATAGAGGTCGGCGAGAATCTTGCGGGTAACTGTCTTGTAATTAAACTTCATTTAATTTATGATTTACTGTCATTAGTGTCCAATAAAAATTGGACACGTTAATTAATTAATCAAATAGTCCCTT
>JAJWJX010000028.1:0-45487 GCA_021623045.1 Segatella copri | reverse complement strand
TTTTATATAAGTGTGTGGATGGAAGTATGCATTTTTGGGGTGTTAACTGTTAACCCTGTTAACCCCCTTCTGTTTTTTCTCCCTTCAGAACGCATCTTTTTATCTTGACGAGTGCCTTATATTAAGACCGATAAGTGCCTTATATTAAGACCGATAAGAGGCTTAAATGATGACCAGCGGGAGGCTTCAATGATGCCTCGCAAGGGGGTAATTATTGCGTCGCGACGGAAGAATTGGTGCGTCGCGATGGAAATATTATTGCGTCGCGACGCAAAAAATAATGCATCGCGATGGAAAAAACAGCACTTTTACAGCCATTTTTCATCCTATCGCGATGCATTCTACTGAACTTTCGCATGAAGCCCCACACGCCCTGAAAGGGCAGAAGCTCCTAGCCCAGGGCATCGCCCTGGGTATACTAGCAATCAGCAAGGCGCCCTGTAAGGGCAAAAGCTTTAAAATACCAGGCGATAAACAAAGCTTTTGCCCTTACAGGGCGACAAGTTTGCGTCCATAATACCCAGGGCGCTGCCCTGGGCTAGGAGCTTCTGCCCTTTCAGGGCGTGCTGCTTCCGGAGTTTGTGGACCTTCAGCCCGTTGCTTGAACCACATGAGAAAGTTTAGCATTCTTAATTTTCTCAACTGGAAAGCTATGAGTTACTAACCGGAAAGCTATGAGTTGAGAACCACAAAACTATGAGTTAGTTTTTTTAACTTTTTAGCCCATTTTCTATCTTTTTTACGCCTAAACGGCTCAAAACAGAGACTTTTAAATCTTCTTCTTATAGCAGCGATGACGGCGATGCTGTTCGCTCTCCAGATACTGCCACTGGCTCTGAACACCAGTATTGGTCTCCATCTGCGGCATTGCCTCTGCCCATTTAAAGCCATAACGGCGATACTGCTCTATCAGATCGGCAAAAATAAGCGCGTTGGCTCCCTTCTTGCGATATTCCGGAAGAACACCTATCAAAAGCAAATCTACCGTATCCGTCTTGTGCCACTTCAGTACCTTCAGCACCTTCAGCCAACCCGTAGGGAAAAGCTTGCCATTGCCTATCTCTCGCAGCGCATCGGTAAACGAAGGGAAGGAAACACCAAAGGCTACCAGTTTGTTGCCAGCGTTTCCATCCACCACACCCGTCACCAGGTTCAAGTCAGCCTTCTTGATATAAGTGCTCACATATTCATCTATCTGCTTCTCCGTAAGCTGCTGGAAATCATAGAGATTCTTGTAGGTCTCGTTCACGATTTCGAACACCTTCCTGCCCATTCCTCCCGAGGTAAGTTCCTTGCGGGTAAACTTATGAACATGCAGATTATATCGGCTCTCAATCATCTGGGCAGTCTTGGCAAACTTAGCCGGCGTCACTTCCGGAATCCTGATGCGGTACTCCAGCCAGTCGTTATCCTTCTCATAGAGCGGATAACTCTCCAGATGCGTCTTATAATAAGGATAGTTGTAGTTAATATACATCGTAGACTTCCGGTCGAAGCCCTCGATGAGCAAGCCTTCACGGTCCATATCCGTAAATCCGAGCGGACCTACGCATTCGTTCATTCCCCTGCTCTTGCCCCAGTTTTCTACCGTGCGCAACAAGGCACAGGAAACCGCTACATTATCCACGAAATCGAACCAGCCGAAGCGAACCTGCTTCTTGTTCCACTCTTCGTTGGCACGATGGTTGATAATGGCAGCAATTCTACCTACGATACGAGCCTCGCTGTCAACCGCCAGGAAGTATTGAGCCTCACAGAATTCGAAGGCGGGATTCTTCTTTGGGTCCAGCGTATTCATCTCGTCGAAACGCAAAAAAGGAATAGCAAACTTATGGCCTCTGTAGAGATCATAATGAAACTGAATGAAGGTTTTCAACCCCTTTTTTGTTGTTACCGGTATGATTCTTATCTCATCATTCATTAGTAAATTGTTTTTTGTATATATATTCAATTGCGGTGCAAAAATACAATAAATTTACGAATAATGCAACTCTTTTCTTATAAATTTATAAAAGTTTGTTCATAATTGTCCAACTTTGTGGATATTTATGTACCTTTGCAGGTTGAAATGCCCCAAAAGAGCATCATAAAGTTATGAAGAAAGAGAAAAGAGACAACTATACGTTCCTCACTCATGCCCCTGTGCATCATGTGATTTTTACGATGGCCATACCAACGATTATCAGTATGCTGTCGACGAGCATGTACAACCTCGCCGACACCTATTTCGTGGGCAGCATCAACACGCAGAGTGTGGCAGCAGTAGGCGTTTCCTTTGCAGCAATGGCTGTAATTCAGGCGGTAGGTTTCTTCTTTGGCCACGGATCGGGCAATTATGTTTCGCGACAGTTGGGCGCCAAGCATACGGAACAGGCACAGAAGATGGCAACCACGGGCTTTGTGCTGAGTTTTCTTACCGGTCTCCTCATCGCCATTCTGGGTCATGTGTTCCTCACACCGCTCTGCCTTCTGATGGGTTCTACGCCCACCATTCTTCCTTACACCGAGCGTTATCTGGGCATTATCCTGCTGGGTGCTCCCTTTATGACCACCTCGCTCACGCTGAATAATCTGATGCGATTTCAGGGCAATACGATGTATGCGATGAAGGGCATCATGTCGGGTGTGCTACTCAATCTGGTTCTGGCTCCACTGTTCATTCTCTACTTCCAGCTGGGCATTACCGGAGCCGCCGTAGCCACCCTCATCAGCCAGTGTTTCGGCTGCGCCATGCTCTTCTGGATGACGCATAAAGGCGAGAACATCCGCATCCGTCTCAGCAATTTCACCCCTACCCGCGCCTTTGCCAAGGAGATTATCTTCGGCGGAACCCCTTCGCTGTCGAGACAGGGACTGGGAAGTATCGCTACGCTGATGCTCAATGTGGCGGCAGGTGCGTTTGGCGATGCAGCCATTGCGGGCATGAGCATCGTTACCCGCATCTCCTTCTTCACCTATGCGATGGTCATCGGTCTGGGACAGGGATTCCAGCCGCTCTGCGGATTCTGCTACGGCGCCAAACTCTATGGGCGCGTAAAGGAAGCCTTCTTTTTCTGCATCAGATGCGGCACGGTTTTCCTCGCCGTCTGTGCCATCCTCGGCTTCATCTTCTCAACTTCCATCATCAGCATCTTCCGCGATGATGCGGCGGTTGTAGCAGTTGGTTCGGTGGCCCTGAGATGGCAGGTGCTCAGTTTTCCGCTCGTAGCCACCATCGTGCTCACCAACATGCTGATGCAGACCATCCGTAAACCGGTGAGAGCCAACATTGTAGCGGCGGCACGAAGCGGACTTTTCTTCATTCCGCTCATCTTCATCCTCCCCTATTTCTTCGGACTGCTGGGCGTTGAGATGTGTCAGATGTGGGCAGATTGCTGCTCGTTTGCCGTTGCGGTTCCGATAGCCTGGAGCGCTTTCAGGGATATGAGAAGAGAGCAGATGGAACTTGGGAAAAGCCACTAGAAGATAAGAAGATACTAGAAGATAAGAGAAAATACTTGAGATAAGAGAAATGGAGAAGACTTATTACATAGGATTGGACGTTGGCTCAACGACAGCCAAGATTGCCGTTATCGACAGCGATAACCAGGTAATTTACTCAAAATACGAACGCCACAACGCTCGTGTCAACGAACTTGTGTCGCAATATTTCGATGAGATTTTAGCCCTCACGGGCGATGCAGAGGCAAGAATCTGCGTAACGGGAAGCGTAGGAATGGCTACTGCCGAACAGCTCCAGGCGGAGTTTGTACAGGAGGTGGTGGCTGCATCGGTCTATGCCCGTACGGCTCATCCTGAGGCGAAAGCGCTCATCGATATTGGTGGCGAGGACGCGAAGGTTATCTTCTTCAAGGAAAACGGAAATATGGAACTGCGCATGAACGGCAACTGTGCCGGCGGAACGGGTGCTTTCATCGACCAGATGAGTGTGCTGATGGGCGTAGAGAACCAGAAGATGAGCGAACTGGCGATGAAGGCAGAGCACGTTTATCCGATGGCTGCCCGCTGCGGTGTGTTCGCCAAAACCGACATCCAGAACCTGATGGCGCGCAATCTGCCCGAAGCAGATATTGCAGCCAGCATCTTTCATTCCATCGCCGTACAGACGGTGGTAACGCTTTCTCACGGCATCAGTTTCGAGGCTCCTATCCTGCTCTGCGGCGGTCCGCTCACCTTTCTTCCGGCGCTCCGCAAGGCTTTCTGCGACTATCTCCATCTCTCTCCAAACGACTTCATCGTATCAGAAAACAGCAACCTCATTCCGGCTCTGGGCTGTGCTTACCGAGCTAAATCGGCAGATTCAGCAGCCTCTGTTTCTGTTCTCAGAAGCCGGATGAAGAAAGAAATACAGACGGAATGGACCAGCAGTCTGCTGCCTCTCTTCAAAAACGAGAAAGAGCACGAGGATTGGCTCAAATCTAAGGCGAAATTCGCTACGGAAACCAAACCGCTGAACAAAGGAAAACAGCAGGTTGTGATTGGTATTGACTCGGGTTCTACTACGACGAAGATTGTTGCGGTAAGGGTTAATATGGGGACGCCTACGGGAGATATTGTCTTTACCAATTACCGCCTGAATCTGGGAAATCCGATCAAGGCAGTAGCAGATGGACTGAACGCCCTGAAGCAGGAAGCTGCTTTGCGAGGCGCTGAACTGGAAATCGTAGGTTCCTGCTCTACAGGTTACGGCGAAGAACTCATCAAGGCGGCTTTCGGCCTCGACAGCGGCATTATCGAAACAATGGCGCACGAAAGAGCGGCTGCTTCACTCATGCCTGATGTCAGTTTTATCCTCGACATCGGCGGACAGGACATGAAGGCTATCTTCGTTGAGAAAGGGGCTGTGGTGCGCATGGAACTGAACGAGGCGTGCAGTTCGGGCTGCGGAACATTCATCCAGACCTTTGCCAACAACATGGGTTATTCTGTAGGCGATTTTGCCCAACTCGCCTGCCAGTCGAAGGCTCCCTGCGACCTGGGAACCCGCTGCACCGTCTTCATGAACTCGAAGGTGAAGCAGGTGCTCAGAGAGGGCGCATCTGTTGCTGATATTTCTGCCGGAATCTCTTATTCTGTCATCAAGAACTGTCTTTATAAGGTATTGAAACTCCATGGTAATGAGAACCTTGGAGGCAAAATCGTTGTGCAGGGTGGCACGATGAGAAACGATGCGGTGGTAAGAGCATTTGAGTTGCTCACCCATACCGAAGTGGCACGAAGCAATATGCCTGAACTGATGGGTGCCTATGGCTGTGCACTTCATGCGGCGGCAGATTACAAGCATCGCACATCTGGAGAAGACGAGCAACCTGCCTCATCAAGATCCATCGATGATCTCCAGAATCTGGCTCATTATGAAACCAAGCAGCTGCAATGCAAAGGCTGCGAAAACCATTGTTATGTTTCCCGCTACACCTTTGCCGGTGGCAACCGATTCTACTCCGGAAACAAGTGTGAGCGTGTGTTCAACAACAAGGGAGCAAACGGGATAAAAGGCAAAAATATTTACGAACACAAATACAGCTTACTGTTTGACAGAGAGACGGTTAACCCACTTGACGCTGTAAAACACAGCGTCAAAGTAGGCATTCCTCGCATTCTCAACATGTACGAGGAATATCCGTTCTGGAATGCGCTGCTCCGGGCTGCCGGATTTGGCGTGATTCTCTCTTCCGACTCCACTTTCAGCCAGTATGAAGGAGCCTTGAATACGGTGATGAGCGACAACATCTGTTTCCCGGCTAAACTGGCTCACAGTCATCTGAAGGAACTCAACGAGAACCCGAAGGTTGACCGCATCCTGATGCCGTACGTGGTTTATGAGCAAAATGACGACCCGAAGAATACGCTGAACAGCTTCAACTGTCCGGTCGTTTCGGGCTACAGCGATGTCATCAAGTCGGTTATCGACCTGAAGAAACCAATCGATACGCCTGTCATCAACTTTGCCCAACCTAAGGCGCTGGAAAAACAGATTACCGATTATCTCAAGCAACTGGGAGTAAGCAAGAAGACTGCCCATAAAGCGCTGAGAGAGGCCCTCTATGCTCAGGCAGTATATGCTGCTGAAATCAAGAAACAGGGTTGGGAGATTCTGAAGCCGAAGAAGGGACTTACGATTCTGCTGGCTGGCCGTCCTTATCATACCGACCCGCTGATTCAGCACAAGCTGAGCGAGATGATTGCCAACCTGGGAGTCAACGTCATCAGCGAAGACATCGCCAGAGGTAATCTCTTTGCTGATTTCAAAGAATTCAATCTGGAGGACCTGGCGGCAGAAAGAAATGAGGCAGCATTAGCCAGCCAAGACAATAACGAAGCATACAACTGTCAGCCAGAGACTTATCTCGTTAAGCAATGGGCTTATATGAACCGCATTCTGAAGGCAGCACAATGGGCAGCCGAACAGGGCGATGAGGTTCATTTCGTCCAGATGACCAGCTTTGGCTGCGGTCCAGACAGCTTTATCCAGGACGAGATTCGCGACATCATGAAGCGCCACAACAAGCCGTTCACGCTGCTGAAGATAGATGATGTGAGCAATATCGGCTCCCTGAAACTCCGTGTCCGCTCGCTGATAGAAAGCCTTAGAGTTAAAAGTTTAAAGTTTACAGTTAACAGGACAAACCAGCAAATTCAACATTCAACACTCAACACTCAACATTTACAACAGACCAAGGTATTCACCAAGCAGGACGTTCATCGAAAGATTCTCGCACCTTTCATGACCGAATACCTCACCCCTATCATTCCACCTATCCTGAAACTGATAGGTTATGATGTAGAGGTGCTTCCGATGAGTGATGAAGTAAGTGCCGAACTCGGCTTGAAGTTTGCCAACAACGAAGTCTGCTATCCGGCAACCCTTATCGTCGGCGACATCATTAAAGCCTTGAAATCAGGCAGATACGACCTGAACAATACGGCAGTAGTGATGAGTCAGACGGGCGGTCAGTGTCGTGCAACCAACTACGCCGGTCTCATCAAGCGAGCGATGATTTCCAATGGTTTCCAGGACATTCCGCTGCTCACGCTCGGTGTAACAGCCTCAACAGGCGAAGCATCAGGCTCAACAGACGATAAGCAAGACTACAACGAACAGGACGGCTTCAATGTGCCTTGGCTGAAATACAGTCAGATTATCGTTACCGCCATTTTCTACGGCGATGCAATCAACGAAATGTACAACGCCTGCATCGTGAGAGAGCGTAAACCGGGCATTGCCAGAGAGTTGCGCGATAAATACATGCAGCTGATAGACGGACCTATCGCCCAGAATTCAGCCAAAGGACTCATCCGACTCCTGGAACAGGCAGCCGAAGAATTCAACCAGATGACCCTCGACAAAACGTTGCCGAAGGTAGGAATCGTAGGCGAAATCTTCCTGAAGTTCAATCCTTTCGCCCATCAGTTCCTGGAGCAGAACATCATTTCGCGCGGCATAGAGGTGGTTCCGCCTCTGCTTGCCCCTTTCTTCCTGCAGGAATTTGTGAACGTAGAGATACAGAAACACATGCGGCTGAGTTGCACCAAAGTGCCCGATTTCATCATCAAGGGCGCTTATCAGGCGCTGATAGGCAGAAGATTGCGCCAGGTAAACAAGGCAGCCGGCAAGTTCCGCTACTTCCGCCCGTTCACCAATATCTATGATGATGCGAAGGACGTACAGGGACTGGTTTCGCTCGCAGCCCAATTTGGCGAAGGCTGGCTTCTGCCTGCCGACATCGTAGGTTACATCCGTGACGGCGTGAACAACATCATCTCGCTTCAGCCTTTCGGCTGCATCGCTAACCACGTGATTTCCAAGGGCATCGAGAAACGTCTCCACGACCGGTTCCCAATGCTCAACCTTGTATCGCTCGACTTCGATTCCGGGGTTTCAGAGGTAAATGTCACCAACCGACTGCTCCTCTTTCTGGACAGTATCACAAAATAAGACAAGCCAGACCCATGTACGGTAAAACACCGTACATGGGTCTCTCCGTCTTTCATCCCTCAAAGAATCACTAAAAAAAATACAAAAAACCGTGGCTATTTCTTTGTCATTCAAGAAAATAATCGTATCTTTGCACTCAAATTTTATTGAGACATTAAGAAAATGAGTAAAGATACATTAACTCATCAGCTGACAGAGACCATCGAGGAGCTTTCGAGCGCCGAATCTTTGAAGGGTCTCTTCCATCAGCATCGAGACGGGAATCCACTTCCTTCGGGCAAGGCGCTCGAAGAAATCATCAGTTTGTCCCGTTCTATCCTCTTTCCGGGATATTTCGGCAATTCTTCTGTAAATATCTCAACCATCAAATATCACATTGGAGTAAGAGTAGAGAAACTCTATGAGATGCTGTCAGAGCAGATTCTCGCCGGTCTCTGCTTCGCCAACGACTGCGAAACGGAAACCCAGGCTGAACTGCAGCACCAGCGTGCCAAGGCAGGCGTGATTGCAGCCAAGGCAATCATGGAATTTCCAAGACTGCGCAAGATTCTGGCTACCGATGTAGAGGCTGCCTACGAGGGCGACCCGGCTGCCATGAGCCACGGAGAAATCATCTCCTGCTACCCGGTCATCAAGGCGATTACCAACTACCGCATCGCTCACGTGCTGCACGAACTGGGAGTGCCACTCATTCCGAGAATGATGACTGAGCTGGCGCATTCGGAAACCGGTATTGATATTAACCCGGAGGCTACCATCGGCAAGCACTTCACCATCGACCACGGTACGGGTGTGGTGATTGGAGCTACCTGCATCATCGGCGACAATGTGAAACTCTACCAGGGTGTAACCCTCGGAGCCAAGAGTTTCCCACTCGATAAGGACGGCAACCCTATCAAGGGAATCCCTCGCCACCCTATCCTCGAAAATGATGTCATCGTCTACGCCAATGCCACCATCCTCGGTCGCATCACCATCGGAGAAGGCTGCGTAGTGGGAGCCAACGTATGGGTTACCAAGGATATGAAACCGAAAACAAAGAAATATAAAAAAGAAAAACAAAGTTTATTAGATATAGAATTCAATAATGGAACAGGAATTTGAACTCATTGCCAAGACCTTCATGGGCCTCGAGCCTGTCTTGGCTGAAGAGCTCACCCAGTTGGGTGCCAATAATGTACAGATCGGTCGCCGCATGGTGTCTTTCACAGGCGACAAGGAAATGATGTATCGTGCTAACTTCCAGTTGCACACAGCCATCCGCATCTTAAAGCCTATCAAGCACTTCAAGGCTAGAAGCGCTGAAGAGGTGTATGATCAGATTCAGAAGATCAAGTGGGATGACATCTTAGACGTGAAGAAGACTTTCTCTGTTGACTCAGTAGTCTACTCAGAGGAGTTCCGCAACTCACGCTTCGTAACCTACAAGGTAAAGGATGCGATTGTTGACTGGTTCCGCGAGAAGCAGGGTACACGTCCAAATATCAGCGTATCTAACCCGGATATCCGCCTCAACATCCACATTGCAGAAGACAATGCCACCTTGAGTCTCGATTCGAGTGGTGAGAGTCTGCACCGCCGTGGCTACCGCCAGGAGCAGGTAGAGGCTCCGCTGAACGAGGTTCTCGCTGCAGGTATGATTCTGATGACCGGCTGGAAGGGCGAATGCGATTTCATCGACCCGATGTGTGGTTCAGGTACCATCGCCATCGAAGCTGCCCTCATCGCCCGCAACATCTCTCCAGGTGTATTCCGCAAGGAGTTTGCCTTCGAGAAGTGGAACGATTTCGACCAGGATCTCTTCGACATGATCTATAACGACGACTCTCAGGAGCGTGAGTTCGAGCACCATATCTATGGATATGATGTAGATATGAAGGCTGTAAACACAGCTAATCTCAACGTTCGTGCTGCCGGTCTTAGCAAGGATATCACCATCGCCCAGCAGGACTTCAAGGACTTCACCCAGCCTGCCGAGAAGAGCATCATCGTGATGAACCCTCCATACGGTGAGCGCATCTCTACCCCTAACCTTCTGAACACCTACAAGATGATAGGCGAGCGTTTCAAGAAGGCTTTTGCCGGCAACGAGGCTTGGGTATTGAGCTACCGCGAGGAGTGCTTCGAGCAGATTGGTCTGAAACCATCTATCAAGATTCCTGTATTCAACGGAAGCTTGGAGTGCGAATTCCGCAAGTATGTGATGTTCGACGGCAAGATGAAGGACTTCCGTTCTGAAGGCGGTATTGTGAAGACTGAGCGCGAGAAGAGCGAGATGGCTCAGAAGCACCGTTTCAAGAAGGAGCGTGAATTCAAGAAGCGTGTAAGCGAGGAGACAGAAAATGAGGAGGACGATATCCGTTCTTTCAAGTTCCATACTCACCGTCTGGAAGACTTCGAGAAGAAGCGTGCTGAGTTCCATAAGGGCGGCCGTTCACGTATCGGTGGCGGTCGACGCAATGATGACGACGATGACAAGCGTGGAAGCCGTAGCTTCAAGGGCGACCGCAAGGGTGGCCGTGACTTCGGTGGCAAGCGCGACGGAAAGCGTTTCGAGAAAGGCGACAAGCGTGGTGGCTTCAAGGGCGACAAACGTGGTGGCCGTGATTTCGGAGGCAAGCGCGGAGGCAAGAAGAACTTCAGCGTTGACTTCGACGACGAGGATTAAAGACATATCGACCCATGCGTTGTAAAACACAACGCATGGGTTGTAAACACGATAAAGAAAGAATATAATGAATCTGAAGAATTCAATTTATAAATTATCTTTTGCTGCAATGATTATGATGGCTATGAATGCAACCGACTTACAGGCTCAGGGCGTGGTTCCTGCCCAGAAAGGCGAGAAAACCTTTACGCTGGAAGACCTGAACTTCGGCGGCAACAACTATCGTAACATGGTGGCTAAGAACCGCTGGTGCACCTGGTGGGGCAATGAGCTCGTTCGCCAGGATGTGGATGCCTGCTATCTCGTCAACAAGACGACAGGCAAGGAGACCAAGCTCTTCGGCATCAACGACATCAACCAGTGGATTGCTCCTACCAAGGACATCAAGGTAAGAGCCCTCTACAATGCGCTCTTCCCTTTTGCAGGCAAGAGCATCGTGATGGTAAGCAACGGCAGCAAGACTTATACCGTCGACTTCAAGAAGCATAAGCTGGTGAGCGAGATGGAGTTTGCTGACGGCGAGAACCTCCTGGAGGCTAACGCCCAGCAGAACGCCTTCGCCTATCTGAAGGGCAGCAACCTCTATGTGCGTACCTTCGATGTAACCGGCAACGCCCTGACAAGAGAGAAGAAATCGCACGATTTCCAGATCTCAAACGACGGAAGCCGCGAAATCGTTTATGGACAGAGTGTTCACCGCGATGAGTTCGGTATCAGCAAGGGAACATTCTGGAGTCCGAACGGCGAACTGCTCGCCTTCTACCGCATGGACCAGAGTATGGTAACCGACTATCCGCAGGTCGACATCCCGGAAATCGGTTTCAATCATCCTGAAACACAGAGTTGCATCGCTACTCCTGCACCAGACAAGTATCCGATGGCAGGCGAGACTTCACACAAGGTAACCGTAGGCGTGTTCGACTGCATGACCGGCAAGACCATCTATCTGAAGGCTGGCGATCCAACCGACCGCTACTTCACCAACATCGCATGGAGTCCGGACAGCAAGACCATCTATATGTTCGAACTGAACCGCGACCAGAACGACTGCCGTCTGATTGCCTACAATGCAGAAACCGGCGAGAAGACTGGCGAGCTCTATCGCGAAACCGATGAGAAATATGTAGAGCCTTGCCACCCTATCCAGTTCCTGCCTTGGGACAGCAACAGCTTTATCATGCAGAGCCGCAAGGATGGCTACAACCACCTCTATCTCTGCACCCTGGGCAAGCACGGAAGCCGCATGGCAAGCAATACAGAATCACTCGAAATCAAGCAGTTGACTTCCGGTAAATGGGAAGTGATGGAAGTGCTCGGTTTCAACAGCAAGCGCAAGAGTATCATCATCGCATCCAACGAGAAATCGCCTATCCAGAGAAACATCTTTGCCGTAGATACAAAAAACGGCAAGCGTACGCTGGTAGATGATTGCGGCAAGGGATGGCACAGCGCCACTTTGAGCGAGAACGGACAGTATGTCTTCGACAACTACTCTACTCCTACCGTTCCTCGCAAGATTGCCCTCGTGAATACCGAAAACGGCAAGCGCACCGCTTACTTCACAGCCGAGAACCCTTGGAAGGGCTACAATGTACCTGAGTACAGCTGCGGTACCATCAAGGCTGCCGATGGCGAAACAGACCTCTACTGGAGAATGGTGAAACCGGTAAACTTCGATCCAAACAAGAAGTATCCTACCATTATATATGTATATGGTGGACCTCATGCCCACAACGTAGATGCCCGCTGGAACTACTCTAGCCGGGGTTGGGAAACCTACATGGCAGAAAAGGGCTATCTGCTCTTCATCCTCGACAACCGTGGAAGCGAGAACCGTGGCAAGGCTTTCGAGCAGGCTACCTTCCGTCAGCTCGGACAGATTGAGATGCAGGACCAGATGAAGGGTGTGGAATATCTGAAGACGCTTCCTTACGTAGATGCTGACAAGATTGGTGTTCACGGCTGGAGCTTCGGCGGATTCATGACCATCTCGCTGATGACCAACCACCCTGACGTGTTCAAGGTAGGCGTAGCAGGCGGTCCGGTAATCGACTGGCACTGGTACGAGGTGATGTATGGCGAGCGCTATATGGACACCCCACAGACCAACCCAGAGGGTTACAAGAAGACCTCCCTGCTCTATCAGGCAAAGAACCTGAAGGGCAAGCTGCAGATTATCCAGGGCTTGAACGATGTGACCGTAGTGCCACAGCACTGCCTCACCTTCCTCAAGGCTTGCATCGCAGCAGGCACCCAGCCAGACTTCTTCGTCTATCCTGGCGAGCCTCACAACATGAGAGGTCATCAGAGCACTCATCTGCATGAGCGCATCAGCAATTATTTCTTCGATTATCTCAAGTAAATATCTAGGAGCAAACATCCCCCGAAAAGGGGAGTTTACTCCTACATCAAATAACAAACAATAACTTACAGCAAATGAAAATTTTATTGTTAGGAGGCGGTGGCCGCGAGCACGCCTTAGCATGGAAAATCGCTCAGAGCGAGAAGTGTGAGAAACTCTTCATCGCTCCTGGTAATGCCGGTACACAGAATGTCGGCGAGAACGTAGATATCAAGGCAGACGACTTTGAGGCGCTCAAGAACTTCACAGTTGAGAATGGCGTTGATATGGTGGTAGTTGGTCCGGAAGACCCATTGGTAAAGGGTGTTTACGATGACTTCAAGAACGATCCTCGCACCCAGAACATCCCTGTCATCGGTCCATCAAAGGCTGGCGCCGTATTGGAAGGCAGCAAGGACTTCGCCAAGAAGTTCATGAAGCGCCACAACATCCCTACTGCCCAGTATGAGACTTTCGACGGCGAGCACGTAGAGGAAGGCTTGAAATTCCTGGAGACACTGAAGGCTCCTTATGTATTGAAGGCAGATGGTTTGTGCGCCGGTAAGGGTGTTCTCATCCTCCCTACCCTGGAAGAGGCTAAGAAGGAGTTCAAGGAGATGCTCGGCGGTATGTTCGGCAACGCTTCTGCACGCGTAGTCATCGAGGAATTCCTCAGCGGCATTGAGTGCTCTGTATTCGTATTGACCGACGGCAAGAACTACAAGATTCTGCCTGAGGCTAAGGATTACAAGCGCATCGGCGAGCACGATACCGGTCTGAACACCGGCGGTATGGGTAGCGTTACCCCTGTACCATTCGCTACCAAGGAGTGGATGCAGAAGGTTGACGAGCGCATCATCCGTCCTACCGTAGAAGGACTTGCTGAGGAAAACATCGACTACAAGGGCTTCATCTTCTTCGGATTGATTAATGTAGAAGGCGAGCCTATGGTAATCGAGTACAACTGCCGTATGGGTGACCCAGAGACAGAGAGCGTGATGCTCCGCCTGAAGAGCGACATCGTGGATCTCTTCGAAGGTGTAGCAGCAGGCGATTTGGACAAGCGCAGCATCGAGTTTGATGAGCGTGCAGCAGTCTGCGTGATGCTCGTAAGCGGCGGTTATCCAGAGGCTTACAAGAAGGGTTATCCTATCCAGGGCATCGATGACGTGGAAGGCTCAGTAGTATTCCACTCCGGTACAGCCATGAAGGATGGTCAGGTAGTAACCAACGGTGGTCGTGTCATCTGCGTAAGCAGCTACGGCAAGGACAAGGAAGAAGCCTTGAAGAAGAGCTTTGCCGAGGCACAGAAGATCCAGTTCACCGACAAGTACTTCCGTTCTGATATCGGACAGGACCTTTAGTTTTTTAATGTAGAATGTTGAATGTTGAATGTTGAATTGCCTAACGGACTCAAGGGCGCTAGCCTAATTCAACATTCAACACTTAACATTCAACATTCAACATTCAACATTGAATTAGATGTTAAGAAAGAAAACTTTTCAAAATAAAGTAGCGGCTAGCCGCTACTCTTTACCAATTACTGCAACCCTTGCCACGCTGGTTTGGGTTGCAGTAGGTTTATTGGTATCCAATATCTGGGTAGAATTTGCTTTCACAGCCATGTCTACCCTGCTGATGGTGGAACTGAACAACCGTAATGCCCTGATGCGTACCTACAGCCGAATGGTATCTTGCAGTTTTCTGGCATTACTGACAATGGCAGGACTCCCCCAACTCTCTTTAAAAAGCAGTATTGTGACGATGTGTTTCATCGCCTTTTATCTCATTATCTGGAATTGCTATCAGGATAAACGCTCAACAGGCTGGACTTTCTATGCCTTTGCCTGCATCGGTCTGGCATCGATGGTTTTCGTACAGATAGGCTATTTCATGCCTATACTGTGGATTATGATGATGGTGTTTACCCTCTCGTTTAGCATAAAGACATTCTTTGCATCCCTGGTAGGTCTCATCGTGCCCTACTGGTTTGCAGCCGGCTATTTCTTCTATACCGACAACATACAGGGGTTGGTTGATCACTTCTGTGAATTCATCAACTACAGCGAACTCTTTGATTATTCGCAGGTTACCGACCATCAGGTACTGAATCTGAGTTTTGTTACCCTGCTCACCATCATCGGTTCCATCCACTTCATACGCACCAGCTACGGCGATAAGATACGAACCCGCATGATCTACGAAACGTTTATCATGATCTCGGTTACCAGCATCATCTTCATCATCCTGCAGCCTCAGCATATACAGGAGCTGGGCGGCATCCTGATTGTGAATACAGCACCGCTTATCGCCCATTTCATCACATTCACCAGAGGTAAGTTTACCAACATCACCTTCATCCTGCTGCTCATCATGCTGGTACTTATCATGGCTTACAACATACTCGTACCAGAGAGCATATTACTATGAGTTGGATTATCAGTTTCTTAATCGACTGGGGCTATTGGGGCATGCTTGCTGCAGCTTTTCTGGCAGGTTCTTTCTTCCCATTCAGCAGCGAGGCAGTAATGGCAGGCTTGCAGGCAGCTGGACTAGAGCCTCTCCCCCTCGTTATCTACGGTAGCATCGGCAATGTGCTTGGTTCCATGTTCAACTACGGTGTGGGCAGAATGGGTAAGATGGAATGGATAGAGAAATACCTGCATGTGAAGAAAAAAATTCTGGATAAGGCTGAACGTTTCATGGCAGGCAGAGGCGCCTGGATGGGATTCTTCGCCTTTCTCCCACTATTGGGAAGTGCCATCACCATCGTTTTAGGCTTGACAAGAGCCAATATTCCGATTTCGATACTCAGTATCACCATCGGAAAAGTACTAAGATATATTTTATTGGTCTATGGACTGAGTTTTATCGTTTAATTATGAAGAGATTTTTATACCTTATTATAATATGCGCCCTAATGGTTGGCTGCAAAAGCAACCAGCAAAAGGCTGGCATGGCTAAAAGTAATGCCAAGCCTACTGTAACCGTTACCATCCCTCCCTACCAATATTTCGTAGATAAGATTGCCGAAGACAAGGTAGATGTCAACGTAATGGTATCGAATGGTAACAATCCAGAGACTTACGAGCCATACGCCCAGCAGATGATGGAACTTTCGAAGAGTGCCCTCTATCTGAAAGTGGGCAGCATCGGTTTCGAACAGACCTGGATGAAGAAGCTGCAGGACAACGCTCCTGACATGAAGGTGATAGATACCTCTGTAGGCATCACGCCTGCCAAGACTCCGGGTGGCAACATCGACCCACACGTATGGATGAGTTGCAGCAACGCCCGCATCATAGCCAGCAACATCCTCAAGGCGCTCTGCGAACTGGAGCCGAAGAACAAGGCATTCTTTGAGAAGAACTATCTGTCGCTGCTGAAAATCATCGACAAGCGGGACAGCACCATCAGAAAGGGCTTCAAGGATCATCCGGAGATGGTTCGCAAGTTCGTCATCTATCACCCTATCCTCACCTACTTCGCCCGTGATTACCAGCTGGAGCAGCTTGCCATCGAGGAAGAAGGCAGGGAGCCAAGCGCCGCCCAGCTGAAGAGCCTCATAGAGAGAGCCAGAAAAGAAAAGATCAAGTTCTGCCTGATACAGGCAGAATTTGCCAACCGCAACACCACAACCTTCATCAAGGAGAGCCACACCAAACCAATGGATATCAACCCATTGCAGGGCGAGTGGAACTGGGCGATGCAGGAAGCGGCAGCAGCGGTACAAGGCAAGAAAATCGTTGTTGGGAAGTAAGCTCCACACGCCCTGAAAGGGCAGAAGCTCCTAGCCCAGGGCAACACCCTGGGTATAATAGCAGTTAACAAGGCGCCCTGTAAGGGCAAAAGCTTTGTTAGAACGATAACTAATCATAAAGTTCAATGTTCAATGTTCAAAGTTCAAAGTTAATAGAGATAGAGCATCTTTCTGCAGGCTATGAAGGCAAGCAGGTGCTCCACGATATCAACCTCACCGTCTACAAAGACGATTATCTTGGCATCATCGGTCCCAATGGTGGTGGCAAGACAACCCTCATGCGCCTCATCCTGGGACTGATGAAACCCACAGACGGCAGCATCCGCTTTTATAAAGACGGGGAGGAAGTAAGGGAAATCAGTATGGGATATCTGCCCCAATACAATCATCTCGACAAACAGTTTCCTATCTCCGTCTATGAAGTGGTACTCTCAGGACTCAGCAAGACTAAAAGTCTCTTTTCGAGATACACCCAGGCACAGCACCAGCAGGTACTCGACTGTCTGGAGCAGATGCAGCTCACGGAGTTGAAAGACCGACATATCGCAGCCTTGAGCGGCGGACAGCTGCAGCGAGTGCTCCTCGCCCGCGCCATTGTTTCCAAACCCGATGTAGTGATACTGGATGAGCCCAACACCTACATCGACCGCCGTTTCCAGAAGCAGATGTACGAGATGCTGGAACAGATCAACCGGGAATGCGCCATTATCATCGTAAGCCATGATGTAGCCGAAGTGCTCAATAACGTAAAGCACATCGCCTGCGTAAATCATCATCTCCACTACCACGATACGGCAGATATGCCGAGAGAGAAACTGGAAGAGCATTTCTTAAATGTATAGGCTTATTATATAATAATGCCTAAAAAACAGGTGCAAAAATCCATATTATCTCATCTTTTTATTATCTTTGCAACTGGAATGTGCCTTCCTAGAAAGGCACAGAGAAAGCATTCAGAAAGAAATATAATACATTAAAGTTTAAACAATAATGAAACAGTACAGATTAGTGGACAATATCTTCGGATGGGTCGCATTCATCATTGCGGCGTTCACTTATTGTTCCACAATTGAACCGACAGCCAGCTTCTGGGACTGTCCTGAGTTTATTACAACTGCTTACAAGCAGGAGATCGGTCACCCACCTGGGGCACCATTCTTCATGCTTTTAGGCAATTTCTTCACACATTTCGCCAGCGACACCACCCAGGTAGCCAAGATGGTGAACACGATGAGCGCCCTCCTGAGCGCCGTCTGTATCATGTTCCTCTTCTGGACCATCACCCACCTGGCTCGCCGACTTGTCATCAGCGACTGGAAAGAACTGACTACCAGCAAGCTGATTGCCATCGAGGCATCCGGTATGGTAGGCGCACTCATCTACACCTTCAGCGATACCTTCTGGTTCTCAGCTGTCGAGGGTGAG
Source organism: Segatella copri (assembly GCA_021623045.1). Taxonomy (GTDB): domain Bacteria; phylum Bacteroidota; class Bacteroidia; order Bacteroidales; family Bacteroidaceae; genus Prevotella; species Prevotella copri_T. The sequence goes on along the minus strand of JAJWJX010000028.1, from coordinate 27,357 downwards.
GTTTATGCGTTCTCTTCTGCCTTTACCGCTGTGGTATTCTGGCTGATATTGAAGTGGGAAGACCATGCTGACGAGCCTCATAGCGACCGTTGGCTTGTGCTCATCGCCTATATGACCGGTTTGAGTATCGGTGTCCACCTGCTCAACCTGCTCTGTATCCCAGCCATCGTATTGGTTTATTACTACAAGAAGGTGCCACATGCCAACCTCAAGGGCTCGCTCCTGGCGCTGTTCCTTTCATTCCTCGTAGTGGTAGCCGTACTGTATGGTGTGGTTCCAGGTATCATCACCGTAGGCGGCTGGTTCGAGCTGTTCTTTGTCAACACCCTCGGCTGTCCGTTCAATACCGGTGAAATCGTATACATCATCTGTCTTGTAGCCTCAGTCATCTGGGGCATCTACGAAACCTGTAATGCATCAGAGAAGAACGAGAAGAAGCAGAATATCGCCTTTGTTCTCGGCTTCGGCATGCTCGGCATCCCATTCTACGGATATGGCTGGACAGCTGCCATCACCGGCATCATCGTGCTGGTTATCCTCTGGTTCGTACTCGGCTACAAGCGCAAGCAGGAAGTAGTAACAGGCGTTGACGAATCTACAGGCATCGCCAAGAAGAAGATGCAGCTCCTGCCTCTCATCTCAGCACGCGTCAAGAACACAGCCTTGCTCTGCATGCTGATGCTGATGATTGGTTATTCCAGCTACGCACTCATCGTGATCCGTTCTTCTGCCAACCCTCCTATGGACCAGAACTCTCCTGAGGACATCTTTACCCTGGGAAGTTATCTGAGCCGCGACCAGTATGGCGACCGCCCTCTGTTCTATGGCCAGGCTTATACATCACAGGTAGCCCTCGAAGTAGACGGCAACATGTGCAAGCCTGTCATGAAGGAAGGCGCACCGGTTTACCAGCGCAAGGAGAAAGCTTCGGCTGATGAGAAGGACTCTTACTTCGTAGTAAGTCACAAGAATAAGTATATCTATGCCCAGAACATGCTCTTCCCTCGTATGTACAGTTCGGCTCATGCCCAGGCATACGAAGACTGGATGGGCGGTGTAGAAGGCACAGAGATTCCTTACGACCGCTGCGGAGAGAGTATGATGGTGAAGATGCCGTCACAGTTTGACAACATCCGCTTCTTCCTCTCTTACCAGTGCAACTTCATGTACTGGCGCTACTTCATGTGGAACTTTGCCGGCCGTCAGAACGACATCCAGGGCAATGGTGAGCCAGAGCACGGAAACTGGATTACCGGTTTCTCATTCATCGATGATTCACTCTATGGCGACCAGAGCAAATTGCCAGACGACCTGAAGGAGAACAAGGGGCACAATGTATTCTACTGCATGCCGCTGATTCTCGGTCTCATCGGTCTCTTCTGGCAGGCTTGGTATACCCGCAAGAAGAAGGTAATGAAGAACGGCAAGGAAGAGGAAGTACTCCTCCCTATCGGTATCCAGCAGTTCTGGATTGTATTCTTCCTGTTCTTCATGACAGGTCTTGCCATTGTCATCTACCTGAATCAGACACCTATGCAGCCACGTGAGCGTGACTATGCTTATGCCGGTTCATTCTATGCATACGCTATCTGGTGCGGTCTCGGCGTACTCGCCATCATCGACATTCTGAAGCGCAAGATGAAGCTCAGCGGTACTGCCGTAACAGCTATCGTAGCAGTCATCACACTTCTCGTACCAATCCAGATGGCTTCACAGACTTGGGACGATCACGACCGCTCAAACCGTTACACCTGCCGTGACTTCGGTCAGAACTACCTGATGTCACTCCAGGAGAAGGGCAACCCTATCATCTTTACCAATGGTGATAACGATACCTTCCCACTCTGGTACAACCAGGAGGTAGAAGGCGTTGGAACAGATGCCCGCGTATGTAACCTGAGCTACCTGCAGACCGACTGGTATATCGACCAGATGATGCGTCCTGCATACAACTCACCATCCGTGCCAATCACCTGGCCACGTCTCGACTTCTGTTCAGGTACCAACGAATATGTATCTGTTGAACCTGAAGCAAAGAAGCAGATTCTCGACTTCTACAAGCAGGATCCTGAGAATGCCAAGAAGCAGTTTGGTGAGGAACCGTTCGAGCTCAAGAACATCCTGAAGAACTGGGTACGCAGCAAGAACCCTGACATGCACTTCATCCCTACAGATACCCTCTATGTCACCATCGACAAGGAGGCAGTAAAGAAGAGCGGTATGATGATGGCTACAGATTCTATCCCTGACAAGATGGTTATCTCTCTGACAGGTAAGAATGCACTCTATAAGGGTGATCTGATGATGCTCGAGATGTTGGCACAATGCAACTGGACCCGTCCTCTCTACGTAGCACTCACCGTAAGCGAAGAGAACTATATGAACCTCGGTGACAACTTCGTACAGGAGGGACTTGTGAACCGTATCACTCCGTTCACCACCAACAAGCCAGGTGCCAAGAACTTCGATACAGAGAAGGCTTATCACAACATCATGACCCGATTCAAGTTCGGCAACCTGAAGCAGAAGGGTCTCTATATCGACGAGACTACCATGCGCATGTGTTATACTCACCGTCGCCTGCTTGGTCAGACTGCTCTCCAACTCATCGCTGAAGGCAAGAAGCAGAAAGCTATCAACATCTTGAAGAAGGCTGATGTAGAGATTCCTACATACAACGTACCACTCGACTACTTGAATGGTGGCATAGATATGGCTCGCGGCTGGCTGATGACCGGTCAGAAAGCCAAGGGTAAGGAATACGTAGAGGCTATATGGAAGAACGCTTCACAATACCTCAACTACTATCTCTCGCTGCCAAACGACCTTTTCCTCCAGGCAGAGCACGACTGCATCCGTCAGATCATGATCATGCAGAGCATCTGCGAGGCTGCCGGAATGGTGAGTCCACAGTTGGAGCAGAAGTATGAGAAGCAGCTCAACAACCTCTACCGTCTCTATCATGGCAGAGGTGGCAGAATGCCGGAAGGCAATCAGTAAAAAATAGAAAAAAGTTTGGTGTCGCGAAACACGACACCAAACTTTTCATTATTCATATAAACCTGTTTTATTCATGTTCATAGAGCAACCAGCCAAATGGCTCAGATGGTTATATCCAAAGGCCATCTGGAGAATGGACAAGAAAGACCATTCAGTCTATCTTACATTTGATGACGGTCCGATTCCTGAGTCAACTCCATTCATCTTAGAGACCCTGAGAAAGTACAATATCAAGGCTACTTTCTTTATGGTAGGCGAGAATGTATTGCGCCATCATGACCTCTACAACCAGATTGTGGCAGAGGGTCATCAGGTAGGCAACCATACATTCAATCATATCGGTGCCTTCAAGCACCGTGTCATCTCCTACGTGCTCAACACCAATAAGGCGAACGATATCATCCATGCCCATCTCTTCCGTCCACCTCACGGCTGGATGCGACCAAGTGAGTATTGGTGGCTGCACCGCACTTACAAGGTCATCATGTGGGATGTGGTGACGCGCGACTATTCCAAATGGATGACGGCAGAAGATGTGGTGAACAATGTGAAGCGATATGCCCGCAATGGCAGCATCATCACCTTCCACGACTCGCTGAAGAGCATTGAAAAGCTGAAGACAGCGCTCCCTCAGGCCATAGAATGGCTCATGGAACAGGGGTATGAATTTAAGACTTTTGAATAAGAAGCTGTTATTCCCAAACAGGAACAGCCCAATAAACACAGACAAGAAATGAGCAAAAGAATCAACAGTTATCAGGCAGTAGCTGCATTTGTAAGAGGTTTCTTCGAAGCTTACGCACGTGGCATCATCGATGCTACCATCGAAGGCAATGACTTCAGCAAGAAGAACGACCCGAAACAGATCAAGCAGATGATGCTGGAGCACTATGGCGAGGTAAACCAATACTTCTTCGACATCATGTTCTCTACCCTCGTACGCCTCAACTACAAGACTGCCGAGGAAGCCAACGAGCGCATGAAGAAGAACTTCGACAGCATGAAACAGGCTGACCCGACCTTTGAGCCAACCATGCTCGACTACTTGCGCATAGCCTGCAAATCTAACCAGTTGTACAAGGCGATGGAATCAGAATACAAGCGTAACTTCACCTGGCTACTTCAAGGCAAGTTTACCACTCTTGAAGAGCATGTACGCGATTATACCCACGGCATTCTCATCAGTCTTGCTGATGAGCCGATGGCCATCCATCTTCTGGTCCGCATCATCGTGAAGGCATACGCCGCCGGCTTGAAGTGTGGCAGCAAGGAGGGCGAACAGCACCAGCTCCACATGCCTACCCTTCACGGCATGTTGCTGAACAATGTCAACATCCTGCTCAACGAGACTCCGCTCAAGAGCAGCACCGAAGATCCTGTAGCCCTCTTCAAGGAGGCGTGCAAGAATGAAGAAGAAAACATCAACGTTCTTTTCAACACATTAAACGATGCGATGAAAGAACTGGCAGAAGAATAAGAGAAAAGCATCATTGATGACGAGCACAGCACCAGATTCGAGAACCATCCGACTCCATATAGCGTAGAATCTCGTTATTCACTTCTTGGCGAATGGAGAGCATGGATTCTCGGTCGCAATCCACCGTAAAGTCAAGGTCTATATCTACCGAGAGTCTTGGCAGTTGGAAAACGGTGAGATTGATGGCTATACCACCTTTCAGCACAAGAGATTTAGACAGCAAAGGACTGTCATGGAAATAGTTCTGTCATTGTTTCTAATTTTGCACAAAAATATAAAATTTAAATTGTCTATGAGAAAAATCAGAAACTTTTTATGCTGTTTTTATATGTTCTTTCCATCTTAATTGTCCGACTACGGAGGAACAAATCACCGACAGGCAAGTTCTTTTGGGAGTAACCCAAAAGGTTTCGAGTAACTCGAAACATAACTTGCTGTGTCTTTGTGGACACAATGTTTTGAAAAGGCAAAGAAACAGCGTTCTATAATAAGGACATTCAGTTGGGAATAACAAAGTGACAATGATTAAGATTACAAAAGATTTAGATATATAACAAAGCGACAATGATTAAGATTATTAAAGATTTAGATATAACGGCTTCGGGTGTTAGTGTATTTAACCGCAAGTGGCAACCTGTCCATTTACAACAAGGAGAAATGGATGGGGCTTGTGCCGTATATTCCATGATGATGAACCTGCTCATACTAAAGGTTCTTACTCGTAATCAAGTTGTCAACTTGAAAACAACATTTAAGGGAAATACCGCAAAAGGGAGACTCTTCAAAGAGTTCTTTGTGACAGAAGGACTGTGCCGTGATGGATTTTATTTTTCCGAAATAAAAGAAAAGCTATCCCATTCTTTTGCTAAAGAGGTTACATCTTCGCCTCTTCAATATACAGCATCTTTATCAGACCAAACTTCTTTTGTAGAAGAACTTAGGACTGCAATAGATAGCGACACGCCTTTGATTACCGCTCTGTCTTTTAAAGGTGGCGCTCATGCTGTACTTGCTATTGGGTATGAAGAACAAAAAGACGGTGTCAAGAAAATATTCTGTTTAGACCCAAGCTATGCCATAAGTCCGACATCCTTTTGGAATGGTGTAATAATCCTAAATGAGGGAAAAGGAAAGTACAACCATCAGTATATAACAGATAAAGACGAAAAATATATCAATGTCAGTGAATCATTGAATATAAAAAAGAAATAACGATATGAGCGAAGAATTACAACAGAAATTTCTTGACAAACTTTGAGAAGTTGCAAACAAACTACGTGGCAATCAAGGACCTGGAGGCCAAACGTGCTGACCTTGACAAGGAGATTGAGGGCTATCTGAAAGAGTTGGGATTGTTAGAGTAAACTTTCCACAAGTTGTGGCAGAGTTCCCAGATATGAAAGGGCTTTCATACAGAAACTTGAAGTATATCAGACAATGGTATCAGTTTTATAATGAGCAACTTACAATTTGACAACAAGCTGTTTCCAAATTAGACGAAGTAAATGTGCAATAACTTGTTGCACAATTACAAGAAGGATGTATAAGCTCATGCCTGAAAACATACAGAGCCAGTTGCCTACAATAGAAGACATTGAAGCAACACTTTCTGATATAAAGGAAACTAAGGATTTCAAAAAAGGTAATGATATGAAAAATAAAGATAATATACCGCAGTTCGTGAATAGCGACTCCTTCATGGCAGACAAGAACTATGTGAAGTGATTGTCTGACCTGAAGAAACGTTTCCGCATGGCACAACTTAAAGCTGCTGTCAAAGTGAATACGGAAATGCTCAAATTCTACTGGAGTTTGGGCGAGGACAATTGCGAGAAGCAGAAACAATACAAGTGGGGTGCAAAGGTTGTAGTTAGGCTTAGCCTTGATATGCGTTCGGAAATTCCTCAGAGTGAGGGATTTTCAAGACCTTTACCATGTAAAACGCTGGTTTGCGTTCTATTCAAGTCAAATTGAAAGAGGATGTGTCATAAGTTTATGATTCACCCTCTTCTATTTGTTGAAAGAGATAGAATATGTTGCTTGAAGAGATAGGATATGTTGTTGGAAGAGACAGAATAAGTTGTTGGAAGAGATAGGATATGTTGTTGAGACAGTCAGTATCTTCGGTCGCACAACAGCTGTTGTGCGCTTGCATAACAGCTGATATGCGCATGCACAACACCTGTTGTGCATGCGGTAGTCAACTGTTATACACCAACTATTATCCAGACTTATGACACACCCTCTTACAGGAAGTGGATAATGCAACAACCCCTATGCCAATGAACGAACATTGCTTGAAATAAAACAGGAAGCCTTTTGTCGTATCTTTGCCGATAGTTACCGAATGGTGAACAGCGGGGTGAACACTTGCCCCAAGCATTCACCTTTTCGGCTCTGGGGTGAACCCTAGTAAAAAGAACTTTGTATATACAGCGCATGCTAGAAATATAAGAATCTATATTACAATGGGTTATAGGGTATATTTAACACATTATTAACGCTAAAGGTTGGCATCGGGGTTCACCCTTCACCGACTTCATCGCCAAGGGCAGAGGACGACTATTCGCAGCAGGATACCGCCCCCGACCTGCCCTTCTAGGGGTGGGTAGGGTAAGTAAGGGGAGGGTACTTTCTAAGAGTTTCCTTATGTAAAGGTTCGTTTACTATAGGAAAGATATAGTATATATATAGACTCCCAGAAAAAGCGATTTCCTACTCACCCTAGTTACCCCTGGCGTAAACAAGATAGTTACGACCGCTAAGTATCATGGTTACGATGGCTAAGTATCATGGTTACGGATAGTATTTAAGTCGCACACGGATCTCACGGATTTATTTTTTTCGTTGCAAGCAACGGGTATTCTCATTTGGTCTTAATGGAAAAACTCCAAAGGAGTCGAAATCGGTGAGTATCGGTGAGCAACAGTGAGCATCGGTGAGTTGGGAAAATGAAATGTTGTATCTTTGCAATGTGATTCAGAAAGAGAAGTCTCACACGGATCTCACAGATCTCACGGATCTTCTTAGTTGCAAGCAACGGTACTCACTAAGACTCACAGCCAAAACTCCGAAGGAGCCGAAATCCGTGAGATCCGTGTGCAAAACTAAACATTAACCCTTTAAAATCCATAGAATCCAATGAAGAATCAAAGAAAAATCGGCCCGCCACTCAGAAAATCAATCCTCGCTGAGGAGTTTCTTGATTTCCTCATCGGTCTTGGTAAGTTTGTCTTTACAGAGTTTCACCAAGGTTTTGGCACGTTTCAACTGCTCGGAGAGCTGATCAATATCGAGTTCATCATTCTCCATTCTTTCTACGATTTCTTCAAGCTCTCTTACGGCTTGTTCGTATTTCATTTCTTCTTTTTCCATATTTTTTATTTTTGTTTTGGAGTTAACAGTGGATATTTTAAAGCTTTTGCCCTTACAGGGCGACAGGCTGATTGCCATTATACCCAGGGCGATGCCCTGGGCTAGGATCTTCTGCCCTTTCAGGGCGTGTGGGGATATGTTCCGAGAGCCTGTCAGGGCGTGTGGGGCCAGATTGCTATAAACTATTAACTATAAATTATAAACTATCCCGTAGCTATAAATTATAAACTATCACATAATTTCCGACTTCACGCTGCCCTCGGCCAACCTCGTTTCAATGATGTCGCCAGACTTCAGTTCTGAGGCAGAACGGATACTTTTGCCATCTTTCAGCGTGATGCTGTAGCCACGTTTCAGCAATAACTCGGGGTCTTGTGCCTGGATGCGCTGGGAAAGAAGCTGCAGACGATGACTCTCGTTGAGCATCTTCCTTTCCAATATCGGCTGAATATTCTGAGAAAGAATCTCGAAATGGCGCTGGGCTTCCGATAGTTTCGACTGGACATTTGTGCTTAAATGGTTCATCAGACGGTCGAGATAGGCTCCCTGCTTCGTCTTCACCAGCGAAAATTGGACAGGAATCGTGTTGCTCAATCTGTCGAGCCTCATCTTCTCCACCTGCAGACGATGCTTCACATTCTGCACGATAGCCTCTTGCGCATTCATTACACGAGCATAAACCTCAGTAAGATGATTAACGAGGAAGGCGGCAGCGGCTGTCGGTGTCTTTACACGCTGGAAAGAAATCATATCCAGCACACTCTCGTCCCTTTCATGTCCTATTCCCGTGATGATAGGCAGCGGGAAGTTTGCCACATTCTCGGCAAGCGCCAGGGTGTCGAAACCCGAGAGATCGCTCGTAGCGCCACCGCCTCGGATGATGACCACGCAATCAAACTGTTCCCATTCGGCATTGATACTGTCGAGGGCAGCTATCACGCTCTGCTCTACCCCCTCGCCCTGCATCGTAGCCGGAAAGAGGCGGGTTTGAAACTGCAGACCATAATCGTTATCGGCAAGCTGGTTGCAGAAATCACCATAACCTGCTGCCGTAGCACTGGAAATGACGGCGATGCGCTGGCAGAACATCGGGAGTGCCAACTCCTTCTGCAGTTCGAATACGCCCTCTGCTTTCAGCGTATTGATGATTTCCAGCCGCTTGCGCGCCATATCGCCCATCGTATAGTTAGGGTCAATATCATCTACTATCCAGGAGAAGCCATAGTTCTCATGAAACTGCGCGTGTACCTTGAGTAGCACTTTCATACCGGCATGAATGCGCTGTCCGGTGATGCGCTCGAAATTCGGTTTGATGAACATCCATCGGTTTCGCCAGCAGGAGGCATGCGCCTTGGCAATGGGCGTATTAGACCGCTCATCCTTCTCGATAAGTTCCAGATAGCAGTGGCCTCCGTAGCCCTCGCGAGCCTCGGAGAGTTCCGCTTCCACCCAATAGCTATCGGGCAAGGACATCGAAATGACGTCGCGGACCATGGAGTTCAATTCAAAAAGTGATAATCGAAGTCGTTCCATGCTGTTTACTGTTTAAAATTTACAGTTTATAGTTGAAAGTTTATAGCTAGCAGAGCAAGTTTGCCCTATAAACTATAAACTATAAACTATTAACTACTTTATCGCTTTCCCCGTCTGATAAGCCTTCCAGAAATCAGGCACACCATATCCGAATACATTATCGGGATGCTGCTGGTTATTACCAGCCAATCTCACGAGTTTCATAATCTGCTTAGCCGTCTTCTGAGGCAAAGCCTGCCAGAGACACGCTACCATTCCGGCGATAAGCGGAGATGAGAAAGACGTTCCGTTATCATTGATGATATTTCCACGACCCGTAATCACACAGGTAGGACTTCCGTAAGCCATCACGTCAGGCTTGATTCTGCCGTCAGCTGTAGGTCCCACGGCACTGAAAGCCGCATTCTCGCCCATTTCGTTTACGCTGCCCACGGTAAGGATATTGCGTGCATCGGCAGGGAAATTGATTTTCTTCCAGCTTCCCATTCCGTCGTTTCCGGCAGAATTGACACAGATGATTCCCTTGTCAGCACACATCGAAGCGGTGCGGGAGATGAGGGTAGAATTGCCGTCCTGCTCATTATAATGATGGTTGGTTGACGCATCATCGAAGCCATGATAGCCTAACGAAGAGTTGATGACATCCACACCACAGCTGTCAGCATATTCAGCCGCAAAAGCCCAGTAATCCTCTTCTGCCAGACTCTCTGTGCGCTCATCTTCACAGCGCACCAGCAGATATTGAGCCTCAGGCGCCACCCCCACGAATCTTTCGGGTTCGTTAGCAGCCATCGTAGAAAGCACCATCGTTCCATGCTCCATCTCGGCGAAAATATTCTTGGATTGAGGAACCACAAAGTCCTTAACGCCCGCCAATCTGATATTATGCAGCGCCGGAATCTTATCCACATTCATGAATCCGCCGTCGAAGACTGCAATCATCATTCCTTTGCCCAAATGTCCGGCAGCATGCAGCCGCTTGCCGTTGAGCGACTGGATCTGCGCATCGGCAGCACCATATTCGCCTACTCCACCAGTCCAATCGTTCAATCCCCTGCGAACGCTACTTCTGATGCGCTGACTGACAGAATCGGGAGCAGAGAAGACCTTCATTTTCCGGGTGATGAAATCGAGTTCATCCAGTTTCCGTAGTTCCTTCTCCTTATGAATGCGGACCAGCAGGGTATTGTTCCACTTGCTCTTGCCCACAATCTCGATGCCAGCCTCGCTTACAGCCTGCTCATAAGCAGGAGCTACAGGTAAATCAGTAACGTCGATGGGCAGATTCTGCCTCTTTCTGCGCTCTATGGAACGGGGAGAGAGAAAATCTGCAGGGCGACTTACCGAAAAGGGAGTGTGACTGAGGTCTTTGTCTCTGAGATAAAGACGATACATCATACACTTGCCTCCCGGATACGACACCATATCGGTTTCGGCGATGCGGGGCAACCGCATCAGTTGCTCAAAATTGCTAACCCTGTCTTCGCGAGCAAACAAAGAAAGAGCGGTCATTAAAAATGCATAAAGCATCAAAAATTTTTTCATCATTATATCGGTAGTCCGGTTTGTTATTGTTGTTGCTGCAATATTTCTGTATTGCATTTGTTAATGAGTTGAATTGTTTATTCTGAAGTGCAAAAGTACAGAAATTGTACGAAAACACCAAAGGAAAAGGGAAGTTTTTATCATGAAATGCAAGTTTTTCTCATATATATAATAAGGTATCAGATATTTTTTGTACTTTTGCAGACAAGTAGCCGCTGTAATTGCATTCTGAAAGAAGCTGGACGAGCGGCTATGAGGAAAAAACAGATATAAATGGAAAATAAACAAGCGACATTAGAATTAGGAACCAAGCCGGTGGGCAAGCTGCTCGTTCAGTATGCCTTGCCAGCTATGATTGCGATGACCGCCGCCTCACTCTACAACATCGTAGACCGAGTATTCATCGGTCAGGGTGTGGGAGCCATGGCCATCTCAGGTCTCGCCATCACCTTCCCCTTCATGAACCTCACCGCCGCTTTCGGAGCCGGTGTGGGCGTAGGAGCATCTACTGCCATCAGCGTGAAGTTGGGACAAAAAGACTATGCCACAGCGCAAAACATTCTGGGTAACACGATTTCACTGAATCTCATCATCGGTATCGGATTGAGCATCATCTGTCTGCTCTTCCTCGACCCTATCCTGAGATTCTTCGGAGCCAGCGACCAGACGCTCATCTATGCTCATGAGTACATGGTCATCATCCTGCTGGGCAATGTGGTGAGCCACATGTATTTCGGCATGAACTCCCTGCTCAGGGTGGCGAGCAAGCCGAAGCAGGCGATGTACGCCACCATCTTCACGGTGGTAATGAACGTGATATTGGATGCGCTCTTCATCCTCGTCTTCAAATGGGGAATACAGGGAGCTGCCATCGCCACCATCCTATCGCAGCTGATGGCGCTGTGCTGGCAGTTCAAGCTCTTCAGCAACAAGAACGAGCTGCTCCACATGAAGAAAGGCATCTACAAACTGAAGAGAAAGCTCGTGGACAAAATCCTTTCCATCGGCATTTCGCCTTTCCTGATGAACGTGTGCGCCTGCATCATCGTCATCTTCATCAACAACCAGCTGGTGCGTTTCGGAGGCGACCTCTCCGTGGGTGCCTACGGAATAGCCAACGGTATTGCAATGGTGTTCATCATGTTCGTATTCGGCGTAAACCAGGGAATGCAGCCTATAGCCGGATACAACTATGGAGCCCAGAAACTGGACCGTCTGATGCGCGTACTGAATCTGAGCATCATTGCCGCCACCGCCATCATGGTAACGGGCTGGCTGATAGCGATGTTCCTGCCTTACTACTGCGCACGACTGTTTACAACCGATAAGCAACTGATAGACTTGGGTATTAAGGCGATCAGAGTGGTGATGTTCTGCTTCCCGGTCATCGGATTCCAGATGGTTATCACCAACTTCTTCCAGTGCATCGGAAAGGTGAAGATCAGTATCTTCCTCTCCTTGTCGAGACAGTTGCTCATCCTCCTGCCGCTCCTGGCTTTCCTGCCGATGATATGGGACATTGATGGAGTATGGTACAGTATGCCTATCTCCGACTTCTCAGCCGCAGTCATCGCTGCCATCGTAATGTCATGGTACATGAACAAGTTGAAAAGACAACACCAAGAACAGCTAAAAGTTAAAAGTTAATAGTTAATAGCAGCTTCGCAGTTTAGCAAGATTGCCCTATAAATTATAAACTATAAATTATGAATTATGAATAAGATTATCATAAACGTAGGTCGCCAAATAGGTAGCGGCGGCCATATCATCGCCGAGAAGCTGGCTGAGGATTTCGGTTGCAAGTGCTATGACCGGGAACTGCTCAACCTTGCTGCCAAGGAGAGCGGTTTTTCGGAGAAATTCTTCGAGCAGAACGATGAGCAGAAGGGATTCTTCAAGTCTCTCTTCCATTTCCATCTGCCTTTCTTGAGCGACAACAACTTCTATCACAACGACTTCTCACAGGAAGGCCTGTACAAGTTCCAGAGCGACGCCATCAGAAAGGCTGCCGATGAGGGCAACTGCGTGTTTGTGGGCAGAACCGCCGACTATGTGCTGCGTGATTACAAGAATGTGATCAATATTTTCATTACCGCCAACATCGACGACCGCATCAAGGCAGTGTGCAAGCGAAAGAACATCGACAGAGCCACCGCCCGCAAGTTCATCGAAAGCCACGAGGAACAGCGCGCCTCCTACTACGATTACTACACTGGCAAGAAGTGGGGACACAGCGAGAGCTACGACCTCTGCATCAACAGCAGCCATCTGGGAATAGAGGAGACAGAGAAGTTTATCGCAGAATTTATCAGAAAGAAATTCGGACTTAGTGATTAATTATTAGGGATTAATTATTAGGGATTAGTGATTAATTTTAGGGACATAAAATATTAAACATCATATAAATGAAGAAGATTATGCTTTTGGGCTCAGGCGAACTGGGCAAGGAATTCACCATCGCCGCAAAGCGAGCAGGACAGTATGTCATCGCTTGCGACAAGTATGACAATGCACCAGCCATGCAGGTAGCCGACGAGCGAGAAGTGTTCTCGATGCTCGATGGCGACGCATTGACCGCAGTGGTTGAGAAACATCACCCAGACATCATCGTGCCTGAGATTGAAGCTATCCGCACCGAGCGCCTCTTCGACTTCGAGAAAGAGGGCATCCAGGTTGTGCCTTCGGCACGTGCCGTGAACTACACCATGAACCGCCGTGCCATCCGCGACCTGGCTGCCAAGGAACTGGGTCTGCGCACAGCCAAGTATTTCTATGCAAAGACTTTCGAGGAGTTCAAGAACGCAGCCGACGAAATCGGATTCCCATGCGTAGTGAAGCCACTGATGAGCTCCAGCGGTCATGGTCAGAGCTATGTGCACAACGACGATGAGCTGATGGAGGCTTACAAGGAGGCGATGGAAGAAGGTCGTGGCGACGTGAAGGAAGTAATCATCGAGGAATTTATCGACTTCGATTCTGAGTTCACCCTGCTCACCGTCACCCAGAAAGACGGTCCTACCCTCTTCTGTCCACCTATCGGCCACGTACAGAAGGGCGGCGACTACCGCGAGAGCTGGCAGCCATTCCAGATTCCAGAGGAGGCTTTGAAGAAGGCTGAGCACATTGCAGGTGAAGTAACCAAGGCATTGACGGGTGCCGGTCTCTGGGGCGTAGAGTTCTTCCTGAGCAAGCAGGGCGAAGTCATCTTCTCAGAGTTGAGTCCTCGTCCACACGATACAGGTATGGTAACCCTCGGTCACACCACCAACCTGAGCGAGTTTGAGCTCCACTTCCGTGCCGTAATGGGCTTGCCTATCGCCGGAATCCATCTGGAGCACATCGGCTGTTCTGCCGTCATCCTCTCGCCAGAGGAAAGCACCGAGCCATTAAACTACAATATGCTCGATGCCTTGAAGGAAGACCACACCCGCATCCGTATCTTCGGCAAGCCAGAGGCTCACGTAGGCCGCCGCATGGGCGTCGTACTCTGCTACGGCGAGAAGGGCGATGACCTCAACCAGCTTCGCGACAAGGCAAAGCGTCTGGCAAAGACTGTATTGGGAACCGACCCATACATGAAGAAATAACATCATCCCCCATTAAAAAATACCGAGAGGGCAGATTTGTTACCTGCCCAGCAACAAAGAATACAGAAAGCGAAAAGTTAACTGTTACAGTTAACAGTTCGTTTTCTGTACTTCTTTTATTGAAAACTCGCCCACACTATTCCAATGATTTACAATTCATTTCTATACATCACCTTATTTCCCTTCCTCTTCTTGCTGCTCCATGCCATCAAGAAGGAAGCCATCAAAAAGTATTTTTTGTTGGCGATTTCCTATGCCCTATACTACTATTACAACCAGTCATTGGCAGCTATACTTTTGGTGGTAACACTCATCTCATATACTTCCGCTCTATTGATAGAAAGAAATAAGGGAAAGGAGAGAACAAACAGCACCTCAAACAACAGAAGCAAACTCATTGTTTATTTAGGAGCCCTTCTCACCACCCTCCCCCTGCTCTTCTACAAATATACAGACTTTATCCTCACAGAGGTGCTCTACATGGATAGCCTCTCATCTCACCATACCCTCATAGTACCACTGGGTATCTCTTTCTTCACCTTTCAGGCATTGAGTTATCTCTTCGATGTTTACAGAGATAAGTATCAAGCAGAGCATCATCTGCCCACCTACATGCTCTATATATCCTTCTTCCCATCCATCACGGCAGGTCCTATCAACCGATACGATGCCCTGAGATGCCAACTGAGCCAGCTGGTGCGTCCTAACTATCAGCAGTTGGCAAATGGTGCCAAGATGATAGTGTGGGGTATGTTCTTGAAGACGGTTATTGCCGACCGTCTCTTGCTCTACGTGAATCCCGTGCTGGATGGCTATATGCAGCACAGTGGATCAGAACTGCTGGCAGCCTCCGTCCTCTATTCCATCCAACTATACACCGACTTTGCCGGCTACTCTCTCATAGCCATCGGTTCGGCTTCCATGCTCGGCATCCGCTTGCAACAGAATTTCCACAATCCCTACTTTGCCCATAGCGTCACCGACTTTTGGCATCGTTGGCACATCAGTCTCTCCCAATGGCTGCGCGATTACATCTACATCCCCATAGGCGGAAACAGATGCAGCAAGGGGAGAACCTATCTCAACATCATTATCACCTTCCTCATCAGTGGCATTTGGCATGGGGCTAACTGGACCTTCATACTTTGGGGAGTTCTTCACGGATTCTTCCAAGTGATGGAGAAGATGCTAAGCTTCACCAAAGAGAGTAGAAATACCGAGCACAAAGTTAGGCAGAGAATGAGGAGAGGAATAAGCATCCTCATCAACTTCCTGCTCATCAACTTCCTATGGATATTCTTCCGAATGCCAAGCGTGGGCGATGCCTTCCATGTAATCGGCAAGATATTCACTGAGCAAGACATGAACTTCTGGGTATTTGAAAAATTCATCCTCTTATTCATCTTGATGGTATTCGCCAAAGATCTCATCGTTGAAGTAACCCCAGGTCAAAATCCATTCCATCATCCGAAGCTCTGGGTGAGATGGTGTACATACGTCGTGGTAACTACCAGCATCTTCCTCTTCGGTGTATTCGATTCGGGGCAATTCATCTACGCAGGTTTCTAAATCGTAAGCTGAAATAAACGTAAGTTGAAACAAATCGTAAGCTGAAATATGAAAAAGTTCTTAAGTAAAATCATGGTCTTTCTTATCTTGCTGACCATCATATATATCATCACGGCACAAACCTTTCGTTATCTCGACCTTCAGGTAAAAGGCGAGAGCGGCAGGATGCGCTATATCCACAATGAGCTGA
Source organism: Segatella copri (assembly GCA_021623045.1). Lineage (GTDB taxonomy): Bacteria > Bacteroidota > Bacteroidia > Bacteroidales > Bacteroidaceae > Prevotella > Prevotella copri_T. The sequence continues at coordinate 11,081 of JAJWJX010000028.1, read as the reverse complement.
TAGCCGACTCCATCATCATGGGGTCGTCGAGAGCCTTGCATCACTACGACCCAGACATCTTGGGCAACTATTATAATGTGGGAGAAGACCGCATGGGCATCATCTTCAGCATGGGCAGACTGCAACTACTCAAGCAAAGACGCATGCCCCACATGCTCATCTACGATGTAGAACCAGACTATGACCTGCTGCAAGATGACAACAGTACCTATCTCACCAACCTGCGCCCCTATTACCACCGACCAGGCATACGAGAGATTTTCTGGGACGTGGACTCCACCGAGCGCATCAAGATGCTCTTTCCTTTCTATCAGTATAATTCGAGGTTACTCAAGCTGCTTGCCGACTGGCGTCATCCAGCCATGAGCTATACCAAGGGTTACTCTCCCTACGAGGGATGCCAAGCCATCGAGAAGGAGACCTTACCCCAAAACAAACACGACAGAAAGAAATATGAATATCTGCACAAGTTGATAGCCGAATGCAAAAGGAGCCATACCAGCCTCATATTCACAGCATCGCCACAGCTATCCTACCAAAGCGACTCAGTGTTTCGCAGGTTCAAGCTTATCTGCCAACAGGAAGGCATCCCATTCCTTAACCATTATTGCGACACTGCCTACACCCATCACAGGGCATTATTCCACAATGCCAACCATCTGAACCGTGAAGGTGCAAGCCTCTACTCCAAGGAAATTAAGAAGGAAATGAGCCATCGTAAGTTCAATGCCAGCATCAAGTTGCCCAAGAAGGATAAGCAATAAGCAATAAAAAAAGAAAAAGAGCGTTATCAAATAAAAGAATACAACTTTATGAAAGAATTAGGTAGAATCATCAAATTACATACCATATCCGACCCTAGAGGCAACCTGACCGTATCAGAGGAGAACATCGAGCTTCCCTTCGACTTGAAACGTGCCTACTGGATATACGATGTGCCACAGGGTGGCAACCGAGGCGGTCATGCCCACAAAAAGCTCCAGCAAGTCATCATCGCCGTGCATGGATCATTTACCGTATCCCTAGACAACGGCAAGGAGACCAAGAAATACCAGCTCAGCAATCCTGGCATGGGGCTCTATCTCGGCACAGAGATATGGCGCACACTGGATGATTTCTCCGAGGGAGCCGTATGCCTGGTGCTTGCCTCTGAACTTTATGAGCCAGAAGACTATCTGTATGAATACGATGAATTTCTGAAATACATCCATACCACACATAGCACAACATCAGAGCCATGATAGAAATCAAAAGATATACCCCAAAAGACGCTGCCGAATGGAACAACTTTGTTTGGAAATCCAGACAAGGCACCTTCCTCTTCGACAGAAACTATATGGACTATCATCAAGACAGATTTCATGACCATTCCTTGATGTTCTATTATAAAGGACGCTTGTATGCCATTCTTCCTGCCAATGAAACTGCGGATGAGGACAAGAAGATTCTCTATTCTCACCAAGGACTGACGTATGGAGGCTTACTGACTTGTTCCAAGGTAACAGCAGAAGTTTGCATCGACATCTTTCAGGCTCTCAAGGACTATCTCCTGCAAAATGATTTCCAGTTATGTATCTACAAGGCAATGCCATGGATATACCAGAGCATCCCTTCGGAAGAGGACCTCTATGCTCTCTCCTATATTGGGAAGGCAAAGTTGATAGCTAGAGAGATTTCCACTACCATTTTTCTCAATGCCCCCTTACGATTCAGCGAGCAGAGAAGAAGAGGCATCAAGAAAGCTGTGAGCCATGGACTAAGTGTTGGATTTACAAAATTTCCAAAGGACATCACAGACTTTTGGGATTTATTGGACAAGAATCTTTGGCAGAGGCATAATACTCATCCTGTACACTCGAAAGAGGAACTGCAATTACTTATGCATCGTTTTCCAGACCACATTCTCTGCTTTGTGGTAAAGAAAGATGAAACGATTATTGGTGGAAGCATCGTATATACTACCCCCCAAGTAATTCATACCCAGTATATCGCTGCCAACGAATTGGGCAAGGAACTGGGAGCTTTGGATGCCCTCTTCGACTTTATCCTCCACAAATGCCCATGGAATGTCCCATACTTCGACTTCGGCAAATCCACAGAAGATGCGGGCAAGTATCTTAACAAGAATCTCATCCACCAAAAGGAAGGATTCGGAGGAAGAGGGGTCATCTACGACACATACCAATGGGAAATCTAACTGAGCAGAGATAAGAATAAAGCCCACCGATTTGGTGGGCTTTATTCGTATAGATTAAGATTCAATACTTCTTTTACAAAAGCACTACGGTTACGCCTCTGGCTGCCTGCGCACCCATTACCAGTGCCTGCTCAATATCGGCAGTCTTGGAAGGACCACTGATGAAAGTACCGAAATTGTACTTCGGATCCATCTCGATTCGGGCATAAGCCTCATGCATATTGTTCACAATCTTCTCTTTTTCGAGGAATATCACAAGGTATTCCGAGATGAAAAGCACAGCTTTCTCCTTCATGGTCTGAGGAATCCAGACGCAACCATTCTCGGCAACACCCACTTCGCCACGAACAATACCCACATCAGTACCATTCAGGTCGTTAGCCTCAGCCACCGTATCAGGGTTCTTCTGGGCAATCGTGATTTCTGGCAGATGAGAAGCAAAGACCTTGGCTTCAGGATAAGCCTTCTTTACCAGTTCATCCAGACTCTCACCCTCCTTCGCCTCTATCACATGGCCACCTACCGATTCCGTCATTTCAATAAACTGTTTCAGCGTATCCTCATACTGGATACCCTTCACATCTACGGCAGGCATATCGAATTGAACGTGCGTATTCTTACGCAACTTGTTCAGGAAATCTTCTTTCTTCATTGAACTTTGAAATTTGAACTTTGAACTTTATGATGACCCACTACTTCACCTTACCTTCTTTCCAAAGCTGATGGAAACTCTTCTTTGCAAACTCAGGCATGGCGTGACCGATGCCCCAGGCATTCCAATTGCTGAAGTGCGTGCAGCATTCAGGAACCAGATTGACAAGCGGAGCAAACTTCAGGGCAGTGGTGTAGAGCGCAGGACGGTCGAAGAGATACTTCATACCATTCGACATTGCCCTCTTTACAGGATCAGCCTTACCCAACTTCTCCAGACTCTGGCGCCAGACATAAATCTGCGAACCTGGTCCTACCTTGGAAGGACAGACATTGTCGCAAGACAAGCACAAAGTACATGCCGAAACATTGTCGCTGTACTTCTGAGGATTCTTCAGCATACCCAGGTTCACACCTACAGGTCCCGGAATAAAATAGGTGTAGCTGTAACCGCCTGAACGACGATAAACCGGACAGGTATTCATGCAGGCTCCGCAACGCATACACTTCAACGTCTGCCAGTGGTCCTTATCAGCAAGAATGTCGCTTCTGCCATTATCCACCAATACTACATGCATCTCAGCACCCGGACGAGCCTGGCGGAAATGAGAAGTGAAGGCGGTGGTAGGCTGACCGGTTCCGCAGCGGCAAAGCAGACGCTGGAACACAGCCAATGACTTATAATCAGGAACCAGTTTCTCAATACCCATCGCTACGATATGGAGCTTAGGCATGGAAGTGGTCATATCCGCATTACCCTCGTTGGTGCAAACCACGCAATCGCCGGTGGCAGCCACACCGAAGTTACATCCGGTCATACCTGCTCCGGCTTCCATAAACTGGTCGCGGAGATGATGACGGGCACAGCGGGTCAGGTAAGTAGGATCATAGTTGCCGATTTCCTTGGAGATACCCTTCTCCTCGAACATCTTACCTACCTCCTCACGCTTCAGGTGGATGGCAGGCATCACGATATGGCTAGGCTTCTGATGCAAGAGCTGGATGATGCGCTCACCCAGGTCGGTCTCCACCACGTCAATGCCGTGCTGCTCCAGATAAGGATTCATCTCGCACTCCTCGGTGAGCATCGACTTCGACTTCACCATCTTCTTCACGTTATGATCTTTCAGGATACCGAGCACAATCTCATTAAATTCCTGTGCATCCTTTGCCCAGTGAACCTTCACCCCGCGGCTCTCCAGGTTCTTGGAAAACATATCGAGATAATCGGCGAGATGGGTAATCGTGTGCATCTTGATTTCAGACGCATGCTCACGGAGATCTTCCCACTCAGGAAGTTCCTGCGCCATCTTATCTCTCTTCTGACGAACAGACCAGAAGGTAGCGTCGTGCCAGGTGGTCTTCTCTACGTTCTGCGTAAACTTCGCAGCTCTCTTGGAATGTTCTGTACTCATAGTCCTGCAGCTAATATTTGAACAACATGAATAAACTTGATCGGCATCTTCTCTTTCTTGGCGATTCCAGCCATGTGCATCAGACAGGAAGAATCCGGTCCGGTAACAAACTCAGCGCCTGTAGCCATGTGGCGCTTGATCTTCTCCTCGCCCATACGGGTAGAAACGGCAGGTTCCTCAATAGAGAACATACCGCCAAATCCGCAGCACTCATCCTTGCGCTCCGGTTCGTGGATGGTAATGCCTTCCACCATATTCAACAGGTCGATAATCTTGTTGAAAGGCTTGATGTGGCGCTCAGAAGGAGATGACAATCCCAGTTCGCGCACACCGTGACAACTGTTGTGTACACTCACCACATGCGGGAACTTGCCCGGCACATGATCCACCTTAAGGACATCGTGAAGGAACTCCACAACATCCATGATTTTCTTTGAGGAAATACACTCGTGCTTACCCTCAAGGATTTTAGGATAATACACCTTTACGTAAGCGGCACATGAGGCAGAAGGAGCTACGATATAATCGTAATCCTTGAACAGTTCATCAAATTTCTCTATGACCTTCTCCGACTTGTCCTGAAAACCCGCATTAGCCATTGGCTGGCCGCAGCAAGTCTGTTTTTCGGGATAACCCACGTCTAGTCCGTAATGCTTAAGCAACTTGTATGTAGCCACACCCGCTTCAGGATAAAGGGCATCCACATAACAAGGGACGAATAATCCGACTTTCATTGTTGTTATATTTATCTTGTTTGCTATTTTTATTCTTTTTCTACATGACTAAAAGCCGCTGCAAAAGTAACAAAATAATTGCAAAAATACGACATTCTAGAGAAGAAATAATAATAATTGATGTTATTTAACTGTAAAGATTTGCAGAAAATTTGGAATAATCAAATAAATAGCGTAACTTTGCATCTAGAAATAGTGTGTCTACCATTTGTGAACTAACGCAAATACAGTTTAGTTGCTAAAAACATAAATAACAAGACATATAAAGAACAAACTTATAGTTATATAAATGATGAAGAAACAGCTTAAGAAAGTCCTCGTTCTGGGTTCCGGTGCTTTGAAGATCGGCCAGGCAGGTGAGTTTGACTATTCCGGTTCGCAGGCTCTCAAGGCTTTGCGCGAGGAGGGTATTAGTTCCGTCCTCATTAATCCAAACGTTGCTACAATTCAGACAAGTGAAGGTATTGCTGACAAGGTTTATTTCTTGCCGGTGACACCTTTTTTTGTAACTGAAATTATCAAGAAGGAGCGCCCAGACGGCATCATGCTGGCTTGGGGTGGACAGACGGGTTTGAACGTTGGTACAGAACTTTACCTCAACGGTGTGCTCAAGGAGTACGGTGTAGATGTGTTGGGTACTTCGGTAGAGGCTATCATGAACACAGAAGACCGCGACCTCTTCGTAAAGGAGCTTAACAAGGTTGACCTCAAGGTTCCTGTAAGCCACGCTTGCGAGAACATGGAGGAGGCTGTGGCTGCGGCACGCAACATCGGCTACCCTATCATGATCCGTTCTGCCTATGCGCTGGGTGGTCTCGGTTCCGGTGTCTGCAAGACCGAAGAGGAGTTCAAGGAGATTGCTGAATCAGCCTTCACTTTCGCACCTCAGGTACTCGTTGAGGAGAGCCTGAAGGGATGGAAGGAGATTGAGTTCGAGTGCATCCGTGATGCTAACGACCGTTGCTTCACCGTTGCCTCTATGGAAAACTTCGACCCACTGGGTATTCACACAGGTGAGTCTATCGTGGTGGCTCCAACCTGTTCTCTTACCGACGAGCAGGTGAAGATGTTGCAGGACATCGCCGTGAAGTGCGTCCGTCACCTCCAGATTGTGGGTGAGTGCAACATCCAGTATGCTTTCAACGCTGAGACCAACGACTACCGTATCATCGAGATCAATGCTCGCTTGAGCCGTTCTTCTGCCCTCGCTTCCAAGGCTACAGGTTATCCGCTCGCCTTCGTTGCAGCCAAGATTGCCCTCGGTTATACACTCGACCAGATTGGCGAGATGGGTACTCCTAACTCAGCTTATGTAGCTCCATCACTCGACTATATGATCTGTAAGATTCCTCGTTGGGACCTTACCAAGTTTGCCGGTGTAAGCCGCAAGATTGGTTCTTCCATGAAGTCTGTAGGCGAAATCATGTCTATCGGCCGTTCATTCGAGGAGATGCTCCAGAAGGGTCTCCGCATGATTGGTCAGGGAATGCACGGATTCGTAGGCAACGACCACACCAAGTTCGATAACCTGGATGAGGAGCTTTCCAACCCTACCGACCTCCGTATCTTCGCCATTGCCCAGGCTTTGGAGGAAGGTTACACCATCGAGCGCATCGAGGAGCTGACCAAGATTGATCCTTGGTTCATCGAGCGCATGAAGAATATCGTAGATTACAAGCACAAACTTTCTGAATATAATACTCTGGAGGAGATTCCTGCCGAGGTATTGCGCGAGGCTAAGGTATTGGGCTTCTCTGACTTCCAGATTGGCCGCTTCGTATTGAAGACTCAGAACACCAATATGGAAAAGGAGGTGCTCGCTGTTCGTGCCCAGCGCAAGAAGTTGAACATCCTTCCTGCCGTAAAGCGCATCCCTACTGTGGCAAGCGAGCATCCAGACCTTACCAACTATCTCTACATGACTTACGCCGTAGAGGGTTACGACATCAACTACTACAAGAACGAGAAGTCTGTCATCGTTCTCGGTTCGGGTGCTTACCGCATCGGTTCTTCTGTAGAGTTCGACTGGTGTTCAGTAAACGCCATCAATACAGCCCGCAAGTTGGGTTACAAGTCAATCATGATCAACTACAACCCGGAGACCGTATCTACCGACTACGATATGTGCGACCGTCTCTACTTCGATGAGCTTTCATTCGAGCGTGTACTCGATGTCATCGACCTGGAGTCACCACGTGGCGTGATTGTTTCTGTAGGTGGTCAGATTCCAAACAACCTGGCTATGAAGCTCCATCGCCAGTCTGTGCCAATCCTGGGTACATCTCCTGTCAACATCGACCGTGCCGAGAACCGTGGTAAGTTCTCTGCCATGCTCGATAAGCTGGGCATCGACCAGCCTAAGTGGAGCGCCCTCACATCAATGGAGGATGTTCAGAAGTTCATCGACGAGGTAGGCTATCCTGTTCTCGTTCGTCCATCTTACGTACTTTCCGGTGCAGCCATGAACGTTTGCCACGATGATGATGAGTTGCGTCGCTTCCTGGAGGCAGCTTCTGAGGTTTCTAAGGAATACCCAGTAGTTATCTCCCAGTTCATGACAGAGACCAACGAGATTGAGTTCGACGGTGTTGCCCAGAACGGTGAGATTGTAGAGTATGGTATTTCAGAGCACGTAGAGTATGCAGGTGTTCACTCTGGTGACGCTACCATGACCTTCCCTGCCCAGCAGATTTCCTTCGCTACAGCCCGTCAGATCAAGAAGATTTCACGTGCCATTGCCAAGGAGCTCAACATCTCTGGTCCTTTCAATATCCAGTATCTGGCTAAGGGTCGCGATGTGAAGGTAATCGAGTGTAATCTCCGTGCATCCCGTTCGTTCCCATTCGTGAGCAAGGTATTGAAGCGCAACTTCATCGAGACGGCTACCCGCATCATGCTCGATGCTCCATATCAGAAACCGGATAAGTCTGCTTTCGATATCGACCGCATGGGTGTGAAGGCATCCCAGTTCTCATTCGCCCGTTTGCAGAACGCCGACCCAGTTTTGGGTGTAGATATGAGTTCTACCGGTGAGGTAGGCTGTATGGGTGATACTTTCGAGGAGGCATTGCTCAACTCTTTGATTGCCACCGGCTACAAGATTCCTTCAAAGGACAAGGGCATCATGCTTTCAAGCGGTGGTGCGAAGGAAAAGGCTTCTCTGCTCGACGCTGCCCAGGCGCTGGTGAAGAACGGTTACACCATCTATGCTACAGCCGGTACAGCGAAGTTCCTCAACGACAACAACGTGAAGGCTACAGCCGTAGGATGGCCTGATGAGGACCACAAAGATCTCCCTAACGTGATGCAGATGATTGCTGACCACAAGTTCGACCTCATCGTCAACATCCCTAAGAATCATACCAAGCGTGAGCTCACCAATGGTTACAGAATCCGTCGTGGCGCCATCGACCACAACATTCCTCTGTTCACCAATGCCCGTCTGGCTTCCGCCTTCATCGAGGCATTCTGCACAATGAGCCAAGACCAGTTGCAGATTAAGAGCTGGCAGGAGTACGAGTAATCGCACGCAGATTTATACGAACACGCCCTGAAAGGGCAGAAGCTCCTAGCCCAGGGCAGCGCCCTGGGTTAGATAACAATCAGCAAGGTCGCCCTGAAAGGGCAAAAGCTTTGAATGCAAGAAGCTTTTGCTCTTTCAGGGCGACCTTTTTTGTGGAATATTTTATTCCCGGCAATGAGAAAAAGAAGACAAAATGATGGCTATCTCATTATTTTATTGTACCTTTGCAAACAGAAATAAGAATAAAACATGATAGTTTGTATAGCAGAGAAACCGAGTGTGGCTAAGGATATCGCCCGAATCATCGGGGCTACCACGGCACGCGACGGTTATATGGAAGGTAATGGTTACCAAGTAACATGGACCTTCGGCCACCTTTGTGAGCTGAAGGAACCGGATGATTATACTCCGATGTGGAAGCATTGGAGCCTTGCGGCGTTGCCGATGATTCCACAGCGATTCGGTATCAAGCTCATCAACGATGAAGGTATCAAGAAGCAGTTTGCTACCATCGAGAAACTGATGCAGGCTGCCGACAGCATCATCAACTGCGGTGACGCCGGACAGGAAGGAGAGCTCATCCAGAGATGGGTGATGCAGAAGGCACAGGCGAAATGCCCCGTCAAGAGACTATGGATTTCGTCCATGACCGATGAGGCCATCAAGCAAGGCTTCCAGGAACTGAAAGACCAGGGGGAATATCAGTCACTCTATCTTGCCGGACTTTCCCGTGCCATCGGCGACTGGATTCTCGGTATGAACGCCACTCGACTTTATACATTGAAATACGGTCAGAACCGGCAGGTGCTCAGCATCGGCCGGGTGCAGACCCCTACCCTTGCCCTCATCGTAAACCGCCAGAAGGAAATCGACAACTTCGTTTCTGAACCTTACTGGGTACTCGCCACCATCTACCGCGACACCCAGTTTACCGCTACCAGCGGCAAGTTTACCAGCAAGGAGGAAGGCGAGAAGGCTTTCAGTACCATCGCCGGCAAACCCTTCACCGTTACCGATGTAAGCAAGAAGAAGGGAAACGAGGCGCCACCTCATCTCTACGACCTCACCTCGCTACAGGTGGATTGCAACAAAAAGTTTGCTTACTCTGCCGATATTACGCTGAAACTCATCCAGAGTCTCTACGAGAAGAAGTACACCACTTATCCTCGTGTAGATACCCAGTTCCTGACCGACGATATCTATCCGAAATGTCCGCAGATTCTGAACGGAGTGAGTCAGGCAAAGATCATGAGTCAGCAGAAATACCTCCCGCTCATCCAGCAGCTCGCAACAATCAGCAAGAAATTGCCGAAGAGCAAGAAGGTTTTCGATAACAGTAAGGTAACCGACCACCACGCCATTATCCCAACCGGTGTTCCGCCAACCGGACTCACCGATATGGAGGCAAACGTGTATGATCTCATCGCCAAGCGCTTTATCAGCGTGTTCTATCCGGACTGTAAATTCTCCACTACCACAGTATTGGGCGAAGTCATCAACGAAGATGGTCCAAAACCGGAAAAGATAGAGTTTAAGGTGAGCGGTAAGGAGATTCTCGAACCAGGCTGGCGAGTAGTCTATGCCAAGGATGTAAAGAATGCAGATGACGATGATGCTTCAGATAACGCCAACGGAAATGCAGACTCAGGTAATGGTGCCAAGAAGGAATTGGTAGAAGAAAGAACCCTCCCATCCTTCACAAAAGGCGAATCGGGAGAACATCAGCCTACCCTGACGGAGAAATGGACCACGCCACCTAAGTATTATACCGAGGCAACCCTGCTCCGTGCGATGGAGACAGCCGGTAAATTCGTAGAAGACGAAGAACTTCGTGCTGCATTGAAGGAGAACGGAATCGGCCGACCATCCTCCCGTGCCGGCATCATCGAGACCCTCTTCAAGCGCCACTACATCCGTCGCCAGCGCAAGAATCTGATGGCAACCCCGACAGGCATCGAACTCATTGACACCATCCATGAGGAACTGCTGAAGAGTTGCGAACTGACCGGTATCTGGGAGAAGAAACTCCGCGACATCGAGCACAAGACCTACGATCCTGCCGACTTCATCAACGGACTGAAAGAACAGATCAACAAGATTGTCATCGATGTATTGTCAGACAACAGCAACCGGAGAGTGACCATCATGACAGAGGAAGACCTCAAGAAAAAGCCTGCGGCGAAGAAAGCTCCAGCCAAGAAAGCCCCAGCCAAGAAAAAGGAGGCAGCTACTCAAGATGCAGCCCAGCCTGCTTCTGCTCCTCAGGCTCCAGCCGATCCAATGGTTGGCAAGCCATGTCCGCTTTGTGGCAAGGGCGTCATCATCAAGGGCAAGACAGCCTATGGCTGCAGCAACTGGAAGGCAGGCTGTCAATATCGCCAGCCATTCTCACAGTAAAGGGGTAAAGCTTTTTATCAAGAATTTAAGAATTAGAGAATTTCTTCATTCATGACGATAAGAAATGATGAGAATGAAAATTCTTAAATTCTATAATTCTTGACTGAACTTTCGCAAGTTGGCTCCACACGCCCTGAAAGGGCAGAAGCTCCTAGCCCAGGGCA